>NZ_JWMA01000002.1 GCF_000812465.1 Cupriavidus sp. IDO | reverse complement strand
GGGGCCCCCCGACGTTCAGGCGCTCAAGCGATCAAGCAATCAGCCGATCAGTACAGCGCCTTGCCCGATGCGTCCTTGACGCTGGTCTTCCAGGTCGAACGGATCTGGTTCACGACCGCTTCGGGCAGCGGCACGTAATCCAGGTCAGCAGCCATGTTGCCGCCGCTCTTGTAGGCCCAGTCGAAGAACTTCAGCACTTCCGCACCCTGCGCGGCCTTCTCCTGGTTCTTGTGCACCAGGATGAAGGTGGCGCCGGCGATCGGCCATGCAGTCTTGCCCGGCTGGTTGGTCAGGATCTGGTAATAGCTCTTGCTCCAGTCCGCACCGGCTGCCGCGGCCTTGAAGGCGTCATCGCCCGGCTGAACCACGGCACCCGAAGCATTCTTCATGTTCAGGTGGGTCATCTTGTTCTGCTTGGCGTAGGCGTACTCGACGTAGCCGATCGCGCCGTTCAGGCGCTGCACGAAGGCGGCCACGCCCTCGTTGCCCTTACCGCCCGTGCCACCACCCGGCCAGTTGACCGTGGTGCCTTCGCCCACCGAGCTCTTCCAGTCGGGGCTGACCTTGGACAGGTAGTTGGTGAAGATGAAGGTCGTGCCCGAGCCGTCTGCGCGGCGCACCGGCAGGATGTCCTGGTTCGGCAGCTTGGCGTGCGGATTCAGCGCCTTGATGGCAGGATCATCCCACTTCTTGATCTTGCCCAGGTAGATGTTGGCCAGCACTTCACCAGTGATGGTCAGCTCACCCGGCTTCACGCCCTGCAGGTTGATCACGGGCACCACACCGCCGATCACCGTCGGGAATTGCACGAGACCTTGCTTGCTGAGGTCTTCATCCTTCAGCGGCGCATCCGACGCGCCGAAATCGACCGTCTTGGCGCCAATCTGCTTGATGCCGCCCGACGATCCGATCGATTGATAGTTGACCTTGTTACCCGTTGCTTTTTGGTATGCGTCGGCCCACTTGGAATACACGGGCGCCGGGAAAGAAGCGCCAGCACCGGTAATTTCCGCCGCGAACGCAGTACCCGCCACCACCATCGACACGATGCCTGCTACGGCAGTCTTGACCAGCTTCATATGTCCTCCAGAGAACATTGGTTGGGAATGACAAATTTTTGACAAGACGAACTCTATGCTCCGCATATGACAATTCCGTGACATCTTCAAATCTTCTTGAAAGCCAGTGCTGGAGCCGATTCACTGCCATCCACCGGCCTTTCACGCACGTCTGAAGTGACAACTGTTAATTGCAAAACATGCATAAAAAAACGCCGGGACCAGCCCGGCGTTCCTTATGTGGAAGCGACGCTTCAGGCGCGCAGCGCCTCCGCAAGCGTGTTGGCCGCGCGCTCGGCAGTCTCTGCCTTTTCCGCCTCCACCATCACGCGAACTACCGGCTCGGTTCCGGAGGCGCGGATCAGCACCCGGCCACGTCCCTCGAGTTCCGGCTCGATCACGGCACGGGCAGCCTGCAGGCCGGCGTGCGACTGCCAGTCGAAACCCTTCGCCACCCGGACATTGACCAGCGTCTGCGGGAACAGGGCCACGCCTTCGAGCAACTGGGCAAGCGTCTTGCCGCTGCGGCGCAGCGCGGCCAGCACCTGCAGCGCGGATACGATGCCGTCGCCAGTGCTGTGCCGATCCAGGCACAGCAGGTGGCCGGATCCTTCTCCGCCCAGCGTCCAGTTGCGCTTGTTGAGTTCTTCCAGCACGTAGCGGTCACCCACCTTGGCCCGCACAAACTCGACGCCGATGCGCTTGAGCGCCAGCTCCACGGCCATATTGGTCATCAGGGTGCCGACCGCGCCCTTGACCTCCTGTCCCGCAGCCTGGCGATCGCGCACGATCAGGTAGAGCAGCTCGTCGCCGTTGTAGAGGCGGCCGCTTGCGTCCACCACCTGCAGGCGATCGGCGTCGCCATCGAACGCCAGGCCGAGGTCGGCGCCATGTGCCTTGACGGCTTCCACCAGCTTGCCGGGCGCAGTTGCCCCATAGCCGTCATTGATATTGCGGCCATCGGGCTGGTTGCCAATTGAAATGACATCGGCGCCCAGCTCGTGGAACACGTGCGGGGCAATGTGATACGCGGCGCCGTGGGCGCAGTCCACCACCAGCTTCAGGCCATGCAGATCCTGCTCGTGCGGGAAGGTGCTCTTGCAGAACTCGATATAGCGGCCCGCGGCGTCATTGATGCGGCGGGCACGGCCCAGCTCTTCCGATGGCGCGCAGACCATCGGCTCTTCGAGCGCGGCCTCGATTTCCGCTTCGACTTCGTCCGGAAGCTTGTCGCCGTCGGCTGAAAAGAACTTGATGCCGTTGTCGTAGTAAGGATTGTGGCTGGCCGAAATCACCACCCCCGCGGACAGGCGCAGCGCACGTGTCAGGTAGGCGATGCCCGGCGTGGGCAGCGGTCCGGTCAGCAGCACGTGGACGCCGGCTGAAGTGAAACCGGCCTCAAGTGCGGCCTCGAGCATATAGCCGGAAATGCGCGTGTCCTTGCCGATCAGCACGGTGGGATGGCCCTGGCCGGTCTTCGCGCCATGGGCAAGCACCTTGCCTGCGGCATGGCCCAACCGCATCACAAAATCCGGCGTGATCGGTGCCTCTCCTACCTTGCCCCGCACGCCATCGGTCCCGAAATACTTGCGCGTCATTCGCGAATTCCTTTTGCTCTGTCTGGCAATTTCTCAAACTTGTCCGACGGCTTCATTCCGGACGGCCCACCAGGTCTTGAGCGCATCCACCGTCTGTTCCACATCATGCACACGCACGATAAACGCTCCGCGCTCCAGCGCACATACCGCGGCCGCAATGCTGGCTGCAACACGCTGCTGCGGCGGCTTCCCGCCAAGGATCGCGCCCAGCGTCGACTTGCGCGACAGCCCCACCAGCAGCGGCAGGCCATCCTGGACCAGCCGCGGCAACTGGCCGAGCAGGCGCAGATTATGATCCGGAGTCTTGCCAAAGCCAAACCCCGGGTCAAGGGCGATGCGCGCGTCATCGACTCCGGCAGCTCGCAGGATAGCGACGCGCTCGGCCAGGAATGCGTTCACCTCGGCCACGACATCGTCGTAGTGCGGATCTTCCTGCATGGTCTGGGGATCGCGCTGCATGTGCATGATGCACAGGCCGGCCTGCCCCTCGGCCACCGCCTCGACCGCGCTGGGCATGCGGAAGCCCCAGATATCGTTGATGAGATCCGCCCCGGCCGCCAGCGAAGCGCGCATGACTTCCGGCTTGTAGGTATCGATCGAAAGCGGCTTGCCGCAGTCGCGCAGGGCCTCGACCACGGGGATCACTCGCGCCAGCTCCTGGTCCAGCGGCAGCGACGCAGAACCCGGGCGGCTCGATTCTCCGCCGATATCGATGATGTCCACGCCTTCCGCAATCAGGCGCTCGGCGTGGCGCAGGGCCGAATCGCGAGTGGCATGCTCGCCGCCGTCAGAGAAGGAATCCGGCGTGACGTTGAGAATGCCCATCACGAGCGGGCGTTGGTCCAGCGCGAAGCGATAGCGGCCGCACTGGAAATGCTTGGTCTGTGAAGTCTGTTGCAAGGTAGGTAATGCCGAAGGAAATCTGGGGCGCGAACGGGTGCGCAAATGGAAAAAGCCGGTGCGCAGGCACCGGCTTCATCTTCATCTTTCAGGACTGCACGTCCACTGCTGCCGGATCAGGCGATCTGTCAGGCCGTGGCCGGAGCGTTGGTCGGCGCCACCGGCGAACCACCGGACGGCGTGCTACCGCCACCGTTCTGGCCCGACGCGCCACGCGGCGGGCGCGGCGGCTTGCCGGCCATGATGTCGTTCACCTGCTCGGCATCGATGGTTTCCCACTCCATCAGCGCATTGGTCATCGCCTCGACCTTGTCGCGGTTCTCCTCGAGCAGGCGCTTGGCCAGCGCGTATTGCTCGTCGATGATGCGGCGGATCTCAGCATCGACCTTTTGCTGGGTCGCTTCCGAAACGGTCTTCGACGACAGCTTGCCGAACATGCCATCCTGCTCGGTGTCCACGTAGACCATGGCGCCGAGCGAATCGCTCATGCCGAAGCGGGTCACCATGTCGCGGGCGATCTTGGTGGCGCGCTCGAAGTCATTGGATGCGCCGGTGCTCATGGCGTTGAGGAAGACCTCTTCCGCCGCCCGGCCGCCGAAGAGGATTGCGACCTCTTCCAGCATGCTGTCCTTGTACTTCGAATACTTGTCATGCTCCGGCAATTGCCAGGTCACGCCCAGGGCCCAGCCACGCGGCATGATGGTGACCTTGTGCACCGGGTCGGCCTTGGGCAGCAGCTTGGCCACCACTGCATGGCCCGACTCGTGATAAGCCGTGGCACGGCGCTCTTCCTCGCGCATGACCGTCGACTTGCGCTCTGGACCCATGTAGATCTTGTCCTTGGCGTCCTCGAAGTCCTGCATGTCGACCACGCGCTTGCTGCGGCGGGCGGCAAACAGCGCGGCCTCGTTGACCAAGTTGGCCAGGTCGGCGCCCGAGAAGCCCGGGGTACCGCGTGCGATCACCGAGGCGTCCACATCGTTGCCGATCGGCACCTTGCGCATATGGACCTTCAGGATCTGCTCGCGGCCGCGGATGTCCGGCAGGCCAACGTAGACCTGGCGGTCGAAACGGCCCGGACGCAGCAGCGCCTTGTCCAGCACGTCGGCACGGTTGGTCGCGGCGATCACGATTACGCCCGAGTTGGCCTCGAAGCCATCCATCTCGACCAGCATCTGGTTCAGGGTCTGCTCGCGCTCGTCGTTGCCGCCGCCCATGCCGGCGCCACGATGGCGACCGACTGCGTCGATTTCATCGATAAACACGATGCAGGGCGCCTGCTTCTTGGCATTCTCGAACATGTCGCGCACACGGGCCGCGCCCACGCCGACGAACATTTCCACGAAGTCCGAGCCCGAGATGCTGAAGAACGGCACCTTGGCCTCGCCGGCAATGGCACGCGCCAGCAGCGTCTTGCCGGTACCCGGGGGGCCAACCAGCAGCACGCCGCGCGGGATGCGGCCGCCCAGCTTCTGGAATTTCTGCGGATCCTTGAGGAAGTCGACCAGCTCGACCACTTCTTCCTTGGACTCGTCGCAACCGGCGACGTCCTGGAAGGTCACGGCATTCTGGTTTTCATCGATCAGGCGCGCGCGGGATTTGCCGAATGAGAATGCTCCGCCTTTCCCGCCCCCCTGCATCTGACGCATCATGTAGAACCAGAACACGATGATCAGCAGGGTCGGTCCGAGATAGTACAGCGCCTGGACCAGCACGTTCGGTTCGTCGTCGGCCTTGCCGGTCACCTGGACGCCATACTTCATCAGGTCGCCGACCATCCAGATGTCGCCCGGCGAGATGATGGTGTACTTCGCGCCCTCCTTGGGCGAGACCACCAGGTTGCGGCCCTGCACGTCGACACGGCTCACCTTGCCATTCTTGGCGTCATCCATGAACTGCGAATAGGTGACGCCGTCCTGCGCACGGGGCTTGTCGAACTGCTTGAAGACGGTAAACAACACCAGCGCGATCACGAGCCAGATTGCCGCCTTTTGAAACAGGTTGTTATTCAAGGCCGAACTCCTTTGCAATTGCCTTGCCAACGGATAGCTGCATTGTAATGCAGCGCCCGCCCTCGGGGGGAAACAGCGAAACTATGGCGCCGATAGGACCGGTGCCGCCAGATACTTCGCCTGTGCTCGACCGTATCTTCAATCCACCGCTTTCAGGTAGCGCCCAAGAATAAAGGTCTCTGAAGACTTGTCGCGCGACGCCTTGGGCTTGCGTTTGGCGACGACCTTGAAGTGGCGCTTGAACTTTTCCACGATCTGGCTGTAACCGCTGCCGTGGAAACACTTTACCAGCAACGACCCTTCCGGCTTCAGATGGGCCTGCGCAAATTCCAGTGCCAGATCGCACAGGTACTCGATCCGCGCCGCATCGGCGAAGGCCACACCAGATAAATTGGGGGCCATGTCGGACAAAACAAGGTCAATCTTGGCCCCGCCAGAGGCCTCCAGCACGACCGCCTCCAATTGTCGGAAAACCTCCTCCTCGCGGAAATCACCCTGGATAAAAGTGACGTCGGCGACAGGCTCCATTGGCAGCAGATCGATCGCGATCACCGCGCCGTCGATCTTGCCGTCCCTGGCCCGCGGCGAAGCCGCCAGCTTGTTGCGGGCGTACTGGCTCCAGCTGCCGGGCGCCGCGCCCAGGTCGACGATGACCTGACCCGGATGGATCAGCTTGTCCTGATCATCGATTTCCTTCAGTTTATAGGCTGCGCGGGCCCGATAGCCCTCGCGCTGGGCCATTTTTACGTAGGGATCGTTGATATGGTCGTGCAGCCACGACTGGTTGAATTTGTTCTTCGCCATTCCAAAATACGCCTGTTCCCGTCTCCGGCGCCCGGCGAATACGCCGCACCGAAGGTTTTTCACCCGAATTGCTGTTTTTACCGCCGATCCGCGTCAGTTTGACGGATAATACGCGCCAATCCGCATTCCGACCGCTGGCGCGCCCTATGGCTGCGCACGATTCCGCCTTTGGCGGGCGTCGGTTGCCCCTCTTTGCCTGCGCCCCTATCAGCGCCTATCTATGCCCGCACTTCAACTCGTACCTGCCCAGCGCTCCGACCTCCGCTCCCGTGCCCACGGCCTCAATCCGGTCGTCATGATCGGCGCCGAAGGCCTGACCAACGCCGTTCTGGCCGAGATCGATCGCAGCCTGGCGGCCCACGACCTCATCAAGATCCGCGTATTCGGTGACGACCGCGATGCGCGCGTTGCCATTTACGAAGCCATCTGCGACGACCTCGATGCCGCCCCGATCCAGCATATCGGCAAGCTGCTCGTGATCTGGCGCCCGGGCCCTGCCCGCCTGAAGGAAAACCAGCCGCAGGATCTCGGCCGCCACACGCCGGCCCGCCGGGGCGCGGCCCCGCGCACGGTGACGGTGAAGAAGCCGAGCGCCGCGCCCAACCGCCGCCCTACCCGCAAGGAAGTCACGGTGCTGGGCAACGAGCGCGTTACCGCTGGCGGCAACGTCAAGCGCTCGCGCGCACGGCCCGCCAGCCCGAAGAAGAAGGCACTGGGCTGAGTCTCGGAAAGGCTGCTGCCTCCTGGCGGCGGCCTTTGCCTGCCAGGCGTCCTACGACACCTGCCGGCAGAAAACATTCCGTAAATATGGCCCGGAATGTCCGGGCCAGGCCGCTCACTCCCCGGCCGAGCGCGGCGCCGAGGCGCGCCACACGAGAACCAGCGCAAGCAGGCTCTGCACCAGGTAGAAGACGCTCGACACGCCGTGCAGCATGCCGAACTGCCCCTTGAAGGGCGATTCCGAGACACCGACGCCCAGCGCCAGCGCCTTTTCCTTCAGGTTGCCCATGAAGGGCTGAATGCCGAAGTAGCCGACCAGCACGCAGCACAGCATGCCGAGCACCAGCCAGCGCAGCGACCGGTAGCGGTGGGCGCCGCGCCGGATCATCACATTGCACAGCACCAGCTGCAGCACCCCGATGGTCACGCCAACGATCGCCTCGGTGTGGAACAGGTGGCCCGCGATCATGCCGGCAGTCTCCCGGCTTGGCAGCACCGAAAACAGTGTCGGCGCCACCATGTACCCTACCGTCCACAGGCTACCCGACCAGACCACGGTCAGCAGGAGGAAGATCCGATGAGGCAGCGGGGGAAGATTCGAGTAGGAGGAGGAGAACACGAGGCGTGATGTCCGATAGGTGCGGGGCGGCGCCCTGCTCAGATGTAGCGGACAGTAATCACCTCATATTCGCGCTCGCCGCCAGGGGCCAGCACGGTCGCCACGTCGCCTTCGAACTTGCCGATCAGGGCGCGCGCAATCGGGGAGCTCACGGAGATCTTGCCGGTATCGAGGTCGGCCTCGTCGTCGCCGACGATCTGGTAGCTGACCGGCCTGCCGGACTCCAGGTCTTCGAGGTCGACCGTCGCGCCAAAGACGATGCGGCCATCCGTGTCGAGCTGGGTCGGATCGATGACCTGCGCGGCGGACAGCTTCGACTCCACTTCCATGATGCGGCCTTCGATAAAGGCCTGCTTTTCCTTGGCGGCGTCGTACTCGGCATTTTCAGAGAGGTCGCCTTGCGCGCGGGCTTCGGAGATGGCATTGATCACCGCCGGACGCTCGACAGCCTTGAGGCGCTGCAGCTCTTCTTTCAGCAGTTCTGCGCCACGCTTGGTAATCGGAATGGTGCTCATGTCTTCGTTCAACAAAAAAATGAGCCGCAGCGGAGCTGGAACCATGCCCGGGCAGCACTGCCGGGGGCACTTCCGCTCAACCGCGGCTTTCAGACAGGATCGACGCCGGATGGCCGGTTCGATCGACGAATTTGACGTAGTTTAGGCCAGGAAGCCCGCCGGCAGCAACACCGGCGGGCTTCTTGGCCTTGACGGAGCACAAGGCTCCGTCGGCTGTGACGCGCGTGGCGCCTTACGCGAGCGAGGCGTGCAGGCTCTGCAGGTCGTAGACCTCCAGGCTCTGCATGTGCTTCAGGCCCTCCACCGCGGCGCGGGCGCCGGCGATGGTGGTGTAGTAAGGCACGCGGTGAGCCAGGGCCGCGATGCGGATCGAGCGCGAATCGGCAATTGCCGTGCGGGTCTCGTCCACGGTCGTAAACACCAGGGCCAGTTCGCCGTTCTTGATCATGTCGACGATGTGCGGACGGCCATCCTTGACCTTGTTCACCACGCGCACCGGGATGCCGGCCGCCTCGATGGCCGAGGCGGTGCCACGGGTGGCCACGATCGGATAGCCCATGTCGTGCAGCATGCGGGCCACGCCAACGGCGCGCGGCTTGTCGCTGTCCTTCACGGTGATCAGCACGGTGCCCTTTTCCGGCAGACGCGAGCCGGCCGCCAGCTGGCTCTTGAACAGTGCCTCGCCAAAGACCTTGCCCACGCCCATCACTTCGCCGGTCGAACGCATTTCAGGTCCGAGGACCGGATCGACGCCCGGGAACTTGTTGAACGGGAACACCGCTTCCTTGACGCTGTAGTACGGCGGGATGACCTCTTCGCCGATGCCCTGCTCGTCCAGCGACTGGCCGGCCATGCAGCGCGCGGCGATCTTGGCCAGCGACAGGCCGGTGGCCTTCGACACGTACGGCACCGTGCGCGAGGCACGCGGGTTCACTTCCAGCACGTAGACGATGTCTTCGCCATTGCTCTGCTGGATGGCGAACTGCACGTTCATCAGGCCAACCACGTTCAGGGCCTTGGCCATGGCAGCGGTCTGGCGCTTCAGCTCGGCAACGGTCTCGGCAGCCAGCGAGTACGGCGGCAACGAGCACGCGGAGTCGCCCGAGTGCACGCCGGCCTGTTCGATGTGCTCCATCACGCCGCCGATGAACACGCGCTTGCCGTCGCTCAGGGCGTCGACGTCGCACTCGATGGCGTCGTTCAGGAAGCGGTCGAGCAGCACCGGGGAGTCGTTCGACACCTTCACGGCCTCGCGCATGTAGCGCTCCAGGTCGCGCGGCTCATGGACGATTTCCATGGCGCGGCCACCCAGCACGTAGGAGGGGCGCACCACCAGCGGATAGCCGATCTCTTCGGCCAGGCGCAGCGCTTCGTCCTCGGCACGGGCGGTCCGGTTGGGCGGCTGGCGCAGGCCGAGCTCCTGCAGCAGCTTCTGGAAGCGCTCGCGGTCTTCGGCCGCGTCGATCATGTCCGGGCTGGTGCCGATAATGGGCACGCCATTGGCCTCCAGGTCCAGCGCCAGCTTCAGCGGGGTCTGGCCGCCGTACTGGACAATCACGCCGACCGGCTTTTCCTTGTCGACGATTTCCAGCACGTCTTCCAGCGTCAGCGGCTCGAAGTACAGGCGGTCGGAGGTGTCGTAGTCGGTCGACACGGTTTCCGGGTTGCAGTTGACCATGATGGTCTCGTACCCGTCTTCGCGCAGCGCCAGTGCGGCGTGCACGCAGCAGTAGTCGAACTCGATGCCCTGGCCAATCCGGTTCGGGCCGCCGCCCAGCACCATGATCTTCTTGTTGGTGGTCGGCTGCGCCTCGCACTCGCCATGCTCGGCCTCGTAGGTCGAGTACATGTAGGCGGTGTTGGTAGCAAATTCGGCCGCGCAGGTGTCCACGCGCTTGTAGACCGGACGCACGTTCTGGGCAATGCGCGCTTCGCGCACGGCCTTGGCGTCGGTCTTCAGCAGCCTGGCCAGGCGGCGGTCCGAGAAGCCCTTCTGCTTGAGCAGGCGCAGCTCGGCCGACGACAGGCTCTCGAGCGTGCGGTTCTTCACCAGGCCTTCGGTCTTGATGATGTCTTCGATCTGGGCCAGGAACCACGGGTCGATGTCGGTCTCGGCATGGACCTCTTCCAGCGACATGCCCAGGCGGAACGCGTCGCCCACGTACCAGATGCGGTCCGGGCCGGCTTCGCCGATTTCCTCGACGACTTCGTCACGGTCCGACGACTTCTCGTCCAGGCCGTCCACGCCCACTTCCAGGCCACGCAGGGCCTTCTGGAACGACTCCTGGAAGGTGCGGCCCATGGCCATCACCTCGCCCACCGACTTCATCTGGGTGGTCAGGTGGCTGTCGGCCTGCGGGAATTTCTCGAAGGCGAAACGCGGCACCTTGGTGACCACATAGTCGATCGACGGCTCGAACGAAGCCGGGGTCTGGCCACCGGTGATTTCGTTCTTCAGCTCGTCCAGCGTGTAGCCTACGGCCAGCTTGGCCGCAACCTTGGCGATCGGGAAGCCGGTGGCCTTGGAGGCCAGCGCCGAGGAACGCGACACGCGCGGGTTCATCTCGATGACGATCATGCGACCGTCCTTCGGATTGATCGAGAACTGCACGTTGGAGCCGCCGGTATCGACGCCGATCTCGCGCAGCACGGCCAGCGAGGCGTTGCGCAGGATCTGGTATTCCTTGTCGGTCAGGGTCTGGGCCGGGGCGACGGTGATCGAGTCGCCGGTGTGGATGCCCATCGGGTCCAGGTTCTCGATCGAGCAGATGATGATGCAGTTGTCCTTCTTGTCGCGGACCACTTCCATCTCATACTCTTTCCAGCCCAGCAGCGATTCTTCGATCAGCAGCTCGCGCGTCGGCGACAGGTCCAGGCCGCGCTTGCAGATCTCTTCGAATTCTTCGCGGTTGTAGGCAATGCCGCCGCCGGAGCCGCCCAGCGTGAACGACGGGCGGATCACGATCGGGTAGCCGCCGCTGCCGGTTTCCTGGGCAATGCGCGACTGCACGGCCATCGCTTCGTCCATCGAATGGGCGATGCCGGACTTGGCCGAACCCAGACCGATCTTGGTCATGGCGTCCTTGAATTTCTGGCGGTCCTCGGCCTTGTCGATGGCTTCCGGCGAGGCGCCGATCAGTTCCACCTTGTACTTGTCCAGCACGCCGTGGCGATGCAGGTCCAGCGCGCAGTTCAGCGCGGTCTGGCCGCCCATGGTCGGCAGGATGGCGTCCGGGCGCTCCTTCTCGATGATGCGCTCGACCACTTCCCAGGTGATCGGCTCGATGTAGGTCACATCGGCCGTGTTGGGATCGGTCATGATGGTCGCCGGGTTCGAGTTGACCAGGATGACCTTGAAGCCTTCCTCGCGCAGCGCCTTGCAGGCCTGGGCGCCGGAATAGTCGAACTCGCACGCCTGGCCGATGATGATGGGGCCCGCGCCGATGATCAGGATGCTCTTGATGTCTGTGCGTTTTGGCATTGCACGCTCTCTTTATGGGCCGGCCCGCCTTGCATGCGGACCGCGCCGGTAATCATGAATCCGTCCGGATTCGAAAATGTCAGCTGGTACTGTCTGGGTGCTGCTTGTCTTGCGTGTACTGCGCGTTCAGCCCATGGTGGCCGTAGCCAGCTTGGCGCCGAAGCCGATGAACATGGCCCCTACCCCGCTCGCCATGCCGGCTGACAGGCGGCGGCGCCGGCGGAACGCGTCGGCCAGCTTCGCGCCCACGAAAATGATCGTAGTCAGGTAGGCGAAGCTGCATATCTGGCAGATCAGGCCCAGCACGCCGAACGACAGCACCGGCCAGGCGAAGCCCGGGTCGACGAACTGGATGAAGAACGAGATGAAGAACAGGATCGCCTTCGGGTTCAGCAGACTGATCAGCAGCGCCTTGCGGAACGGGTTGGACTGGTCCGGTACGCTGGCCGGCACCGGCTGTCTCATAGCCGCATCACCGCGCGACGACCAGTTGCGCACCGCGCCGCGCAGCATGTTGAAGCCGATCCAGCCCAGGTAGGCCGCGCCGATGTACTTCACCACGTAGAACAGCGCCGGGCTCGCTTTCAGCAGCGAGGCCACGCCCGCCGCCGACAGCACCATCAGCACCGCGTCGCCCAGGAACACCCCGCACGCGCCCTTGTAGCCGGCGCGCACGCCGCGCTGCGCCGCCACCGACAGCACGTACATCGAATTCGGCCCCGGCAGCAGCACGATGAAGATCGTGCCGAGCACATAGGTCCAAAAATCGGTGATGCCGAAGGCGGTATGCATGAAGGCGTTCATGGGATGTCCCTGATGGTCTGCTCTGTTCTTGCGTATTCGTGCTTACTTGCGCGCGTCCGCCATCATCTTCGTGAAGCGATCGAACAGGTAGGCCACGTCGTTCGGGCCGGGCGACGCTTCCGGGTGACCCTGGAAGCAGAAGGCCGGCTTGTCGGTCAGCGCGAAGCCCTGCAGCGAACCGTCGAACAGCGACTTGTGCGTCACGCGCACGTTCGACGGCAGCGTGTCGGCGTCCACCGCGAAACCGTGGTTCTGCGACGTGATCACCACGCGGCCGTCGTCCAGGTCCTTGACCGGATGGTTGGCGCCGTGGTGGCCGAATTTCATCTTCAGCGTCTTGGCGCCGACGGCCAGGGCCATGATCTGGTGGCCCAGGCAGATGCCGAAGGTGGGGATGCCGCGATCGATGAACTCGCGGGTGGCGGCGATGGCGTAATCGCAGGGCTCGGGGTCGCCAGGGCCGTTCGACAGGAACACGCCGTCCGGATTCAGGGCCAGCGCATCGGCGGCACTCGCCTGGGCGGGCAGCACGGTGACCTTGCAGCCGCGCTCGGCCAGCATGCGCAGGATGTTGAACTTGACGCCGTAGTCATAGGCAACCACGTGGAACTGCGGCTTGTCCTGCTTGCCGTAGCCTTCGCCCAACTTCCACTCGGACTGGGTCCACTCGTACGGTTCCTTGACCGACACCACCTTGGCCAGGTCCATGCCGGCCAGGCCGGGGAACGAGCGGGCCAGGTCGATGGCCTTCTGGACGTTGTCCTCGCCGGCCAGGATGCAGCCGTTCTGCGCGCCCTTCTCGCGAAGGATGCGGGTCAGCTTGCGGGTGTCGATGCCGGCGATGGCAACGACCTTTTCCTGCTTGAGGTAGTGGCCGAGCGTATGTTCCTTGCGGAAGTTGGAGGCCAGAATCGGCAGATCCTTGATGATCAGGCCGGCGGCATGGACTTTCGTGGCTTCGACATCCTCGGGGTTGACGCCGTAGTTCCCGATATGCGGATACGTCAGCGTGACGATCTGCCGGGAATAGCTGGGGTCGGTGAGGATTTCCTGATAACCGGTGATGGCGGTGTTGAACACCACTTCACCGATGGTATGGCCGGAAGCGCCAATGGAATAGCCACGAAAGACCGTGCCGTCTGCAAGCGCGAGAATGGCGGACGGAAAAGACGGTAACACGGGTAGGCTCCTGCTGGACTCACCCCGTGACCGACCAATCGACGCCTCGTGCCCCCGAGGCAGTTTCCGGTGCGGCGGCATCGGCATCGCGCCGTTGCAGTCGGACTCGGTCGCGGCATGCTCCTTGCATCACATGACTTCATGCTTGCGAGGGCTGCGCGGGCGGGGGCGGCGGAAGGTGGAAAGCGGTAGGCGCTAGGGTGAAGGGTTCTGAAAGCGAAACTTTCGAATTATATCCCGCGCCGACCAATTTCTCAAGTTTTCAAGGACTTGCGCGCGGGCGTGCCGCCCTCGCCAGCGCCCCGCCGCTCCCGCCAGGCAATCCTATGCCGCCGGAGGCACTACCGCCGTGACCTCGATTTCCACCTTCGCGCGCGCTTCCACCAGGTCCGCCACCTCGACCGCAGTCATCGCCGGGAAATGCCGCCCGATGATCTCCCGGTAGTGCTCGCCGATGGCGCGATATGACCCGACGTATTCCGCCTTGTCCTTCACATACCAGGTCATGCGCGTGATGTGTTCGGGGCGCGCACCGCCGGCCGCGAGCACGGCCACGACATTGCGCAAGGTCTGGGCGACCTGCAAGCCGAAATCGTCGCTTTCGAATTCGCACTGGCCGTTCCAGCCGATCTGCCCGCCGACGAAGATCAGGCGGCTGCCGGCCTGCATCTCGGTCATCACACCGTTGGCGTAGCCTCGCGGGGCAGCCCACTCGGGCGGCTGAAGTATTTTCATGATGGCTTCCTGTTGCTGAGTTTTGTTGCTGTGTCTCTGATGACCGGCTTATGCATTCACGCAGCCGGCGCTGCTAAATCGGTGTCCACATATCGCGCCATGGCCTCCCGTACGGCTTCGGGCAAGGGGCGCGGCTCGATTTTTGCCGTGTCCACACACACCAGCCGCTGCGTCACTTCCAGCCGCGTGTCGTCCTGCGGACCGGCGAAGCGGATATGCACCGTGAAGCTCGATTGCCCGAGTTTCAGTACGCGCAGCTCCCGCGTGAGTACATCGCCGAGGCGGCTGGGCGCGACAAAGCGGCAGTTCAGTTCCGCGGTCGGCACGCCTGCATGGCCCGTGCCGTGCATGGCTTCAAACGGCCACCCGAGCGCTTCGCCGAACCAGTCTTCGATGAAGTCGTTGAGCATCTCGAAGTAGCGCGGGTAGAACACGATGCCGGCCGCATCGCAGTGTGCGAAACGGACACGGACCGTGTTGCGGAATACGGCGCTCATTGTTGCCCCGCACCCTTGGCGTCGCCATTGCCCTGCTCCGCCATTTTCCGCAGGCGGAAGCGCTGCAGCTTGCCGGTCTCGGTGCGCGGCAAGGCGGGAACGAAGACAATGCGGCGCGGATACTTGTACGGCGCGATCTTCTGCTTCACATAGTCCTGCAGCGCGGCGCGCATGGCGTCGCTGGCATCCACGCCTTCGCGCAGCACCACGTAGGCGGTCACAACCTGCCCACGCTCCGCATCCGGGCCACCCACCACGCCGCACTCGGCCACGGCCTCGTGCTGCATCAGGGTGCTCTCGACCTCGGGGCCGGCGATGTTGTAGCCGGCGGAGATGATCATGTCGTCGGAGCGGGCCTGGTAGAAGTAGTAGCCGTCCTCATCCACGGTAAAGGTGTCACCCGGCAGGTTCCACCCGTCCTTCACGTAGTTGGTCTGGCGTGGATCGTCCAGGTAGCGGCAGCCGGTCGGGCCGCGCACCGCCAGCTTGCCGACCTTGCCCGGCGGCAGCGGCTGCATGTTGTCATCGACAATCTGCGCGATATAGCCCGGCACCACACGGCCGATCGCGCCCGCCTTCACATCGGCACCGGCGCTGGAGATAAAGATATGCATCATCTCGGTGCCGCCGATGCCGTCGGTCATCTCGATGCCCGTCGCCGCCTTCCAGCTCTGGCGCGTGGCATCGGGGAGCGCCTCGCCCGCGGATACGCTCTTCTTCAGGCTGCCGAGGTCGTAGCGCGGCGCCAGGGCCGCCATCTGCCGGTAGAACGTCGGCGCGGTGAACACGATGGTCGCCCGGAAGTCGTGAATCAGCTCCAGCAGCGTTTCGGGCGTCAGCTTCTCGGCCAGCACGGTGCTGGCGCCGACCCGCAACGGGAAGCACAGCATCCCGCCCAGTCCGAAGGTAAAGGCAATCGGCGGCGTGCCGCAGAAGACGTCGTCCGGCTCCGGGCGCAGCACGTGACGCGGGAACAGGTCGCACATCGCCAGCACGTCGCGGTGGAAGTGCATGGTCCCCTTGGGCTGACCAGTGGTGCCGCTGGTGAAGGCAATCAGGCACACATCGTCGGCGGCGGTATCGCAGGCGTCGAACCGGTCCGGCTTGCCGGCCATCGCGGCTTCGACCGAGCCTTCACCCTGCCCGTTGAAATACAGGGTGCGTGTCAGGCTCGGACAGTGGAACTCACCACCCGATAGCTGGTTGGCATCGAGTTCCTCGCGCAGGCGCACATCGCATAGTGCAGCGCTGACCTGCGCCTTATCGATGATCTGCTTGAGCTCCTTGGCACGCAGCAGCGGCATGGTCGGCACCGCGATCAGGCCCGCCTTGAGGGTGGCCAGCCAACTCGCGGCCATCATCAGGTTGTTGGGGCCGCGCAGCAGCACGCGGTTGCCTGGCACCAGGCCCATATCCTCCACCAGCACATGGGCGATCCGGTTGCTCAGCGCTCCGAGCTGCGCGTAGGTCACGGTCTCGATGCGCCCGTCGCGCCGGTGGCGGATCGCCACGCGCTCGCCGCGGCCCTCGCGCACATGCCAGTCAACCAGTTCCACTGCGCAATTGAGCCGCTCCGGGTAGTCGGTATCCGCGTTGAAGCGGAATTCCGGCCACAACGCCGACGGCGGCAAGCGGTCCCGGGCAAAGGTGTCGAGGTGGGCTGTGGTTGCCATGACTTGTCTCCTGTCTGCTTTCTGCTGTGTCGCAGTTTCGCTAGGTGGTTTTCGTGCCGCGCTCAGGCTGCCCTGCCGGCGAGCGTTTCGCGGGCAATGATCAGCTTCTGCACTTCGGTCGCACCTTCATAGATGCGCAGCGAGCGGATCTCGCGGTACAGGCTCTCCACCCGCGTGCCTACCTTCACCCCCAGGCCGCCGAACATCTGCACTGCGCGGTCGATCACCTGCTGTGCATTCTCGGTCGCGACCATCTTGGCCATCGCCGCCTCGCGCGTAGTGCGCACGCCCTTGACGTCGCGCAGCCAGGCCGCGCGGTAGGTCAGCAGCGCTGCCGTGTCGATGGCCGTGGCCATGTCGCCGATGGCGGCCTGCGTCAGCTGCAGGTCGGCCAGCACGCCGCCGAACATCGGGCGGGCACAGGCACGCGCCATCGCGTCGTCCAGCGCAGCCCGGCCGAAGCCAAGCGCCGCGGCGGCGACGGAGGCGCGGAAGATATCGAGCGTCATCATCGCCACCTTGAAGCCCTGCCCGGCTTCGCCAAGGCGGTTCCCCACCGGCACGCGGCAGTTGTCGAAGCGCAGCGTGGCGAGCGGGTGCGGCGCCATCACGTCGATGCGCTCGGCAATGGTCAGGCCCGGCGTGTCCGCGTCGACCACGAAGGCCGAGATGCCTCGCGCGCCCGGCGCTTCGCCGGTCCGCACAAATACGCAATAGAAATCCGCGATGCCGCCATTGGAGATCCACGTCTTGGCGCCATCGATCACGTAGTGGCTGCCGTCCGCATCCAGCCGAGCGCTGCACTGCATGGCCGCCACATCGGAGCCGGCTTCGGGCTCGGACAATGCAAAGGCGGCGATGGCCTCGCCGCGCGCCACGCGCGGCAGGTAGCGCTCACGCGCGGCATCGCTGCCGGCCAGCGAAATCGCGCCCGAACCCAGGCCTTGCATCGCGAACGCAAAGTCAGCCAGGCCGTCATGGCGGGCCAGCGTCTCGCGCATCAGGCACAGCGAGCGCGAATCGAGCGCGGGCAGCGCGCCGCCATGCGCAGCCGGCACACAATAGCGCAGCCAGCCCGCCTCGCCAAGCTGGCGCACCAGCGCGCGGCAGGCGGCATCGGTATCGCTGTGGTCGACCCTCAGGTTCGCCGCGCACCAGGCATCGAGATCGCGTTCCAGCACGCGGTGCGCATCCCCCAGGAACGGCAGGTCGAGATAGGTCTTGTCTGACATGGGAAGTCCTTTAGTCGCCTTCGAACACAGGCTTGCTCTTGGCAACAAAAGCCTCGTATGCGCGACGGAAGTCGCGGGTCTGCATGCAGATGGCCTGGGCTTCGGCTTCGGCCTCGATAGCTTCGTCCAGGCCCATGTTCCATTCCTGATGCAACAGCTTCTTGGTCACCCCGTGCGCGAAGGTGGGGCCGGCCGCCAGCTGCACCGCCAGCGCGTGGGCCTGTGCCAGCACGGCATCGGAGGGATGCAGTGCGTTGAAGAAGCCCCACTGCAAGCCTTCCTCCGCGGTCATCACGCGTCCGGTGTAAAGCAGCTCGCTGGCCCTGCCCTGCCCGATCACGCGCGGCAGCAGCGAGCAGGCGCCCATGTCCGCGCCTGCCAGCCCTACGCGTACGAACAGGAAAGCCGTCTTGGCCAGCGCAGTACCGAGACGCATGTCCGAAGCCAGCGCCATCATCGCGCCGGCACCGGCGCAGATGCCGTCGACTGCGCTGATCACCGGCTGCGGGCACGCGCGCATGGCCTTGACCAGGTCGCCGGTCATGCGCGTGAAGTCGAGCAGTTCCGGCATCGTCATCTTCGTCAGCGGGCCAATGATTTCGTGCACATCGCCGCCGGAGCAGAAATTGCCCCCAGCTCCCGTCACGACGACAGCCTTGATGTCGCGGGCATAGCAGAGGCCGCGGAACAGGTCGCGCAGCTCGGCGTAGGAATCGAACGTCAGGGGGTTCTTGCGCTCGGGGCGGTTCAGCGTCACCGTTGCCACCTTGCCGTCGGCCGAGACCGACCACAGGAAGTGCTCAGGCTTGTAGTCGGCAAAGCTGCGCTTGTGGTGGCGCATGTCCAGTGCAATCTCGCTCATGTCTATCTCGCTCAAATAATTGTCTGTATCGCTGCTGGCAGCTGCCTTGCGTCAGCCCGCCATGACCTCGCCGCCGGCCACCGGGATGGCCTGGCCCGTGATCGAGGCCGCGGACGGCTGGCACAGCCAGCCCACAGCGTCGGCAACTTCCTCCGGCTGCACCAGCTTGCGCTGGGGATTGCGCGCGGCCAGCTCGGCGCGCGCCTGCGCTTCGGTGCGGCCTGTCTTGCTGACGATATTGGCCACCGCATCGCGCACGATGTCGGTTTCCGTATAGCCCGGGCAGACGGCGTTGACCGTCACGCCCTTGTCCGCGGTTTCCAGCGCCAGCGCGCGCGTCAGGCCGATCACGCCGTGCTTGGCCGCGCAATAGGCGCTGACGTAGCCGTAGCCGATCAGCCCGGCAGTGCTGGCAACGTTGACGATGCGCCCCCAGCCAGCCTCCAGCATGTCCGGCAGGGCGGCCTGCGTGCAGAGGAAGGTCCCGGTCAGGTTCACGTCCAGCATGCGCTGCCAGAGTTCCAGGCTGGTCTTGACGAACGGCGCGCTGTGGGCCTGTCCGGCATTGTTGACCAGCAGCGTGACCGGCCCCGCCTTTGCCGTCGCAGCCCTGAATGCATTGGCAACGCTTTCCGCATCCGTCACGTCGGCGCTGACCGCAGTCAGCATCCCGTGGTCCGTCACGGCGGTGCTCAGCACCCGCACCGTGGCATCGAGCGTTGCGGCATCGCGCCCGAGCAGCGTCACCCTGGCGCCGTCCGCCAGCAGGCGCTGTGCGATGGCGGCGCCGATACCGCGCCCGCCGCCGGTAACCAGGGCGTGCCGTCCCTGCAATGAAAGCTTCGATGCGGTCATGCTTGTTTCCCCGGCGGCTGCGCCTGTGCAGCCGCGCGTTCCAGGTTGGTTTCGAGCTGGCGCTTGCCGGCCTGGTATTGCTTGGGCCACGTGACATCGCGATACCCCAGCCTTGCCGCCTCATGCAGCGTCCACGCCGGGTCCGCCAGATGCGGACGGGCAATTGCGCAGAGATCGGCACGGCCCGCAGCGACGATGGAGTCGACGTGGTCGGCTTCGAAGATCGCACCGACTGCAATGGTCGGAATATCGGCCTCATTGCGGATGCGGTCGGCAAACGGCGTCTGGTACATACGACCGTAGACCGGCTCCTGGTCCGGGCTCACCTGCCCCGACGAGCAGTCGATCATGTCGGCGCCGGCCGCCTTGAACGCCTTGGCGATTTCCACGGCGTCGTCGGCGGTAATGCCGCCTTCCACCCAGTCGTGCGCCGAGATCCGGACCGACATCGGCCGGTCCTGCGGCCAGACTTCGCGCACCGCGGCGAAGACTTCCAGCGGATAGCTCAGCCGTGCAGCCAGCGAGCCGCCGTACTCGTCCTCACGCGTATTGGTCAGCGGCGAGATAAAGCTCGATAGCAGGTAGCCGTGCGCACAGTGCAGCTCGAGCCAGTCGAATCCGGCCTCGGCAGCGCGGCGCGCGGCGGCAACGAAATCATCCCGCACGCGATCCATATCGGCGCGCGTCATGGCACGCGGGGTCTGCGATTCGCCCGGGAAGTATGGCAGCGCCGAAGCCGAAATCACCGGCCAGTTGCCTTCGGGCAGCGGGTGGTCCATCTCTTCCCAGCCCAGCTGCGTCGAGCCCTTGCGCCCGGAGTGGCCAAGCTGCATGGCGATGCGCGCGTCGCTGTTGCCATGGACGAAGTCGACGATGCGCCGCCAGGCATCGCGCTGGGTGTCGTTCCACAGGCCCGGGCAGGCCGGCGAAATGCGGGCATCCGGCGAGACGCAGGTCATCTCCGCCACCACCATGCCGGCGCCGCCGAGTGCGCGCGACCCCAGGTGCACCAGGTGGAAGTCTCCCGGCACGCCGTCGACGCAGGAATACATCGCCATCGGCGATACCACCACGCGGTTCTTCAGCGTGACGCCGCGCACGCGGTACGGCGTGAACATCGGCGGCACCGACTTGCCTTCGCTCAGTTGCGCCGATTCGGCCGGAACGCCGGACTGACGTGCCAGCCAGTGCTCGAAGCCCTCGACGTAGCCAGCGTCACGCACGCGCAGGTTCTCGTGCGAAATGCGCTGCGAGCGTGTCAGCAGTGAATAGGCGAACTGTTCCGGCGCGAGGCCCGCATAGCGCTCGACGTTCTCGAACCACTCCGTGGAATTGCGCGCGGCATTCTGGATCTTCAGCACTTCCACGCTGCGCGTGGCTTCGTAGCGGTCCAGCGCCGTGGGCAGCCCGTCGTGCCCGGCCGCGCCGATGTCGGCGGCCAGGTCGATCGCATCTTCCAGCGCCAGCTTGGTGCCGGAGCCGATCGAGAAGTGCGCGGTATGGGCGGCATCGCCCATCAGCACCACCGGCACGCGTCGCCCGTCCGCCAGCGTATTCCAGTGCACCCACTTGTTGCAGATGACGCGCGGGAAGCGGATCCAGATCGCGGAGCCGCGCAGGTGGGAAGCATTGCTGATCAGCTTGTTGCCGTCGAGGTATTTGGCGAACAGTTTTTCGCAGTACGCCACGCCCTCCTCCTGGCTCATCTGTTCGATGCCAGCGGCGCGCCAGACTTCCTCGGGGGTCTCGACGATGAAGGTCGAGGTGTTGTCGTCGAAGCGGTAGGCGTGCGCCTGGAACCAGCCGTGCTCGGTCTTCTCGAAGGCGAAGGTGAAGGCGTCGAACAGCTTGTGGGTGCCGAGCCAGACAAAACGGCATTGACGCGTGTCGATGTCCGGGCGGAAGGTGTCAGCATACCGGGTGCGGATGCGGCTGTTGAGGCCGTCCGAGGCAATCACCAGGTCGGCGTTGTACTGCATGGCCAGTGCCTGGTCATCGCTCACATCGGTCTCGAACACCAGCTTCACGCCGAGCGCCTCGCAGCGGGCTTGCAGGATGTTGAGCAGGCGCTTGCGGCCAATGCCGATAAAGCCGTGGCCACCGGAGCGGATGGTGCGGCCGCCGATATGGACATCGATATCGTCCCAGTGGTTGAACGCCGCGTTGATCTCGGCGGCGCTGACCGGGTCGGCCTCCTTCAGGTTGTCCATGGTGGCATCGGAGAACACCACGCCCCAGCCGAAGGTATCGTACGGCCGGTTGCGCTCGACCACGATGACCTCGTTCGCCGGATCCTGCAGCTTCATCAGCAAGCCGAAGTACAAGCCTGCCGGACCACCGCCAATACAAAGCACTCGCATTTGTCGTCTCCTGCCAGCCAGCCTATCCGGACGGCATCTAAATCAAGCTTAAATAT
Source organism: Cupriavidus sp. IDO (assembly GCF_000812465.1). Classification (GTDB taxonomy): domain Bacteria; phylum Pseudomonadota; class Gammaproteobacteria; order Burkholderiales; family Burkholderiaceae; genus Cupriavidus. Next base: position 101,118 of record NZ_JWMA01000002.1, on the reverse strand, counting down.
TTTATGCTTCAAATATTAGTCCGCGCGTGAGCATGTGGCAAGGTGATTCTGCGATGTGCCTGGTCAGGCACGTCGCAGATTCACCTTGGCGCGCTCAGCCCTTCAGGGCGGACTGCAGCTGCTCCAGCGCGGTGGGATCCTCAATGGTGGTCAGGTCGCCGGGATCGCGCCCTTCCGCCACCGCCTGGATCGCGCGCCGCAGCAGCTTGCCGGAACGCGTCTTGGGCAGCACGTTGACGAAGAACACCCGCGCCGGGCGCGCGACCGCGCCCAGTTGCTGCTCCACTGTCTTCATCAGCTCGCCCTCAAGCGCCAGCCGGTCGGCAGGCGTGGCGGTGCGGGCGGCGTCGCGGGCGATGCAGAAGCCCATCGCCACCTGCCCTTTGAGCGCGTCCTGCACGCCGACCACTGCCACCTCTGCCACACCCGGGTGCGAGGACAGGCTCTCCTCGATCTCGCGCGTACCGAGCCGATGGCCCGCGACGTTGATGACATCGTCGGTGCGGCCGAGGATAAACACGTAGCCATCCTCGTCGCGCACCCCCCAGTCAAACGTCGAATAGCACAAGCGGTTCGGCACGGCCGACCAGTAGGTGCGCACGAATCGATCATCGTCGCCCCAGACCGTGCTCATGCAGCCCGGCGGCAGAGGCCCATCGATGGCAACCACGCCCTTCTGCCCTGGCGCGCACTCCTTGCCGGTATTCTCGTCCACGATGCGCAGGTCGTAGCCATAGGCCGGCACGCCGGGCGAGCCGAGCTTGGGCGGCAGGGCTTCGATGCCGCGCTGGATGGCGATGATCGGCCAGCCGGATTCGGTCTGCCAGTAGTTGTCGACCACCGGCTTGCCGATGCCTTCCTGGATCCATCGGGCGGTCGGCTCGTCCAGCGGCTCGCCGGCCAGGAACAGCAGGCGCAGGCTGGACAGGTCGTAGCGCGTCAGCCAGGACGGGTCCTGCTTCTTGAGCACGCGGATCGCGGTCGGCGCGCTGAACATCAGGTTGACCTTGTACTGCTCGACAATGCGCCAGAGGATGCCGCCGTCCGGGCGGATCGGCGTGCCTTCGTACATCACCGTGGTCATGCCTGCCAGCAGCGGTCCGTAGACGATATAGCTGTGCCCCACCACCCAGCCGATGTCCGACGCGGTGAACATGGTGTCGCCGGCCTTGCCGCAGAAGATGTACGCCATCGACGTTGCCAGCGCCACGGCATAGCCGCCGGTATCGCGCTGCACCCCTTTTGGCTTGCCCGTGGTTCCGGAGGTGTAGAGCACGTAGGAGGGCTCCGAGGACTCCAGCCAGACGCACGGCACCTGAGCACCGGCCACCCGCTCGCGCCAGGCGGCGTAGTCCTCGTCGCGCCCTTCGGTGCGCGGCATGTCGGCGAGCTTGCGGTCGACCAGCAGCACTTTTTCAGGCTTGTGCTGCGACAAGCGGATCGCTTCGTCGAGCAGCGGCTTGTAGGGCACCACCTTGCCGGCGCGGGAGCCGGCGTCGGCGCTGACGATCACGCGCGGCTGCGCGTCGTCGATCCGCGCCGCCAGGCTTACCGAGGCAAACCCGCCGAACACCACCGAGTGGATGGCGCCGATGCGCGCACACGCCAGCATGGCAAAGGTCGCCTGCGGGATCATCGGCATATAGATCAGCACGCGGTCGCCCTTCTGCACACCAAGCCCCTGCAGGATCGCAGCCATGCGGTTGACCTCGTCGTACAGCTCGGCGTAGGTGTAGGTGCGCTGCTCGTCAGTCTCGGTCGAGATCCATACCAGCGCGGGCTGGGCGGCGCGCGCTGCCTGGTGACGGTCGAGCGCGTTGTGGCACAGGTTGGTGCGCCCGCCCACGAACCATCGGGTGAATGGCGGGCAGCTGTTGTCCAGCACTTGCCCGAAGGGCGTTTCCCAGTCGATGCGCTTCGCCTGTTCGGCCCAGAACCCCTGGGGGTCGGCCAGCGAACGCGCATGCACGGCATGGCTTGCCGTCATGGCAGGTCTCCTCCGCGGTCTGCGGTAGTCTTATCGTCCTGCTAGTTTGCCACCAGCGGACCGCGCTGTGCGCGCCACCCCACCACGAGGGAACCCGGGCTCCGACGGTTGCCGTCAATTGAAAAAGGGGCGTGCCGCTGGCAACGCCCCTTTGCTTACGGTCCGGCCTGGCTCTCTCAGCGTGCCTTGGCGCCCTTGGCCGTACTCTTGGCGGACGCCTTGACCGCCGGTGACGCCTTGGCCTCCCGTACGCTGTGCGACGGCGCTGCACTCCTGACCGCTTGCCGCGGCCTGGCCTCTACCGTGATGCGCTTGCGCGGCTCGGTCTTGCTCGCGCTCTTGCCTTTGCCGCCCGCCGATACCCGTACGATTTCAGGCTTGTCGTCCGCGGCCTGCGCGCGCGCCGCCCTGGCGGCGCCGGCGCCACGCACCGGCACCATCAGGACCAGGCTCTGCCCGGCCACCAGCTTGGTCCCCGGCAGCTTGTTCCACGACTGCACCTGCCCCGCCGACACGCCATAGCGCCGCGCCACCGAAGCGACCGTATCGCGCCGGCCGGCCCGCACCACGATCCGGCGCGCGTCGGGCACGTCCGGCTCCATCGACAGCATGGCCGTATCGGCCAGCGAGGCGCTGATGTCCTGGTCGTGGTGTCCCGAGCGGGGGATCATGACCGTCGAGCCCGCTTTCAGCCGCATGCCCTTCGGGATGCTATTGATCTCGCGCAGCGTATCGACGTCGATATTCAGGCGCGCGGCCAAGGCCTCGATCCGCTCGCGGTTGTCCACCGTCACCGCGGTCCAGCTCGACAGGCCGCCCCGGTACGTGTTCAGGTTGTACTGGAAGCGCTCTGCATTATCGAACGGCAGCAGGATCTGCGGATTGGACGCCCCGAGGATCACCGGCCGGTTGAACGACGGATTCAGTGCCTTGAACTCGTCCAGCGGCATATTGGCGAGCTTGGCCGCCAGCGATACATCGATGTCGCGCGAGGTCGTCACCGTGACGAAATACGGGTGGTCCGGGATCTCAGGCAGCTTCACGCCATAGGCCGCCGGATTGGCAATGATGTTCTTCACCGCCTGCAGCTTCGGCACGTAGTAACGCGTCTCGTTGGGCATGGTGAGACTGGCGTAGTCCGTCGGCAGCCCGCGCGCCTGGTTGCGTGCAATGGCACGCGACACTGCGCCCTCGCCCCAGTTGTAGGCCGCCAGCGCCAACTGCCAGTCGCCGAACATGTCGTACAGCCGCGCCAGGTAATCCAGCGCGGCGTCGGTCGACGCCAGCACGTCGCGCCGCTCGTCGCGGAACATGTTCTGCTTCAGGTTGTAGGTCTTGCCCGTGCTCGGGATGAACTGCCACATGCCCGCGGCCTTGGCAGTGGACTGCGCCTGCGGGTTGAACGCGCTCTCGACGAACGGCAGCAGCGCCAGTTCCGTCGGCATCTTGCGGCGCTCCAGCTCCTCGACGATGTGATAGAGGTAGCGGCTCGAACGCCCTACCATCCGCTCCATATATTCCGGCCGCTGCGCATACCACTGGGTGCGGTCGTCGACCAGCGTCCCCTCCAGATCCGGCATGGCGAAGCCGCGCCGGATACGGTCCCAGATATCGGTGGACGGGCCCTGCAGCCAGTCCAGGCCGCCCTGGTCGACATTGATAGTGGAGGTGCCGAACGCCGTGCTCTTTTCGCTGTTGAGCGAGTTGAGCGGATCCTTCTTTGCAGGCGTGGAATTCTGGGCGGTCGTCGCGCCGGTGTTGTCGGCGGCAGGCGGGGTGGGTGTGCTGGCGCAGGCTGCAAGCAGCGCGGCACACGCAACTACCGCCAGTAATCGACCAAATTTCATTAAGTTCTCGAATCGTGACGCCAAAAATTGTGCCTGATGCTAAAAAAAACGGCGATTCGCGTCAATCAGATTTTCCACAGGATGCAAATTCTCCGGCGCGCCCTGGGCGTGGCCGGCATCCGCGCAAGACGGCTACCGGAAGTTGTCCTTCCAGCCGCGCAACGCACCGAAGGCCGCGGCATCGTTGGCGGGATTGCCGCCATGGGCCGCCACGGCCGCACGCACCGCTGGCTCGCGCGATCGCAGGAAGGGATTGACCGCCCGCTCATGCGCCACCGTGGTGGGCACCGTCGGCTGGTCGGCCTGGCGCAGCGCATCGACGCGGGATTCCCATTCCGCCAATGCATGATTCCCCGGCTCCACGGCGCGAGCGAAGCGTACATTGCTGCGCGTATATTCATGAGCGCAATAGACACGGGTGTCGCCCGGCAGCGCGGCGAGCTTGTCCAGCGAGTCCAGCATCTGCGCGGGCGTGCCCTCGAACAGGCGGCCGCAGCCGCTAGCAAAGAGCGTATCGCCGCAGAACACCGCCGGGCCGGCCTCGCGCAGGTCGCCGACATAGGCGACGTGGCCGGCGGTGTGGCCCGGAACGTCAAGTACGCGAAACTGCACGGCAGGCGCCTCCAGCGCCACGGTGTCGCCCTCGCGCACCGCCTGGGTCCGTCCGCCGATCCGTTCGCCGGCCGGCCCGACAACCGGCATCGGGCTGCCCGACGAGGTGGTCGGGTGGGCCGCCAGCAGGTCGGAAACGCCGCCCTGGTGATCGCCGTGGTGATGGGTGATTACAATAGCGCCCAGAGCCAGGCCCCGCGCCGCGAGGAACTCCTCCACCGGCGCGGCCTCGCCCGGGTCCACCACGGCGGCGCTGTGCCCGTCGTGGATAGCCCAGATATAGTTATCCTGGAATGCGGGGATCGGCTCCACTTTCAACATACGTGCTCCTATGTCCAATCGTCCGATTGTAAGCTGGGAAGACTGGCTGGCTTCGCCTCCCGGGGAATACATGCTCCGATGGGAGGCGCAGCAGTACGACCGGACCGTGGCAGACATCTTCGGCTACCACGCCGTGCAGTTCGGCCTGCCGGTCATCGATACCCTGCGCGAGAACCGCATGCCGTTCTCGGCACTGGCGCTCGACCCCGCCAGCGGCCCGCATGGTCCGCGCGAGGCCCATCCCGATGCCCGCCAGCTGCTGTGCCGCTTCGACGAACTGCCGTTCGATACCCAGAGCATCGACCTCGTCACCCTGCCCCACGTCCTGGAGTTCTCGGAAGATCCGCATGAGGTACTGCGCGAAGTCTCGCGGGTGCTGATGCCCGAGGGCCGCGTCGTGATCACCTGCTTCAACCCGATGAGCCTGTGGGGCGCCCGCCAGGGCCTGAACCGGGTTGGCGCCACGCCGTTCCTGCCGGCGGATGCGCAATCCATCGGCTTTGTCCGCATCAAGGACTGGCTCAAGCTGCTCGGCTTCGATATCATCCGCGGCCGCTTTGGCTGCTACTGCCCACCCTACCGCACCGAGCGCTGGCTGCAGCGCGCCGCCTTCATGGAAAAAGCCGGCGACCGCTGGTGGCCGATCTTCGGGGCGGTCTATATGATCTCGGCCGTCAAGCGGGTGCGCAATATCCGGCTGGTCGGCCCCGCCTGGAAGAGCAAGCCATCGCTTGCGCCAGTCGCATCTCCGGTTGCCACACCCACCGGCACCCACGGCAAGACACCCGGCGAGGAACGCTGACAGCGCAGCCGGGCCCATTCACTGCGACCACCCAATCGGGCGGTCACATCCAATTTCCTATGCAAGAAGTCACGATTTACTCAGACGGCGCCTGCAAGGGCAACCCCGGCCGCGGCGGCTGGGGCGCCGTCCTTGTCTCCGGCACGAGCGAGAAGGAACTGTTCGGCGGCGAAGCCAACACGACCAACAACCGCATGGAGATGACCGCCGTCATCGAGGCACTGCGGGCACTCAAACGCCCGTGCACGGTGCGCGTCTACACGGACTCGCAGTACGTGCAGAAAGGCATCAGCGAATGGTTGCCGGGCTGGAAGGCCCGCGGCTGGAAGACCGCCGACAAGAAGCCCGTGAAGAACGCCGACCTGTGGCAGGAGCTCGACGTACTGGCGCAGCAGCACCAGATTTCATGGCACTGGGTGCGCGGCCACAACGGCCATCCCGGCAACGAGCGCGCCGACGCGCTGGCCAACCGCGGCGTCGAATCCCTGAACGCCTGATCTCCAGCTTCTTTCAGCCTGCGCCGGGCCCCCATGCCCGGCGCTCCGCTAGAATGCCCGCCATGCGACAAATCGTTCTCGACACAGAAACCACCGGCCTCAATGCCGCCTCCGGCGACCGCCTGATCGAAATCGGCTGCGTCGAACTGGTCAACCGGCGCCTGACGGGGCGTCACCTGCACTTCTACGTCAACCCGGAACGCGACATCGACGAGGGCGCGATCGCCGTCCACGGCATCACCGTCGAGTTCCTGGCCGACAAGCCCAAGTTCGCCGAAGTCGTCAGCGAGATCCGCGACTTCGTGCAGGACGCGGAGCTGATCATCCACAACGCGCCGTTCGATCTGGGCTTCCTCGACATGGAATTCCAGTTGCTCGGCCTGCCGCCCTTTCGCGAACATGCCGGCAATGTGATCGATACTCTGCGCGAAGCCCGCCAGATGTTCCCGGGCAAGCGCAATTCGCTCGATGCCCTGTGCGAGCGGATGGGCATCAGCAACGCCCACCGCACGCTGCACGGCGCACTGCTGGACGCCGAACTGCTGGCCGAGGTCTACCTGGCCATGACGCGCGGCCAGAACTCGCTGGTCATCGACATGCTGGACAGCACGGGCGGTGACGGCGGCGCGGTGGCGGCGGCCGACCTGTCGCGGCTGACGCTGCCGGTGCTGCTGGCCAGCGAGGCCGAGCAGTCGGCCCACCTGGCCGTGCTCAAGCAACTCGACAAGGCCAGTGGCGGCAAGACGGTATGGCAGGAGCAGGAGCCACTTCAAGCCGCCGCAGAGTGAGGATCCTGCCAGCCCGTATCGCTGCAATGCAAAAAGCTCGAAAAAAGGGCTTTACAAGATACAGCAACCTCTGCATAATCTCGTTTCTCCGCTGCACGACGGCAACGACGACGCAGCAGCTGGGGTGGTTAGCTCAGCGGTAGAGCACTGCCTTCACACGGCAGGGGTCACAGGTTCAATCCCTGTACCACCCACCAGATTCGCGGGAAACCGTATGGAAGAAGGCCCTCAGACGAAAGTCGAGGGCCTTTTTTCATTGCCGCAAAGCCTCGTGGAATGCCCTTCCTGCCTAACCACGGCGCAGCCCGCGGCACGCCCGGCGCCACCACGCCGACTCAGGTAAAGTGCCGCCATGAAAAATTCTGTCCTGGGTGTCTTACTGGTGGCACTTCCGGCGCTTGCCCACTCCGCGCCACTCGACTCGGCACTTTCGTGCGGCGATTCTCCCCACCACTTCTTCTCGGAGCTGCGCGCGCACCACCTTATCGAAGCCAGTCCCATGCATGTCGAACCCAACTCGGTCAATGCTTTCTGGCCGGCGCACGATGTCAGGCTGACCGCGTTTGATCACGACGTATTCGCCGTCTTTGGCTATCAGCGAGGCGACCTGCTGTTCAGGCCCGGGGACGGCTCACCTTCGGATAAACCGCTCTACGGCGTGGTGGTCGTAGCAGGCGAGGAATCGGTCAGGAAGTCGCTCAAGGCTGCCGGCAGCAAGGCCAGTGTCGAGCACGCAGCACCGTTCCTGACGGCGATCGTCTGCGAAGGCGCCTAGTCTTGCAGGCAGGAGCAAGCCGCCCCGTCAGGACCGTCGATCGAGATGGCGACGCGCGTGCAAGCGGGCGCGGTCCAGCTTCGGCCTCGGATGAAAGATTGCCCGAATGGTGAAGACGTAAATCGCGAGGACACCGAGCGACGTTGCAAGCAACAGGAGCGTGGTCATGTGGACCTCCTTCGCGCGAGAAGCCGGGTCAGGCCGATGGCCGCCCGCCGGGTACCTACTTCTTGTGGTGAACAAGCCGGTCCCACCAGTAGTGGAGCGGATGCGCGTGTTCCGGGTATAGCGGCGACTTGTGGAAAAACTCGGCCCTGATGGCGAGGATGTACAGGGCAACAATCGTGGCAGCCAGGACAATTGCGGTGAGCATGATGACCTCCTGACGGAATGACGATCCTCATCACATTCTAGTGTTCTGTCCCGCAAATAGCTTGATAAATGAAATCGTCCAATTGCCCGTCAGGCTAGGCGCGAGGAGGCGCCATAGCCGTAGCTATGGCAACGACAAGCAACGACGCACGGCGGGCAATTGGGCGATTTCATATCGAGTTGATTTGCGGGACAGGACACTAGGCCGCTTACCGCAGGCCGGGATAACCACAAGTTGGGCTGTGCGCGAAACAATCCGGCACCCCGACACAAGGCTCGTCCCATATCGGCCAGGCCACAAAGCCAATAGCGTGGACGGTTCCTCTCTATCGCGGGAACCGGACCGTGCCACACCCTCACCACCCCGAAGATCGCGCAGTCTCGCTCGCCTGGACCGGCCGCAATCCGGTCTCCGCGGGATGGTTCGAGATGCGCCCCGCCAATGTGCCGCGCGATGCCCGGCCGCTCTATGACGAGGATCTGGACTGCATCATCGGATACCGCCGCACGTTTTCAGAGGTGTCCTTCACCTACGACCTGCGCGGCGACATGCAGTCCATTGCGGAGTTGTGGACCGATGCGCCGGCGACTGGCGCCTCGCCTCCACTCCTGGTCGTCGGCACGCTGTGGCGCCCCGGCGTGCGGGGCATGACGCGCGCCGGCACCGAAGGCGAAGGCGCCGCGATGACCGTCCAGGCGCTCGCCGGCCTGCGGCGGCGCTTCAACCAGCTGGCTCGCCTGCCGATCCATTTTTCGCCGCTGGCGCTGGGGGACATGCAGGAGCCGGAGCGCTTTGTCCCGATGCACATCCTGCGGCTGGCAATCCGCCAGGGCACCCGCGCCACTTACGATTCGGGCATCTCCCAATATGCCGCGCTGATGAGCCGGCGAAACCAGCCCAGGGGAATCGAGATCACGGTACGCGACGCCGATGGCACCATCGAGCGCTATCGCCATTGGCCGTCCATCGGAACGGCTGGGGCCGGCAGTTGAGGCGGTCGGCCCCCGATGCCGCTCAGCGCCAGGCCGATGCGTCCGCCACCACGGTCGCAAAGCGGTCGTTGAGCGCGGCGAGCGTGCTGCGGTGCAGTTCCGCCGCGCGCAGAGGCCCGCCGCCTAGCGGATCAGGCAGATCGCGCGTGGCGCAGGCGGCAGCGACCACCGTGGTGCGATAGCCATGGTCGAGCGCGGAGCGCACCGTCGCACTCACGCACATATGCGTCTGGAAGCCGCCGACGATCAGCTCCTTCCGACCGATCGAGGTCAGCAGTTCAGCGAGGCTGGTTCCAGCGAAGCTGTTGGGCAGGCCCTTGACGACGGTATGCTCGCCGGCACTCGGCCCGATGCCTTCGATGAACGCTGCATAAGGCCCGCTCGGGTCAAAGGCCGCGCTGCCGGGGCGTCCGTGGTGCGCCACGTGGATAACAGGCGTGCCGTGGCGACGTGCCAGCGCCAGCAGCTCGCCACAGGCTGCGACCGCCGACGGCATGCCGACCAGTGGCAGGCTGCCATCGACGTATTCGCGCTGATGGTCGATCAGGATCAGCACCGAGGCATCCCAGGCGGAAGGTGCGCGGCTCGCACCCGCCAGGTCCAGCAGCGTGAATGGGGTGGTCATTTCAAATGGGCTCCAGGATTGATCGAGTCGGAAGCAACAAGGTGGACATCCCGGGCTCCGCACGGATAAGACGCCGGCGGCACCCGATGCCCGCAATGTGCCATACAACGGCCCACATTGCCGGAGCGACCATTCGCCGTTTGCAGTGCCCTTTCCTGTTACCGATCGTCGCACCAGCACCACCAACGCCTCCCCGCAAGCGCAGCGAAATTCACATCCCGCCGGATTGCAACGTCTGCTTTGACGAAGCGGACTGCAACTCTGCTAATCTGCAAATCCGGTTCCACACAAATGGGGCGGGTCGGCAGTTCATAGCCCCGGGACTGGAAAAACGGGTCAGTGCGCAAAATTAAGAAGTTACTCATGCGGCGCTCTTTGAAGTACCGGATGGCGGTCGCCACCGCGGTAGTGGTCACCCTGATCATCGTAATTCGGGCCTTGTTCTCCCAGTATTACGCCTACCAGAGCCTGAAAGACCTCTTGCAGGCCCAGCAGGACACGCTGGTCAGACTCATTGCCGAACAACTCGACGAGAAGCTGGAGAGCCGCACGGCCATGCTGCGGCGCCTGGCGCGGCAGCTCACGCCCATGCTCGGCGCCAGGCCGGCTGAACTGAAGCGCTTCGCAGCCGATGCGGCGGACCTCCCGGTGAGCTTCAACGCGGTTTTCATGGCTGCGCCGGATGGCGAAGTCATCTTCAGCACAGCGGTACCCGACGGCGTCCGGCTACAGGTAGGCGAACGCGATTATTTCCGTGAGATACAGCGCGGCGCATCCTATGCCGTGTCCGATCTGTTGCAAGGCAAGCTCACCAACTCGCCGGGGGTTGTCCTTGCCGTACCGCTCACCGGGCCGAAAGGCGAACTGCGCGCGGTGGTGGGCGGCGTCCTCAACCTTTCCTCCAGCAATTTCCTGCGCGAACTGGCACACAGCCGGGTTGGCGTGACCGGCAGCTATTGCCTGGTCTCGGCCGGGCCCAGCCCGCGCTATGCGATGCACCAGGACCCGGCGAAGATCCTCGCCCCGGCTCGCGCCATCGGCGAAACATGTGGCAACGACAAGCCCGAGCCTTTCTGGGAAGCCCTGCGCCCTACCCAGCCGATCGTTGCGCGCTACCTGCTCGAGGCCAATGGCTGGGAAGTGGTGGCCGTACTGCCCGCCAGGGAGGCCTATGCCCCACTGGTCCAGGCGCGCGCGCGCGTGATCGCAGCGGCCGGCTTGTCTCTCGTCATCGCGGCCATCCTGATGTGGCTCGTGATGTCCCGTCTGCTGGCGCCGCTGCAACGGCTCACCCGCGTGGTGCGCCAGGTGGCCGCCAACCCGGCAGCCGTGGCGGAACTGCCGCTCGGGCGCGAAGACGAGATCGGCGAGCTGGCCGGCACTTTTGCCGAGGTGATGGGCCAGCTCTCCGAGCGCGAAGCGGCACTGAAGGCGGCCAAGGACCGCGCCGCCGAGAGCGAGAAGCGCATCGAAGCCATTGCCAACCACGTGCCGGACTTCGTGTCATCCATCGACGCCAACGAGCGCTACGTCTTCGTCAACCAGGCCTATGCATGCCATTTCGGGCTGCCGGCGGCACAGATCGTCGGGCTGACGCTGCGCGAGCTGTGGGGAACGCAGGCATACCTGGCTTCGAAGCCCTACCTGGAGCAAGCCTACGCGGGCAAGCTGGTCACCTTCACGCGCGAGAATGCGGACGGCTCCGAATGCATGGAATTCACCTGCCAGCCGGCCTGGAACGATGAACAGGACACCGTGCTGGGCCTGCACATGTTCGCGCGCAATGTAACCAGCGAGCGTGCAAAGCTGCGCAAGCTCGAAGCCCAGACGGTGTCCGACCACCTGACCGGCCTGCTCAACCGCAAAGGCTTTGACCGCCGGCTGGCCGAAGCCATGGCCCGCACCGACGCCGATGGCCAGGCTGCCGCCCTGCTGCTGGTCGACCTGGACGATTTCAAGGCCGTCAACGACAGCCACGGGCATCCGGTCGGCGACCGCCTGCTGGTCGCCTTTGCACAGCGGCTGACCGCATGTGTGCGCAAGGGCGACGCCGTCGCCCGCATCGGCGGCGACGAGTTCGCCGTCATCCTGAACGGCGTGGCCGATCCCAGGACGGTCGAGCGCATCGCGCAGACGATTGTGCAGGCAGCGCTGAAGCCGTTTGTCATAGACGGACTGACACTCGTCGCGACTGCCAGCGTCGGCTCCGCGCTCCACCACCCCGACCATGGCATGACGGTCAGCGAGCTGTTCATGCGCGCCGACATGGCGCTTTACGAGGCCAAGCGGCACGGCAAGGCCCGCTACGCGTCACCCGAGACAACGAGCATCGCTTAGTGTGTGCGCGGGTCACGCACACACGACCTGCAGCCCGCTCCGCGCCAGGCGGGACACCCGCGTGCCGAACGCGCGCCCTTCGCGATCAAGCACGCGCCCGAGCCAGTCCCGCTCCGCCTCGGTGGCACGGCAGAGCCGGAACCGTTGCCGGCGCAGCGGCACCAGCGTCAGGTCCGCCAGGCGGCCACCGGCAACATCCACCGTGACGAAGTACATCAGCGCCAGGTCCGGCGCGAAGCTCTCGTAGCCGCCGATGCCTTCGTAGTCATTGATGAAGTCGCCACAGCCGTGGAGGATCAGCTTGCCGCCGTGGCATTCAATCCCCTTTACATGGTGCGACGAGTGCCCGTAGACGATATCGACACCGGCCTCATCGATCAGGCGGTGCGCAAAGGCCTGCTGCCCCGGCTCCAGCCCGAACCCCCAGTTGCTGCCCCAGTGCATCGATACCACGACCACGTCGCCCGGCTGCCGGAAAGCGCGGACCTGGCTGGCGATGCGTGCCGCGCTTGCCGTCGAGAAATCCGGCAACAGGTTCACGCCTGGCCGGCTGTCGCCCGCCTGCCACTGTCGCAGCGTGCCGGCGCTCTCCATGGCGAATGCCAGCAGCACGACACGGCCCTTGCCCGGAACATCAAGCAAGGCCGGGTGTGCCGCCGCGTCGGTATCCGGTCCCGCCCCCGATGTGGCAATGCCTTCGCGCTGCAGGACGGCAATCGTGTCCGTCAGTCCCGCCTCGCCCCAGTCCAGCACATGGTTGTTGGCCAGCACCGCGCAGTCGATTCCGGCAGCTGTCAGGCAGCCGATGTTGGCGGGGTGCATGCGGTAGTGGATGCCCTTGCCAGGCCAGGCATCCGCCGACACTGTCACCGCCGTCTCAAGATTGACGATGCGCAGATCCGGGCGGCGGCTGGCCAGTTCGGGCAGTGCGTCGCCCCAGATGTAGCCCGGCGGCACCGCCCTCGGGATCGCGCCTGACTTGCGTTCCGCCAGGCTCACGTAGTCCCGCGCATCGTGCACGTAATGCTCGTGCAGTGTGGGCTCGCCGGGCACGGCAAGGATCTGGTCGATGCCACGGCCGGTCATCACGTCGCCGGCCAGGAACAGGCAGATCGCGGGCATGGCTGGCTCCTGCGGCTTGGACGCAACCCGCAAGGCAGAGCAGGCTGACGTCCTGCTTCAGGATAGACGACGCCTGGTCTGCTGCCGGAGCCTGATGGAAAAACGGTGGCGCATGCGCCACCGTCGTGCAGACATCCTCCGAGGAGCCGTGCCTCAGCGCACCTTGCCCTCCTTCCATGCCTGCAGCAGCTTGTCATAGGCGATGGTCTCGCCCTTCGGCTTCTCGTCGGCCAGCTTCTTCCACGGCGCATGGTCGCCCGACAGCCACTTCGAGGGATCGCTCTTGGCATTGAGCTTTGGCGCGCAGTTGGACATGCCCGCACGCTGCAGCCGCCCCATCACCTGGTCCATTTCTTCGGCCAGGTTGTCCATGGCCGCCTGCGGCGTCTTCTCGCCGGTCACCGCGGTGGCCACGTTCTTCCACCAGAGCTGCGCGAGCTTCGGATAATCAGGCACGTTGGTCCCGGTCGGCGTCCAGGCCACCCGGGCCGGGCTGCGGTAGAACTCGATCAGGCCGCCGTACTTGGCAGCGTTCTTGGTCAGGTACTCGTGATGGATGTCGCTGTCGCGGATAAAGGTCAGGCCGACCAGTGACTTCTTCAGCGAAACCGTCTTGGAGGTCACGAACTGCGCATAGAGCCACGCCGCCGCCAGCCGGTTGGGATCGGTGTTCTTGAAGAAGGTCCACGAGCCCACGTCCTGGTAGCCGTTCTGCATGCCCTGCTTCCAGTACGGGCCGTACGGCGACGGTGCCATGCGCCACTTCGGCGAGCCATCGGCATTGACCACCGGCAGGCCCTTCTTGGTCATGTCGGCAGTGAACGCCGTGTACCAGAAGATTTGCTGGGCGACCTGGCCTTGCGCAGGCACCGGGCCGGCCTCGGAGAAGGTCATGCCCATTGCCTGCGGCGGCGCGAACTTCTTCATCCAGTCGATGTACTTGGTCAGCGCGTAGACTGCCGCCGGGCTGTTGGTGGCGCCGCCGCGCGAAACGGAAGCGCCCACCGGCGTGCACTTGTCCTCGGCCACGCGGATGCCCCACTCGTCCACTGGCATGCCGTTGGGCAGCCCCTTGTCGGCGGTGCCGGCCATCGACAGCCAGGCATCCGTGAAGCGCCAGCCGAGCGATGGATCCTTCTTGCCGTAGTCCATGTGGCCATAGACCTTCTTGCCGTCGAGCTCCTTCACATCGTTCGAGAAGAAGTTGGCGATGTCCTCGTATGCCGACCAGTTGGTCGGCACGCCCAGCTCATAGCCATACTTCGCCTTGAACTTGTCCTGCAGGTCCTTGCGCGCGAACCAGTCGGCACGGAACCAGTACAGGTTGGCGAACTGCTGGTCGGGCAGCTGATAGAGCTTGCCGTCCGGCGCGGTGGTGAACTTGGTGCCGATGAAGTCCTTGACGTCCAGCCCCGGATTGGTCCATTCCTTGCCCGCGCCTGCCATGTAGTCGGTAAGCGGCAGGATGGCGCCGTAGCGATAATGCGTGCCGATCAGGTCGGAATCCGAGATCCAGCCGTCATAGATCGACTTGCCGGACTGCATCGAGGTCTGCAGTTTCTCCACCACGTCGCCTTCCTGGATGATGTCGTGGTTGACCTTGATGCCGGTGATTTCCTCGAAGGCCTTGGCGAGCGTCTTCGATTCGTACTCGTGGGTGGTGATGGTCTCGGACACCACGTTGATCTGCGTGACGCCCTTCGCCTTGAGTTTGGCGGCCGCGTCGATGAACCACTTCATCTCGGCCGCCTGCTTGTCCTTGGCCAGCGACGAGGGCTGGAACTCGTTGTCGATCCACTTCCTGGCTTCCGGCTCGCCGGCCCACGCGGCATGCCCGCACGCCAGCGCGGCCGCGCAGGCAAGGGCTGTCATCCCCAACTTCACGTGCACTTTCATCGGTGTCTCCTCAAGAGTCCCCTCCCCGACTGTTATCTGGGTTGCGGCCCCGGGGAAGGGTCAAGCCGCCTGTCCCATGATTCGATGGTCCTGATTAGAGACGCTATCAAAATGAAGCGAAGCGATTCTGGCTAGGCGCGCGGCCGCAGACAGTACAACTCGTACGGCAAGGCCGCGCAACGACGCCAGAATCATTTTGATAGCGTCTCTTACCCCTTGCGCATGACCAGCAGCAGCACAAGCGCCGACAGCCCGAAGCTGATCCAGATCGACGGCTCCTCCGCCAGCGAGAACCACTGGACCATCTTTTCGCCCAGCCCCACCCACGCAAGGTTGATCCAGGCGGCGCACATCAGGCCGATGAAGAGCCGGTCCCCGCGCGTGGTGGCGATCGGCAGGAAGCCCTTGCGCAGCACCGCCGGTGCGCGCGTCTCCCAGATCGTCATGCCGATCAGCATGATGACGATGCAGCCAAAGAACACCGCTACCGGCGTAGTCCAGACCATCCAGTTCAGCATTGCATTCCCCCTGCCGGACTACACGCGGCCCATCGCGAAGCCCTTCGCGATGTAGTGCCGCACAAACCAGATCACGATGCCGCCCGGGACGATGGTCAGCACGCCCGCCGCGGCCAGCACGCCCCAGTCCATCCCGGAGGCCGACACCGTACGCGTCATGGTGGCCACGATGGGCTTGGCGTTGACCGATGTCAGCGTGCGCGCCAGCAGCAGCTCGACCCAGCTGAACATGAAGCAGAAGAACGCCGCCACGCCCACGCCGGCCTTGATCAGCGGCAGGAAGATCGTGAGGAAGAAGCGCGGAAAGGAATAGCCGTCGACGTAGGCCGTCTCGTCGATCTCGCGCGGCACGCCCGACATGAAGCCTTCCAGGATCCACACTGCCAGCGGCACGTTGAAGACCAGGTGCGCCAGCGCAACGCCGAGATGGGAGTCCATCAGCCCGATCGTGCTGTAGAGCTGGAAGAACGGCAGCAGGAACACCGCCGGCGGGGTCATGCGGTTGGTCAGCAGCCAGAAGAACACATGCTTGTCGCCGATGAACTGGTAGCGCGAGAAGGCGTAGGCCGCGGGCAGCGCCACCGAGATCGAGATCACTGTGTTCATTGCCACGTAGATCATAGAGTTGATATAGCCCGAATACCACGACGAATCGGTGAAGATGGTCTTGTAGTGCTCCAGCGTGAAGTCCGCCGGCCACAGCGACAGCGTGGAGACGATCTCCTCGTTGGTCTTGAACGACATGTTCACCATCCAGTAGATCGGCACGATGGCAAACAGCAGATAGACCAGCAGGAAGCCGGTCCGCCAGTGAACGCTGCGGGATCGGGTATCAGCCATGGGGCATGTCCTCGCTGCCTGCGGTGCCCGCGCGTTGCATCCAGTTGTAGAGGATGAAGCACAGAAGCAGGATGATCAGGAAATAGACAATCGAAAACGCCGCCGCCGGCCCCAGGTCGAACTGCCCCACAGCCTTCTGCGTCAGGTATTGCGACAGGAAGGTGGTGGCGTTGCCGGGCCCGCCGCCGGTCAGCACGAACGGCTCCGTATAGATCATGAAGCTGTCCATGAAGCGCAGCAGCACCGCGATCATCAGCACCCCACGCAGCTTGGGCAGCTGGATGTAGCGGAACACCGCCAGACGCGTGGCGCCGTCGATCTGCGCGGCCTGGTAATAAGCGTCGGGAATGGCCCGCAGGCCTGCGTAGCACAGCAATGCGACCAGCGGCGTCCAGTGCCAGACGTCCATCACCAGCACGGTCACCCACGCGTCGAAGGCACTGCCGGTGTAGTTGTAGTCAAAGCCCATCGCGGCCAGCGCCGCGCCGAGCAGACCGATATCCGTTCTCCCGAAAATCTGCCAGATGGTGCCGACCACGTTCCACGGAATCAGCAGCGACAGTGCGATCGTGACGAGCACCGCCGACGCCTTCCAGCCCCTTGCCGGCATCGACAGCGCCAGCATGATTCCAAGCGGGATCTCCACCAGCAGCACCGCCAGCGAAAAGCCGAGCTGGCGCAGCAACGCGTCGTGCAGCTCGCCGTCGCGCAGCACCGTGCGAAACCATTCGGTGCCGACGAACACACGCCGCTCCGGCGAGATGATGTCCTGCACCGAGTAGTTGACGATCGTCATCAGCGGCAGGATGGCCGAGAACGCCACGCACAGCACCACCGGCAACACCAGCAGCCATGCCTTCTGGTTGACGGGCTTCATGGGACCAGTTCCTCGTTGACGTAGTAGCACGTGTGCCGATTGAACACCGACATCCACGCCGTGTCGCCCGGCCGCAGCGCAGCGGCCGCGGCACCCAGACGCGCCCGCAACGTGCCGACCTGCGCGCCGGCTTCCTGCACCGACGCCGTCACCAGCCAGTAGGTGCCGATGTCCTGCGCCCGCTCCACCCGCACCGGTACCGCCTGCGCGTCGCCGTCATCCGCCAGATGCAGGTACTCCGGCCGTACACCCACACGGAAGCTGCCGGCGGCCTGCAAGGCCTGCCCGACTGAGGGCGACAGCGCCGGCAGGTAGCGGCGCCCGGCAATCTCGATCGCCCCGTCGCGCCAGATCGCCGGCAGGAAATTCATGCCAGGCGAGCCGATGAAATGGCCGACGAAGGTATGCGCCGGGCGTTCGAACAGTGCGTCAGCCGGCCCGACCTGCACCGCCTTGCCGCGCGACATCACCACCACCTGGTCGGCAAAGGTCAGCGCCTCGGTCTGGTCGTGGGTCACGTAGATCAGCGTCAGGCGGAATTCGTGATGGATCTCCTTAAGCTTGCGCCGCAGCTGCCATTTGAGTTGCGGGTCAATGACGGTCAGCGGTTCGTCGAACAGAATTGCCGATACGTCCTGGCGCACCAGCCCGCGTCCGAGCGAGATCTTCTGCTTGGCGTCGGCCGCCAGCCCGCTCGCGCGGCGTTCCAGTGCGCCGGACAGGTCGAGCATTTCGGCGACCCGTCCTACCCGCTCGCGGACCTGCGCCTCCGGCACGCCGCGATTGCGCAGCGGAAAGGCAAGGTTTTCGCCGACGGTCATGGTGTCGTAGATGACCGGAAACTGGAACACCTGCGCGATGTTGCGGTCCTGCGGGGTCGCACGGGTGACGTCCGCGCCGTCGAAGACGATGGTGCCCTGCGACGGATGCAGCAGCCCTGAAATGCAGTTGAGCAAAGTCGTCTTGCCGCAGCCGGAAGGCCCGAGCAAGGCGTAGGCACCACCATCTTCGAACGTGAACTTCAGCGGCAGCAGCGCGTAATCCTCATCGGTCTGCGGTTCGTGCAGATAGGAGTGCGCCAGATCGAGATCGATGCGTGCCATCTCAGCTTCCCGCCACTGCGCCAGGCGCGACCACATCTGCCGCCAGCCCGCCCGGCCGCCGCGGCGCGTGGATACGCTTGCCGCCGGCATCGAACAGGTAGAGCTGCTCCGGCACCAGTTGCAGCGTCAGCGATGCGCCCAGCCGCAGGTCCAGCACGCCCGCGAACTGCGCAACCAGGTTGCCGGCGGCCGTGTCCACGTGCACGAACGTATCCGAGCCGGACAGCTCCGCCAGTGCAACGCGCCCCGGCACCGGCACCGAGCCCGGCACGCCGTCGAGCCGCAGCGCGGCCGCGCGCACGCCCACGGTGACCGGCCCGCCGTGGCGGCCAGCCTCCGGCAGCGGCACGGAGATGTCGCCGGCCAGCGTCACCCGCCCGCCCTGCAACTGGCCCGCGATCAGGTTCATGGGCGGATCGTTGAAGGCGCGCGCCACGCGCAGCGAATCCGGGAAGTGGAAGACTTCCGGCGTCGGGCCATATTGCAGCAGTTCGCCGCCATCCATCACCGCGGTATGCCCGCCGAGCAGCAGCGCCTCGGCAGGCTCCGTCGTGGCGTAGATCACGGTGGCATCGCCATGCGCGAACAGCTGCGTCAGCTCCTCGCGCAGTTCTTCGCGCAGCTTGTAGTCCAGGTTGACCAGCGGCTCGTCCAGCAGCATCAGCGGCGCGCCCTTGGCCAGCGCGCGCGCCAGCGCCACGCGCTGCTGCTGCCCGCCGGACAGCTCGGAGGGATAGCGGTCGAGCAGATGATCGATGTGCAGCCGTCCCGCCAGCGTCCGGACGCGCGCCGCGATGTCCTCGCCGCGCGCCTTGCCGCGCAATCGCAACGGCGAGGCGATGTTGTCGAACACCCTGAGCGAGGGGTAGTTGATGAACTGCTGGTAGACCATCGACACATTGCGCTCGCGCACGGGCACACCGGTCACGTCGATGCCGTCCACCAGCACCCTGCCCGCGCTAGGGCGGTCCAGCCCGGCCATGACCCGCATCAGCGAGGTCTTGCCAGCCTGCGTGACGCCCAGCAAGTTGGTGACGGCGCCGGACACGGGCTCCAGCGTCATCGGATAGAGATAGGCCTGCGAACCGACCTGCTGCGCAATGCCTTCCAGTCGTAGCTGCATCCAGCCTCCAATGTTCGATATGCTCTCTACATCACCGTCGATCTTCCGACGCAGGCGCACAAGACTTGGTTTCGTGCTCGTTTTAGCAAAGAAACGAACACAAAACAATCGTGCACCGCATCATTTGTTTTCGTTTCTGTTTGAACTAGAATCCCGGCATGACCCTCAATCCCCGCCAGACCGCTCTCCTGGAAGAAGTCCGCACACAAGGCTTCGCCTCCATCGATGAACTCGCCAGGAAGTTTGGCGTGACGCTGCAGACCGTCCGGCGCGACGTGAACCTGCTGGCCGGCAACGGCATGCTGGCGCGCTTTCACGGCGGCGTGCGGGTCGAAGGCTCCACCACGGAAAACATTGCCTACCGGCAGCGCCAGGTGCTCAACGCCGAAGGCAAGGCGCGCATTGCACGCGCCGTGGCAGCCGCGGTGCCCGAAGGCTGCTCGCTGATCCTGAACATCGGCACGACCGTGGAAGAGATCGCCCGCGCGCTGATGCATCACCGAGGCTTGCGGGTCATTACCAACAACCTGAACGTGGCCAACATCCTTGCCGACAACCCCGATTGCGAGGTGATCGTGGCCGGCGGCGTGCTGCGCTCGCGCGACCGCGGCATCGTCGGTGAAGCCACGGTGGAATTCATCCGCCAGTTCAAGGTGGATATCGGCCTGATCGGCATTTCAGGGATCGAGGCCGACGGCACGCTGCGCGACTATGACTTCCGGGAAGTGAAGGTGGCGCGAACCATCATGGAGCATTCGCGCGAGATCTGGCTGGCGGCGGACGCCAGCAAGTTCAACCGGCAGGCCATGGTGGAACTGGCCCACCTGTCGCAGATCGACCGGCTGTTCACCGACCAGGCGCTGATTGCGCCGTTCGGGCAGATGCTGGCGGATAGCGGAGTGAACTGTGTGGTCGCGGACCGGGACTGATCCACTTGCCAGTCATCCCCGCGTTGGCGGGGATCCGGCACCTTTGAGGATGCAGCGTTCCCGCCTGCGCGGGAACGGCAAGGTGATGGCGTTACTTGAAGACGACAGTCTTGTGGCCGTTCAGCAGGATGCGATGCTCGGCGTGCCATTTGACGGCACGCGCCAGTGCGACGCATTCCACGTCGCGGCCCACGGCGGTGAGCTGCTCCGGATCCATGCTGTGGTCGACGCGCTCGATCTCCTGCTCGATGATCGGGCCCTCGTCCAGGTCCGCCGTCACATAATGCGCGGTAGCGCCGATCAGCTTCACGCCGCGGTCATGCGCCTGGTAATACGGCTTGGCGCCCTTGAAACTGGGCAGGAACGAATGGTGAATATTGATGGCGCGGCCGGCCAGCCTGGTACACAGGTCGTGCGACAGTACCTGCATGTAGCGCGCCAGCACCACCAGGTCGATATTCTGGTCGCGCACGACCTCGAACACGCGGGCTTCCTGCGCGGCCTTCTGCTCGGCCGACGCATTCATCAGCGGCAGGTGGAAGAACGGCACGTCGTACGACGCGGCGAGCTGGTAGAAGTCGCGATGGTTCGACACGATGGCCGCGATCTCGACCGGCAAGCCGCCGACCTTGGCACGGAACAGCAGGTCGTTGAGGCAGTGTCCGATTTTGGACACCATGATCATCACGCGCGGCTTGACCGAGGCGTCGAACAGCTCCCATTGCATCGAAAACTGGTCGCCGACTGGCGCAAACGCCGTCTTCAGCGCCGCCAGGTCAGGACCGCCGGCGGGCGTGCTGAAATGCACGCGCATGAAGAAACGCCCGGTGAATGCATCGCCATACTGGTCGGAGTCGACGATATTGCAGCCGTGCTGGAACAGCAGGCCCGAAACGGCATGGACGATGCCCGGCTGGTCGGGGCACGAAATGGTGAGAATGAATCCGGGGTTGCTCATCGTAGGTTGTTCTGTCGGGTGGGCACTGCGCAGACGCGAGAGTGCGGGATCAGGGCCCGGCACATGCGTCCTGGCGGGAGCTTCAGGGCAATCGCTGGCGGAAATTCCCGCACAAACCAGTGCGAAACCTCACACGCGACGGCCTTCGGCTGCCGCCCAGCCGCGTCGGCGGAGGGCATCCAGCGTCACCAGGGTGGCATCGACCGTCATGGCGCGGTCCGACATGATATCAAGCAATGCGGATGGTTCCACGCGGCGATGCTCGGCCACTTCGCCGTCGCGGTTGTGCGGAACGAAACCGGGCGGCAGCAACAGGTCGTAGACATAGACGTGTTCCCACTGCACGCCCTCCGAGATTTCGCGCAGCACCTCGATCACGCCGTGCGCCCGCGCGGTCCGCGCCAGCGCTTCGGGAATGCCGGATTCCTCGTCGCATTCACGCACCAGCGTTTCGAGCGGATCGCTGCCGTGCGGCATGCCTCCGGCCACCAGGTTGTCCCACATGCCGGGATCGACTGCCTTGGACTGGCTGCGGCGCGAGATCCACATCGTCCGCTCGCCTTCGATGATGCCGTTCATATGCGAGGCAAAGGTCAGCAGTCCCAGGAAACGCGCCGCGGCGCGCTCGATCACGGCGAAGGCCGGCACGTCCCGCGCCGCCGTGACGGCGAACAGCTCGTTGCGCCATCCGCGCACGTGGCCGGCGTCGGCCAGTTGCCGCGCCAGCGCCTCCAGTGCCGCGCTGCGCGCCGCGAAGTCGGTGCGTCCGGGCAACAGCTCGACCCGGGCCCCCTCGCCTTCCACGCCGAGCACGGAGCCCATGCTCCGCAGGATCTCGGCATGCACACGGGAGAGCCAGCCGACCTGGAGATCCTCGACGGTCAGCCGCAGGTGCGCGGCCGGATCGAACGGACTGCGGTCGGCCACCGTCGCGGCTATGGCCGCCAGCACGTCAACGGGAACCGAAGGATTAGGGGTCTGGGAAGCGATATCGGGCATATCGTGAGCGGAAGCCGGTATTGCCGGCCCGGAACGAGATTATCGGAAAGATTTACAGGACTGAAGGCATGAACCAGCCGCTTCAATATGTACTGGCGCTCGACCAGGGCACCAGCAGCTCGCGCGCCATCCTGTTCGATCACGCGGGCAACGTCGTGCGGCTCGCCCAGCGCGAGTTTCGCCAATATTATCCGCATCCGGGTCATGTGGAGCACGACCCCTACGAAATCTGGCAATCGCAGCTGGCCGTCGCCCACGCGGTGCTCAACGATGCCGGGATCTCGGCCTCGCAGCTCAGCGCCATCGGCATCACCAACCAGCGCGAAACGACCGTGCTGTGGGACCGCAAGACCGGCGAGCCGGTCGGCCGCGCGCTGGTCTGGCAGGACCGCCGCACCGCGCCGATGTGCGAGGCACTGCAGGCCGCCGGCCACGGCGAGCTGTTCCGGGAGAAGACCGGGCTGATCATCGATGCCTATTTCTCCGGCACCAAGCTGCGCTGGATGCTGGACAACATCGAAGGCGCGCGCGAGCGGGCCCAGCGCGGCGAGCTGGCCTTCGGCACCGTGGACAGCTGGCTGATCTGGCAGCTGACCGATGGCGCGCGCCATGTGACCGACGTGTCCAATGCCTCGCGCACGATGCTGTTCAATATCCACACCTTCGAGTGGGACGATGCGCTCCTGGCGCTGCTGGACATCCCGCACAAGGTGCTGCCGGAAGTGGTGCCATCCAGCGGCGAGGTCGCGCGCACCGCCGCGCGCTTGTTCGGCATACCCATTCCCATCGCCGGCATCGCGGGCGACCAGCAGGCCGCCACCTTCGGCCAGGCCTGCCTGTCGCCGGGCATGGCCAAGAATACCTATGGGACCGGCTGCTTCCTGCTGATGAATACCGGCACGCAGCCGGTCACCTCGCAAAACCGGCTGCTGACCACCATCGGCTGGCAGATCGGCGGGCAAACCCAATACTGCCTGGAAGGCGGTGTTTTCATGGGGGGAGCCACCATCCAGTGGCTACGTGATGGCCTGAAGATCATCAACAGCGCCCCGGAAGTGGAGCCGCTGGCCCGCCAATGCGACGATACCGGCGGCGTGGTACTGGTACCGGCCTTCGCCGGCCTCGGCGCGCCGCACTGGGATCCGTTCGCGCGCGGCACGCTGGTTGGCATGACGCGCGGCACTGGTCGCCCGCAAATTGCGCGTGCCGCGCTTGAGTCCATCGCGCTGCAAAGCGTGGACGTGCTCGATGCCATGCAGAAGGACGCCGGCATCTCGCTGGCCGAGTTGCGCGTCGATGGCGGCGCCTCGCGCAGCGACCTGCTGATGCAGATGCAGGCCGACCTGCTCGGCACCGCCGTGGTACGGCCGCGCATCACCGAAACCACCGCGCTTGGCGCGGCCTACCTGGCCGGTCTGGCCACCGGCTACTGGAGCGAGCCGGCCCAGATTACGCAGCAATGGCAGGAAGACCAGCGCTTCGAACCTAACCTTTCGTCCGACGAACGCGCCCACCGCCTGGCGCGCTGGCACCGCGCCGTGGCACGCGCCCGCGACTGGGCACGCGAGGACGACGCCGGCACCAGTTCGCCATCCACCGGCAACACGCCGGCCTGAAGCCATTGCCCGAATCCGTCATGCAGAGAGTTCCCACCCCGATCCAGCCACCTTCGCGCGCCGCCTTGCTCGCCAGCCTGGAGCGCGAGCCGCGCTGGGACGTGATCGTCATTGGCGGCGGCGCCACCGGCCTCGGCACTGCCGTGGATGCGGCTTCGCGCGGCTATCGCACCTTGCTGGTGGAGGCCGCAGACTTTGCCAAGGGCACTTCCAGCAAAGCCACCAAGCTCGTGCACGGCGGCGTGCGCTACCTGGCGCAGGGCAATATCAGCCTGGTGCGCGAAGCCCTGCACGAACGCGGCCTGCTCGCGCGCAATGCGCCGCATGTGGTGTGGCCGCTGGGCTTTGTCGTGCCGGCCTACCAGTTGTTCGACCAGCCGTTCTACGGCATCGGGCTGAAGCTCTACGACATGCTGGCCGGCCAGCTCAACCTGTCCGGCAGCCGCTGGCTGAGCCACCGCGAGGTCCTGGCCGCCGCCCCGACCCTGGCCGAGCACGTAGGCGGCCGGCCGCTGCGCGGCGGCAACCTGTACTTCGACGGGCAGTTCGACGACGCCCGCCTGGCCATCGCGCTGATGCGCACGCTGTTCGACGTAGGCGGCACGGCCATCAACTACCTGCGCGTGACCGGCCTCTCGCAGCAGGGTGGCGTGATCAGCGGCGTCACCGTGCAGGATGTGCTGGGCGATGCCACCTTCCGGCTGCGCGCCGACTGCGTGATCAATGCCACCGGCGTATGGGTCGACGCCATCCGCCAGATGGAAGACGGCCACGCGCGCACCATGGTCGCGCCGAGCCAGGGCGTGCACCTGACACTGCCGCGCAGCTTCCTGCCGGGCGAGCGCGCCATCCTGGTCCCCAAGACCGACGACGGCCGCGTGCTCTTCATCGTGCCCTGGAACGGCCATACCATCGTCGGCACCACCGACACGCCCCGCCAGGACCTGCCGCTGGAGCCCGAGCCCACCGGCGACGATGTCGATTTCATCCTCGAAACCGCTTCGCGTTACCTGGCGCGCGATCCTACGCGCGCCGACGTGACCAGCGTCTGGGCCGGCCTGAGGCCGCTGGTCAGGGCCACCGGCGAGGCATCCACGGCATCGCTCTCGCGCGAGCACACCATCGTGGTGTCGAAGGCCGGTCTCATCACCGTCACCGGCGGCAAATGGACGACTTACCGCAAGATGGCAGAGGATGTCATCGAGACCGCGATCCAGCGCCAGATGCTGCGCGCGGCCCCGTGCGTGACCGCCGAGCTGGCGCTGCACGGTGCGACCGGGCTGCCGGCGGATCTGCCGGCACCCAACTCGGTCTCGCCCGACCGCTACTACGGCAACGAGCTGGCGGCGCTGCGGGCCCTGCCCGGCTATGCCAATGTGCTCGCGTCCACGGCCGGGCTGACCGAAGCCCATGTGCGCTTCGCCGCGCGCCACGAACTGGCCCGGCGGGTCGAAGACGTGCTGGCAAGGCGCAACCGGGCGCTGTTCCTGGATGCCAGCGCCGCAATCGCCGCCGCGCCGCAGGTTGCGGCGATCCTGGCAGAGGAACTGGGCCACGATGCGGCCTGGCAGGCCAGCGAGACTGAGAGCTTCCGCAAGCTTGCCGCCGGGTACCAACTCGCCTGAGCCGGCTGGCGGTCGGAACCGTGGCACTGCCGGCGCGTCCTATGGCTGTCTTCCCTACTGCGAACAGGAGCCCCATGAACCGCCAACCCGCCTTCCGCAACGCCTGCGGCCTTGCACTGATCGCCACCCTGGGCATCGGCACCGCCGCCCAGGCAGCGCGCAACCCTGGCATCGACGACGTTCGCTTCCAAAACATCCGCACGGTGCGCTATCAGTGCGAGGGCGACATGACGCTGGCGGTTCGCTACTTCAACAGCCCCGACAACCAGATCGCGATCTTCCGGCTGGAAGGCAAGTCGGTGCTGGCTGTCAACGTGATCAGCGGCTCAGGGGCGCGCTATGTCGGCGGCAGGTACGAGTGGTGGACCAAGGGCGAGGACGGCACGCTGCGCGAGCTGATGAAGGGCGAAAACGAGCCGCCGGTGCGGGCCGGCTGTCACGCCGCCAGGTAGCGCGCGCAGGTAGCCTGCGCGCTGGCATTTGAAGGAACGGCGTTCCGGGCGATAATGCGGGCTATTGAATCAGGGAGAACACCATGGACGAGATTGAAGACCTGTCCGATCTGCCAATGCCCCGCTTTATCTGGGGCTTCGCTGTAGTCGCCGGCAAAGGCGGCGAGGTCATGCACGACGAGTTCGAGTACCTGACCCATACCCGCAGCCCGCGCTTCACCTGCCGGGTCGTCGAACTGGAAGACGTGCCGGCGGACAACGGTGAAGACGATATCGACGGTCGCATCGTCCACCATGACGAGCCGCGCCGCCTGTTCTACATCACCGATGCCGGCATGGCGCTGGTCAATTTCGAGTTTTTCGACAAGCTGCCGGAAAAGGCGAAGCTGAAGAAAGTCTGCGACGAAGCCATCGCCAACTGGATGCTGCGCCGCGAATTCCTGGACGAGGAAGAGGAAGACTGACCTCGCCCGCAGGCGCGGGCGGATCCGGGCGCCCGGCGGGCGCCGGCAGGCTTCAGCCCGCGTTCTCCTCGGCCGGCAGCGCGCCGGTCAGCAGTTCATTGAGCAGGCCGGTCATGCCGCCTGGATGACTGGCCGCCAGCACCTGCAGGCGACTGGCCAGCTTTCCGTCCAGCTTGCACGCAAAGGGCACCAGGCCCTGCTCCTGATCTAGCCGCCGCTGTTCGCGGCGATCCACCTTGGCTGCAGTGGCCACACCGGCACCACGGCTGGCTGCCGCCTGCTTCATGCTGTGGGCGATTTTCAGCCCTTTGTTCTTTTCCAGGTCTGTCTTCTTCACGGCATCATCCGAAAGTCTGTCGAGGCCGGTATTGTACGCAGGCCCGGGCCCGCGCATCCGCTTTGCCGTGCCGGGCTACTCGCGGACTTCAATCAGTTCGGCGGCCACGCGCTGGATTTCCGAATAGACTGCGATCGCATCCAGGGGTCCCGTGCAGCCTACGGCGGTTGCCTGGCTGGCGTCGGCGCCGGGCGGCAGGAACACGAAAGCCATGCCGGGCCGCCAGCCCGGATGCTTGCGCAGGCTGTCGTTAAGGATGTCGAGATACTGCGCGCGCGAAAAAACCTGCTTTGCCATATCTGCCTCCGAGTCCGCTGGCAGCGCACCTGCATGGTGCGCGAAAGGTGCGCCAATAGTTGCGGGATCGTAGCATGGCATGCCGTCCGGATGTCACCGCCTGGCGGCAACATCGCCGGCACGGCACAGGCTCAGAGACTCAGCATTCGCCCTTCTTGGCGTGACCCGGCGGGCAATGATAGCCCTTGTCCTTCTTGCCGTGACCATGGTCATCATGGTCGTAGTCATCGTGGTCGTAATGGCGCCCTCGGTCGTTCCAGCGACCCGGCACCAGCACCCAGCCGCCGCTCGCCTGGACCCAGCGAGGCGACTCATAGACATATCCTGGCCGCTCGCGCTCCCAGCGACCCTTCTTCCAGGCGTGCTTGTGGTAGTGGTCGTCCCAGTCCCAGTAGCCTGGCGCCCAGACATACCCCGGACGCGGTGCAGGCACGACCTCGTAAACGGGGGCTGGAGGCGGAACGCCGATGGCAATATCGACCGACACCTGCGCCATTGCAGCAGTAGCGTAGGTCAGGCCGGTACCGAGCATGGCGGCAAGCAGAAGCGCCATCATGGGCCGGCGGGCACATTGTGTCATGGAAGTCCTTTCTTCTTGCGGAACATGCACAAAGTCTACCCCGCCGGCACATGCCGGGAGCGTAACAAAGGGTTTCCGTCCATGACAGGGCGATGAAAATGCAACACCCCGACGTGGCAGGCCGGTCCTGCTAATGGTCCGATGCCATGGCCTTGAGTTCCGCGTCGCCGGCCACCCTGGCCGCGTCAGACGTGGTGAAGGTATCGTCCGAGACAATGGTGCGCCGGATTTGCTGGGCACTGAAGTCCACCAGCGAAATGATCCAGACATAGCGGCCTGCCTGGGGCGCGGTCTGCACGATAGCTTTCAGGTTGGGCCGGGATTCACTCGTCATGATCCACCTCCTTGCGAAACGTGTCTGAAAACTCTAGCACAGCCATATCGATGATGTGATGGCCCGGTCAGGCCAGCAGCCGGCCCAGCGTGCCCACCGCAATATTGACCAGGCCCAGCACAAGGTTCAGCCCCACGGCCTGCCGGATGCGATTCAGCGCGGCGCCAGCGGCGGGCCAGTCCTGCGCGTCGACGGCTCGCCGCAAAGCAGGATACGGCCCGAAGAAGACATACACGAAGACAGCCACCATCACGACTCCGATGGTAGCCATCAGGTGCCAGCTGGGCGGCGCTGCGGCAAGACCCGCGCTTGCCATCATGGCTCCGCCGCTGACCAGGATCAGCACGACAGCCGCCCAGACCCAGCGGAAGAATCGCTCGAATACCCCACGCCACAGGCGCAGCCGCACCGGCGGCTCCAGAACCTCCCCCGCAGTCGGGCGCAGGCAGAGATAGGCGAAGAACATGCCACCGACCCAGACGGCGACGCCGGCCACGTGCAGGAAGCGGAAAAGCGGATCTGGAAACATCGGGGGTCCGTGACGGGGCGCGTTATTGCGCGACGACCGTATTCTATGCCCCGTAAATGGCGGTGCAGCCCTTCTTCCTGCATCGGGCCGGCCCAGACGCAATTCAGCCCTCATGAATTCCGCCGGTATTCCGATAACCGAAAGATGCCAAGCCGGACGGCCGGGCCACCCAGCCCCGCCCTCCGGCGACGAGAAGCACAAAGCCGCGCGACCTGGCGCCCAAATGATCCGTTTAGCGGAAGCCCCGTAGCCAGCCTCAATAGCGAACTCTGCAACTTCAGGCTGTCCGCAATCACGCGCCCCATTTTTGATGGCTACTGCCCCAGCCACTATTCGCAGTGCACGGTATCGCTCCCGCGTTCGCCGCGGCACGCCCTTCCTGCTCGCTCTTGTCCTGGCTGTGCTGCCTGCTGTGCTGCCGCCCACCGTGACAGCACAGCCTGCGCCGCAACGTGTCGACTCGGTAGCCCGCGTCGTTTTCAGCCTGCTCAGCTACGCGCGCTGGCCCAGTGAGCGCGAAGCCGTCCGCCTTTGTGTCGACAGCACAAGCCGATATGCAGCCAGGCTGCTTGAGGGCGGCACGCTCGGCAGCGGCCGCGCGGTGCAAAGCCGGGAGGTCGATGTCATGGTCGAAACGCTCGCGCTCAACTGCGATGCGCTTTACCTGGGCAGCATGACGGATGTACGGCGCAAGCGGCTTTCCGCCGATCTGACCGGCCGCCCGGTCCTGGTCATCAGCGAAGAAGACTTCGAATGTGAAGCCGGCAGCATGTTTTGCCTGAATTTCCGCGACGGCCAGGTGTCGTTCCGGGTCAATCTCGATGCGATCGCGAGAAGCGGCATCCATGTCCATCCCGGCGTGCTGCAATTGGGCCGGCGCAAGGCGGCATCATCATGAGCACCCGGATTCCGGCCGGCACCGCTGCGCCACGCCTGACGCTCTACAGCGCGCTGCGCCGCATCCACCTCGGTGTAGCACTGATTGCCGTCTGCACAGCCGGCGTCTCGCTGACCGCGCTGGGCGTGACAGCACTGCGCGTCTACGCCGAGCACAATCTGCACCTGGTGGCGCGTTCCATCGCCTACACGCTGGAAGCCCCCGTGGTCTTCCACGACCAGGCAGCGACCGGCGACACGCTCGGCGTGATCGCCGCGTCCGAAGATATCGCCCGCGCCACGGTCTTTGATCGTGACAACCAGGTGCTCGCCGAATGGAAACGGCCCGACCCGCAGCGCTTCACCGGCCTGCGCTACGCGATCGGCGAACTGCTGACTACCGGAGCGGCAGAACAGCCGATCATCCACGAGGCCCAGCAGGTCGGCCTGCTGCGCGTGACGGCAGACCCCGGCAACCTGCTGCACTTCCTGCTGCGCGGCGTGCTCGGCCTGCTCGGCTGCCTGTTGCTGACCGCGGTCGGCGCGCACTATCTGTCAAGCCGCATGCTGGTCCACATCGTGGAGCCGTTGCGCAACCTGATGCGCGTGGCGCACGCGGTCCGATCGGAGCGCGACTTCGCGCAGCGCACGCCGCCGGCGCATATCGAAGAACTCAACGCACTGGGCGAAGACTTCAACGGCCTGCTCGACGAACTGCAGACCTGGCAGAACCAGTTGCAGCACGAGAACCGGTCGCTCGCGCACCGCGCCAATCACGACGCCCTGACCGGGCTGCTCAATCGCGCCGCATTCGAAGAAATCCTTGAGTTGGCCGTGCGCACCGCCGCCGCAAAACAGGGCTATGCCGCGCTGTTGTACCTGGACAGCGACGCCTTCAAGGACATCAACGACCGCTTCGGCCATGCCGCCGGCGACGCGGTGCTGGTTGCCATTGCGCAGCGCATCCGCGGCAGCCTGCGTGGAAGCGACGTGGTGGCACGCCTGGGCGGCGACGAGTTTGCGGTGCTGGTGGCATCGCTGCGCGCACCTCACGATGCCATACAGGTGGCTGAGCACGTCCTGCTTGCGATGCAGGCCCCCATCACCCTGCCCGATGGCTCCAGCGTCGGGGCCTCCGTCAGTATCGGGTTGGCCGTATTCCCCGTGCATGCGCAAGGCAGCCAGGCATTGCTGCATGCGGCGGACGCAGCCATGTACGGAGCCAAACGCCGATCAGGCGGCATCTGGCAAAGTGCGGAGCCATGCCTGGAGGCAGTCTCGTAACGCAGACAGGGGACACACCAGGGGCCGTCAGTCGCCAAACGGGTTCGGCGTGCGATTTCCCGGCGTCTCCACCAGATCGAACTCGTCGCGAACTTTGTCGACCACGGCGCGAATGCTGGCTTCGTAACCGGCAGCATTGCCAAACGCCGTCATGTTCCAGTTGCGGCCACGCGCGTCCCGGGCATGAGGCACGGGCGGGGGCACGCGGACCTTGGCGCCATCCTCGCCGATTTCGTAGATCTGCTGAATCCGCCGGCTCACCTCATCCTGCAAGGCTCGCGGGCCGCGCTCGCGCTTGGCCATGACCGTCTCCTCGATCGAGTTCCCGGGGCATCGTAGCACGGGCACCCGACGGCGAAAATCTTGCTCAGAGTGCGGCGATGGCAGCCTGGTAGGCGGCGTACAGCCGGCCAAAAACCGGCCCCGGCACGCCCGCGCCAATCGTCTTCCCGTCGATCTTCACCACCGGCAGCAGTTCCTTGCTGGCGGACGACAACAGCACCTCGTCCGCCTCGAACACCTCGTCGCGCGTAATGCGGCGCGCCTCCAGCGAGATATCCAGGGCCGCGCAGAGCTCTTCCATCAGCCCGTAACGGATGCCTTCCAGGATCAGGTTGTCCTTCGGCGGCGCCGCCACCCTGCCCTTGCGGACCACCCACACGTTCGAGGACGAGGCCTCGGTCAGGTAGCCGTCGCGGAACTGGATCGCCTCGGTCACGCCGTGCACCGCAGCTTCCTGCGCGGCCAGCACATTGCCCAGCAGCGATGTCGACTTGATCTGGCAATTCAGCCAGCGACGGTCTTCCATCGTCACGCAGGCCACGCCCCGCTCGCGCATTTCCGCCGACGGCAGCGCCATCGGGTTCGTCATGATCAGCACCGTGGGCGTAACTTCCTTCGGGAAGGCATGCGCCCGCCTGGCGACGCCGCGCGTGACCTGGATGTAGATCATCTGGTCCGACAGGCCATTGGCCTCCACCACGCGCGCGATCAGGGCAAGCCATTCGGCTTCGTTATGCGGATCGGGAATACCGATCGCCGCCAGGCTGCGCCGGAGCCGGGCCATATGCTGCACACCGCGGAACGGCTTGCCACCGTAGATTGGAATGACCTCGTAGATGCCGTCACCGAAGATGAAACCGCGATCCAGCACGGGAACGCTGGCTTCAGAGATCGGGATCAGGTTCCCATTGAGGTAGACGACGGGTTCGGTCATGGTATTTGGGGCGAGAGGAGTTGATGCTGGAATTCTTCCATACTGCGTTGCCGCGCATTATGCAAATTGCGCATGGGGGCCGCCGGCAGCCGGCGTCAGTGGGATGCCGCCAGTTCGAGACTGCTGCCGGATATGGCGATCCTTACGGGATCGGTCTTCCTCCACTGCCGCTTCGGCACGACCAGCTTCCATGCCACGTCCTTGTCTGGACTGAGGAAGAACGCAACGACGCTCACATACTCTGCGTCGGCGTGCATCGGTTCGTTCAGGCTGACCCTTGCGTTGGGGCGAAGCACCGCATCCCTGGCGAAGCTCAGGTTCACGTTGTCGCCGGCGATGTTGCCGCCGGTCGGCTTGGCGAGCGCCTGCGCGTAGCCTTCGGGCAGGTACACCTGCGGCACCAGCGCGGTGATCGTCGGGCAGGCGTCGCTGGCCATCGTGTGTTGCAGTTCGGTTCACCGAGCACGACATCCGAGCGAAGGCCGGCAGCGACGCGGACTACCTTGAGCATGCGCGCGCCCTGCTCTCGCATGCCATCAGCGCCACCACTCAGCGCGTGTACCGGCGCAAGGCAGAGGTCGTCGCCCCTCTGCAGGCAAACAAAAAGCGCCAGGGGGAATGACCCACATGGCGCTTTATGACCCAGCAGTTAGCTCTTACTAACCCGCTAAGCCTTACAGAATAACTGGCGGAGAGAGGGGGATTCGAACCCCCGATAGGCTATTAACCTATACACGCTTTCCAGGCGTGCGACTTAAACCACTCATCCATCTCTCCGGGAAGTCGGCGATTATAACAGAGTTGTCCGGCGAATCCAGTGTTTCGTCGACGAACCTCGCCCTACCCCCTCCGCAAGTAGCTCACCAGCCGGTCGATCACCGGCGCATTGTGCGGCGTCACCAGGCTGACAAGGATGGCCGCGGCGAAGCCTGCCGGCACGCCAAATGCCCCGGAGGCGATGGGGTCTACGCCGAACCAGCGGTTTCCGAAGATGCCGGTCATGCGGGTGAAGAACGGGTAATTGACGATGATGTAGTAGACGGCCACGCCAAGCCCCGCCGCCATGCCCGCGACGGCGCCGGCGGCGGTGGTGCGACGCCAGAAGATGCCGAGCACCAGCACCGGGAAGAAGCTGGAAGCCGCCAGCGAGAACGCCGCGCCGACCAGGAACAGGATGTTGCCCGGCCTCAGCGAGGTGACGTAGGAGGCAAACAGCGCCACGCCGAGCAGCACGATCTTGGCGGTCGTCACGCGGCGCTGGTGGCTCGCCTGGCGATCGACCATGTGATAGAAGACGTCGTGCGACAGCGCGTTGGCAATGGTCAGCAACAGGCCGTCGGCCGTGGAAAGCGCGGCAGCCAGGGCGCCTGCCGCTACCAGCCCGGAGATGACGTAGGGGAGCCCGGCAATCTCGGGGGCCGCCAGCACGATCATGTCTGGCTGGAGCAGGATTTCCGCCCACTGCACGATGCCGTCGCCATTGACGTCGCGGATGCCGAATACCGGCGGATCGACCTTGCGCCACTGCACCACCCATTGCGGCAGTTCGGCGTATGGCGTGCCGACCAGGTGCTGGAAAAACTCATACTTCACAAGGGCCGCCAGCGTGGGCGCCGATACGTAGAGCAAGGCGATGCAGAACACCGCCCATGCCACCGAATTGCGGGTTTCCTTCACCGATGGCGTGGTGTACAGGCGAGTCAGGATGTGCGGCAGGCTGGCGGTGCCAAGCATCAGGCAGAACACCAGCAGGACAAAGTTCAACCGCTTGGTCTTGCGCTCCTGCTCCGATGCGGCCGGGTAAGGTTCCGTGGACGAAGTGGATGGCATGCTGCGGGCCAGGGCGTCCTCGCGCATCTGGTTCCACTGCTGCTGCGCGGCGGCGGAATCGGCGGGGAAGTCGATCCGTTCGCGCTCGACGGCCTTGATTTCGCGCAGCGGCGCGTTGCGCGCCCGCAGCTCCTGCAATCGCGCTTCCAGGGCGCTACGCTCTTCCGCAAAGGACTCCGGCAGGCGCGAGATCCGATCCTGCAGTTGGATGGCCTGCTGCCGGTAGTACTCGCGCACGGCCTGTTCGGCCGGCTCTCGCTCGATCTGGCGTTCGCGTTGATCGAGTTGCGTGAGCAGCGAACCGTAGCTCACTTGCGGCACTATTTCATGGTGATGCTTCCACGCGATCATCGACACCGTCAGCAGGAAAGCGACGATCATCATGATGTACTGCGCCACCTGGGTCCACGTGACCGCGCGCATGCCACCGAGGAACGAACAGACCAGGATACCGGCCAGCCCGAAGAATATGCCGACGGCAAACTCGACCCCGATAAAGCGCGTGACAACCAGCCCTACCCCCTGGATCTGCGCCACCAGATAGACAAAGGAACACAGCGAAGCTGCCAGCACGGCGATGGCCCGCACGGGCAGGTTGCCACCCGGCTTGCCGTTGCCATAGCGGGCGGCGAGGAAATCGGGAATGGTGTAGCCGCCGTACTTGCGCAGGTATGGCGCCAGCAGGAAGGCAACCAGGCAGTAGCCGCCAGTCCAGCCCATCACATAGGCCAGCCCTTCGTATCCGGAGGCAAACAGGATGCCGGCCAGTCCGATGAACGACGCCGCGCTCATCCAGTCCGCCGCGATGGCCATGCCATTGAACATCGCCGGCACGCGCCGCGACGCCACGTAGTATTCGTTCAGATCCGAGGTGCGGCAGATCAGCCCGATACACGCGTAAATGGCGATGGTGACGAAGAGGAAGACATAGCCAAGCCAGAGCGCATCGGCATTGGAGCGCTCCAGCAGCCCCATCATGCCGACGAAACCAAACAGCCCTAATGTAAACAGGCCGTAGTACAGCAACAGCCGGCGGCGAAAGCGCGCCTGGGCATCGGGCATGGGTGGCAGTAGTAGCGGCGGGGCGTTGTGAGAAACCCGCCGGCGCGCTGGGCGCGGCGGCGGGTCAGGGGTTGCAGGCCGTTATCGAGTCACTACGCAGGTCACTGCGCCTGCTTGAGTTGATCCAGGATTGCCGGGTTCTCCAGCGTGGAAGTGTCCTGGGTGATTTCCTCGTTCTTGGCCAGGGAACGCAGCAGGCGACGCATGATCTTGCCGGAGCGAGTCTTGGGCAGGTTGTCGCCGAAACGGATGTCCTTGGGCTTGGCGATCGGCCCGATCTCCTTGCCCACCCAGTTGCGCAGCTCGGCGGCGAGCTTCGCCGCTTCCTCGCCGTCCGGACGCGCTCGCTTCAGGACCACGAACGCGCAGATGGCCTCGCCCGTCATGTCGTCGGGACGCCCCACCACTGCCGCCTCGGCCACGAGCGGATTGGCCACCAGTGCCGACTCGATCTCCATCGTGCCCATGCGGTGGCCCGACACGTTCAGCACGTCATCGATGCGGCCCATGATGGTGAAGTAGCCGGTGTCCTTGTCGCGGATCGAGCCGTCGCCGGCCAGGTAGAGATTGCCGCCGAGTTCCTCGGGGAAGTAGCTCTTCTTGAAGCGCTCCGGATCGCCCCAGATGGTGCGGATCATCGCCGGCCACGGGCGCTTGATCACAAGGATGCCGCCACTGCCGTTGGGCACGTCCTGGCCAGTCTCGTCGACGATGGCGGCCATGATGCCCGGCAGCGGCAGCGTGCACGAGCCCGGCACCAGCGGCGTGGCGCCCGGCAGCGGGGTGATCATGTGGCCGCCGGTTTCGGTCTGCCAGAAGGTATCGACGATCGGGCAGCGTTCGTTGCCGATGTTCTTGTGGTACCACATCCAGGCTTCCGGATTGATCGGCTCGCCTACCGTACCCAGCAGGCGCAGGCTCGACAGGTCGTATTGCTTCGGGTGGATCTTCTCGTCGGCTTCGGCGGCCTTGATCAGCGAGCGGATCGCGGTCGGCGCGGTGTAGAAGATGCTGACCTTGTGGCGCGCGATCATGTCCCAGAAGCGGCCGGCGTTCGGATAGGTCGGCACGCCTTCGAAGATGATCTGGGTGGCGCCTGCCGCCAGCGGGCCATAGGCGATATAGGTGTGCCCGGTGACCCAGCCGATGTCGGCGGTACACCAGAAGAGGTCGTTGGGCTTGATGTCGAACGTCCATTTCATCGTCATCAGCGCCCACAGCAGGTAGCCGCCGGTGCTGTGCTGCACGCCCTTCGGCTTGCCGGTCGAGCCGGAGGTATAGAGCACGAACAGCGGATGCTCGGCGCTGACCGGAACGGCCGCGCAGGTGTCGGGCTGGCCGGCGGAGACGTCTTCCATCCAGCGGTCGCGGCCTTCGGTCCAGTTGACCTTGCCGCCGGTGCGGCGGTAGACGATCACGTTCTTCACGGCCTCGCAGCCGCCCAGCGCCAGCGCGTCATCGGCGATCGCCTTGAGCGGCAGCGCCTTGCCGCCACGCATCTGCTCGTCGGCAGTAATCAGCGCCACCGCGCCGACATCCACCAGCCGCTCCTGCAGCGACTTGGCAGAGAAGCCGCCGAACACCACCGAGTGCGTGGCGCCCAAGCGCGCGCAGGCCTGCATGGCGACCACGCCTTCGACCGACATTGGTATATAGATCACCACGCGGTCACCCTTCTTGACGCCGAGCGACTTGAGGCCGTTGGCAAAACGGCAGACTTTGGCGTGGAGTTCGCGATAGGTGACGCGCGTCACGGTGCCGTCGTCGGCCTCGAACACGATCGCGACCTTGTCGGCGTTGCCGTTCTCCAGGTTGCGCTCGAGACAGTTGTAGGAGGCGTTGATTTCCCCGTCTTCGAACCACTTGTAGAACGGAGCGTTACTCTCGTCGAGCACCTTGGTGAAGGGCTTGTCCCAGTGCAACTGCTCGCGCGCGTGGCGGGCCCAGAAGCCTTCGTAATCGCGCTCGGCCTCCTCGCACAGCGCGCGGTACGCCTCCATGCTCGGGATCGCGGCTTGCTTGGCAAACGCTTCGGGGGGATTGAAAACGCGATGCTCTTGCATCACCGATTCGATGGCGGACATGGACTTGTCTCCTGATTTTTGACTAGGCTGCTTGGCTGCCAAATTACGCCTGACGGCTTACTTAAACCTGACGCCCGGATACGATGCCGGTCTCCCAGCGTCATATTGCGTTGCAACAGGGAGCGACGCCGGAAATTTCATGGCGAATGTGCAGCCTTCTCCATTAGGCTAGCACAGCTATAATGCCGCGAGTCCTTTACCTGAACGCGGCACACTGCTGCTGCCGCCCACCGGAACCGGAGCCAGTCGCACTACCAGGGGGCCCGCCCCGCCGGTTCCCGACCAAGGCAGTATCCGTGCCCGCCTACACTCCCGTCTACGCCCTGTTCCTGGTCGCCTCGATGGCGCTTGTCGGCAGCAATGTCGGCCTCGGGAAATCCATCATCGCGCACGTGCCGGTGCTGCTGTTCGCCCTGCTGCGCTTTGTGATCGCCATCGTCTGCCTGTCACCGTGGTACCGCCCCTCGCGCATGCGCAGGGTCTCGCGCGGGGAGTGGCTGAACCTGTTCCTGCAGGCGTTCTTCGGCACGTTCATGTTCACGCTGCTGATGCTCAATGGCGTGCGGCTGACCAGCGCCATGGCTGCGGGCGTGATCACCAGCACGATCCCGGCCACGGTCGCGATCCTGTCCTGGCTGCTGCTGCGCGAGCGGCTGTCGCGCCGGACCATTGCGTCCGTGCTTCTCGCCATGGCCGGCGTGGCAGTGCTGAATATTGCCCGCGGTGAAGGGCATGGCAGTGGCGCAACCGGCAGCCAGACGCTGCTGGGCAACCTGATGATCATGGGCGCGGTGGTGTGCGAATCGATCTACGTGATCCTGTCCCGACGCCTCACCCAGACCCTCGCCGCCATCGAGATCTGCGCCTACACGCACCTGATAGGCGGGCTGCTGATGCTGCCGCTAGGTCTGATTCCGCTGCTGACGTTCGATCCGTCGAACGTGCCGGCCAAGACCTGGCTGATGCTGCTCTGGTATGCGCTGTCCGCGAGCGTGTTCTCGTTCTGGCTGTGGATGAAGGGCATCCGGCATGTGCCGGCCCAGCTGGCTGGCGTCTTTACCTCGGTGCTGCCGGTGGCCGCGGCCACCTACGGCATTGTCTTTCTCGGCGAGACGCCAGGCTGGCCGCACGCGGTCGCGCTGGCTTGCGTGCTGGGCGGCATCGTACTGGCCAGCTGGCCGGGCAAGCTGGCGCGGCGCGCCTGGCGAGCGGACCCGGCGGAAGCGGATACGGGCGCCGCCGGCTGAATCACGGCGGATGACCTCAGTCGACTAACAGGCACACCGTCATGTCGCAGGTAGCCATCCACCTCGCCTTCCTGCTGTCAGCGCTGGCGATGGCCTGGGTAGACCGCATGGTTTCGCACTCTGCCGGCGCCCACGCGAAGCCTGAAGCACATTGAAGCGGCGAGCCACCGCCTGCACCCCCGGACCGCGGCCCTGGCGCCGCGGTTTTTCATTTTGGGGCGATCGGGCCAGTGGAGCGCCGCCGGCGGCACTTCCGTACGTGTGGACGCGTGTATGCAGCCGGGCAACCGCGCGCCGGTCGGTGTATGATTCCGGGCTGAATTTCACCGCTGGCCTCCCCCACAAAAATGACTGTGATCAAGCAAGAAGACCTCATCCAGAGCGTCGCCGATTCCCTCCAGTACATCAGCTACTACCACCCGATGGACTACATCACCAGCCTGGGCCGTGCCTATGAGCTGGAACAGAGTCCCGCGGCCAAGGATGCGATCGCACAGATCCTGACCAACAGCCGCATGTGCGCAGAGGGCAAGCGGCCGATCTGCCAGGACACCGGCATCGTCACGATCTTCGTCAAGGTGGGCATGGACGTGCGCTGGGATGGCGCCACCATGAGCCTGACCGACATGATCAATGAAGGCGTGCGCCGCGGTTACACCAACCCCGACAATGTGCTGCGCGCTTCGATCGTCAACCCGCCCGAGGGTGGCCGCAAGAACACCAAGGACAACACCCCGGCAGTGATCCACTACGAGATCGTGCCGGGCAATACCGTGGACATCCAGGTCGCGGCCAAGGGCGGCGGCTCGGAGAACAAGTCGAAGTTCGTGATGCTGAACCCGTCCGACTCCATCGTAGACTGGGTGCTGAAGACCGTGCCGACCATGGGCGCCGGCTGGTGCCCGCCGGGCATGCTGGGCATCGGCATCGGCGGTACCGCCGAGAAGGCCATGGTGATGGCCAAGGAATCGCTGATGGACCCGATCGATATCCAGGACGTGATCGCCCGCGGCCCGAAGGACTGGATCGAAGAACTGCGCGTCGAGCTGTACGAGAAGGTCAACGCGCTGGGCATCGGTGCGCAGGGCCTGGGCGGCCTGGCCACCGTGCTGGACGTGAAGATCATGGGCTACCCGACCCACGCGGCTTCCAAGCCGGTGGCGATGATCCCGAACTGCGCGGCCACCCGCCACGTGCACTTCACGCTGGACGGCAGCGGCCCGGCCAAGCTCGAAGCGCCTGACCTGTCGGCCTGGCCGAAGGTGGAATGGGCACCGAACACCGAAACGTCGAAGCGCGTCGACCTGGACACGCTGACGCCGGAAGAAGTGGCCTCGTGGAAGCCGGGCCAGACCCTGCTGCTCAACGGCAAGATGCTGACCGGCCGCGACGCCGCGCACAAGCGCATCGCCGACATGCTGGCCAAGGGCGAGAAACTGCCGGTGGACTTCAAGAACCGCGTGATCTACTACGTCGGCCCGGTCGATCCGGTGCGCGACGAAGCCGTGGGCCCGGCCGGCCCCACCACCGCCACCCGCATGGACAAGTTCACCGAGATGATGCTGGCCGAAACCGGCCTGATCTCGATGATCGGCAAGGCCGAGCGCGGCCCGGTGGCCATCGAGGCCATCAAGAAGCACAAGTCGGCCTACCTGATGGCGGTCGGCGGCGCGGCTTACCTGGTGGCCAAGGCCATCAAGGCAGCCAAGGTGGTCGGCTTCGAAGACCTCGGCATGGAAGCCATCTACGAGTTCGAAGTGAAGGACATGCCGGTGACCGTTGCCGTGGACAGCGAAGGCACCTCAGTGCACAAGACCGGCCCCGCCGAATGGCAGGCCAAGATCGGCAAGATCCCGGTCGCCGCGCTGTAAGGCGGTAGAATCTGCCGTCGCACTGGAAAAAAGCCGGGTCTCGACCCGGCTTTTTTCTGCACAGTCTCCTGCCCTGACCACCCGTTGCTTCCCGTGAACCCCGCACCCATCGGCGTCTTCGATTCCGGCCTTGGCGGCCTGTCCGTGCTGCGCGAAATCCGCGCGCTGCTGCCCCATGAATCGCTGCTGTACCTGGCCGACTCGAAGTACGCGCCGTACGGCGAGAAGCCTGAGAAATTCGTCGAAGCGCGCACCCTGCAGGCCTGCGAGTGGCTGATCGGCCAGGGCTGCAAGGCGCTGGTGATTGCCTGCAACACCGCAACCGGCCACGCCGTGGAGTTGCTGCGCAACAGGCTGCCGCTGCCGATCATCGGCGTGGAACCGGGCCTGAAGCCCGCCGCCGCGGCCAGCCGCAGCAAGGTGGTGGGCGTGCTGGCAACCGCCAACACGCTCAAGAGCGCAAAGTTCGCGCGCCTGCTTGCATCGCTGGATGGCGAAAGCCGCTTTATCTGCGAAGCCGGCCTTGGCCTGGTCTCGCTGATCGAGCAAGGCGACACCAACGGGCCTGCCGTGCGCGAACGGCTCGACGCCTATCTCACACCCATGCTGGAAGCCGGCGCCGACACGCTGGTGCTGGGCTGCACCCACTACCCTTTCCTGTCGGACACCATCCGCGCGATGGTCGGCGACCAGCTGGCGCTGGTCGACACCGGCAGCGCCATTGCGCGACAGCTCGCGCGCAAGCTGATGGAACATGCGCTTTCCGCCGGTCCGGATGCGATCCCCCAGGACCGCTTCGTCTCTACCAAGAACGCGGAGCATCTGCGCGCGATGGCCGCAGCGCTGCTGCAGGTGGATGCCCGCTCGGAAACAGTCGTGATCGAGCCGGCCCCGGCGTTCTAGCCGTCGGGCGCTTGCCTACTGAATAAAACCCAGCGGCCGGTGGTGCCGCACTTCGGGCTTGACGGCGTGCTCGTGGCGCAGCTGCGCCAGGAATTCGTCCGGCGTCAGCGCCTCGCCAAGCAACACGCACTGACGCTTGACCGTGGCAAAGTCGCCCGGCGTCAGACAGTCCATCGCATCCAGTTCGTGCCGCATGGTGTCGGTCAGCTGGCTATCGTCCCCGTCCAGCGCCTCGTCGACAAACATCGTCACGCGCTGAGGCGCCTTCAGCGGCAGGAAGCGGATCTTGAACGAGAAGCGGCGCAATGCGGCTTCATCGATCCGGTCGAACAGGTTGGTGGTGCAGATAAAGATGCCATTGAAGCGCTCCATGCCCTGCAGCATCTCGTTGACCTCGGAGACCTCGTAGTTGCGCACCGCCTGCTGCCGGCTCTGCATGAAGCTGTCGGCCTCGTCCAGCAAGAGCACGGCGCCGTCCTCCTCGGCCCGCGCGAACATGGCGGCGATCTGCTGCTCGGTCTCGCCCACGTACTTGCTCATCAGGTCGGACGCGCGGCGGATCATCAGTGGCAGGTCGAGCGCGGCAGCAATGTGTTCGGCCAGCGCAGTCTTGCCGGTGCCAGGCGGGCCATAGAAGCACATGGTCCCGCGCTGCCGAGCCTTGAGCGCCTCGACAATCTTGGCCACTTCATAGCGCGTTTCCAGGTTCAGGTTGTCGAGCCGGTAGTGGGTCACCACCGGGCGCGCTTCCACCTCGGGGCGCAGGCCCATCGCGCGGTCCGCATGTTCGAGCTGGCGCAGGATCAGTGCCTCGACCGGTTCGTCCACGTCCGGCCGCGCCAGCTGGACAAAACGCGCCGCCGACTGCACCTGCGCCGGCGTCAGCGTCTTGCGCGCGGCCAGCGAAGTGATAAACGCATCGGTCACGTCCAGCCCGCCCAGATGCTTGCGGATGATGTTCTCCCGCACCTGCGGCGGCGGGATCTTCAGCTCCAGGTGGAACTGGAAGCGCCGCAGGTAAGCCGGGTCGATCTGCCGGATCGAGTTCGAGATCCAGATCACGGGCACCGGGTTCTGTTCCAGGGTCTGGTTGACCCACGCCTTGCCGTTGACGGAGGCACGCGCATCCTCCTGTCCGAACAGGCTCATCAATTCGCGCGCGCTGCCCGGGAAGACGTCTTCTACTTCGTCGAACAAGAGCGCCGTGCGCGCACGGCCTCGCAGGAAGGCCTGCGAGACCTGCAGGGAGCGATAGCGGTCCTTGCCCGACAGGCTGTTGCCTTCGCGGTCCAGGCAATCCACCTCGTACAGCTCGCAGCCGGCTTCGCGCGCCAGCAGGCGGGCAAACTCAGTCTTGCCCGTACCCGGCGGGCCATAGATCAGCACGTTGACACCGCTCGCGTGCTGCCGCGTGGCATTGGCCAGCAGCGCGGAAAGGTAGCGGGCGTCGGTCTCCACATGGGGGTAGTCGGCCGTACACAGCGTGGGCGGCGCAGCCGGGCGGGTAAAGACCGCCATCATCTCGGCCTCGTTCGCGTAGTTGCCCAGCAGCACGTGGAGCAGGCGATCCGACAGGCGCATCAGGTCGCCCAGGTCCGTCACGCTGTTCTCAGGCAGCGGCTGTTCGATCAGGTTCAGGGTCTCGAGCCGAGAGCCAGGCCGCAGCGACGCGGCCACGTCCGCAGGGCTCGCACCGGTCAGGCCGGACAGGATCTGGAAGGCTTCCTGGCTGTGGGCCACCTTGCAGTCCACCATCACGGCGCGCAGGTCGCGCTTGTACTTGGCCAGTGCGGCATAAAGCAGCAGTTTGCGCTCGTGGTCGGGCAAGTCGAGCACATGGCTCAGCATGTCGATATTGCGCACCAGCAAGACGCGCTCGCCGTCCAGGCGCGCGGCAATGGCCGCGGCCGAGGCATCGAAGACGGCGAACATGTCCTTGGCGTGATGCTTGACGTACTCGTCGAGGTAGTAGAACAGCGCGCTCTCGTCGAAGGCGCTGTTCCACTGGCCGTGGCGGTCCAGGAATTCCTCGGGTGTCAGCCGCGACGCGCCCTTCCAGGCCGGCATGTCGGCACAGCGGGCCGACAGGAAGCGCTGCACGCGCAGCACCACTCCGTACGGCCACACCATTTCCTGGGCGCTGACGGTCAGGACATCATTGATATTGCTGCGGAGATTGAATCGGGGGCCCAGGGCGCACACAACGCGCAACGCGAACTGGGCACACATCCAGTCCAGTGCCGAGCTGGAAGAAACGCCCGGGACGGCGCGGAGAATCGTCGAACGGTCATCTTCAGCAAAACGTGTGAAGTCCATGTCCTGGTCCCCGAGCGCGCGGCTACGGCGCCGCGACAGGCGCGCAGCCACCTTTTGCAGTTTCTTCCTATGCTAGCGCGCTTTGTCGCCCGCCGGGCATTCCCGGCAACCCCTAGTGCACGCCACTGTGGCCTTGACCACGGATACAGAAAGATCCCCGGAATGGGGGTATAACG
Organism: Cupriavidus sp. IDO; assembly: GCF_000812465.1. GTDB lineage: Bacteria > Pseudomonadota > Gammaproteobacteria > Burkholderiales > Burkholderiaceae > Cupriavidus. Next base: position 57,698 of record NZ_JWMA01000002.1, on the reverse strand, counting down.
TCGGTTTGGACAAATTGCCAGTTGCGTCGCACAAATCACAACAAATAAGAATCATTATCGTTTATACTGCCCGACTGACACGCTGCCCGAGAGTAGCGCTCCCCCGGCAACCCTGTTGTAGGAGCGTTTATCATGGAATTGCTGCTTAGCCTGCTGGTTGGTTGTGGCATCTCGCTGATCCTGTTCTATCGCAAGTGACATTGCGCCGGCCGGCCGATTTCTGTTGTTCACCCATGTTCGACCAACGCTTTTTCAAGATTACGATTGCGGTCTTGCTGTTCCACGCTGGACTGCTCTATCTGATCCAGAGCGGCCTCGGCCGCAAGCTGACCGAGGCAGTGATAGCGCCGGAAATCGTTGCGCGCATCATCCCGCTCGAGCCACCAAAGCAGGAAAAGGCGCCCGATGCTCCAACGCCGAAGCCCGAAACGCCGCCCAAGCAGGTCAAGGTGACCACGCCACGGCCGACGCCGCCACAGCCCAAACCCACGCCGCAACCGGTTGCAGCGCTGCCGCCCTCGCCGACGGCGCTCGAGGCACCGCCCGCGCCGCCGGCCCCGCCGGCGCCCCCCGCCCCGGCCCCGGAGCCCGCTCCGGTTTCCGCCGCGCCGCGCGCGGTCGGCATCGGCGAAATCCAGTGCACGCCGCCGCAACCGTCCTACCCGGCACAATCGCGCCGCATGGGCGAAACCGGCAAGGCGGTTGTGCGTCTGACCACCGATGAAAGCGGTAAAGTCGTCAAGACTTCCGTGGTGACATCCAGCGGCTCATCGCGTCTGGACCAGGCTGCCGTCGATGCGGTGCAGCGGATGCGCTGCAAGCCGTACATGGACAACGGCCGCGCCGTTGCCGTCACCGCGCAGCAGCCGATCGGCTTTGAACTCAATTGATTCAGAACTAACTAACCAGCGAACTCACCAGGAACCAACATGCAGGACCTCGGACTCTCCCACCTCTGGGCGCAAGGCGATTTCGTCATGCGTGCGACTGCCATCATTCTGCTGATCATGTCGCTCGCGTCATGGATCGTGATCCTCACCAAGGCATGGGATCTGATTCGGCTCAAGAAGATGGCGCAAGGCGCCGAGAAACGCTTCTGGCACTCGGACGACTTCGACCACGCGCTTGAAACCCTCGGCGCCAGCGACGCCAACCCTTTCCGCGCCCTGGCCATCACCGGCAAGGACGCGACCCAGCACCATCGCGCCAGCCAGCCGCAGCTGCACGACGTGATGGATATCTCCGACTGGCTGACCCGCTCGCTCAAGAGCGCGATTGACGACTCCGTGGCACGCATGCAATCGGGTCTGGCCGTGCTGGCATCGGTAGGCTCCACCGCCCCGTTCGTCGGCCTGTTCGGCACGGTGTGGGGCATCTATCATGCACTTATCGGCATCGGCGCATCGGGCGTCCCGACCATCGACAAGGTGGCTGGCCCAGTCGGCGAGGCACTGATCATGACCGCCTTCGGCCTGGCCGTGGCGATCCCGGCAGTGCTGGGCTACAACGCGCTGACCCGCGGCAACAAGGCGGTCATCTCCAAGCTCAACCGCTTTGCCCACGACCTGCACGCCTACTTCGTCACCGGCGCGCGCGTGCGCCCGACCAGCACCCGTCCGGAAGACGGTGCGGTGCGCCTGGCCGCAGCACGGCAATAACACGGCATCAAGGAAGTCATCATGGCATTCGGTACCATCGAGGGAGATGACGACGAGGTGATGAGCGAGATCAACATGACGCCGCTGGTCGACGTCATGCTGGTGCTGCTGATCATCTTCATCATCACCATCCCTGTCATCAATCACGCGGTGAAGATCGACTTGCCGCGCGCGACCAACCAGCCGAACCAAAGCAAGCCGCAGAACATCAATGTCTCGATCGATGCGGCAGGCAAAGTGTTCTGGAACCAGGTTGAAGTCGACCAGGCCACCCTGGAGAACAATATCGCGCTCGCCGCCAGGCAGGAACCGCAGCCGGAACTGCACCTGCGTGCCGACCGTGCCGTCCGCTACGAACGCGTGGCGGAAGTCATGGCCGCAGCCCAGCATGGGGGCCTCGGCAAGATCGGGTTTATCACGGAACCCAAGCAATAGCGTCTGGGCCTCAGGCCTTGTCGCCATGAAAGAAAGGACATCCCGCGGGATGTCCTTTTTGTTTGGCCTGACTACTCTGCCGCCCTGTCGCACCGCAACGAGCAGACATTGAATTTCTCTATTGTAATGATAACAATTCTCATTTAATATATTCCCAACCCGAACGCTTTGCCACCGGGTCGGACTCCCGACCCAGGCGCAACCCATTCCGACCGGAGCATGATGATGAGCACACTTTCCCTGCCGCTGTCGCAACCGCGTGAAATCACCCGCCGCCGCCTGTCGCTGCGCCGGGTCGAGGTTGCCCCGCAGGCCCGACGCGAGAAGCCCGCCGCATCCGCCATCGAATCCATGAAATCGGCCGTGGCCGCCCTGCCCGCCCGGCTCGAAGCCCTGATGCGCGACAGCCTGCCCGGCGGCGCGCCTGCCGGCCAGCCGGTGGCACTGGAGAGCATCATGCACGGCGCCACGACACTGCCGATCCTGCACAACGGCGAGGTCTACACCCTGCGCATTACGCGGTACGGGAAGCTGATTCTGACGAAATGAGAGATACGGCTGCGAGCACAGCCCTGTCGACGCGCTGATACAGGCCTGGAGCCCGGGCTCCGGGCAGGCCTGCCTCGAAAGGGGCAGTCAGGACTTTGTGGGGACCACCTCTGACAGAGGTGTTGGGCAGTAGCCAGGGACGATGTGACCGGCGGGATTGACCCGGCTGCATCGGCCTCCAGCCATGCCGCCTTTTTATTGCGCCCCGCAGGCCATGCCTGCGGGGTTTTTCATTGGGAACGGATCAGAGACCCAGCGCGGCGATGCCGGCGCGCGCGATCTGCGCGTCTTCAGTAGACTTCACGCCCGACACCCCAACAGCGCCAACAACCTGATCGTTGCAGACGATGGGCACGCCGCCCTCCAGCATGCCTTGCAGCACCGGCGCGGTCATGAACGAATGACGGCCGTTGTTGATCATGTCTTCGTAGATCTTCGACTCACGACGACCCAGGGCGGACGTGCGAGCTTTTTCAGTGGCGATGTAGGCCGAGATCGGTGCCGCGCCGTCCAGGCGCTGCAGGGCCAGTTGGTGGCCGCCATCATCCACGATGACAATCGAGACTGCCCAGTGGTGATTCTTTGCCTCGGTTTCTGCTGCGGCCATTACCTTCTTCACGTCTTCCGCCGTCAGCACAGTCTTTTGCTGCATACCACTCTCCTGATGATCAATACAGTTTGAGGCGGAAGTATAGCGCCGTGGCAATGCCATCGTCATGGCGCATGCCGGCAACAGAGGCATGCGGAATAGTCATGAATGAAATGACCCGCAGCCAGGTGCGGGTCATTCGTCATACAGAGAGCCTTGATGCGTCAGGCGCCGTCGGTAAACTGGTCCCGCTTGTCGAGCCTCGCGCCGTCCGTGAACGGGTCAGCCTTGCCCATCCTGGCGCCGTCGGTATAGGCATCGGTCTTTCCCACGCGAGCGCCATCAGTGAATGTATCTACCTTGCCAATCTTGGCGCCATCGAGGTACGGATCGACCTTGCGAACGCCGGCAGACGCCGACACGGAAACTGCGGAAAGCGCTGCCAGGGCGGCCAGTGCCGCTACGCTGAGTTTGATATTCATGTGAGATTCCCCTTACTTATCGGTTGGGTGCAGGCGTGGCGTCCAGGCAGGGTGTGCTTGCCTTCATCACCGCGTCACAGAGCCAGTTTAGGGGAAAACCCTGATATGTAGACGTGACGCTTTGAGCAGTCAGTTCAAATTATTTGATGACCACCAAAGTAGAGGGAACTGCCGGGATGCTGCCTGAGACAATCGCCTCGCGAGGCAACACCAAAGAGAAAGAGCCCACATGGGGCTCTTTCTTTCAAAAACCTTGCAGGCTGCCGGCTTACTCAGTCACGCCAGCGGCCATGGCCGTGGTATCCCCGCGGACCGTAGTAGTGGCGCGGACCATAACCATAGTAGCGAGGGCCGCCATAGTAGCGCGGGCCGTAATAGACCGGGGCCGGGCCGTAGTAGACCGGAGCTGGCGCCACGACAACCGGGGGCGGCGCGTAGTAAACCGGGGCCGGAGGGTAATAAGCCGGTGCACCAATCACTACGCCTGGCACACCAATTGCCACGCCGACGCTCACATGGGCCATTGCCGCACCCGACGCAAGAACGGCCGCGATACCGAATGCTGCGAGCAACGAACGTTTCATATCCTGCCTCTCTGTTTGAGATTCCTCTTAGCTACTATTTTAGTGGCTAGGAAATTTCCAGGTGCAACGGCCGACCCTACATTGTTACGATCCGTAACAAGGACGTCACTTTTGGCCCCGGAGCGACCGCCGATCGTTGCGCAGGTGTGACAAACTTGCGTCCCCGATGTTAAGCCACCACAATACCGGGCTTGCCGTGCGGCCGTGGAGAAATTGGTAGACTCAGCAGACTTAAAATCTGCCGCCTTTCCGGGCTTACGGGTTCGAGTCCCGTCGGCCGCACCACGGCAATATTTACTGGCCAGCACCTGAGAAACAGCCGACCAGCCAACCTTCCTCCGGCTACGCCATCGCGTAGCACATCAGCGCGCCCACAGACATCAGGAAAACGAACAGCACTGCGGCCAGCGCCAGCGGCTTGCGGCCGGCTCGCAGCAAGTCGCCGATGCGTGTATGCAGGCCGATTGCCAGCATCGCGCAGGCGAGCAGCCAGTTGTCCAGCGCCACCAGTCCGCCCTTCCAGGCCGACGGCACCACGCCCGCCGAATTGACCGCCATGACCGCGACGAAGCCGACGGCAAACCACGGGACCGACTTCAGGATGCCGCGCACGCGGCTGTTTCCGGGCTGAGCCTCTGCCGCGCCAGCGCGGGGCCACAGCGCCATCACCAGCAAGAGCGGCCCCAGCGCCAGCACGCGCACCATCTTGGCAACCACCGCCGCATCTGCGGTCGGCTCACTGATCATCTTGCCGGCCGCGATCACCTGGGCGACTTCATGCAGCGTGGCACCGGTGAAGATACCGAACATCCGCTCGCTGACCGGCCAGTGCCAGTGCGACGTGGCCAGCTCGAACAGATAGGGATAGAGCAGCATGCCCACGGTGCCGAACAGCACGACAGTGGCCACCGCTACTGCCGTCTGACGGTCATCGGTGCGCACGACCGAGGACACCGCAATCGCGGCGGCAGCGCCGCAGACCGCGCTGCCTGCACTGACCAGGATGGCCTCGCGGCGGCTCAGACCGAACCAGGACGAGCCGACCCAGGTGCCAAACAGCAGCGTGGCCACCAGCATGACCAGCGGTACCACAATGCCTGGCAGGCCAAGGGCAGCGATTGAAGCGAAGGTCAGCCGCAAGCCGTAGAGCGCAACGCCGAGGCGCAGCAGATGGTGGCGCGCCAACTGCATGCCGGGGGCCAGCGGCGTCAGCCAGTGGCGCGGCAGCGTATTCGCCGCGACCATGCCCGCGCACATCGCCAGCGTCAGGGCGCTCAGGCCGTATCGCGAAACCGCCGGGTGATCGGCCAGCACAAGCGCCAGCCACGCAATGCCACCCAGCGGAACCAGCGTCAGCAGCCGCTGGCGCCACAGGGCCGGACCGCTGGCCGCGGCAACAGTGGGAGGTGCAGTAACAGGGACGGAGGACATGGCGGCAGCTGTTAGAAAGGATGCACCAAGCGTACCTTTGGCCAGTTAATCTGAAAAACGGGTAATATCGCTATGACTTACCTGGCTGATCGATATGGACCAACGCCCGCTCCGACTTACCCTGCGCCAGCTCTCCGTGTTTGTGACGGTGGCGCAGCATGGCAGCACCGTGGCCGCCGCCGAAGCGCTTTCCATGTCCCAATCGGCCGTCAGTGCATCACTGGCCGAGTTGGAACGTGCGCTTAACGGGCCGTTGTTCGACCGCATCGCCCGTCGCCTGAGCATCAATGAAACCGGGCGCCAGTTTTTCCCTCGGGCACTGTCGCTGCTCGACCAGGCCCACGAACTCGAACGGTTTGCGACCCAGACCGGCGTGCAGTTGCAGATCGCTGCCAGCAACACCATCGGCAGCTACATCCTGCCTACCCTGCTGGCGGGATTCCGCAACAGCCGCAGCGGCCCGTGTTCGCTCGATCTGCGCATTGGCAATACCCGGGATGTCCTGCAAGCCTTGTTGCAGTTCGAAGCGGATATCGGCCTGATTGAAGGAAGCAGCCACGAACGCGACCTGCGCAGCATGCACTGGTGCGATGACGAGATGGTGGTGATCGTAGGCCCCTCGCATCCACTCGCGGCGTCTGCGGATGCCGATGCGTTGCGCGCAGCCGAATGGATCGTGCGCGAACCCGGCTCCGGCACGCGCGAGATCATCGAGGAACGGCTGGTGCCGCTGCTGGGCGAGCTGCGCTTTGCGCTGGAGCTCGGCAACGCAGAGGCTATCAAGCGCGCCGTGATGAGCGGCTTTGGCGTCAGTTGCCTGTCACTTCACGTCGTGCGAGATGAACTGGAGCGGGGCACACTGGTGGCGGTCAGGAAAGGTCTGCCACGCATCGTGCGTCCGCTGTACCTGGTCGTGCATCAGGACAAATTTCCGACGCAGGGCTTGCTGGCCTTTACCGAGTATTTGCGCGGCATGGCGCCGCAGATCGGCGCCTAGGACACCAGCCTCCCTCATGCAGGCTGCGGGTCCTCGTTGCGGTCGGCCTTTGCGCTGTAGAGGTCCAGCAAATGGAAGAGGACCGGATTCAGCATGATCGACAGCAAGGCGCCGGCCAGTATCAAGGCCTGGCCGCGCTCCGGCAGGATCTTCAGATAGACACCGAGACTGGCGAGAATGAAGGAGAACTCGCCGATCTGCGCCAGGCTCACCGCAATGGTCATGCTGGTCTTGCCTGAGTACCCGAAGACGCGCACGATGCCCATGGCTGCGAGCGACTTGCCCACGACGATGATGAACAAGGTCGACAGCACGCCCCACGGATCGTTGACCAGCACCATCGGATCGAACAGCATCCCCACCGAGACGAAGAACAGCACCGCAAATGCATCGCGCAGCGGTAGCGATTCTTCAGCAGCGCGATGGCTGAATTCCGATTCGGCCAGCACCATCCCGGCAAAGAACGCGCCCAGCGCGAACGACACGCCGAACAACGCATACGCGCCGTAGGCAACGCCCAACGCCGTCGCCAGCACGCCAAGCCGGAACATCTCACGATTGCCGGTCCAGACGATGCGCTCGAGCATCCAGGGGATAAAGCGGCGGCCGATCAGCAGCATGACTGCGACGAATGCCGCCACCTTGCCCAGCGTCGCCAGCACGGCGATCAGGACATCGCCGGTACTCAGTGCCTCACCGGTCACGGCTGCAGCGTCATCCGGATCCATCAGCAACCCGGCCAGCGCCGGCAGCAGCACCAACGCCAGCACCATCGCGAGGTCTTCCACGATCAGCCAGCCGACCGCGATACGCCCTTGCGGCGACTCCACCAGGTCCCGGTCCTGCAACGCCTTGAGCAGCACCACCGTACTGGCCACCGAGAGCGCCAGCCCGTACACGAAGCCCTGCCCCCACGACCAGCCGAACCCCCAGGCGACCAGCATGCCGAGAAACGTCGCAATCCCGATCTGCACGACGGCACCAGGAATGGCAATCTTCTTCACCGCCATCAGGTCCTTGATCGAGAAGTGCAGCCCGACACCGAACATCAGCAGGATCACGCCCAGTTCGGCCAGCTCCGGCGCCAGGGCCTGGTCTGCCGTATATCCCGGCGTATGGGGGCCGACCACGATCCCGGCACAGAGATAGCCGATCAGCGGTGGCAGCCGCAGCTTGCTGGCGATCGCGCCAAGAATGAACGCCAGAACGATACCGCCGACGATTGTGCTGATGAGCGGGGTGGCGTGATGCATGCGGGCTGGATTCCTCGTATCTGGAGCTGAAACGGCGATCGCTGAGTCCCGCCCTGCCCGGTCGGCCGCAGCGGCCACGAGGCTCCCGCGGCATCATGCTTGCAAGCAGCGCAGGGTGACGATGGTCAGCGACGAATCTGAGAAAGCGGGAAGTGCCGCAGCGGCCCCGCATGCGCGCGTTGGCGCATCACGGAATCGGGAATGGCGATGACATGCTGCCCGGCGGAAACTGCTCCGGGCACCCCGAAAAGCGTACGGCATGACGTAATGTAACATGGCCGCCACGTGGTCAAAGGCCGGAAACAGGCCGAATCCACGCAGGGAAAACAAAAACGGCGCCACTTGGGCGCCGTCTTGCTATGACTGGAGGCGGAGGTCGGAATCGAACCGGCGTACACGGCTTTGCAGGCCGCTGCATAACCACTCTGCCACCCCGCCAGGTGACGTGCTGCTGGATTGTATCCGCAATCGGCCGGCGTTACCTGAATCGCCGGCGGCTGCCAATCCAAACAAAAAGGGAAGCGGCGCTTCCCTTAGGGATGGAGCGGGAGACGAGTCTCGAACTCGCGACCTCAACCTTGGCAAGGTTGCGCTCTACCAACTGAGCTACTCCCGCGTACAACTTTTACTGCCCGCCCGACCGTGTTCTGCAAACACCATCGAACCGTATTTAACCTGGAGCGGGAGACGAGTCTCGAACTCGCGACCTCAACCTTGGCAAGGTTGCGCTCTACCAACTGAGCTACTCCCGCAGGATCCTGCTGAACATCTACTAAGGCAATTTAATCTCGCAACTTGCCGCTATTACACAGCATCTTGCGCCAAACCCGCCTTATCTCGCCGCTTTCGTTTGCGTCGTCAGCAACGAGAAAGAGATTATTGCAAAGAACGTTTGCGCTCGTCAACACCTTTTTGCATCTTTCCTCATTTCTGCGCGCGAGCCTCCGCTACCACTCCGCTGCGCTCGCGGATTTGGGGCCACGCAAGCTTCATGTAATAGAACATCGACCACAGCGTCAGCACTGCGGCCAGGTAAATCATCCACGTACCAAGCAGCGATGCGTCCATGCCGAACAGATTGTCGGCGTACAGCAGCAGCGGAATCGCGACCATCTGGACGGTCGTCTTCAGCTTGCCGAGGAAATTCACGGCCACGCTCTTTGACGCCCCGATCTGCGCCATCCATTCACGCAGCGCCGAGATAGTGATCTCGCGGCCGATGATGACCAGTGCAATCAGGTCGGCAACCCGACCCAGCGCCAGCAGCGAGAGCAACGCCGCCGTCACCATCAGCTTGTCCGCTACCGGATCCAGGAAAGCGCCAAATGACGATGTCTGGTTCCAGCGCCGCGCCAGGAAACCGTCCAGCCAGTCCGTGACGGCCGCGATAATGAAAAAGGCCGCCGCGGTCATGTTCTTGGTGTGCATCGGCAGCCATGCCTCGGGCAGGTAGAACACCCCCACCACAAGAGGAATCATGGCGACGCGTAGCCAGGTCAGCAGGATCGGAATATTGATGGGCATGGAGCTTGGATACCGGCGGGGGCGTTAGCGAACATCGCAGACCTCGCGATTGTCGCCGATTTCGGAATAACTGAGCATTTATGGGCCGAAGAGGCTTTCCTGGCCCTAGGAACCATTTCACAATGAAATGGGTTTCTTAGTGCAGCTGGCGATAGATCTCCTCGGCCAGACTGCGGGAAATGCCGTCGACGCTCGCCAGTTCATCGATGCTGGCCGCCATCACGCCGCGCAGGCCGCCGAAGCGCGTCAGCAGCTTCTGCCGGCGGCGGGCGCCCACGCCTTCGATCTCTTCCAGGCGCGAAGTGGTGCGCGCCTTGGCCCGCCGCGCGCGCATGCCGGTGATGGCAAAGCGGTGGGCCTCGTCCCGGATCTGTGCCACCAGCATCAGCGCGGCACTGCCCTGCCCCAGTTCGAGCGACGGACGGCCATCGGCAAAGACCAGCGTCTCGAGCCCCACCTTGCGGCCCTCGCCCTTGGCGACGCCGACCAGCAGTCCGATATCCAGCCCCAGTTCCTCGAACACCTGCCGCGCGACCTCGACCTGACCCTTGCCCCCGTCGATCAGCACAATCTGCGGCGTAAGCGGCGCGGCATCGGCGCCCGCATCGACCCCGCCTTCCTCCTGCAACTGCTCGACCAGCTTCTGGTAGCGGCGCGTCAGCACCTGCCGCATGGCCGCGTAGTCGTCGCCGGGCGTGATGTCCTGGATGTTGTACCGGCGGTATTCGCCGTTCTGCATATCGTGATGATGGAAGACAACGCACGACGCCTGCGTGGCTTCGCCGGCGGTGTGGCTGATGTCGAAGCATTCCACGCGCAGCAGGGCCAGGTCTTCCAGATCCAGGCCGATGGTCTCTGCCAGCGCGCGCGTGCGAGCCTCCTGGCTGCCCTGCTCGGCCAGCCGCCGCGACAGCGCGAGGGCCGCCCCCTGCTGCGCCATTTCCAGCCAGACCTTGCGCTGCCCCTGCGGCTGGCGGACCAGCGTGACCTTGCGTCCGGCATGCAGCGCCAGCGCCTCAGGCAGCGCCTCGTCATCGGGCATGTGGCTGACCACCACGATGGGCGGTGCGGGCTGCTCCAGGTAGTGCTGCACCATGAAGGCAGACAACACTCGTGCGGCGATCCGCTCCATCGACAAGGGCGCAGCCGGCAGGGCGCCATCTTCCGCAGACAGCTCGTCGGCAGCATCGTCAACGATCATGGCGGCCTCTTCGGCATGAGCCGGAAAGTACGCCTTGTCACCGAGGTGCCGGCCGCCGCGCACCATGGCGAGGTTGACGCAGGCGCGCCCGCCCTCCACTGCCACGGCAAGCACGTCGATGTCCCGAGCCTGGCCGACCTCCTCCACCGCCTGGCGCTTGAGTACGGTCGACAGCGCGGCAATCTGGTCACGCACCGCCGCCGCCTGCTCGAACTCCAGCTTCACTGCGTGTTCTTCCATCTTCGCCTGCAGGCCTTCCAGCACCTCACTCTGGCGCCCCTGCAGGAAGCGCGCGGCATTGCCAACGTCGCGCGCGTAATCCTCCTCGCTGATCGCGCCGACACACGGGCCGGTGCAGCGATGGATCTGATGGAGCAGGCACGGCCGCGTGCGGTTGTTGAAGACAGTGTCCTCGCAGGTGCGCAGCTGGAAGACCTTTTGCAGGATCTGCATGCTTTCGCGCACCGCATAGGCGCTGGGGAATGGTCCGAAGTATTGGTGCTTGCGGTCCGTCGCCCCGCGGTAGTAAGCCATGCGCGGGAAGCGATGACCGGTGAGCTTCAGGAACGGATAGGACTTGTCGTCGCGGAACAGAATGTTGTACCGCGGCGCCAGCGCCTTGATGAGATTGTTCTCCAGCAGCAGCGCTTCCGCCTCGGTCCGCACCACCGTGGTATCGATGCGCACAATCTTTGCCACCATCATGGCGATGCGCGGCGACAGCTGCGTCTTGTTGAAATAGCTCGAGACGCGCTTCTTCAGATCGCGTGCCTTGCCGACGTAAAGCACATTGCCGGCGGCATCGAAATAGCGGTACACGCCCGGCAAGCCGGGCAGCTGCGCGATGACCGGCTTGGCGTCGAACGGCTCGGCCGGCACCTCGACGGGCGGCTCGATGGATGGCTCGACTGGAGGAGTGACTGGGGAATCGGAAGGCTGGTCGGACATTGGGGACGGTGACCAATTCGAGACTGCCGGCACGCCGGGGACGCGGGCTGGCTCTAAAATCGCAAGTTTAGAGCATTCCCGGCCCACCCCGTCCGGACCGCACGCCAGCCACCATGCCTATCCGCTCCTGGGACATCTTCTGCACCGTCATCGACAATTTCGGCGACATTGGCGTCTGCTGGCGCCTCGCGCGCCAGCTCGCACAGGAACACGGCCACGCGGTGCGGCTATGGGTTGACGATCTTTCGAGCTTTGCACGGCTGGCTCCTGAAGTCGACATTGAAGCGCCCTCCCAGCGGCTGGCCGGCGTCGAAATCCGGCCATGGCGGCCGGATGCTACCGGCGCCGACGAGCATTTCACGCCCGCCGCCGACGCCGAGCCGCACGATGTGGTCATCGAGGCATTCGCCTGCAACCTCCCGGAAACGTTTCTTGCCCGCATGGCAAGGCGTGCGCAGAAGCCGGTGTGGATCAACCTTGAATATCTCAGCGCCGAGCCGTGGGTGCGCGAGCATCACGCCATGCCCTCGCCGCATCCGCGCCTGCCACTGGTCAAGCACTTCTTCTTTCCGGGCTTCGAGCCGGGCACCGGCGGATTGCTGCGTGAATCCATGCTCGGTGCACAGCGTGACACCTTTCTGTCCGGACCGGCCGCGCAGGCTGCGCTCTGGCACCGGCTTGGCGTCGCGCCGCGAACCGGCGCCCTCAAGGTCAGCCTCTTCGCCTACCGCAACATCGCACTGCCCGCCCTGCTGGAACAATGGCGCGATGGCGGCGAGGCGGTCCAGTGCCTGGTTCCGCAAGGTCTGGCCGCGCAGCAGGTCGCCGAGTGGTTCGGCGTGCCGGCGCAGGTCGGCGCCGACTATTTCAGCGGCAACCTCTCGGTGCACATCATTCCCTTCGTCCGCCAGGAACACTATGACGAGCTTCTGTGGGCCTGCGACCTGAATTTTGTCCGCGGCGAGGATTCCTTCGTCCGCGCGCAGTGGGCGGCGCGCCCCCTGGTCTGGCATATCTATCCGCAGGACGAGGACGCGCATCGCGTCAAACTGGACGCCTGGCTGGACCTGTTCCGACAGAGCGGCGTCGACACTGCGGCGGCACAGTCACTCGCCGCGTTCTGGCACGCATGGAACGGGTATGGCACGCCACTCGACTGGGCCAGCCTGCGCGCAAGCCTGCCCCAACTCACCGACATGGCGGTGCGCTGGGAGCGACGCCTGCAGCATCCGGGCGACCTGGCGGCAAATCTCGTGGCGTTTTGCGAAAATCAGGTAAAATAGTCGGTTGATTTAGTGGCGACCGGGCCGGAGAACCAGGTGCCTCTCTCCAGTACCATCCGGTACGAGAGCAGCAACTGAATGCAAGCTGAGCACGGGGTCGCGAGCGCGTGGGCACTGGCTCACTCAGGCGCAATCGTCAATCGTAGAGAGACAGTGCCGGCAGCGCGCCTTCGCCATACCTAATTCCGAGACTTCTTTTTCAGGAAATCAGTTCAGATGAAAACCGCACAGGAACTCCGCGTCGGCAACGTATTCATGATCGGCACCGACGCAATGGTTGTGCAGAAGGCCGAGTACAACAAGTCGGGCCGCAATGCCGCCGTGGTCAAGATGAAGTACAAGAACCTGCTGACCGAAGCCCCGGGCGAGTCGGTGTTCAAGGCCGACGACAAGTTCGAAGTGGTCATGCTCGAGCGCCGCGAATGCACCTACTCGTACTTCGCTGACCCGATGTACGTGTTCATGGACGCCGACTTCAACCAGTACGAAGTCGAGCAGGACAGCATGGGCGACTCGCTGAACTACCTCGAAGACGGCATGACCGTGGAAGTGGTGTTCTACAACGACAAGGCCATCTCGGTGGAAATGCCGACCACGCTGGTCCGCGAGATCGTCTACACTGAGCCCGCCGTCAAGGGCGACACCTCGTCGGGCAAGGTGCTCAAGGGCGCCAAGATCAACACCGGCTTCGAACTGCAAGTGCCGCTGTTCTGCAACATCGGCGACAAGATCGAAATCGACACTCGCACCGGCGAATACCGCAGCCGCGCGAACTAAAGCGCGTCATCCGCCCCGCTCCCGCAGCGGGGCCGGTACAAGAAAGGGCAGCCTCGGCTGCCCTTTTGCATTGCTGCGCGATACTTATCGCCTCAGGCGATCAGTTCGTGATCCTTCAGCACGCGCAACGCGGCGCGATACTGGCCTTCCTGGTGCAGCTTGTTCCAGTCCAGCGGCTTGCGGCGCGCGAACAGCTTGCGGATGCGGCGCTGCGAAGCCTTGTCGATGCCCGTATCGAGCTCGGCCAGCAGCTGGTCGGCGCGCTCGGGATGGTTGCAGATCAGCACCATGTCGCAACCGGCGGACAGCGCCGCGCGCGCGGCCTGGGTCACGTTGCCGGCCACGCTGGCGCCCTCCATGCTCAGGTCGTCGCTGAAGATGACGCCCTCGAAGCCGAGCTGGGCGCGCAGCACGTCCTGCAGCCAGAACCGGGAGAACCCCGCCGGGTTCGGGTCCACCTTCGGGTAGATCACGTGCGCCGGCATGACCGAGGACAGCGAGACGCCCATCCAGTCATACGGCCGCGCGTCCTGCGCCAGGATCTCGTCCAGCGTGCGCTCGTCGACAGGAATCGCCACGTGCGAATCGGCCTCGACGTAACCGTGCCCCGGGAAGTGCTTGCCGCAGTTGCTCATGCCGGCCAGCAGCAGGCCGTGGTTCAGATGGCCGGCCAGCATGGTCACCACACGCGGATCGGCGTGGAATGCCCGGTCGCCGATCACGGCGCTGCGGCCGTAGTCCAGGTCCAGCACCGGCGTGAAGCTCAGGTCGATATCGCAGGCGCGCAATTCCGCCGCCAGTACGTAGCCGCAGCTCACCGCCGCCTTGGTGGCGGCCAGCACGTCATGGTCCCACAGCTCGCCCAGGCGGCTCATGGCCGGCAGGTGCGTAAAGCCGTCAGTCTTGCAGCGCTGCACGCGGCCGCCTTCATGGTCGATGCAGATCAGCACGTCCTCGCGCACGGCGCGGATGGCACGGGTCAGCGCCAGCAGTTGCGCGCGCGATTCGAAGTTGCGCGCGAACAGGATCACGCCGCCGGTCAGGGGATGGGCGATGCGACGCGCATCCTCGGCGTCGAGCTGCTTGCCGACGACATCGAGTACCACCGGCCCCGGTCGCTTGCCGGAAAGTTTCTTGGTCATGGATTTTGAAATTAGGCTTGGTTTTGCAGCCCGGCTGGGGCGCCGGTCCGCTCGGCGATTGCAAACGCAACCGCATAGTCATGCTCGTCACTGACACTGACCCGCACGGTCACGCCGCGTTCCCGAAGCCACTGCTCAAGTTCGCCATGGCAGACCGGCGTCGGCTCGCCCGACGGCAGGTTCATCAACTCCATGGCGCGCCAGGTCATCGGCCAGCGCATACCCAGGCCGATCGCCTTGGAGAACGCTTCCTTGGCAGCAAAGCGAGTCGCCAGGAAGGCAAGGCCGCGCTTCTCCGAGCGCGCCTTGCGGGCGTGGTACTTTGCCAGCTCCTGCGGCCCCAGCACCTTCTCCGCGAAACGGCCGCGCGTGCGCTCCATCACGCCCTGCACGCGCTCGATCTGGATGATGTCGGTGCCGACGCCGTAGATCACGCCGGCTTGCCTGCTGCGGGATAGCGCGTGCCAAGGCGCGCAGCCACCATGATGGCCTTCATTTCGCGCACGGCATTTTCCCAGCCGGCAAAGATCGCATGGGCGACGATTGCATGGCCGATGTTCAGTTCCTTGATGCCCGGCAGCGCCGCGATCGGCTGTACGTTGGTGTAGTGCAGGCCATGACCGGCATTCACCACCAGGCCGTGCTTCAGGCCGGCATCGACGCCATCGGCAATGCGGCGGAACTCCACGGCCTGCTCATCGGGCGTGTGCGCATCGGCGTAGCGGCCGGTATGCAGTTCGATCACCGGCGCCCCGCACGCGGCAGCTGCCGCGATCTGATCGGCCTGGGCATCGATAAACAGCGACACCCTGATGCCGGCATCTGCGAGCTGCCTGCAGGCCGCGCTAACCTGCTCGAAGCGCCCTGCCACGTCCAGCCCGCCTTCCGTCGTGACCTCTTCGCGTCGCTCGGGCACCAGGCAGACGTCCTGCGGACGGATTTCGCAGGCGATGTCGAGCATCTCCTGCGTGATGGCGCACTCCAGGTTCATGCGCGTGGTCAGCTGCGGACGCAGCGCGCGCACATCGGCGTCGCGGATATGGCGACGGTCTTCGCGCAGGTGCAGCGTGATCAGGTCGGCGCCGGCCTGCTCTGCCTGCAGCGCGGCCTGGATAGGATCGGGGTAGACGGTGCCGCGCGCGTTGCGCAGGGTCGCCACGTGGTCGATATTGACGCCAAGGTCGATGACGCCCGGATTTGCGTGAAAGATCATGCCGGCAGGATCAGGAGTGAATGGGTGAATCAGAGGTAGTGCAGATCGATCAGGATCTGCCGCGTCTTGAGCGGCGCACCCTGCAGATAATAATGCAGCAGGAACCGCATCAGGGCGCGGCTTTGCACTGCGGTCTGGGCGCGGCTGTAGTCGTCCTGCGACATGTCCAGCAACGTCTGGCCGGACACCACCGGCCACGACGACGGATCGCTGGCATGCGCGCGGCGCACGCCACGCTCCGGCTGGTAGACGTAGTCGAGGCCCGGCAGGACCCGCTCGCCGGTACTGAGGCAATGATCGAATGCCACCGCGAAGCCCGTTTCCTGCAGCAGCACGCGCTCGAAGCTGCGCAGCACCAGTCCGGCCGGCTCGCCGTGCGCCAAGCGCGTCACGGTTGCCATGTAGTGCCGGAACAGCGTTTCGTGCGCATCCTCGCGCGGACAGAAGCGCATCACCAGCTCGTTCAGGTAGAACGCCGACAGCAGCGCATCACCCGACAGCGGCAGCATGCCGCCAACCCACTCGGCGCGAGTCAGCGTCTTGACCTCGCCGCGGCCGCTCCAGGACAGGGAAATTGGGTGGAAATGCTGCAGGACCGCGCGCAGCGCCGAATGCGGGCGCTTGGCGCCCTTGGCCACCATTGACATGCGGCCGTAGTCGCGCGTGAAGACGTCGAGGATCAGGCTGGTTTCGCGATACGGCCAGGCATGGAGGACGAATCCCGGCTGGTCGGCTACCCGGACTTCGCTGCGTGCAGGGACAATGCGCAGCGCCCGGTCCATCATCGCGCGGCCGGCTGCCTCGGCCATGCCAGGCAAGGCCTGGCTGTCGAGCAGTTCGGCGGCCTCGTCGACCACCGGGTCGGCACGGCGGGCCTTGGGAGCCGCCGCGCGCGCGATGTCAGGCATCTTGCTCACTCGTAGCCGTAGGCGCGCAGTCCGGCTTCGTTGTCGGCCCAGCCGCTCTTCACCTTGATCCACATCTCAAGGTAGACCTTGCCGTCGAACAGCTTCTCCATGTCGAGGCGGGCTTCGGTCGAGATCTGCTTGAGCTTGCTGCCCTTGTTGCCGATGATCATGGCCTTGTGCGCGTCGCGCTCGACCAGGATGGTGGCAAACACGCGGCGCAGGCGCCCTTCCGTCTCGAACTTGTCGATGATGACGGTGCTGGTGTATGGCAATTCGTCGCCGGTCCAGCGGAAGACCTTCTCGCGGATGATCTCCGAGGCCAGGAAGCGCTCGCTGCGATCGGTCATCGCATCGGCGTCGTACATCGGCTCGCCCTCCGGCAGGTACGGCCGGATGATCTCGAACAGGCGCGCAATATGGTCACGCGTCTTGGCTGCCATCGGCACCACTTCGCGGAACGGGAACAGCTGCCCCATCTTTTCCAGGAAGGGCATCATCACTTCGGAGCGGTTCTCGCCCGTCAGCCGGTCAAGCTTGTTGGCGATCAGCAGCACCGGCGTGTTCTTCGGCAGCAGCGACAGCACCTTCTCGTCGTCGGCGCCGTAGTAGCCGGCCTCGACCACGAACAGCACCAGGTCCACCGACGACAGCGTCGACGTGACAGCGCGGTTCAGCGAGCGGTTCAGCGCGCTCGCATGGCGGGTCTGGAAGCCGGGCGTATCGACAAAGACGTACTGCGCATCGTCAGTCGTCTGGATGCCGACGATCCGGTGGCGCGTGGTCTGCGCCTTGCGCGAGGTGATGCTGATCTTCTGGCCGACCAGCGCGTTCATCAGCGTGGACTTGCCAACGTTGGGACGGCCGACGATGGCCACGGTGCCGCAGCGAAAGGCTGCATCAGTAGTACTTGGGGTATCCGCCGCGGGTTGCTGCGGATGGTTCGAATCGGTCATTCCTTCAACCTGAGAGACAACTGTGGGTCCGGCGGTACCGGCTGCTTGCGGGTCTTGCCCGTGCGCTCGGCGCGGCTGCGCTTGAGCAGTTGCGGCACCAGCTTCTGGACTTCCTCCAGGGCCAGCTTGGCCGCTGCCTGTTCGGCCGCACGGCGCGAGGCTCCGGTGCCGAATACCCGGACTTCCAGTTTAGGCACCGTGCATTCGACTTCAAACTGCTGGCTGTGCGCGGCGCCGTGAGTGGCGATTACGTTATATTGCGGCAGGGCAATCTTGTGCCCCTGCAGGTACTCCTGCAGCAAGGTCTTGGCATCCTTGCCCAGCGTGCGCGGATCGACCTGCTCCAGGATCGGGATATAGAGCTTGCGGATCAGCGTGCGGGCCGCCTCAAATCCTGCATCCAGGAAGACGGCGCCTACAATGGCTTCCAGTGCGTCAGCCAGGATCGACGGGCGGCGGAATCCGCCGCTCTTGAGTTCACCCTCGCCCAGGCGCAGCACATCGGACAACTGCAGCATCTGGGCGATCTCGTACAACGCCTGCTGCTTGACCAGATTGGCACGCACGCGGGACAGGTCGCCTTCGTCCAGCTTGCCGAACATGCCGTACAGCATGTCCGCCACGGCGCAGTTGAGCACCGAGTCGCCCAGGAATTCGAGGCGTTCGTTGTGCTGGGCGCTGTGGCTGCGGTGCGTCAGCGCCTGCTGCAGCAATTCGGGCTTGCTGAATCGGTAGCCGAGACGTTGCTGCAAGGCGTCGAGGTTCATATCAATGCTGCGTTCCCGAATAGGTAATCAGAAGACTCAATGGGCCGTAGACGGGGACCTCGGTCCGGTACGAGAAATCGACCGACTGAATCGTGCCGTTCTCGTCCTCCCGGATCTGGAGGTCTTCGCCCTTTACTGCGGCAATCCGGTCGATGACTGCCTGTTTGTCAAAATACTCGACCACTTCACGCTTGTTGGTGGCGCGCTGCTTGGCATAGCTCGCCGCGCGCTTGACCGAGAAGTATTCCGTCAGGCTCGGTATCGCCCGCAATGCCGGCAATGCCACGCCAATGACAAACACCACGATCACCAGCAAGGTCCAGAGGGAAAAACCTCGTGTCCGCCCGCGCATGCCAATACGCGCGCCGGCGGCCCTACTGTCACGACCCGGCTTCCCCGCTTTTCCCGATTGCCTCAATTGACCCATATTGCGCTTCCCCTCTTTCTTGTGGAGTGTTCTTGCGCCGCGCGGGCTTACTTAAATGATCCCACGCGTCCGAAATTGCCGAGGTTCATCCAGATCAAAAATGCCTTTCCGACCACATTCTGATCTGGCACGAAGCCCCAGTAACGGGAATCCAGGCTGTTATCCCGGTTATCACCCATTACAAAATAGTGACCTGGCGGTACCTTGCAGGTCACACCCTGCTGATTGTAAGTGCAGTTTTCCCGGAACGGAAAATCCGGGTCGGCACCGGCGACAAAGGCCGGGCGGTCGGCATCGTTCAGGATGCCATGCTCGACGCCGCCGGGCAGCTTTTCGCGGAAATGCTTGGAATATGCCAGGCGCTCCTCGTCGAGGTAATCCGGCAAGGCGCTGTAGTCTGCCGGCTTGCCATTGACGGTCAGCCGCTTGTTCGAATACTGCACCACATCGCCGGGAACCCCGATCACGCGCTTGATGTAGTCGAGCGACTGATCCTTCGGGTAGCGGAAGACCATCACGTCACCGCGCTGCGGTTCGCCGACATCGATGATCTTCTTGTTCACCACCGGCAGGCGAATACCGTAGTCGTACTTGTTGACCAGGATGAAGTCGCCGATCAGCAGCGTCGGGATCATCGAGCCAGACGGGATCTTGAACGGCTCGACCACGAACGAACGCAGTACGAACACTGCCAGGATCACCGGGAAGAAGCTGGCTGAATACTCCAGCCACCACGGCTGACGAAGCTTCTCTTCGGCCAGGCGCTTGCGGGTCGAATCGATATCCGCGGTGCCGAAACGCCCTTGAAGGTCTGACTGGCGCGAATCGAACTCAGCTAGCGCGAGCTGCGCGGAACTGCGGCGTTGCCGCTCGAATACGAGCTTGTCCGCGATCCACGCGATGCCCGTGATAACCACCAGCACAAAAAGGATCAGTGCAAAATTCATGACGGCTTTTGGTTCTTGGAAATCCTGGTACAGCCTGTTTGCCTGCCACCGCGGCGATTCCGCCGCGCATGGCCCCGCTCCTGCTTATCCTGCCTAAGCCAAGCTGCCTAAGCTGCTTACTTGTCGCCCACCTGCAGGATGGCAAGGAATGCCTCCTGCGGAATTTCGACCGTACCGACCTGTTTCATCCGCTTCTTGCCGGCCTTCTGCTTTTCCAGCAGCTTCTTCTTGCGCGAAATATCGCCGCCGTAGCACTTGGCCAGCACGTTCTTGCGCAGCGCCTTCACGTTCTCGCGCGCGATGACGTTAGAGCCGATGGCCGCCTGGATCGCCACGTCGTACATCTGACGTGGAATGATTTCGCGCATCTTGGCCGCCACCTCGCGGCCGCGGTATTGCGAATTGGACCGGTGCACGATTACCGACAGCGCATCGACCTTGTCGCTGTTGATCAGGATATCGACCTTCACCACGTCAGACGGGCGATACTCCTTGAACTCGTAGTCCATCGATGCATAACCGCGCGACACCGACTTCAGGCGATCGAAGAAATCGAGCACGATTTCTGCCATCGGGATTTCGTAGGTCAGCTGCACCTGCTTGCCGTGGTAGCTCATGTTGATCTGCGAACCCCGCTTCTGCGTGCACAGCGTGATCACCGAGCCGACATATTCCTGTGGCATGTACAGGTTGACCGTGACGATCGGTTCCAGGATCGCCTCGATCCTGCTCGGATCGGGCATCTTGGCCGGGTTTTCCACCGTGACCACACTGCCGTCGCGCATCTGCACCTGATAAACCACCGTCGGCGCGGTGGTGATCAGGTCCATGTCGAACTCGCGCTCCAGACGCTCCTGCACAATTTCCATGTGCAGCAGGCCCAGGAAGCCGCAGCGGAAGCCGAAGCCGAGCGCCTGCGACACTTCCGGCTCGAACTGCAGCGAGGCATCGTTCAGCCGAAGCTTATCCAGCGACTCGCGCAGCGCCTCGTACTGGTTGGCTTCGACCGGATACAGGCCGGCGAACACCTGCGGCTTGACTTCCTTGAAGCCCGGCAGCGGCGACTCGGCCTTGCGTGCCATGGTGGTAATCGTGTCACCGACCTTGGCCGCCTTCAGTTCCTTGATCCCGGCAATGACAAAGCCCACCTGCCCGGCCGACAGCGACTCTCGCGGGATCGATTTCGGCGAGAACACGCCGACCTGCTCCACCAGGTGCTGCGCACCAGTGGCCATCAGCAGGACCTTGTCCTTCGGTCGGAGCGTGCCGTTGACCACGCGCACCAGCATCACCACACCCACGTAGTTGTCGAACCACGAGTCGATGATCAGTGCCTGCAGCGGGGCATCGGCATCGCCCTTGGGCGGCGGCACCTTGGCAATCATCGCCTCGATCACGTCCTGCACGCCCTGGCCGGTCTTGGCCGAGCACGGCGTTGCATCCTGGGCATCGATGCCGATGACGTCTTCGATTTCCTGGATGGCGTTAGCCGGATCGGCCTGCGGCAGGTCGATCTTGTTGAGCACCGGTACCACTTCGACGCCCAGTTCGATCGCCGTATAGCAATTGGCGACGGTCTGCGCCTCGACACCCTGCGAGGCATCCACCACCAGCAGCGCGCCTTCGCACGCGGACAGCGAGCGGCTCACTTCGTAGCTGAAATCGACGTGCCCCGGCGTGTCGATCAGGTTCAGGTTGTAGACCTGGCCGTCGCGCGCCTTGTAGCTGAGCGCGGCGGTCTGGGCCTTGATGGTGATGCCGCGCTCCTTTTCGATGTCCATCGAATCGAGGACCTGCGCTTCCATCTCGCGATCGGAAAGGCCCCCGCAAAGCTGAATGATCCGGTCGGCCAGGGTGGACTTCCCATGGTCGATGTGGGCAATGATCGAGAAATTACGGATATGGTCCATCTAGTGTTCAGGGAGGCGCCGGCGTATTGGCCCGGGCAGCAACAAGCAATTCGTGAACGACCCTGGATCGCCGCCCCTTCCGGGTGCGCGCCTGCAGGTCGAAGGTTGGTGGCGCGATTTTTGCGCCAATCCGCAATTTTACCGGATTTTCAATGACTTCCGTGTCATGAAATAGGCTGCCGCAGGCCTTGTCAGGCTTGCCCGCCGACATCCTGATGTGCCCGAAGCCAGACCCGGACCGCGCTTTCGTCCAGGAAGTAGTGGCAAAGCGCTTCGCCCGCATCTTCCGACGCTCCCGGCGAACCCGGCATCAGCACCGGGACCAGCTCGCCGAAGCGGGCTTCGGTCGCCGGATCAGCATCGACGTCGACCTCGTGCAGGACAAAAGAAAAGTCGCGCCGGAGCGGCTCCAGCGCGACTTTCATGTCCTCGCACAGATGGCAGTAGCTTCTGCCATACAGTGTGAGTTCGCTCATGTCAGGGCATCAGCGGCTGGCGGTGGCGCCCGGGCGCAGTGTCAGTACCTGGGTGGCATCGCCACGTCGCACGAACACGGCAGCGATGCGGCTCTTGTCCAGGCCCTTGACCAGGTCGTTGAACTGGCGGGCGCTGGTCACGTCGGTATCACCCAGCCGCAAAATGATGTCGCCGGGGCGGATGCCCGCTTTCAGCGCGGGACCGTCGGCCACTTCCACTTCAACGCCGGACCTGACCTTCAGCTCCTTCAGGCGCGCCTCGCCAAGATCGGTGACGATCAGGCCCAATGCGTTGGGCTTGGCTGCCGGGGCCGCATTGTCGTCCTTCGGCGTGCCGCTGCCGCGCGCCGCCTTGACCTTGCCATCGGGCTCGAGCTCGGCAACCGTGATCGACACATCGCGGGTCGCCCCCTTGCGCCACAGTTGCAGCGGCACGCGTGCGCCCGGCTTGGTGTCGCCGACCATGCGCGGCAGATCCGACGCTTTCTCGATATCCCGGCCGTTGAACTTCAGGATGATGTCACCCGGCTCGATGCCCGCCTTCTCGGCCGGACCTCCCGGTTCCACGCTGCCGACCAGCGCCCCGCGCGCCCTGCCCAGGCCCAGCGAGTCCGCCACTTCTTTGGTGACGTCGCCGATTGCCACGGCGATGCGGCCGCGCGTGACCTTGCCGCTGGTCTTGAGCTGCTCGGTCACCCGCATGGCTTCGTCGATCGGAATTGCGAACGAGATCCCCATGTAGCCACCATTGCGGCTGTAGATCTGCGAGTTGATGCCGATTACTTCGCCGCGCAGGTTGATCAGCGGCCCGCCCGAATTGCCCGGGTTGACCGCCACATCGGTTTGGATGAACGGCAGGTAGTCGCCGGTATCACGCCCCTTGGCCGATACGATGCCGGCCGTGACGCTGTTGTCGAGCCCGAACGGCGAGCCGATCGCCAGCACCCATTCGCCGGCGCGGACCTTGTCAGAGTCACCCAGCGGCAGCCTCGGCAGCCCGGTCGCTTCGATCTTGATCAGCGCCACGTCGGTCCGCTTGTCCGAGCCGATCAGCTTGGCCTTGAACTCGCGCTTGTCCGGCAAAGTCACGTAGATGGTCTCGGCGTCCGCCACCACATGGGCGTTGGTCATCACATAGCCGTCCTGGCTGATGATGAAGCCGGAGCCAACGCCGCGGCTCTGCTCTTCCCCTTGCGGCGGCTGGCCGCGGCGCGGCGCGCCGGGCGCCGGGGCGCCGGGCATCGGCACGCCGAAGAAGCGCCGGAAGAACTCGGCCATATCATCATCGTCGGGGGTGCCATTGCCGCGCGAACGCACGCGTTCGGTGGTGCGGATATTGACCACGGCGGGACTGGCTTTTTCCACCAGATCGGTGAAATCCGGCAGGTTGTAAGTCGAGGCGGCAGCCTGGGCGTGGCCCAGTTCGGCTACGGTCGGGCCGAGTACCAATATGGCAGCCATGACCAGGGCGCGCGCCAGGGCTGGAGATCTAGAAGTCATCGACAACTCCCGGGGTTCAGCGAATGAAGGGAAAACCGACTGGGGAATAATCCTGCGGATTCTGTGCGCACGGCTCATCGGGCAAGCAGGGCGTTAAGCCCCGCTCCCGGCACTTGCGTCGTGCTCAGTGTACCGCCTTGGGAGGGCGGTATTCCACGGCCGTCGCGAACTGCCTGACCGTGCTCGCCGGCACCTCACCGACGACGGTAATCCAGTAATCGGCAATCCGACGGACCACAACCTGGGTGGCGCCGAGCGCCGCCACGCCTTCGCGGCGCGTGCGCTGCTCGGAAACGGGCTCAATGAAGATCGAGAGGCCAGTCAGTCCGTCGCTGTAGACAACCTGCAGGACTTCAAAGACCTGTCCGCGCGCATTGCCTTGTGACGGCGCGCGCAATTCGCCGAGCGGGCGGCGGACTTCGCGGATCTTCTGGAAGCCCTTGAGCGGCACCACAATCGACCAGCCTTCGTCGGCAATATTGGTCGGCTGGTAGGTAACCTCGTAGTGGTTCCAGGAACTCGAGTTCTTGATCGCACCGAGAATGCGCTGCTTTTCCGAAGGCACGCCAATCTCGACTTGCGAGAATGCGACCTGCTCCAGCACCTTGCCACCCTCGCCGATGGTCTGCGCGCGCATCAGCAGGCCGGAATGCTTCTCCGCCCACAGGCGCACGGCATAGCGTGCCGCGTCGTGCGGCTCCAGTGCAAAGACTTCACACTCCACGCCGGCAATTCGTTCGCCAGGCAGCTTGCGCATGTCGTAGAGATCCAGCACATCGCTCTTGCTGGTAGCAAGCAGCGCCGGGAAGCGGTCCTTGGCTTCCTGCTTCTCCACCACAACAAGCTTGGCTTCCGGAATCAGGCTGTGAACAACATCGTTCTGGCGCAGGACTTCGCGCGGCTTGCCGTCGAGCGTCTCAAGGCGCTCGTATTCGTTTTGCACCAGATCGCTGTAATGCTGGATTCGCGAGGCATGCATCACGCTGCCGCGCTGGTAGATCAGCGTGCCGACATAATTCTCGCGCTGCGCGGCACGATGAATCTTGTTCAGCCAGGCAGTGGCATCACGTCGGTTCAGCGTACTGTCCGAGGGCTGCGCGGTCGCCGCGGCAGCAGTCAGACACAAGGCCAGAAAAAAGGACCTGCGAAGGGCCCCAATTCTCTGGGCGCCCGCTACATAGGCGGGCGACCATCCTTTATGCATGTCCGGCATTATTCCTGCGAATTGTCCTGAGAGAAGTTTGCGCCGTTGGCGACAGTACGCATCGTGGGCACAAATGCATCCGTTGCCACCGACGTGCGATGCGCACGCAGGTATTCGTCGAGACGGGGATCACGAATCATCTGCGCGTTGTCGGCTGCTACGGTAACAATGCCACCGGGCTTGGCCGCCGCAGGTTGTTCGGCACGCGCCACTACGGCGTCCGGTGTACCGAGATCGGCAGGACCGCGCATCTGCGGCACGACGACCCAGCTGACCGCAGCCACCGCGGCGGCAATGGCCGTGCCCGGCATCACGCGGCGCACCCACGAGGGCTTCAGCAGCATACGCTGGCGGCCACCGGAGGCCTGCGCCACGGCAGGTACGAGTACATGTGGTTCGCTTTCAAGGCGCGCGGAGAAGCGGGAAAGGAAATCGGCCGTCGAACCTGCGTGCGTCAGTTCTTCCGAACGCAGGGTGTCGCCGATCAACTGGAACGCGGTCCAGTTCGTCATGCCCGCGTCGCTCTTCGCGAGCTCCAGCACTGCGTTGACTTCCTGTGGCGCCAGCTCGCCATCCATCAAAACGGAGATCTGCTCCGCTGCTTCCACTACATGAACCGACTGCTTATGAGCCTGACCCATTTCCCACCCCAAGAAATTCCATTGAACATCGACAATCCCGTCACTACCTGTCGTTTATCGATGCAGGAATTGGCTGCAACGCTGGCCATACGACATTCATCAACTACCACCGCTTGCCCTCTGCTGTTCCCAGCAGCGGGCGCAACTTCTCGGCAATCGCCTCGCGCGCACGAAAGATCCGCGAGCGAACCGTACCGATGGGGCACCCCATTGCCTCCGCGATCTCCTCATAGCTGAGGCCTTCGATCTCGCGCAGGGTAATGGCGGTGCGTAGTTCCTCCGGAAGTGCCTCCATGGCGCGGTTGACGGTTTCGGCAACCTGGCGCGTGTGGAGCATGGACTCCGGCGTATTGATATCCCTTAGTTGCTCACCGTCCGCAAAAGTTTCAGCCTCTTCCGCATCGATGTCGCTTGACGCTTCAGGCCGGCGGCCCTGGGTGGCGAGGTAATTCTTGGCCGTATTGACGGCGATCCGGTACAGCCACGTGTAGAAGGCCGACTCCCCGCGGAACTGGGGCAAGGCGCGATAGGCCTTGATAAAGGCATCCTGCGCCACATCCTCGACTTCGGCGGGGTCCCTCACCAGGCGCGAAATCAGGCGAATGATCTTGCGGTGGTACTTCGCCACCAGCAATTCAAAGGCCCGCTTGTCGCCCTGCTGGACGCGTTCAACTAGGAGCTGATCGGCTTCGCGTTCGCTCACGTATGGCTCACCTGCAGTGTATCTCTTGGTTTGGTCGTCACGACGAACGTTGTATTTTACCTACGAATCGCGCTTCACCCGGTGCGGTAAAGCGCATTCTGTGACCGCTAGTTAACAATAACGTTCCCTGAATCAAGCTTCTGGTTGCACCCGTTGTGCAACCCTGACGGCACGGCGCAACCCCGGAAGCATTTCCGGCGTCGCAGCTTGCACGGGAAGAATCAGAAGCCTCGGAATCTTTTTCCTGCCGCCACCGGTAAGCGCAACGATCGTGAGCGCCCCAAGTTCCCAGCAGGCCATGACGGTAGCCACGGAGTCTTGCCCACCTGGCAGAGTGACCGTGATTCGCGGACGGCCATGCAAATCAGAAACCGGCAACAGTCCGGAACAGAAGCTGCCGCTGGCCCGCCACACGGCCGGCCAGGCACCCAGCACGGCAAGGGCAAGCACGACAAGCAGCCCAGCCGGTCCCGCATACGTCGGCGAAGAGCCTTGCGGATGACGCAGCCCGGCATCCATCCATTCCCGCGCCAGCAAGACGAAAGCCGCGATTTCGCAGGCACAGAACACAAGCAGGGCCCTCCGCAACGGATGGACCCTGCTCCGGCGGAGCCCGCAAAGGGCTCGCCGTAACAACGGATCAGACGCGACGGAAGACAAGTGTGCCGTTCGTGCCGCCGAAGCCGAAGTTGTTCTTCACTGCCACATCGATCTTCATTTCACGCGCCGTGTTGGCCACGTAATCCAGGTCGCATTCGGGATCCTGGTTGTCGATGTTGATGGTCGGCGGAGACACCTGGTTGTGCAGCGCCAGCACCGTGAAGACCGATTCCAGGCCGCCGGCACCGCCCAGCAGGTGGCCGGTCATCGACTTGGTCGAGTTCACCACCATCTTGTAGGCCTGGTCGCCGAATGCGGCCTTGATCGCATCGGTTTCATTCTTGTCGCCCAGCGGCGTGGACGTGCCATGGGCGTTCAGGTAGTGAACCTGGTCCGCGCTGATGCCGGCATCCTTGAGCGCGTTGACCATGCAGCGGCGCGGGCCGTCCATGTTCGGCGCGGTCATATGGTAGGCATCACCGCTCATGCCAAAGCCGATTAGCTCGGCGTAGATGCGCGCGCCGCGAGCCTTGGCCGACTCATACTCCTCGAGCATCATCACGCCGGCGCCCTCGCCCAGCACGAAGCCGTCGCGGTCCTTGTCCCACGGACGCGAGGCCGCAGCCGGATCGTCATTGCGGGTCGACAGCGCACGTGCGGCAGCGAAACCGCCGATTCCCAGCGGGGAAACGGTCGATTCGGCGCCGCCGGCAAGCATGGCGTCGGCATCGCCGGCCTGGATCAGGCGGGCGGCCAAACCGATGCTGTGCAGGCCGGTGGTGCAGGCCGTCACGGCAGCCAGGTTCGGGCCCTTGATGCCGTGGATGATCGACAGATGTCCGGCAATCATGTTGATGATCGAGCCCGGCACGAAGAACGGCGAAATGCGGCGCGGACCGCGTTCGGTCAGCACGGCATGGGTGTCTTCGATCATCGGCAGGCCGCCGATGCCCGAGCCGACCAGCACGCCGATGCGCTCGGCATTGGCTTCGGTCACGTCCAGCCCGCTGTCCTTCAGGGCCTGCGTACCGGCCGCGATGCCGAAATGGATAAAGGTATCCATATTGCGGGCTTCCTTGGCGGGGATGTAGTCCTCGGCATTGAAGCCCTTCACTTCACCGGCGAAGTGCACGGAAAGCGCGGAGTGGTCGAATTTGGTGATGGTGGCAATGCCGGACTTGCCGGCAACCAGGTTGGCCCAGCCTTCGGCAACCGTGTTTCCGACCGGAGACACAAGGCCAAGCCCAGTGACGACGACGCGACGACGGCTCACTATGATTTCCTACGGGTGCGTGATGCAGGATCGGAAAGAACAGCTATCCCGCCACCGGAATCGCGACGCTCGCGCTTGCCCCGGGGGGATCCATCCAATTCTGCTTCTTCGAACAGACGAAAGCCACAGAAAACAGCAAGGCGCGGCCAAACGGCCCGCCCACCTGCCTTCTGTGGCTCGGAATTCAGAAACGACAGGCTTAGGCCTTGACGTGCGCGGTGGCGTAGTCGATTGCCTGCTGCACGGTCGTGATCTTTTCGGCTTCCTCATCGGGAATTTCCATGCCGAATTCATCTTCCAACGCCATCACGAGTTCCACCGTGTCCAGCGAGTCCGCGCCGAGATCGTTCACGAACGAGGATTCGTTCTTGATGTCTGCCTCGGCCACGCCAAGCTGTTCTGCCACGATTTTCTTGACGCGTTGTTCGATATTGTCCATGTAACCCTCCAGGGAAGTTCGACAAAAAGTGGGCGCATTTTAGCAGGTTTGGGGCTTAAAAATGCCGCCGGCCATCCATTGCAAGAACCGCGCCCGATTGGTTTAAAAAACTACAGCTTCAGACGGCTTCTGCTGGCTTCTCCATCGAAACCAGCCCGTCGGAAAGACAATTAATTCATGTACATGCCGCCGTTGACATGCAACGTCGTGCCAGTGATGTACGCCGCCTGCGGGCCGGCGAGGAACGCCACCGCATGCGCGATATCTTCCGGCTGGCCCAGTCGTCCGAGCGGGATCTGCGACTTGAGCGACGCATGCTGCTCTTCGGACAATGCCTTCGTCATGTCAGTATCGATGAAACCGGGCGCGACGCAGTTCACGGTGACATTGCGGCTGCCGATCTCGGCCGCCAGCGAACGGCTCATGCCCGCCACGCCCGCCTTCGCCGCCGAATAATTCATCTGGCCCGGGTTGCCCGCGGAACCAACCACTGACGTGATATTGATGATACGACCGCCACGGGCCTTCATCATCGGACGCAGCACGGCGCGCGACAGACGGAACACCGCGGTCAGGTTGGTCTCGATGACAGCACCCCAGTCGTCATCCTTCATGCGCATGGCGAGCTGGTCTTGCGTGATACCGGCATTGTTCACCAGCACGCCGATGCTTCCGTGCGTCTTCACGATCTCGTCCACCAGCGCGTCGCAGCGCGCCGGATCGTTGACGTTGAGCACTGCGCCGTTACCTTTCAGGCCCTCGGCAGCAAGGTATTCGCTGATCGCTGCCGCGCCGGATTCACTGGTCGCCGTGCCGACCACCAGGGCACCCTGGCGGGCCAGTTCCAGCGCAATGGCACGACCGATGCCGCGCGAGGCACCGGTGACGAGCGCGATCTGGTTTTCCAGAAGTTTAGTCATTGCGAGTGTCCGTCCTTCCTTACTTCAGCAGCGCCAGGGTTTCCTGCAGCGAAGCCGGATCGAAGATTGCACCACCGGTCAGATTGCCGTCAATGCGCTTGGTCATGCCTGCGAGCACTTTGCCCGGACCGCATTCGATGACGTGGGTCACGCCCTCGGCAGCCATCTTCTGCACGCACTCGACCCAGCGCACCGGCGCCGCGGCCTGGCGCACCAGGGCATCCTTGATCGCAGCCGGATCGTTGACGATGGCAACGTCGACGTTGTTGACCAGCGGAATCGAAGGCGCCACGAAAGCCAGGCTGGCCATGCGCTCGCGCAGGCGGTCCGAAGCCGGCTTCAGCAGCGACGAATGGAACGGCGCCGACACCGGCAGCGGCAACGCACGCTTGGCGCCCTTTGCCTTGGCCACTTCGCAGGCTTTCTCGACCGCGGCCTTCTGGCCAGCGATCACGACCTGCGACGGCGCGTTGAAATTGACGGCCTCGACGACGCCAACAGCCGAAGCCTCGGCGCAGGCAGCGCGCACGTCATCGTCGGACAGGCCGAGGATGGCGGCCATGGCGCCCTCGCCCACCGGCACCGCCTCTTGCATGGCCTGCGCGCGGAAGCGCACCAGCGGCACGGCCTCGGCGAACGGAATCACGCCGGCGGCGACCAGCGCCGAGTACTCGCCCAGGCTATGGCCGGCCACCAGCGCGGGGGCCGGGCCGCCTGCGTCCAGCCAGGCGCGATAGATCGCGACGGCGGCCGTCAGCATGACAGGCTGGGTATTGGTGGTGAGGTTCAGTTCTTCAGCCGGACCTTCCGCGATCAGGCGGCCAAGATCCTGGCCAAGCGCGGCCGAGGCTTCTTCCACGGTGGCGCGCACGACGGCATTGTCGGCGAATGCGTTGAGCATGCCGACCGACTGCGAGCCCTGGCCGGGAAATACGAAAGCGAATTTCATCGAGATGGAATCCTAGATATGAATACCGGACGCCGGCGCGGCAACTCCAGCGCAACGCCGGCTGGATCTTACATGCGGAGCAGGACTGCACCCCAGGTGAAGCCGCCGCCAACGCCTTCCATCAGCACGGTCTGGCCCGGGCGGATGCGCCCGTCGCGAACCGCCACATCCAGCGCCAGCGGAATCGACGCGGCCGAGGTATTGCCGTGCTCGTGCACGGTCGCCACCATGCGCTCCGACGGCAGGCCGAGCTTGCGGGCCGTGCCTTGCATGATGCGGATATTGGCCTGGTGAGGAATCAGCCAGTCGATGTTCTCGGCCGATACTTCGGCGGCAGTCATTGCTTCGCGCGCGACCTTGTCGAGCACGTTCACGGCCAGCTTGAAGACAGCCTGGCCATCCATGTGCAGGAAGGGATTGCCGGTAATGTTGCCGCCCGACACATTGCCCGGCACGCACAGGATATCGACGTGGCTGCCATCCGAATGCATGGCCGTCGACAGGATGCCGGGCTCGTCCGAGGCCGACAGCACGACCGCGCCGGCACCGTCGCCGAACAGCACGCAGGTGGTGCGGTCATTGAAGTCGAGGATGCGCGAAAACACTTCGGCGCCAATCACCAGCACATTGCGATGCGAACCGCTGCGGATGAACTTGTCCGCCGTGGCCAGCGCATAGACGAAGCCCGAGCACACCGCCTGCAGGTCGAACGCCGCGCACTGGTTGGTGATGCCAAGCTTCTGCTGGACGATGCACGCCGCGCTGGGGAACACGAAGTCGGGCGTGGACGTGGCAACGATAATGAGGTCGATGCTCTGACGGTCGATGCCGGCGGCCTCGATGGCCTGCTCGGCCGCCTTGACTGCCAGGTCGCTGCTGGTCACATCCGGCTCGGCCCAATGGCGCGCCGAAATGCCGCTGCGCGAGACAATCCACTCGTCACTGGTCTCGATCCCCTTCTCGGCCAGCTGCGCCGCCAGATCGTGATTGGTGACACGCCTCGGGGGCAGGTAGCTCCCGGTACCGATGATTTTTGCGAACTTGGTCATGTAATGTCGGATCGTGTTGCCCGTGGGCGCCCGCTTCAGGCTCGCGCCCGGCGGTCAGGCGGCATGGGTGCTGGGATGCGGGTCCGGCGCATCTGTCTCCGGGCCAGCCTGCACAGCGCCGGCGGCGCTGGACTTGTCGGCAAATGCCCTTGTTATGCGTGCGATGACGCCATTCTTGGCGGCATCATACCCGCGTTTGATCGCCCACTCAAAAGAGTGAGCATCGGCCGAACCGTGGCTCTTGATCACCAGTCCGCGCAACCCCAGCAGCGAAGCACCGTTGTAGCGCGCGGGATCCAGGCGCTTGGCCAGGCGCGACAGCACCGGCATCGCAACCGCCGCGAGCAGCTTGGTGAACCAGGACCGCGTGAACTCTTCCTTGATCATGCTGCCGATCATCTTGGCGAGGCCCTCTGTGCTCTTAAGCGCCACATTGCCGACAAAACCGTCGCAGACCACGATATCTGTCGTGCCCTTGAAGATGTCGTTGCCTTCCACGTTGCCGTAGAAATTCAGCTCCGAGGCACGCAGCAGCTCGCCAGCACGCTTGACCACTTCGTTGCCCTTGATGACCTCTTCGCCGATGTTCAGCAGACCCACCGTCGGGTGATCCTTGTGATCCACCACGGCCACCATGGCTTCAGCCATGCGGGCGAACTGCAGCAGATGCTCCGGCTCGCAGTCGGCATTGGCGCCGAGATCGAGCACCGTGGTGCCCCAGCCTTGCTGGTTGGGAATGGTAGTGGCGATCGCCGGCCGCTCGATGCCTTCGAGGGTCTTCAGCACATAGCGCGAGACCGCCATCAGCGCACCGGTATTGCCCGCCGAAATACAGGCGCCCGCCAGGCCTTCCTTGACCTGGGTGACAGCCACCCGCATCGAGGAGTCCTTCTTCTTGCGAAGCGCCACTTCGACCGGGTCATCCATGGTGATGACCTCGGTTGCCTCGACAATACTCACGCGCGGATGGTCCAGCGCATGCAGCTTCTTGAGCTGCGCCCGGATGGCGTCTGGCAGACCTACCAGCACCATCTCGGCGTCGTCATTGCGGGAAAGAAAACTGATCGCCGCGGGCACCGTCACGGACACGCCGTGATCGCCACCCATGCAGTCGATAGCGAGTTTGATCGTCATTGTTCCTGATACGGATAACGCATCCGCGCAAGCTGCACCCGGTGTAAGGCCCGAGCGCCCAACAAAAAAGCGGCAACGATTTTGCCGCTTTTTTGTGTCTGACCTACAAGCATGCGCGAGCGAGACGCAAAGTCACGCCGAACGAAGCTGTCAGTCGTTCTTGGTCTTGATGACCTTGCGACCACGGTAGTAGCCGTTGGGGCTCACGTGGTGACGCAGGTGGGCTTCGCCCGTGGTCGGCTCAACGGCCAGCGGTGCAGCCGACAGATGATCGTGCGAACGGTGCATGCCGCGCTTGGACGGCGACTTCTTGTTCTGTTGAACAGCCATGATGACTCCTTCGAGAATTTTTCAATATTAACACACGCATCCCGCGCAAGGCGTAGCCGGGGCCCGGCCGGATGCTTGAACCACACCTGCAAAACGCTGCCGTCAGCCGCCAGTCGGCTTCAGTGCTTCGTCTTCAGGCCGGCCAGCGCCGCAAAGGGCGACGGCCGCTTTTCTTCCTCTGGCGGCGCCTTGGGCTCCACCTCGCCATCCGCACCGGTCACGAGGCTTTCGTGAACCGCCGGGCAGACGGCGTGCTTGGGTGCCACAGGCAATGCCAGCAGCACCTCGTCTTCAATCAGTTCCAGCAGCGAAAAGCGCTTCGAGCCGACGATCACGTCGATTTCGTCATCGTCCATTGGCGCGGCGTCGGCCGTTTCTTCGCTCGCCATGACCTCGAATCGCATCGATGTGCCGATGGGCTCGGCGTAGACCTGCAGGCAACGCTGGCAGTCGAGCCACACGCGCCCGTCCACATCCAGATCCAGGAACAGGCGCTGCGTCACCGGAGCGCCCGGCTCTGCCGCCTCCTCGCGCATAAAGCCGCTGGCCTTATAGGCAAACATCTCGCCGGGCGCCGAGGCTGGCGCATCTGCGGCCGTCTCGGCTAAGATGCGCGGCAAATCCCGCGTCGCCACTTCGCCGGCCGCGCTTTCGCCCTTCCGGCAGAAAGCGAAGAGATCAAGCTCGCGCAGGTCAATCGGCTGAGTCATGTCGCAGATCATGCTTGGTTCGCCACATTTCCCGCGAGAGAGGCATTCGGACAGCATTGCTGGCTGCACGGTGCCTAGATACGGATGCGGCTAAACGCGCGATTGTACGACGAAAATCGCTCCGAGGTCAAAGGCTTTGCCTGCGCAAGCCAATCCCTTTCCTGTTCCGCTTCAATCACTTATGTCCTCACACCCACGTCCACCTTTGATCCTTGGCTCCAGTTCGCCGTATCGCCGCGAGTTGCTGGAACGCCTGCGCATCCCCTTCGAGGTGGCCGTGCCGGATATCGACGAAACGCCGCTTGAGAACGAAAACCCGGACGCCACCGCCCTGCGCCTGTCCCTGCGCAAGGCCGAGGCCATCGCGCAACGCCACCCTGGCGCGCTGGTGATCGGTTCGGACCAGGTGCTGACGCTCGAGGGCCGGCAGATGGGCAAACCCGGCTCGCATGAAAAAGCGCTGGCGCAGCTGCAGCTGATGCGCGGACGCACCGCCACTTTCCATTCGGCACTGTGCCTCCTGGACAGCCGGACCGGCGAATCGCAACTGGCCGACGTCCAGACCCGCGTGACGATGCGCGATCTGACGGATGCCGAAATCGACGCTTACCTGCATCTCGAACGCCCGTACGATGTCGCCGGCAGCGCCAAGTCGGAGGGGCTTGGCATTGCCCTGCTGTCCCGCGTTGAATCCGACGACCCGACGGCATTGGTCGGCCTGCCCCTGATCGCGCTGACCACCATGCTGCGCAAGACCGGATACCCCCTCTTTACGGCATGACCACCATGAGCGGCACTCTCTACCTGATACCCAACACGCTCGGCAAGCGCGACGAGGCCGATCCGCTGCCTGACGTCATTCCCGTGGGCGTCCAGCAGATCGCGGCCAGCCTGGACTACCTCGTGGCCGAAAACGCCAAGACGGCGCGCGCTTTCCTGAAGAAGCTGAGCGAGACCTGCCCGCTGGCCCGGCCCATCCAGCAGATCGAAATCCGCGAGCTCAATGTCAATACCAAGCCAGATGCGCTTGCCGCCCTGCTCGCGCCGCTGGCCGAAGGACGCGACGGTGGCCTGCTGTCCGAAGCCGGCGTGCCCGCCGTGGCCGATCCCGGCGCCGACCTGGTCCGGCTGGCGCACACCCGGAATATCCGCGTCCGCCCGCTCGTCGGCCCCAGTTCTATCCTGCTGGCAGTGATGGGATCCGGCCTGAACGGCCAGAGCTTCGCCTTCAATGGCTATCTCCCCGTCGACCTGACCGAGCGCGCTCAGCGGCTACGGGAACTGGAGCAGCGTTCGCGCAAAGCGAAGCAAACCCAGGTCTGGATCGAAACGCCTTACCGCAATGCCGCGCTACTGGAAGCCCTGCGCCAGAATTGTGCGGGCACGACGCTGCTTTCGGTCGCGGTCGACCTGACGCTGCCAACCGAGACCATCGTCACGTTACCGCTGTCCGACTGGCGTCCGGACCGGCTCGACCTGCACAAGCGCCCGGCGATTTTCTCGCTGCTGGCGGTCTGAGGCCGCGGCCCAGCCACCGAAACGAAGACGGGGCGCCAGGCGCCCCGCTGTTCACATCGGCAACTGCTCTTCTGTCAGTGCATGGCCTGGAAGCGCGTGCTCCAGAGCATGGTCTTCATCGCGGCGCTGCCCACGGCTGCGCCAAAGCGTTTGGCGACACGCTCGGCAATGTTTTCCTTGACCGTGTAATCAACGATATCCTCAGCCTTGAACAAGTCACGCGCCACGTAATCGGCGCTGCCAAGGCCGTCGGCCAGGCCAAGCTCGACGCTGCGCTCGCCGGACCAGAACAGGCCGGAGAAAAGTTCCGGATCGTCCTTCAGCCGGTCGCCGCGCCCTTCCTTGACCACGTCGATGAACTGCTGGTGGATCTGCTTGAGCATGGATTCGGCGTACGCCTTCTGCCTGGGCACCTGCGGCGAGAACGGGTCGAGCATGCCCTTGTTGGCGCCCGAGGTATAGAGGCGGCGCTCCACTCCCAGCTTGTCCATCAGCCCCGTGAAGCCGAAACCGTCCATCAGCACGCCGATAGAACCGACGATGCTGGCCTTGTCGACATAGATCTTGTCGGCGGCAGCGGCCACATAGTAGCCGCCAGAGGCGCAGATTTCCTCCACCACTACATAGAACGGCTTGGACGGATACAGCGCGCGCAGCCGGTGGATCTCGTCATTGATGATGCCTGCCTGCACCGGCGAGCCGCCCGGCGAGTTGATCTTCAGGATGATGCCGGCCGCATTGCTGTCGGCAAAGGCAGCCTGCAGCGATGCATTGATCGACTCGGCGCTGGCGGGCGTGCCCGCGGCAATCTCGCCTTCGAGGGTGACCATGGCCGTGTGCCGTCCTGACGTGCTGATCGCACCGTCGCCCTTGAAGTCGAAAATCGCCAGGAAGATCAGTGCCAGAATGGCCACTCCGACGAAGCGGAAGAAGATCCGCCACCGGCGCGCCGCGCGCTGCTCGCGCAGCGTGGCCATCAGCACCCGCTCCAGAACATCGCGCTCCCAGCCGGCACCGCCGCCGACCGGTGCGCCGGGCCTGCCGCCTTCTATCCGCGCCTTGCGCTCGCCGGCCTCGCGCTTCGCGGCATCGTCGCCGGCACGCAGTTCATTCTCCAACGGATAGTCGGCGTGCCGGGCCGTTTCCAGGCGCTCCGGCTCCTTGCCGCCCTGGCCGGCATTACCAGTTCCGCCCTGCTCGCCCGGGCTGTTTGCACCGTGTTCGTCCGGTTGACCCGATTCGCCAGAGGGCGGCTTTTGCTGTTCTGTCATGCAATTGGCTCGTGAAAAGGCTCGTGGAAAGACTTGTGGCCGCCCCCGGCGCCTTCGGTTTAGGCGTCTGTCGTGTGGGTGGCCACCTGGAACGGCGCTTCCGGCACCCAATACACATCGCCATCGCGCTCTTCAATACGCAACTTGAGGAGCGATGCACCCCGGCAAGGGCCGCCGACGCAAAGTCCACTCTCAGGCGCATACATCGCGCCATGTGTCGCGCACATCAAGTATAGGCCCGAGGACTCGAAAAACCGCCCCTCCTGCCAGTCCAGCTCCATCGGCACATGGGCGCACTGGTTCAGATAGCCGTGCGCCGCGCCGTCAAAACGCACCACGAATGCGCCGACCTGCCGGTTGTTGACCGCGACGGTAAAACGCACGCCGATGCCCCCTTCGGCCAGGTCGTCCATCGCGCACAGGCGTTGGGGTGCGTCGGCGCTGATGTGCTGCGAATCAGGCATTGGTCAGCAGCCAGTCCCTGAGTTCCCGGATCGAGCCCGCGCAGTGCACCGGCGACATCGCCCGCAGCGAATCGACCGGATGCGCGCCGTAGCAGACGCCGATGCCGGACGCACCGGCGTTGGCGGCCATCTGCAGGTCGTGCGTGGTGTCGCCGATCATCACGGTGCGGGCGATATCCTGGCCCAGTTCGCGGGTCAGTTCGTGCAGCATGGCCGGGTGCGGCTTGGAGAAGGACTCGTCGGCACAACGGGTGGCGTCGAACATGCGGGTCAGGCCGCTGGTGGCCAGTGCGCGTTGCAGGCCCACGCGGGTCTTGCCGGTGGCCACACCCAGGAAATAGTGCTCGGCGCGTAGCGCCTCCAGCATTTCGGGCACACCGTCGAACAGCACCAGGTCAGCGTCCCGGGTGAGGAAGTGATAGCGGTAACGCTCGGCCAGCCGCGGGTAGTCGGCCGGGTCCAGCGTCGGCACGGCATAAGACAAGGCGTCCTTCAGGCCAAGCCCGATCACGTGGCTGGCGGCGCTGTCGTCGGGCACCGGCAGGCCGAGGTCACGGCTGGCCAGCTGGATGCACTTCGCGATGGTCGGGGTGGAATCCATCAGGGTTCCGTCCCAGTCGAAGACGATCAGGTCAAATTGTTGCCTGGCCATTGAATTCCTTGTTGGCAGCTTGTTTGGCAGAATCGCGCGCCCTTTATTCAGTGACACGCTGATTTCGTAATTGTTGCAGGAATCCGACGCACTCGTCTGGCAACGGCGCCTCGACGGTGACCGGCTCCCCTGTGGCCGGGTGGACAAAGGTCAGCCGGTGCGCGTGCAGGAACATGCGCTTGAGGCCTGGCTTCGCCCCGGCGCGGGCAAGCCGCTTGTTCAGTGCGAAATCGCCGTATTTCTCATCCCCGACGATGGGAAAGCCCGAATGCGCCAGATGCACGCGGATCTGGTGGGTGCGCCCGGTCTTCAGTTCAGCCTCGAGCAGGGTGAAGCCCGGGAAGGCCTCGATCCGGTTGAAGACCGTGTGCGATGCCAGGCCGTCGGCCTGCACCCGGACCCGGCGCTCGCCGTCGGGCGTGCTGTATTTATATAGCGCGAGCTTCACGTGCTGCCGCGCGTTGAGGAACTCTCCCGCCACACAGGCGTAATAGCGCTTGTCCATCGCGTTTTCGCGAATCTGCTCGTGCAGATGAACCAGCGCCGAGCGCTTCTTCGCCAAAACCAGGATGCCGGAGGTCTCGCGATCCAGCCGGTGCACCAGCTCCAGGAACTTTGCCTCGGGCCGCGCGCGGCGAAGCTGCTCGATCACCCCGAACGCCACGCCGGAGCCGCCGTGCACTGCAACGCCCGCCGGCTTGTTGATCACAAGCAGGTGGCTGTCTTCAAGCACGACCGGGAAATCGGCCGCCGGCACGAAGGTCTGGCTGGCAGAAAGCGGTGCCACCGCCACACGCATAGGAGGAATCCGGACCACATCTCCGCGCTGCAGGCGGTAAGTCGCGTCGATCCGGCCTTTGTTGACCCGCACTTCGCCCGAGCGGAGAACCCTGTAAATGTGACTTTTTGGGACGCCTTTCGATATCTTCAGCAGGAAGTTATCGATTCGCTGCCCTTCGGAGCCTTCGTCAATTGTGACATACGCCACCTGAGGCCCTGCCGGCGTGGCCTGCGCCTCTTTTTCAATTTGATGGCGTAACTCATTCATTTTCAATATAATTTCCTCGCTGTTCCGGCCAAAGACCGGCAGCGTTAGATCTGTGTAGGCGATTTATCGCATTTTACACTTCGGGTTGCCGCCAGCCCGGCCCGTCTCCCGCAACTTTGCGTAACCCGCAAGCGCCAGACAGGCAAATGGCAGTAAAAGCAGCACGCACGGTATTGCCGGCACGCAGGAAATCTCCCAAAGGCGGCTTCGGCGAAAACGGCAATCACGTGGGAACAGAGTGTTCAGGTAAAACAGAATTTGAAGGCGGATGCCCATCGGCATCCGCTTCGGTGAGAGAAGTCCGCCCGCACCGGGAATCGGTGCCGGCCGGCAGGCGTGCCTGCCACCTGACTAGAAATACCGGCGCCCGGTCGCAGAACTCCAAGAAGTAGTAGGTGCGCCCGCCAGGAGATGTCAGGTTGGCAACGGCTGTCTCTGCCGTGTCCGAAAAATTTGCTCTTTGACGCGTCTAGGCCTTCCGCGGGGCCGGCCGCGATGCCTCCGGCGCCAGTTGCGCCGGGTCTTACGCATCGCCTCCGGCACAGGAAACCCGCCGGACTGCTGCACAGAGCAGTGGCCGGCGTTCTCTCCTGCCCCTGCGGACGTTACCCCGACGTCATTGCCTCTCTTTCACCCGCGCCCAGCCGGTCGCGCCTACGCGCGCATCGGCGCTTCTCGGCAATTCTCGCGCCTCACTCGCTCCCTTGCGTGCTTCATAGATCGCCGCGGACACCGCCAGACGGTGCCATCCGCGACACTGGAGTGAGGTATTGCGATGAAACGCATGCTGTTCAACGCGACGCAACAGGAAGAATTGCGCGTCGCCATCGTCGATGGTCAGAAACTGATCGACATCGACATCGAGACTGCCGGGCGCGAACAGCGCAAGGGCAACATCTACAAGGGTGTCATCACCCGCATCGAACCGTCGCTGGAAGCCTGCTTCGTCAACTACGGCGAAGAGCGCCACGGTTTCCTGCCCTTCAAGGAAGTCGCCCGCGCCTACTTCAAGGAAGGCATCGACGTGCGCAACGCGCGCATCCAGGATGCCCTGCATGAAGGACAGGAACTGATCGTCCAGGTCGAGAAGGAAGAACGTGGCAACAAGGGCGCCGCCCTGACCACCTTCATCTCACTGGCCGGCCGCTACCTGGTGCTGATGCCCAACAACCCGCGCGGCGGCGGCGTGTCGCGCCGCATCGAGGGCGAGGACCGCCAGGAACTGCGCGAGACCATGGGCCAGCTGGCCGTGCCGGACGGCATGAGCATCATCGCCCGCACCGCCGGCATCGGCCGCTCGGCAGAAGAGCTGCAGTGGGACCTGAACTACCTGCTGCAACTGTGGAAGGCCATCGACGGCGCCGCCGGCGACAACAAGGCCCCGCTGCTGATCTACCTGGAATCCAGCCTGGTCATCCGCGCCATCCGCGACTACTTCCAGCCGGATATCGGCGAGATCCTGATCGACACCGACGAGATCTACGAACAGGCCCGCGCCTTCATGAGCGTGGTGATGCCTGACAACATGAACCGCGTGAAGAAGTACCGGGACGACGTGCCCCTCTTCTCGCGCTTCCAGATCGAGCACCAGATCGAGTCGGCCTATTCGCGCATGGTGATGCTGCCCTCGGGCGGCGCCATCGTGATCGACCACACCGAGGCGCTGGTCTCCGTGGACGTGAACTCGGCCCGCGCCACCAAGG
The DNA here is from genome assembly GCF_000812465.1 of Cupriavidus sp. IDO. Taxonomy (GTDB): domain Bacteria; phylum Pseudomonadota; class Gammaproteobacteria; order Burkholderiales; family Burkholderiaceae; genus Cupriavidus. The sequence goes on along the minus strand of NZ_JWMA01000002.1, from coordinate 17,136 downwards.
GCGCCGACATCGAGGAAACCGCGCTGCGCACCAACGTCGAGGCCGCCGACGAAATCGCCCGCCAGCTGCGCCTGCGCGACCTGGGCGGCCTGATCGTGATCGACTTCATCGACATGGAGTCCAGCAAGGCCCAGAAGGATGTGGAAACGCGCCTGAAGGACGCGCTGCGCCATGACCGTGCCCGCGTGCAGATGGGCAAGATCAGCCGCTTCGGCCTGATGGAGCTGTCGCGCCAGCGCCTGCGTCCGTCGCTGTCGGAGGGCTCGCACATCACTTGCCCGCGCTGCAACGGCACCGGCCATATCCGCGATACCGAATCCTCTGCCCTGCAGGTGCTCCGCATCATCCAGGAAGAGGCGATGAAGGAAAACACCGCCGCCATCCACTGCCAGGTGCCGGTGGAGGTGGCCGCCTTCCTGCTGAACGAGAAGCGTCAGGAAATCAACCTGATCGAACTGCGCTTCAAGGTCAACGTGCTGCTGATCCCCAACAAGCACCTGGAAACGCCGCACTACAAGCTGGAGCGCCTGCGCCACGACGACCCGCGCCTGGAGGACAGCACCGCCAGCTACAGGATGGCCGAGGCCGCCGCCAAGGAACTGGAAGCCGACACCAGCTACAGCAGCCGCAAGAAGGAAGACGCCAAACCGCGCCAGGAAGCCGCGGTCAAGGGCATCACGCCGGAACAGCCGGCGCCTGTCTCGGTGCCGCGTCCTGAACGCGCCCCGCGGCCGGAAACTCCGGTTGCCGCACCTGTGCCGGCTACGCAGCCCGTGGGTAGCGGCGGCTTCATCGCCTGGCTGAAGGGCCTGTTCGGCGCCAAGCCGGCAGCCCCGGTTGCCGCGGAGCCCGCCAAGCCGGCAGCCGCCGGCGAGGCCCGCAGTGCCGATGGCCGCCGCGAACGCGGCCAGCGCGGCGAAGGCCGTGGACAAGGCCAGCGCGGCGAACGTGCTGAACGCGGCGAGCGCGGAGATCGTGCCGAGCGCGGTGAACGCGGCGAACGCCAGGGCCGTGGCCAGCGCGGTGAGCGTGGCGAGCGCCAGGCCGGCGAACGCGGCGAGCAACGCGAACCGCGCGGCGAACGCCAGGGCCGCCAGCCTCGCCAGCAAGGCGAAGGCCAGGCCGTGCCGGCAGTCGCACGCCAGGCTGAAGCTGCCCAGGGCGAGCGCGCCGATCGTGGTGAAGGCCGCCAGGAGGGCCGTCGCGACCGCAACCAGGAGCGCCGTGAACGCCAGCGCGATCGCCAGCGTGAACGTGGCGAGGCCCGCGAAGCGGAAGCCGGCGAAACTGTCGAGGCCGTAGCCGCCGTGCAGGCAGTGGCTGCCCTGCCGCAAGCTGCCTTCGACGAAGACAAGGCGGCTCGGACCGACCTGCCAGAGACGGCGGAAACCGCCGCGGAAAGCGCCGAAGGCGAAGAACGCCGCCGCCGCAACCGTCGTGGCCGTAACCGCTATCGCCGCGAGCGCGACGATGGTGTGCAGACGGCACATGGCGAAGGCGAGTCCGAACAAGCCGCTGAAGCCGCCCCGGCAACCGCCGAGGCCGTGCAAGCCGTCCAGGTCGTGAACGTCGTCGAAGCTGCTGTCGCGCAACCCGTTGCGCCTGCCGCTGAGCCGGTTGAAGCCGCGCAGGCCGTTCCGGCCGTTGCCGAGCCGGTTCAGCCGGTGGTAGCCGCGACCTCGGAGCCGGCTGTCGTGGCCGAAGCCGTGACGGAAGCCATCGTCGCTGAAGCCGCCGCCGTGCAACCCGCCGCACCGGTGGTCGAGCCCGTCGTGACCCAGACGCCGGCGGCCGAACCGGCCCCGGCACCGGTTGCCGTGGAGCCGGTTGCAGCGCCTGTCGAAGTGCCGGCACCGGCACCCGCCGCTGTGGTCAGCGCTCCCGCGCCGGTAGTGGCCACCGCGCCAGTGGCAATCGAAAGCCTCGAGCCGATGCTTTCCAGCGTTGGCCTGGAATGGGTCCATACCGACAGCGAGAAGCTCCGTGCAGCCCAGGCTGCCGCCGCCAGCGTCGTGGCCGCACCGCGCGTCCCGCGCGAGCGCAAGCCGCTGCCGCCGCTGCCCGAAGGCCCGATGGTCCTGGTCGAGACCGGCGGCCAGCAGAAGGAAATGGCGCAGCAGCAGTAAGCAGCACGCCACGCAGGTAAAAAAAGGGACGGCCATGCCGTCCCTTTTTCATGCACGGGGATTCGGGATATGTGTGTCCCGCCTCGGATAGAATGACAGTACAACGGCATCCGGCTCCCCCGCGTCCCCAAGGGCGCTGCCGGATGCGACGCCCACCCACAGGCCATGACCGAATCCGTCATTCCGATCTTCGATCTGCGCGATCATCGCTACCGCTCGATGACGCCCAGCATTCCCGGCAAGCTCGCCGAGCCGTCCGGCCTGGCAGCCGATACCCGGGGACGGCCGCTGCATGACCTGCGCATCTCGGTGACGGACCGCTGCAATTTCCGCTGTGTGTACTGCATGCCGAAGGAAGTCTTCGACAAGGACTACACGTTCCTGCCGCATTCCGAGCTGCTCAGTTTCGAAGAGATCGAGCGCACGGCGCGCCTGTTCGTGGCACACGGCGTGGAGAAGATCCGGCTAACGGGCGGCGAGCCCTTGCTGCGCAAGAATATCGAGCACCTGGTGGAAATGCTGGCGCGGATCGAGACCGTCTCGGGCAAGCCGCTGGACCTGACGTTGACCACCAATGCCTCGTTGCTGGCCCGCAAGGCACGCCCGCTGCGGGATGCCGGCCTGACGCGCGTGAGCGTCAGCCTCGACGCGATGGACGACGCCACCTTCCGGCGCATGAACGACGTGGACTTCGCGGTCGCCGATGTGCTGCACGGAATCGAGACGGCACAGGCCGTCGGCCTGGCCCCGATCAAGGTCAACATGGTGGTCAAGCGCGGCACCAACGACGCCGAGATCGTGCCGATGGCGCGCCACTTCCGCGGCAGCGGGATCATCGTGCGCTTTATCGAATTCATGGATGTCGGCGCCAGCAACCACTGGCAGATGGACGAGGTACTGCCGTCGGCCGAAGTGGTCAGCCGCATCAACGAGGCCTTCCCGCTGGAGCCGGTCCACGCCAACTACGCGGGCGAAACCGCCGAGCGCTGGCGCTATCGCGATGGCGGAGGCGAGATTGGCGTGATTTCGAGCGTGACCCACGCCTTCTGCGGCGACTGCAGCCGCATCCGCCTCTCGACCGAAGGCCGGCTCTACCTCTGCCTGTTTGCCACTGAAGGCTACGACCTGCGCGCGCTGCTGCGCGGCGGCTACAGCGACCTGGAAATCTCCAACGCCATCGCCCAGGTATGGCAAGGCCGCACCGACAACTACTCCGAACAGCGCGGCAACCCGGCGGTCAGGCAGGCCCGCGCCGAGCGCAAGATCGAAATGTCATATATCGGCGGCTGATCTCCGGCCACCGCGCCACCTTCCTCCTTCATGATTGCACGCGACGACATTACCGGCCTGATCCTGGCCGGCGGCAGGGGCAGCCGCATGGGCGGCACCGACAAGGGACTGCAGCCGCTGCACGGCACGCCGATGGCGATGCACACCATGATGCGGCTATCGCCCCAGACTGGCTCGCTGCTGATCAACGCCAACCGCAACCTGTCCGCCTACGAGTCCTTCGGCGTGCCGGTGGTCACGGATTCCATCCCCGACTTTGCCGGACCGCTGGCCGGCATGCTGGCCGGACTGGAACAGTGCCAGACCGGCTGGATGGTGACCGCGCCATGCGACTCGCCGTTCCTGCCCACCGACCTGGTGCAGCGGCTGGCCGAGGCGATCGAGGCGGAAGGCGCCGAGATGGCGATCCCGGTCACCATCGATGAAGACGGGCGGCGCCAGACGCAGCCTGTCTTCTGCCTGATGCCGGTCAGTGCCCTTGACAGCCTGCTGGCCTACATTAACGGCGGCGGGCGCAAGATTGAAACCTGGGCGGCCAGTCACCAGCTGGCGGAAGTCCTGTTCGATGACGCCGCCGCCTTCGCCAATATCAACACCCTGGACGAACTGCGCACGCACGAAGCCCGCTGATGGCCACTGATAGCCACACCCCGGCCCGGCGAGATCCCGCATACCGACACGACTGCCTCGTAGCCACCTCCATGCCTTCCCTGCAATCCGTCATCTCCTGCCTGTCCGACTACGATCCCACCGCGCTGCCGGTGGCGCAGGCCAACCGCATCATCGGCGAGGTCGTGGAACCGGTGCGCGGCGTCGAGCAGCTTGCCATTCGCAGCGCACTGGACCGGGTGCTGGCCGAAGACATCGTGTCGCCGATCGACGTGCCCGCGCATGACAACTCGGCGATGGACGGCTATGCGTTTTCCGGCGCGGCACTGCAGGCCACGCAGACCGGCGAGATCGAACTGGAAGTCATCGGCACCGCGTACGCGGGCGCCGCCAGCGACAGCCGGCCGGGCGCCAGCCAGGCCGTGCGCATCATGACCGGCGCCGTCATGCCGGCCGGCTGCGATACGGTGGTGCCGCAGGAATTCGTGGAAGTGCTGGCCGACGGTGCCCGCATTCGCTTCGCGTCCGATGCCGTGCGAGTGGGCGACAACCGCCGCCTGCGCGGCGAGGACCTGGCGCGCGGGCAGGCCGCGCTGTCGGCCGGGCGCATCCTTCAGCCCGCCGACCTGGGCCTGCTGGCTTCGCTGGGCGTCGCCGAGGTCCGGGTCCGGCGCCGCCTGCGCGTGGCGTTCTTCTCCACTGGCGACGAACTGCGCTCGATCGGCGAGCCGCTCGATGCCGGCTGCGTCTATGACTCGAACCGCTATACCCTGCACGGCATGCTGCGGCGCCTGAACGTCGACCTGATCGACATGGGTGTGGTGCGCGACGACCCGGCCGCGCTGGAAGAAGCCTTCCGCACCGCCTGCGAGACCGCCGATGCCGTGATCACCTCGGGCGGCGTCTCGGTCGGCGAAGCCGACTACACCAAGCAGATCATGGCCCGGCTGGGCGATGTCACGTTCTGGAAGATCGCCATGCGTCCGGGCCGCCCGATGGCGTTCGGCCGCATCGCTTCAAACGGGCACGACGCCCTGCTGTTCGGGCTGCCGGGCAATCCTGTGGCAGTGATGGTCACCTTCTACCACTTCGTGCGCGCCGCCCTGCACCGCCAGATGGGGGCCAGCGTGCCGCCGCTGCCGCTGATGCGCGTGCGCAGCGCGCAGGCGATTCGCAAGAAGCCGGGCCGGACCGAATACCAGCGCGGCGTGCTGGCGCAGGTTGCCGACGGCAACTGGGAGGTCCGTGTCACCGGCCAGCAGGGATCGGGGGTGTTGCGCTCGATGAGCGAGGCGAACTGCTTCATCGTCCTCGGCCACGATCAGGACTCGGTCAAGACCGGCGACCTCGTCGAGGTCATGCTGTTCGACGGGCTGGTCTGACGGCAGCGGTGTGTCGTTTTTGTGCCGCACATTTGGCGTCACGGCAAGCGTCAGCCGCGGGAAATGCAAGCCCCGCGGACGCCGGGCTATGCGCGGATTCAGCCGTTCGATACACTTGCCGCACGATTCTGCCATCTATTTGAGTTATCCCCCGCCATGAATCAGGAGATCGCCTACCTCCACCCCGTCAAGACCGCTCGCGCCCTGGTGCTGGTCTATCTCTGCTTTTCGGTGCCGATCGTTTCGCTGGGCCTGTTCGTCGCGTTCATCCGCTACGGCGACCTGCCTGGCATCACCGTTTTCACGGCGCTGATCCTGAACGCACTGATCGGCTTCGGCCTGCTCTGGCTGGCGTGCAAGGCCTACAACTGGGTGGCCGCGCGCTTTGGCGGCATTGAGGTTCACGTGCGTGAACTGGCTCCCGAAGACAGCCACTGAGCACTTCGGCGCGGCCTGACGGCTGCGCCCTCCTTCTGCCCGCCATCAGCCGGCACTGTCCTCCGGGACTTCCGGCGCATCCGTTCCAAGCAGTTGCTGAGCCGCGTCGCCCGGCAAGGCTTCCACCGTACGCAGCTTGCGCGCCATCTGGCGCGTTCGCACTTCGGCCTGCTCGATATTGCGCGCCGCACGCTCCAGCGTATCCCGGGTCTTGGCCAGTACCTCGCCGAACTTTCCGAACTCGGTCTTCACCGCGCCCAGCACTTCCCATACTTCGCTCGACCGCTTTTCCAGCGCCAGCGTGCGGAAGCCCATCTGCAGGCTGTTGAGCAGGGCCGTCAGCGTGGTCGGCCCGGCCACCGTCACGCGATAGTCGCGCTGCATCACATCGGTGAGCCCCGGACGGCGTAGTACTTCGGCGTACAGCCCTTCGGTCGGCAGGAAGAGAATGGCGAAGTCGGTGGTGGCGGGCGGCGACAGGTACTTCTCCGAAATGGTCTGCGCTTCGCGCCGCAACGCCACTTCCAGTTCCCGGCCGTAGGCGGCCACGCCATCGACGTCGCCCCGCTCCTGCGCATCCAGCAGCCGCTCGTACTGCTCCTTGGGAAACTTGGCGTCGATCGGCAGCCATACCGGCGCATTGTCGGCTGCCTTGCCCGGCAGCCGGATCGCGAATTCCACCCGCGCGCCGGAATTGCGCACGGTCTCGATATTCTTGCCGTACTGCTCCGGCGTCAGCATCTGCTCGAGCAGCATCTCGAGCTGAACTTCCCCCCAGGTGCCGCGCGACTTCACATTGGTCAGCACCTTCTTCAGGTCCCCGACGCCCTGGGCCAGCATCTGCATTTCGCCCAGTCCGCGATGGACCTGCTCGAGCCGGTCCGAAACCAGCTTGAACGATTCGCCCAGCCGTTGCTCGAGCGTGGCGTGCAGCTTCTCATCGACGGTGCGGCGCATCTCCTCGAGCTTGGCCGAGTTGTTGGCCTCGATGTCACGCAGCTTCTGCTCGAGCGTGGCCCGCACCTCGGCCAGCCGGCGCTCGTTCGCCTCGGACATCTGCGCCAGCTGTTGCTGCAGCCCATCGCCGAAGCGGCGCAGCGAGATCGCCTGCTCGTCGCGCGCCTGTTGCCCCTGCAGCAGCAGGTTCTGGCGGACATGTTCCAGTTGCTGTGCGTTGGATTCGGTCAGCTTGGCCAGTTGCTGCGCAAAGGCATCGATCTGGTTGTTCTGCAGGGTGGCGATGCTGGTGAGCTGCGACGACAGCGTCTGCTGGAAGCGCATCATCTGCTGCGCCGACTCCGCGCGGTTGCCCCGCGCGCTCTCCCCGACCTCTGTGCGCAACTCGCGCTCCATGCGCTCCATGCCGCGCGCGCCCTCGGCCCGCATATCGGCAAGCGCGCGCAAGAGATCGCCGTTTGCGGCCGGTGTCGCCTGCTGGCGCAGCAGCAAGACAATCAGCAGTACGACAGCGAGCAGTGCAAATCCAAGCGTCAGGAAGGGAATCAACGTCATGAAGGAAACGGGAAATCGTAATGGCGCACGCCGGCCTCAGCGGCGACGCGACATTACCTCAAGATTGATGACGGAGGGCGGTTGTCCTGCCTGCGGGCCAGCATCGAGCGCGGCAATCAGGTTGTCGGCGGCCAGCATCGCCATCGCCTTGCGGGTCTTTTCCGAGGCGCTGGCGATATGCGGCGTCAGCACGACGTTGGGCACCGTCAGCAGATCGGGATGCACCCTGGGCTCGCCCTCGAATACGTCCAGCCCCGCCGCGAAAATGCGCTTCTCGCGCAGTGCCTTCGCCAGCGCTGCATCGTCGACGATACCGCCGCGCGCAAGGTTCACCAGCGTGGCCGTCGATTTCATCTGGCTCAGCTCCGTCGCGCCGATGGCGTGATGGCTTTCCGGGCCGTACGGCAGCACCAGCAGCAGATGGTCGGACTGCTCCAGCAATTCGGCCTTGCTGACGTAGCGCGCATTGAGCGAGCGCTCGGTGGCCTCAGGCAGCTGGCTGCGGTTGTGGTACAGCACCGTCATGCCAAACCCGGCTGCGCGGCGGGCCAGCGCCTGGCCGATGCGGCCCATGCCCAGGATACCCAGCGTGCTGCCGTACAGGTCCACGCCCACCAGCATGTCGTAGCTCCAGCGCTGCCACTTGCCGGCCCGCAGATAGTGCTCGGCTTCCGTCACGCGCCGCGCCGTGGCCATCAGCAGCGCCCAGCCGAAGTCCGCGGTGGTTTCGGTCAGCACGTCTGGTGTATTGGTCGCGACGATGCCGGCCGCCGTCAGCGCGGGCACGTCGAGATTGTTGTAGCCCACGGCCATATTGCAGACCGCGCGCAAGCCGGGCAATACCGATACCAGGTCGGCGTCGATCCGGTCCGCGGCATTGGCCAGCACGCCGGCCTTGCCGGCCAGCCGGGCTTTGAGCGCGGCGGCGTCCAGCACAGCGTCCTGCTGGTTGTCGTCGACATCGAAATACTGCGCGAGGCGCTCGATCACCTCGGGGAAGATGGCACGGGTAACGAGAATGGACGGCTTCATGGCATCAAACGTGGAAGAAGAGGAAAGTCATCACCAGGAACAACGGCACCAAGACCCCGCCCGACCACAGCATATAGCCGAAGAAGCTGGGCATCCGCACACCGCGGTTTTCCGCAATCGCCTTCACCATCAGGTTGGGCGCGTTGCCGATATAGGTATTGGCGCCCATGAACACAGCGCCTGCGGAAATGGCCGCCAGGGTCGAGGCATCGCGCGTCATCAGCGTGGCCGGATCGCCGCCGGCGGTATTGAAGAACACCAGGTAGGTCGGCGCATTGTCCAGGAACGACGACAGGATCCCGGTCGCCCAGAAGTACATGCTGTCGATCGGCTGGCCGTTGGCGTCGCTCACCGTGCGCACGACGCCGGCGAAGGCGCCGTCGGTGCCGGCCTTGAGCATGGCGATGACCGGAATGATGGTCAGGAAGATGCCGGCAAAGAGCTTGCCGACTTCCAGGATCGGCTCCCAGTTGAATTCGTTGCCGGCCCGCGCCGAGTGCGGCGTTACCATCAGCGACACCACCGCGACCACCACCAGCAGCAAATCGCGCACCGCGGCCGGCAGCGGCACCTCGGTGCCCATCACGTCAAAGACGATGCCCGGCTTCCACAGGCCGCTCATCAGTACCAGGCCGATGATGGCCAGCAGCAGCACGAAATTGAAGTTGCCCTCGATGCGGATGCCACGCGAGTCAGGGGTCGGATCGAGAGCAGGCGGAAGGTCCTCTTCCCTGTTGTGGTAGTAGTGCCGGTCGACCAGATAGAAAATCACCAGCAATGCCACGCAGATGAACACCGTCTCCGGAAAGATGTGGCGCATGGTCCAGAAGAAGTCCACGCCCTGCAGGAAGCCGAGGAACAGCGGCGGATCGCCCAGCGGCGTCAGCGAACCGCCGGCATTGGCAACCAGGAAGATGAAGAACACCACTACGTGCGCCACGTGGCGCCGGTTGTCGTTGGCGCGCAGCAACGGCCGGATTAGCAGCATGGCCGCACCCGTCGTGCCCATGAAACTGGCCAGCAAGGTACCCAGCGCGAGAATGCCGGTGTTCAGCCGCGGCGTGCCGTGCAGGTTGCCGCGCACGCAGATGCCGCCCGCCACGATATACAACGCCGCGATCAGCGCAATGAACGGGATGTACTCGCCCAGCAGCGCGTGCATGGTGTTGGCAATAGCCGCGTGCACGCCGAAGGACATCGCGAACGGCAGCAGGAACAGCAGGCCCCAGGCCGCGGCGATCTTGCCGTAGTGGTGATGCCAGAGCCTGGGCGCCACCAGCGGGAACAGCGCGATCGACAACAGCAGGCCTGCGAACGGCAGCCCCCACAGCGCCGACAGTGTCGCGCCGTCGAGATCGGCAGCGCAGGCGAATGAGGGAAGAACGGCCAGCATGGCCAGCAGCGGCATCAGCACGGAGGCGCGTCGCATCAGGCGGATTCTCCTTGGCTCGAAATGCAATGAATGCAGGTGAGGAATCCTTGCGCCAGCCATCGGCGCAAGCGGAACGTGCTGCGCGGAAATGGCCTGTCAGGCCGGCCCGCAGCGAACCTGCAAGTGTAAATCAAGCACCATTGCGCCCGGCCGATTGCACCGGCCAATGCAAGCGTCAGGCGTCGTTCACCAGGATGACATGGACGCGATACGGGCCATGTGCGCCCAGCACGATGGTCTGCTCGATGTCGCCGGTGCGGGACGGGCCGCTGATGATATTGGTCGCACGCGGCAGCTCGCCCCGCTCGCTGCGCACCAGCGCGAAAGCGTCTTCGAGGCCTGCGACGATGCGCGATACCGGCACCACGGCAATATGCGTCTCGGGCAACAGTGCAGCCGAGGCGAAGGTCTGCGGCCCCGACAGCAGCATCAGCGAGCCGGTCTCTGCAATGGCGCAGAAACAGCCGGTGATGCCCACCAGATCGCCGTGGTCGTGGTCGCCCTGCACGTCGCGGATGGGCGGACGGCATTCCACTGCCAGGCCGCTCTCCTGCCACGGCAATGCGCCCAGGGCATCCCATGCCACCGCGCGGCGCACTAGGCTCAGGCTATCGAGAAAGCGCGCCGCGGCGGCCGGGACGTCCACCAGCGTTGCCACGCGGTCGACTGTCGAGGCCATCTTCTGCGCCTGCAGCACGAAGGCCTCGATCAGGTCGCCCGCGGACGCAGGGCGCGGCCCTTGCGGGTGACGCGCCAGGTAGTCGGCCACTGCCGCGCGCTCGCCGCTGCTGACCTTGGGCGCGCGCCCCTGGGCAGCACGGATTCGGGCAAAGATGCGGTCGCGGGCGTCGTTGGTTTCCATATGGCCTTGTGAAGGGTGACCGGCGGGTCGGGGGCGAACTGGCTGATTATAGTTCTGCGTCAGCGCCCCGAGCCTGCCCGGAGGGCCATGAATTTTGCTACGCAGCCGGTTGAACGGCAAACACCTGCCTCAGGTAGGCCAGGTAGCCGGCGTCGTCGCACATCGTCTTTTCCGGCGTGTCCGAGAGCTTGGCCACCGGCTGGCCGTTGCATCGCACCATCTTGATGACAATCTGCAGCGGCGTGTAGCCAAGGTCGTTGGTCAGGTTGGTGCCCACGCCAAAGGCCAGGCGGCAGCGGCCGCGGAAGCGCTCGTACAACTCGATCACGCGCGGGATATCGAGGCTGTCGCTGAAGATCAGCGTCTTGCCGCGCGGATCGACACGGTTGGCCGTGTAGTGCGCCAGCATCTTCTCGCCCCAGACGATCGGATCGCCGGAATCATGGCGCACGCCGTCGAACAGCTTGCAGAAGTACAGGTCGAAATCGCGCAGGAAGGCATCGAAGCCGACCGTATCGGACAGCGCGATCCCAAGGTCGCCGCGGTACTCGCGCGCCCAGTTCTCCAGTGCGAAGACCTGCGAATCGCGCAGCCGCGGACCCAGCGCCTGGCATGCCTGCAGGTATTCGTGCGCCATGGTGCCGAGCGGCACGATATTGTGCAGCCGGGCAAAGTGGACATTGCTGGTGCCGGCCAGTTGCGGGCCCAGCAGCTGGCGCATCTCCAGCAGGACCTCTTCCTGCCAGTCGCGCGCAAAGCGCCGGCGGGTGCCGTAGTCCGCGATCACGCAGTCGGCATACTGCGGCGCCTTCAGGAGAGCAAGCTTTTCACGCAGCCGCCTGCGTCCCTCCTCCATGTCTGGCCGCGGTTGCGTACGGCGGAAATAGACTTCATTGACGATGGCCAACAGCGGCACCTCGAACAGGATCGTGTGCAGCCACGGCCCGACGATCGAGATCTCGATCTCGCCATTGCCCGCCGGCGCGGGCGTGATGGTCACGTACTTCTCGTTCAGGTGGAACAGCGCGAGAAAGTCGACGAAATCGCTCTTGATGAAGCGCATGCCGCGCAGGTATGCCAGTTCATCCTCGGTGAAACGCAGCTGGCAGAGCTGGGTCACCTCGGCGCGGATTTCGTCGATGTACGGCACCAGGTCGATGCCGGAGTTACGGCACTTGAAGCGGTACTCGACCTGCGCTTGCGGGAAATGATGCAACACCACCTGCATCATCGTGAATTTGTACAGGTCGGTGTCGAGCAGAGAGGGAATGATCATAGCGAGCCAGACGGCAATGCCGGGTCAGGCCGACATGCTAACCGAAGCGGCTGCAGGCCGCCGCCTCGCGCGGGTAGCTCCGCGTCAGCCGCCGTCGAGAAACTGTGCCGGCTTGCGCAACTGCGCGCGGTCCTGCAGGCACCAGAGTTGCCGCCCCTGCCCGTCCACGCAGGACACGAGTGTCGCTGCGGCACGGGGCACGCCGGCCGGCAGCGGCTCGGCGAACACGCCGTTCTCCGCCATGATGCGCTCTTCGTAGACTTGCGTGCTGCCCCGGCGGAACCGCAAGACCTGGACCGGCTGCCCCGCCGGCGGCTGCAGTTCCGGGCCGCATGGCAACAGGCCAGCACGGCCGCAATTCGCCATCGCATCGCCCGCGGGCCCCTTGGTGACGCTGAAGCTGTCCCAGTCAAAGGCGGTCAGCGTTGCCAGCCGCACCGGCTGGTCGGTACGCCCGCGCCAGGCCACCAGCCGGGAAACCACGCTGTCTGCCATGGCCGGCTGCGAGAGCGCTTGTCCGTTCGCAACCGGGCCGTGTGCGGCAATCAACACAAACAGACTCAGTAGGCCGGCCATCCATCCCGGTCGAAATGCGTATCCGGAATCACGTTTCGAACGCAGCATCCTGATCTCCTGGAAGAGCGGCGTGCCATCGACATCTTCATCCTGCCACGCATGGCGCTGCAGGCAGCCACCTGCGCCCGATCAAATATACATAAAGAAATAAGAAAACTATCTGATCCCGCTATATAGAGTCGCTATTCTTGCCAGAAGGCTCGGATACAATACCGGCTTCTGAAAGGCCACGGCCGGCGCTCGCCCCGCAGAACGCAACCATGCGGATGCAGGCAGCCCGCCGGCAAGAAGCGGCCAGAACCAGTATCCCATCAAAAGCCGACCCGTTTTTCTGGAACCGAAATGACTCACGTTGTCACCGAATCCTGCATCCGTTGCCGATACACAGACTGCGTTGACGTATGTCCGGTCGATTGTTTCCGTGAAGGCCCGAACTTCCTGGCCATCGACCCGGATGAGTGTATCGACTGTGCAGTGTGCGTGGCCGAATGCCCGGTGAACGCCATTTACGCCGAGGAAGACGTTCCGGGCGACCAGCAGCAATTCATTGACCTGAACGCCGAACTGGCGCGTTCGTGGCCCTCCATCACCAAGACCAAGGCCCCGCTGGCCGAAGCCGAGGAATGGAAGGACGCCACCGACAAGCTGCAATACCTGCAGCGCTGACAGTAACAAGAAAGAAGAAAGCCGTCCCCACTCGCTTTCCGCAATACCGGGCACAAGGTGCCCGACCACGAATCAGGACGAATATGGACTTGAGCATTCCAAATCCCGTTGCCGACACGACCAGGCAGGTTGCCGGCGGCAACACCGCTGGCGGCCAGCCGCTCGAAATCGACGCGCTGATCGTCGGTGCCGGCCCGGTCGGGCTGTTCCAGGTCTTTGAACTGGGCCTGCTCGAGATCAAGGCGCATGTCATCGATTCCCTGAAAGTGGTCGGCGGCCAGTGCGTGGAACTGTATCCGGACAAGCCCATCTATGACATCCCGGCCGTGCCCATCTGCACCGGCCAGGAACTGACCGACAACCTGCTCAAGCAGATCGAGCCGTTCGAGCCGACCTTCCACCTGGGCCAGGAAGTCGCCGTCGTGGAGCGCCGCGAAGACGGCCGCTTCTTCGTCGAGACCTCGCTCGGAACCCGCTTCATCACCAAGACCATCTTCATCGCGGCCGGCGTCGGTTCGTTCCAGCCGCGCACGCTGAAGGTCGAAGGCATCGACAAGTTCGACGGCAAGCAGCTGTTCTACCGCGTCAAGGATCCGAGCCGCTTCCATGGCCGCAACCTGGTGATCGTCGGCGGCGGCGATTCGGCGCTCGACTGGACGCTGGACCTGGTCGGCAAGGCCGAGTCGGTGGTGATGATCCACCGCCGCGACGGCTTCCGCGCCGCGCCCGCATCGGTCGCCAAGATGAAGGAACTGTGCGAACAGATGGAAATGCAGTTCCTGGTCGGCCAGATCGGCGGCTACGAAGAGAAGGACGGCGTGCTGAACGAGATCAAGGTCACCGGCGCCGACGGCGTGACCCGCCGCCTGCCGGTGGACGACCTGCTGGTGTTCTTCGGCCTGTCGCCCAAGCTCGGCCCGATCGCCGAATGGGGCCTGGACCTGGAGCGCAAGCAGATCAAGGTGGACACCGAGAAGTTCGAGACCAACATCCCGGGCATCTTCGCGGTGGGTGACATCAACACCTACCCCGGCAAGAAGAAGCTGATCCTGTCAGGCTTCCACGAGGCCGCGCTGGCCGCGTTCGGTGCTGCGCCCTACATCTTCCCCGAGAAGAAGATCCACATGCAGTACACCACCACCTCGCCGAAGCTGCACAAGATCCTCGGCGTGGATTCGCCGGTGTTCGACTGATTGCAAGCGCAACAATCGTGCTCGCAGGGAGAAGCCGCCGCAAGGCGGTTTTTTCTGGCGCAAACGGAAAAGCGCGGCTATAATGCGGCCTCGCTGTTGGACGCGCGGCGCCCCGAAGCCGGCAGAAATGCCCTTCGCAAGCGGCGGCACAACACAACCAGAAGCTTCGGCATGCCTGACAACAAGAATGAAATGTTGGAAGGTATTGACGGACCAACGAGAAACTGGTTATAATTTTTTTCTCAGCTGTTCCCCGATAGCTCAGTCGGTAGAGCGCCGGACTGTTAATCCGTAGGTCCCTGGTTCGAGCCCAGGTCGGGGAGCCAACCGATAGAAGAGGAAAGGCCGATGCAATCGCATCGGCCTTTTTTCTTTTGGCCGCTCGTTGCCGACAGACCGCCCGATCTCGGCCGCCCGTCCCTACCCCGCAAAGCGATAGCCCAACCCGACCTCTGTCAGCAGATGCGCCGGCTGCGCCGGATCGGCTTCCAGCTTGTGGCGGAGGTGGCCCATATAGACGCGCAGGTACTGGCTGCTTTCCGCGTGCGAAGGCCCCCAGACCTCCCGCAACAGCTCGCGATGCGTCATCACCTTGCCGCGATGGGCGATCAGTACCGCCAGCAGCCGGTACTCGATCGGCGTCAGATGCACCGCCTCCCCCGCGCGCGTGACCAGGCGGTTGGCCAGGTCGACCTGCACGTCGCCAAACGCAATCTGCACGGCACCATGAGGGTTGGACTTCGCATGGCGACGCAGCAGCACACGTAGCCGTGCAATCAGTTCCCCCACGCCGAACGGCTTGGTCAGGTAATCGTCGGCACCGGCATCTAGCGCCTCGATCTTGTCCGCCTCGCCACTACGCGCGGACAGCACCAGCACCGGCACTTCGGTCCAGGTGCGCACCTCGCGGATCAGCGTCACGCCATCGCCATCGGGCAGCCCGAGATCGAGGATCACCAGGTCGGGCTGGCGCGTACCGGCCTCGATCAGCCCGCGCCTGAGCGAATCCGCTTCGTGCACGCTGCAGCCCTCGGACTGCAGCGCCTCGCGCACGAACCGGCGGATATGCGGTTCGTCCTCGATCAGCAGCACCGTGGGCGAAAACTCGAATGGCATCTGTCAGCACTCCCGTCTTGTTGGCGGCTATTGCGCCGGTATGTCTGCGGACTCCGGCAGGATCACCGGCGGATTGCCGCGCGGCAAGGCCACCACGAAGCGTGCACCGGCGCTGCCCTCGGGCCTGTCCGGGCGCTGCGCCGGCTCGACCCAGATGTGGCCGCCATGCGCCTGCACGATTGCCTCGCATACGGCCAGGCCGAGGCCCACGCCCGGCGTGACGGATTCGCGCTCGCCACGCGTAAATTTCTCGAAGATCTGGCGCTCCCTGCCCGCTGGTACCCCTGGTCCATCGTCCTCGATCACCAGCCGCACCTCTTCATCCGTCAACGCCGCCCGCACGCGGATCTCCGTGCCCGGTGGCGTGTACTTGGCCGCGTTCTCCAGCAGGTTGCATAACACCCGCTCCATCAGTACCGCATCGCACTCGACCAGGGGTACTGATGACAAATCCGCCACCACGACGCGATGATGCGCCAGCGCATCTCGCAGCGACGCCAGCGCGGCCCCCACCAACTCTTCGAACGACTGCCACTCCTTCTGCATGCGCACGTCACGGCCCTGCAGGCGCGCCATGTCCAGCAGGTTGACCACCATCGTACTCATGCGCTTCGCCTGCTCGCGCATCGCTGATGCGATATCGGCCATGTGCGGCGGCAGCGGCGGATCGCTGCGCTGCATGGTCTCTGCCATGCCGATCAATGCCGTCAGCGGCGTGCGCAAGTCATGCGATACCGCCGCCAGCAGGGAACTGCGCAGCCGCTCCGATTCCATCGACAGCAGCGCCTGCTGCGCGACATCGACATAGTGCAGGCGTTCGATGGCAATCGCGATCAGCGTCGCAAAGACGTCGACCTGCCGCCGCAACGAGGGCTGGGCAAAGGCTCGCCATACCTGCGGCTCCACCGCCAGCACGCCGCGTGTCTGCATCGGCGCCTTGAGCGGGAGGTAAAGCACCGTGCCGGCAGGCAGCGTGTTCGTACCGGTGCCTGCCGGCTGGCCGTGGTCGAACACCCATTGCGCCAGCACGTGGTCGATCGCGTCGCTGCGCACGTCGCCACCGCCTTCGGTATCGAACGCCGGCGACAGCAATCGACCCTCTGGCGAAACCAGGAAGAACGCCGATCGCGCCCCGAAAGCCGCGCGCAGGAACCGGCTGCCGATCGACACGATCTGGTCAGTCGTCAGCGCCGATGACAGTTCGCGCGCGAGCTCGTACAGCGTGCGCGCATCGGTCTCGCGCCGTACCGACACCTGAGCCTGCTCGCGCAGTCCCGCCGTCAGCTGGCCGATGACAAGCCCGACGGAAAGCAGCACGAAGAACGTCAGCAGGTACTGCATGTCGCTGACCGCAAACGACAGCCGCGGCGGCACAAAGAAGAAATCGAACGCTCCCACCGCGATCACGGATGCCACCGCCGCCGCGGCGCGTCCGTGCCGCAGGGCCACCCCGACGACCGCGACGAGGAACAGCATCGCGATATTGACCAGGTCGAACCACGGGTGTGCCAGCGCCGAAAGCGCCGTTGCCCCGGCGCACCAGACGGCCGCCCACAGGTACGGCTCGTAGCGAATGCGCGCGGCAGGCTCCTGATCGGCGCTGCCCGCCGCATCGATCCCGGCCGG
>NZ_JWMA01000179.1 GCF_000812465.1 Cupriavidus sp. IDO | reverse complement strand
CCGCGAAAGGCGCTGCTCTGGGCGTCTTCTCAAACGACGCGCGCATTGTGGACCCAAGAGGGATGAGCTGGAACCCAGCTGGGACCCTCCTTTACCTGGATAGCGGCGACGACCGCATACTCGCAGTGGATCGCCGTGGCGAGGTCAGACTCGATAGTGGCAAGATCCCAGGTCTAAATCCAGGAGGCGGAGTGTTCGGACCCGACGGCCGCTACAGAAGTGGCAAGTTCGTCCGCGTCTTTGATCCGCCAGCTGACGTTCCCTTTCAACGGCCGCGAGGCCTGCGATTTGGTCCGCATGGGAAACTCTATTGCACGGCGCGAGACACAGTGGTGATCTTTGATTACGCGTCGGGCCAGTTTGCGGCGGTCGCCGTGCACCGTCCCGGCTTGAATGGCCAGGCCGTCACTCTTTCGTCGTAGTAGCCCCCCTTAGACTCGAGGCCCTCCCGCGTGGGGGAAGGAAACATACGAAGGTGTGTGCCAGCCCCCTTCTTCCGCGCACTATGATGATGTAGCCAGCGTCCGCGTGCGCCGACGATCCGCCGCGAACTTACTATGGGGCATGAGGCAAATGCGCTGAGAATCGGAGGTCCTCTGCCATGAAGAGAGTTCTTAGCAGCTCTTATTTCCTTAGCCTGGCCGCCCTGGCCGGGCTCGTAACAATACGCGGGCCCAACCGGCGACCGACACGATTAGTCCGGAGATTCCGCTCTGTCCGCGCACGGGTGGGCTTCCGGCAGAGCCTGGCTCGCCAGCAACCGGGACGACTACGACATCGCTCGGCCCATGGACCGGAACGATTGCAGCGATGCGCTCGTCCACAATCCTGCGCGGCTTGTCAATACCGGAGCCTAATGAGCAGTCTCATCGGATGAGCATATCCGCTACAGATCAAGGCCGCGGTTGGAGAAGCGGATACTGCCGTCTGTGGTCCTCCCTACCCACTAAATCGGCGCAACAGCTTAAGTCACGCGAATATCATGATCGAGCTCATCGTCACGCGTCGCTCCGCTGACTGAGTGGAGTTGAAAATCTCATGCGCCGGCGCGCACAATGACCGACTCCTGCGTTTCCTTCAGGCGAAAACGAGCCTCGAATACCTGCTGCCGGCGCAAACAGTAGCGAGCAGCCTGCACTATGTCGACGCTGGTACCGCCCATTTATCCTGGCGGGTCCAATGGCATCGACTCGCGGACCACATCGCTCTAATACGCACCACTTTTCCCGTGGTCGAGCTCAACTATGCTCTAAGAGCCCGTTTGAAAATTCGCCGTAGATGTGATCTAACGTTCGGATGTGGAAAGAAGAACATCGAGAGCGGCAGGCAAGCATGGCGGCCAAGACA
>NZ_JWMA01000178.1 GCF_000812465.1 Cupriavidus sp. IDO | reverse complement strand
CGCCCAAAAGTAGGCAAAAGGCGCCGTCTGTCCTCGGCGGACGGCCAGTCTTATCGTAGTGTTCGACGGTTTTTGTACGGGTATACGCTTCAGGGCATAGCTACGATGCCTGCCGCGTGGTAACGAGACGGCGCGAGGCATTGACAGACCGTCCTCCCGACCTCGTGAGAGCGGAGTGGTATGCAGCTTGAGACCCGGCGGCATGTGCAGCCGAATCGCGCCCCACAGTTGGGGTCCAAAAACTCTTGCCGCAGGCACGCCGCTCGATCACGTGCCACTCCGCTCTCACGAGGTCGGGAGGACGGCGCTGTTCCCGGCGTTGCCCCTGGCGATCTGCGCGGCAGGCAGTCCAGTTATGCCCTGAAGCAAATACCCGTACAAAAACCGTCGCTCACTACGATAAGACTCCCGCCCGGCGGGCAAGAAGGCGCTTTTTGCTTCCTTTTTGGCGCAGTCAAAAAGGGAGTCGCCGGCTACGCCGGCGAAACAGCAGAGCGCCCAAGAACCCAGACCCGAAATCCGGCGAAGAACCAAAAATCTGCAGTCAGTCCGGACGGCTTAAGTCCGTTTTAAGTTTCGCCCTGTACGTTGAACGAAGATCGCCGCTGCCGTTTGG
The DNA here is from genome assembly GCF_000812465.1 of Cupriavidus sp. IDO. GTDB lineage: Bacteria > Pseudomonadota > Gammaproteobacteria > Burkholderiales > Burkholderiaceae > Cupriavidus. Next base: position 57,186 of record NZ_JWMA01000178.1, on the reverse strand, counting down.
GCGAACCCTGTACGGATGCCACGACTCCAACAGTCACCGGCGTCGCGTACTTGAATATGTCACAACATGACATAACGTCGTAGCAGGGAATCGAGAGGGACGAATACTTCCGGAACCGTGACAAGTCCCACGGCTGCGGTGCCTGAACGTGACCCCTTGAGTACAAGGCGGCCCGCTGTTAACAACGTGCGGAGGAACTCATATGCTTGTCAGACTTCACTGCCGGGCCACGCAGGACATCACCATGCTTCGCGATCAGGCGCAGTATCTGCTGGGGATTGTCGGCAAGCGCATCGGTGCCCGCGGCGCGATTGCCTACAGCGAATTGCCCGAAGCCATCAGCAAGCTTGAGGCCGCCATCCGTGCAGACGGACAGCCTGCGAAACAAGGTGGCACTGCCAGTCGTCATGCATCGGTGGCGGCTGGCGGGGCACCTGGCGTCCTCGCGCAGCGCGCCTATCCTCTCCTCGACATGATGCGGGAGGCGCTTCGCCAGCATGCGGACATCCTTTGGGGAGTCTGACCGGCAACGGCGCTCGCAGCGCATACTTGCGAGAATTCCATTCCTCAATGCATCCGGACGGCGCCCCGGCGTTCGTTGCGCACGCGGATGCCAGGCCAGGAGAACGACAATGGCCCTGTTTTCTCGAATCTTGCTCTGCTATGACGGAACACGGGAAGGACGCAGGGCGCTCCTCTACGGTGCGGAACTGGCAAGGGAGCGGCAGGCGAAGACGCATCTGCTTGCGGTCCTCGACAATGCCTACTGGCTTCGCGGCTTCGATGCCCTGGCGATGGAGGCCGCCTCGATCGAGGAGCAGTCGGCTCGCGACATCCTCAGCGAAGGCGTGGAAAGGCTCAAGGCGTACGGCGTCGACGCCGTGGGCCATCTCGCGACGGGCAGTCCGATCGAGCGGATCTCCCAGATGGCAAGGGAACTGAATGTGGACCTGGTCGTGGTGGGCCACCGCAGGTGTGGCATGCTGGCGCGCTGGTGGGCGGGCCAGGGCCATGGCCTGCTGCTGGATAAAGTGCCCTGCAGTGTGCTGATAGCCATTGAACCGGCCCCATCCGAACCGGAAGCGTGACCGGCAACGGCCACGGGCTCAACGCACCTCGCCATAAATTCGCCGCGCATCGGCGGCGCTCGCAAGCGGGCGGCCCAACGTCAGCCCACCCTGCGCCGCTTGTGCCACCAGCGCCGCATTGCCAGCCGCCAGGCTGCCATCGCGCAGGAACAGGTTGTTCTCGAACCCCACCCGCACGTGTCCGCCGAAAGCGGCGGCTGCGGTGACGCAAGCATTCTCCTCGCGGCCGAACGCACAGATCGCCCACGGCAACGTGCCGTCCGCCACCTGCAGGAATGGCAGCAGGTCGCGGGGCGAGGATACTTGCCCGGCCGAGTAGCGGCCCAGCACATACAGCACCGACCACGCTCCCGGCGGCACCAGCCCACGCTCGCGCATCGACTGCCAGCGCTGCACGTCCGCCGCGTCATACAGGATGATCTGGGCCATGATGCGCTCGCGCGCGATCCATGCAAAGAATGCCGCCAGCTCGCTCTCCGGAATGTCGGGCACGGCAACTTCGCGCAGGCCGATCGAGACTGCTTCCGGCCGCAACTCACGCACCATTGCCATCTGCTCGGCCGCCTTGTAGATGCCGGCGGCCTCGCTGGTGACCTGCACCAGCAGCGCATCGCCCACGGCCTGCTTCACGGCGGCCAGGGCGTCGCGGTAGGTCTGCGCGTCTAGCGAGTGCCGCCCTTCCGCATCGCGCACATGCATGTGCATCATCGCGGCGCCGGCATCGAGGCAGGCCTTCGCATCGGCCGCCAGCGCCGCGGCGGTCAGCGGCACGGCCGGATGGTCGGACGCACGCTTGTAGGCACCATTCGGCGCGACGGTGATAATCAGCGGCGAATCGGCAAGCGGCACGCCGGCAACGGTAGTGGGTTGGGTCATGGCTGGATCTCCGGCAGTTCTGGTGCAATCAGGTCAAGGCCGGCGCGCAGCAGGCGGTCATAGCGCGCACGTTCGGCGGCAATGGTTTCCGGCGTCCACGGGTAGAAGCCTTCCCCTCGCTTCATGCCGTGGCGCCCGTCCGCCGCGCGCTCGGTCAGGCAGCGCGCCGGATGGTCATCGTTGCAGAAAGTCGGGTACATGGTAGCGCCGGCCGCCGCATGCACTTCGATGCCGGCATGGTCGCGCTGCAGCACGGGGCCTGCTGCCAGGAAGCGGAAACCGAATCCGAACCGCACTGCTGCGTCCACGTCTTCGGGCGAGGCAATGCCGCGATCGATCAGGCTGAAGGCCTCGCGCGACAGCGCATGCTGCAGCCGGTTGGCAAGGAAGCCTGGCAGGTCCTGCCGCACCTTGACCGGCACCATGGCGCAACGGCGCATGAAGGCGATCAGCGCATCCGCGCAGGCCTCGTCGCTGTCGGCGCCCATCACCACTTCCACCAGCGGCACCAGGTGGGCCGGCATGAAGAAGTGCAGGCCCAGCATCCGCCCGCGCGTGGGCAAGCCGGCGCCGATGGCGCTGATCGGGAAGCTCGAGCTGTTGCTGGTCAGCACGGCGTCGGGCCGCGCGCGGGGCACCAGGTCGGCAAACAACTGCTGCTTGAGCTCCAGGCGCTCGGGAATGCACTCGATGACGAGGTCCACCGTGGACCAGTCGATGGCATCCAGATCCGCGACCACAGCCAGCCGGGTGGCGCCTTCTGCACGGCCGATGGCGGACAGGTTTTCGGCAACGCGCACGGGCAGCGCGGCGGCGCGGCCTGCGTCGGGCTCGACCACGGTGGTGCGGCATAGCGCGCGGGTCAGGACGACAGCCACGTCGGCGCCCATGGTGCCGCCGCCCACCACCACCGCATGTGCGGCGCCGGGGCGGGTCAGGGTGACCGGAGCGGTCGGATTCTGCATAGGATCTCCAGGAATAGCGGTACGCCAGCACCACGGATCGGAATGGCAGCAGTGTAAAGAAGCCGCTTTGATAGATGAAGTCGATTTTATGGATAGAATGATCGCCAACCCAGATCAATCTCATTCCTTTTCCATATCGCCCTCCCGGGCGTCCGCAGGCTTATGAAGATCAACCTGTCGATGCGCGATATCGAGACCACGCTGGTCCTCGGCCGCACCCTGAACTTCCGGCAGGCGGCCAGCCAGCTGCACCTGTCGCAATCCGCCCTCTCCACCCAGATCCTGCGCATCGAAGAATCGCTCGGCGTGCGCCTGTTCGACCGCACCACCCGCACCGTGCGCCTGACGGCGGCCGGCAAGGTCTTCATGCAGCAGGCCGCGCTGCTGCAGACCGCCTTTCGTGGCGCCATCGATGCGGTGACCGGCATTGCCAGCGCCGAAAAGGGCCAGGTGGCCGTAGCGGCGCTGCCGTCGCTGGCGGCGCGCATGCTGCCGCGCGTGCTGATGGCCTACCACCGCGCGCGGCCGGAAGTGGCGCTCAAGGTGTTCGATACGCTGTCCGGCCCCGCCTTCGACCTGGTGCGCTCGGGCGACGTGGATTTCGCCCTGACCGCCGCCGACCCGCAGCAGGCCGACCTGCACTATGAGCCGCTGCTGTCCGACCGCTTCGTGCTGCTGATTCCGGCGGCGCACCCGCTGGCGCGCGCCTCCGGTCCGCTGCGCTGGGCCGATACCGCCAGCGCGCCGCATGTATCGATGACCCACCCGAGCAGCGTGCGCCAGTACGCCGAGTGGGCCTTCCTGCAGAACCGCATCCGCTTCCAGCCGGTATTCGAGGCGGAGCACCTGGCCACCATCGCGGCCATGGTCGAATGCGGCTTTGGCGTGGCGGCCCTGCCGGAAATTGCCGCCGGCACGGTGCGCCAGCCCGGCATTGTCGAGCGGCTGCTGACGGCGCCGCTGACCGAACGCTCGATCGGGCTCGTCACGCTGCGCAACCGCAGCCTGTCCCCGGCTGCAACCGAGCTGGCCGAGGCGGTACGCGCACACCTGAAAGGCGACGGGAGCGGCAGCGGTGCCCACACCAGCCAGGAAAGCGGAGCGGAAGCTGGAGCATGACGATGCGCGAGGAAACCGTGATCTCGAAGGCAGCGTTCAACCAGATTGCGCAGGTGATACAGCATGCGTGGCAGGCGAACCTGCAGCGGCCGGCATTGCGCAGTGGCGGCACGCACGGAGAGCGCTGGCACGATCCCACCGCGTGCCAATAGTGGAAAACTAGCAGAGCATTCCCCCCGCTGCCGATCTATATTGCCCACAGCCCGGCAACAGCACCTGCCGCAATGCCGCGACTGATGAGCCATCGGCATCAATCATGGCGATTGTCGCGATCGGCGCATACGACACGACCGGAGCGTTGGGGGAGACGGTGGACATCTATTCGGCACTGCACAGGGCCATACTCAACAACATTCCCGACCAGGCCTGGCTGAAGGACCGGGATTCGCGCTACATCCTCGTCAACGACGCCTTCATGGCCGCCTGCGGCCTGCCCGAGGAGAACATCCTCGAGCGCACGCCCGCCGACGTGTGGTCGGCAAGCTGGGCGCGCAAGTACCTGCGCACCGACCGCGCGGTGGTGCGCAGCGGCCAGCGCAGCCGCTATGAGGAAAGCCGCTGCGGCAAGGACGGCAAGCTGCGCTGGTACGACACCATCAAGACGCCGATCCGCGACGAACACGGCGAAGTCATCGGCACCGTCGGCATCTCGCGCGATATCACCGAAAGCAAGCGGGCGCAGCAGGAGCTGCTGGCCTCGCGCACGCAGCTGCGCGAATTGTCGGCCTACCTGGAGTCCGTACGCGAAGCGGAGCGCACGCGCATCTCGCGCGAGCTGCACGACGAGCTGGGCCAGTCGCTCACCGCGCTGCGGCTCGGCCTGAACCTGCTTGAATCCCAGGGCCATGGCGCCCACGACTGGCGCACGCAAGTGCAGATGCTCAAGGACATTGCCGATTCGACGGTGGAATCCGTGCAGCGGATCGCCGCCGACCTGCGCCCGCCCATGCTGGACGAGCTTGGCCTGATCGCCGCCATCGAGTGGCTGGCGGAATCCATGGCCGAGCGTGGCGGCATGCAATGCACCCTGCGCCTGCCCGCCACGCCTTGCGCGTTCGGACGCGAACTCAGCACCGCCATTTTCCGCATTACCCAGGAGTCGCTCACCAATGCCTGCCGCCACGGCCGTGCCAGCCATGTGCTGGTGGTGATGTGCGAAGAGCCGGCGCTGGTCCGGCTGCGCATCTCCGACAACGGACGCGGCATCGATTCCAGTCCGGACAGGCGGCATCGCAGCCTCGGTCTGCTCGGCATGCATGAACGCGCGCTGATGCTGGGCGGCCGCCTGACGGTGCAAAGCGAGCCGGGCGCCGGCACCTGCGTGGAAGCAGAACTCCCGAAAGCCGGCGCACGCGCCGCAACGGAGTGACGCGATGATACGCATCATGATTGCCGACGATCACGCCATCATCCGCGACGGCCTGAAGAAGATCATCGCGCTGGAGCCGCAGATGTGCGTGACCGACGAGGCCGCCGATGGTGACGAGGTGCTGGCCAAAGTCCGGCAGAGCACCGCCGACATCCTGCTGCTCGACATGTCGATGCCGGGCCGCAGCGGCATCGCCCTGATCCGGCAGATCCGCGCCAGCCGGCCCGAACTGCCGGTGCTGGTCCTCAGCATGTACCGCGAATCGCAGTACGCGGTGCAGGCCATCCGCGCCGGCGCCGCCGGCTACCTGACCAAGAATGCCGAGGCCGTTCAGCTGGTCGGCGCCATCCGCAAGGTCGCGCTGGGCGGCACCTTCGTCTCCGCGCAGATCGCGGAGAAACTGATCCGGCAGATGCATCATCCGGAAGCCGATCTCCCGCACACCTCGCTGAGCGCACGTGAACTCCAGATCTTCACGATGCTGGTGGAGGGCAGCGGCATCAACGAGATCGCCAACGCGCTGTCGCTGAGCAACAAGACGGTCAGCACGCACAAGGCCAACATCCTGCACAAGATGGACATTGCCTCCACCGCCGGACTGGTGCACTACGCCATCCGCCACGGGCTGCTCGGCGAAGTTTGCGGCGCGCCATGAACTCACCGGCTGGCGGCTAAGAGACGCTATCAAAATGAAGCGAAGCGGTTCTGGCTAGGCGCGCGGCCGCAGACAGTACAAGTAGTACGGCAAGGCCGCGCAACGACGCCAGAATCATTTTGATAGCGTCTCTAAGGAAATCCTTAGGCAAAAACCAGCCGATCCCGATGCCATCCTCCGGCTCGGACGTCTAGCCTTACTTCCAACGCAGCGCCTGCGCGCTACCGTCCAGGTCCATCGGAACCCGCGGGAGCCCCGGGAAATGCCGACCTGCGCCCGGTGCGCCCCCTGCCAGCCATCCGAACACTGAAGGAGACCAGCCATGCCCATGGACCTGCTGATCCGCAACGCCTGCGTCCGCGACGATGAACCGCTGACGGATATCGCCATCCGCGACGGACGCATCGTGCATATGGAGCCCGGCATCGACATCGGCGCTGCCGAAATCATCGACGCCGGCGGCCGCGCCGTCATCCCGGGGCTGGTGGAACCGCACCTGCACCTGGACAAGGCCTTGCTGCATCGCCGCCTGCCGGCGCGCTTCGGCACGCTGGACGAAGCCATTCGTGTCACCGGCGTGCTCAAGAGCAAACAGGAGCGCCACGATGTGCTGGACCGCTCGCGCCAGGTGCTCGACATGGCCGTCAGGAACGGCACGGTGGCGATCCGCGCCCATCCGGACGTCGACCTTATCCAGGGGCTGATCGGCGTGGAGACCGCGCTTGAACTGAAGGACGAGTACAAAGACCTGCTCGACCTGCAGATCGTCGCCTTTCCCCAGGAGGGCATCCTCAAGTCGCAGGGCACCACCGACCTGATGCTCGATGCGTTGCGCCTGGGCGCCGATGTGGTGGGCGGCTGCCCGTACAACGAGCTGAACTGGGACGATACCCGGCGCCATATCGACATCGTGTTCGAGCTGGCGCAGCGCTTTGACCTGCCCATCGACATGCATGCCGACTTTGCCGACGATACCGGCGACCAGCGCTTCGCGGCGGTCTCGTACATCGCGCAGAGAACCATCGAGACCGGTTATCAGGGCCGCGTTTCGCTCGGGCACGTGACCAGCCTCGGCGCGCTCGATCCGGACCAGCTCGGGCCGCTCATCGATCAGTTGCGCGAGGCGCAGATCAGCATCGTCACGCTGCCTGCCACCGATCTCTATCTCGGCGGCCGTAAAGACCGCAGCAACCCCCGGCGCGCACTGACGCCCGTCAAGGCCTTGCACAGCGGCGGCGTCAACGTGGCGTACTCGTCCAACAATATCCGCAATGCCTTCACGCCTTTCGGCAAAGCCGACATGCTGCTGATCGGCAACATGCTGGCGCACGTGGCGCAGTTCGGCGTGCCCGATCACCAGCAGGCGATCCTCGACATGGGCACGCACCACGCCGCCCGCGCCATCGGCCTGGGCCGCGACTACGGCATCGCCGTCGGCAAGCAGGCCGACCTGGTCATTCTCGACACCTTCAAGGTAGCCGACGCGCTGCTCGACATCCCTGCCCGCCTGTGGGTCGTCAAGCGCGGAAAGATCACGGTGGTCACCGAGCATCGCTGCACGATCCACCGCCACCAGTGCTGCCCGCACTGAAATCCGGGCCCGGCCCGGCAAAAGCACGAAGAGGGCAACACAACTACACCGAGGAGACCACCATGAAAAAGCTGCCACCCGAAATTGCCGCATCGCTGCTGGCCGTCACTACCGTGCTGATCGCACTGCCGCCCTACCACCTGCCGCCGTGGGCGATCTTTATCAGCTGGGCCGCCACCTTCGCCATGGGCGGGCCAACGCCGCGGAACCTGCGGCGGATCTGGCCCACGCTGCCGGTAGGCTCGCTGTTTGCCTTCCTGATCGTGCTCGGATTCAGGCAGGCGTCCGGCCACTTCACCGGCACTTCGTTCATCGTCGCGCAGATGGTGATCCTGTTCTGCCTGAACGCCAGCATGATGGCGCTGGCCCGGTTCATCCCCATGCTCAGCTTTATCCCGGGCATGTTCTTCGGCTTCGCTTCCTACTTTGCCACGCTGTTCGGCGGGTTCGGCCCTGTGCCGCACGATCCGCTGGTCGCGCTCGGCGCGGTGGTCGCCATGAACGCCCTCGGGCCGGCCTATGCATGGCTCAAGGACCGCCTCTCGGCGCCGGAAGCCGTCAGCAAGGGCAAGGCCTGGCAAGGCGCGGAGCTCGAGGCCTGAGGCTGCCTGCACTGGGCGGGCCGGATATTCGACGGCCCCGCCCAGTGGAACCAATCCGGGCATTGCCGCGTGCAATGCCAGACCACTGTGAGGGAGATACATGGCTTCGATCGGAGAGAAAGGCGATATCGGCGTAGACGTGGCACGCCGCGATTTCCTTGCCTGCTCGGCAACACTGGCCAGCGCCGCCGTGCTGCCGGCCCCGGCGCGGGCGCACGTGCCTGCGGCCCCGGCAGGGCTGGCGCAATCGACGCGCGGCATGGCCACCAGCCCCCATGACCTGGCCACCCGGGCCGGGCTGGAGGTACTGCAGGCAGGCGGCAACGCCATCGAAGCGGCCATCGCGATCGGCGCCGTGCTGTGCGTGACCTATCCGCACTTCACCGGCCTGGGCGGCGACGCTTTCCTCGTCATCAGCGACCGGAACGGCAATACGCGAACGCTGTCCGGCATCGGCCAGGCTGCCGCCCGGCCGCCGGCCTACACAGGCGCCATTCCGGTTCGCGGTCCCGCGTCTGCGCTGACCGCCGCCGCCACCGTGGCCACCTGGGAGCAGGCATTCGAATTCAGCAACCGGCACTGGGATGGCAAGCGATCGTGGCGCTCGCTCATGGCGCGGGCCGTCGAGTATGCGGGCAACGGCTTCCCGGTCACGCCGTCGCAGCGCTTCTGGCAGGATCTGCGCGCCAGCGAACTGAAGGACTGGCCGGGCTTTAGCCGCGTGTTCATGCCGCAGGGGCGGATTCCCGAGGTCGGCGAGACCTTCCGCCAGCCCGCACTGGCACGCACGCTCGAGCAACTCGCGGCGCAGGGCCCGCGCGAGTTCTACGAAGGCGACCTCGCAACCCGCATCGCCGCCGGCCTGCAGCAGGCCGGCTCGCCCCTGACCACCGCCGACCTGGCGGCCTGCCGGGCCCGCGAAGAGGCGCCACTGCGGGTGCCCTACCGCGACGGCGAGCTGCTGGGCCTGCGTCCGCCCACGCAAGGCATCACCACGCTTGAGATCATGGGCATTCTCAACCGCTTCGACCTCGCCGCCATTCCCGAAGGCAGCGCGGACTACTACCACCTGCTGGTGGAAGCGGTAAAGCAGGCCTTCCTCGACCGCAACCGTTACGTGGCCGATCCCGACTTTGTCGACGTGCCGGTCGAGCGGCTGCTGTCGCACGAGAATCTCGACGCCCACGCCCGGCGCATCCGCATGGATCGCGCGCTGTCATGGCCCTACGTGTTCAAGCCCGGCGACACAGCCTATATCGCCGCCGCGGACCAGGCCGGCAATTGCGTCAGCATGCTGCAGACCGTCTACTTCGACTGGGGCAGCGGCGTGGTGGCGGGCGACACCGGCATCCTCTGGCACAACCGCGGCGCGTCGTTCAGCCTGGATCCACGCAGCCCCAATGTATTGCAGCCGGGCAAGCGGCCGTTCCACACGCTGAACCCCGGCATGTACCTCAGGCAGGGCCAGCCGCACCTGCTCTACGGCACGCAGGGCGCCGACGGCCAGCCGCAGACACTCGCGGCGCTGCTGACCCGGCTGATCGACTACCGGATGGACCCGCTCACGGCGCTGTCGCGCCCGCGCTTCCTGCTCGGCAAGACCTTCTCCGACAGCCGCGACACGCTCAAGCTCGAACAGGACGCCGGCGAGGCGGTATTCGCCGCACTGACCGCACGCGGCCACGAAATGAGCCGGATTCCCGCGCAAAGCCAGCTGGCCGGGCACCCGGGCGCGATATGGATCGACGCCGCCGGCCGCATGACTGGCGCGCACGATCCGCGCAGTGATGGGATGGCGATCGGTATCTGAGTCTGGGGGTGGTTTTGGCGGCAGCGCTGTGGATGCCGTCTTTTTTTGTTAGGTCCTTCGACGGATTTCGGGTCTGGGTTCTTGGAGGCGCTGCTGTTTCGCCGGCGTAGCCGGCGACTCCCTTTTTGACGGCGTCAGAAAGTAACTCGCCCGGCAGGGCGAAACGGGGCCGTCGAACCTTCGACAACGCCCAACCGCAGCCCCTACATCCCCATCCTTGGGGCTTGCAATTTCCAAACAGTTGGGTAAAATTCGCGCCTCACCTTGCCCAGGTGGCGGAATTGGTAGACGCACTAGGTTCAGGTCCTAGCGGTGGCAACACTGTGGAGGTTCGAGTCCTCTCCTGGGCACCAGCATTGAAAGCAAGAGGCCTGCACCCGATGCAGGCCTCTTGCTTTGTACCCGCATGAACAAAGCCTCCCTGCTGATCCTGGCCCTGTTGGTCCACACCGGCGCTCACGCCGGGGCAGACATTCAGGCCGGCAAGGCCGTTTTCGACACGCGATGCGCGTCCTGCCACCGCGTCGGCCCCTCGGCGCGGGCCGGCTTTGGACCTCACCTCAATGCCGTCTTCGGCAGGACCGCCGGCGGCACCAGCGACTACCAGTACTCCCCGGCCATGAAGGCCTCCCGCATCGTGTGGACGGACGACACGCTGCGCGCGTTCATCCAGTCGCCTGGCAAGGTCGTGCCGGGCACCCGGATGCGCTTCTGGGGCATCAGCAACGAGAAGCAGATCAGCGATCTGCTGGCGTACCTGCATACGTACGGCTAGCGCTACACTCTGGCATTGCACGCATCCGCAGGGTCTGCCATGCCACAACTTCGCTCGCTCTATCCCGCCATTGAACCCTATGAGACCGGCACGCTGGATGTCGGTGACGGGCACGTGATCTACTACGAACGCGTCGGCACGCCCGGTGCCAAGCCGGCGGTATTCCTGCATGGCGGTCCCGGTGGCGGCATATCGGCCGATCACCGCCGGCTGTTCGATCCGGCGCGCTACGACGTGCTGCTGTTCGACCAGCGCGGTTGCGGCCATTCCACGCCGCACGCGGGGCTGGAGGCCAATACCACGTGGCATCTGGTGGAAGATATCGAGCGCCTGCGCGAGCTGGCCGGCGCGCAGCGCTGGCTGGTGTTCGGCGGCTCGTGGGGTTCCACGCTGGCGCTGGCCTATGCGCAGAAGTACCCCGAGCGGGTCAGCGAGCTGGTGCTGCGCGGCGTCTATACCGTGTCCCAGGCGGAGCTGGACTGGTACTACCAGTACGGCGTCTCGGAGATGTTTCCCGAGAAGTGGGCCCGCTTCCAGGCCCCCGTTCCGGAAGCCGAACGCGGCAACATGATGGCCGCCTACCGCAAGCTGCTGACCGGCAGCGACGTGGAGAAACAGCTGGAGGCGGCCAGGGCGTGGAGCGTATGGGAAGGCGAGACCATTACCTTGCTGCCAGATCCGGCCAACAGCGCAAAGCATGCCGACGGCCATTTTGCGCTGGCGTTCGCCCGGCTGGAGAACCACTACTTCACGCATCGCTGCTGGCTGGAAGACGGACAACTGCTGCGCGACGCGCATCGCCTTGCCGGCATTCCTGGCGTCATCGTGCACGGCCGCTACGATATGCCCTGCCCGGTCCGGTATGCGTATGCCCTGCACCAGGCATGGCCACAGGCCGATTTCCACCTGATCGAGGGAGCAGGCCATGCCTGGACCGAGCCCGGAATCCTCGATCAGCTGATTGCCGCCACCGACCGCTTCGCGGCACGGTAGCGGCAGGTATTGGCATCCCGACCCCTCGATACGAGATCGCGAACCGGAGGACCACCAAATGAGCAAAGTAAGAGTGAACGGCTTTGCCCTGTCAGTCGACGGCTATGGCGCCGGCCCCGGACAAAGCCTGGAGAACCCGCTTGGCGTGGGCGGCATGGCGCTGCATGAATGGGCGTTCGCCACGCGGAGCTTCCATGAAATGCTTGGCAAGGAGGGCGGCGACACAGGCGTGGACAACGACTTCCTGGTGCGCGGCTTCGCCAATGTGGGTGCGTGGATCCTCGGGCGCAATATGTTCGGCCCGGTGCGCGGCCCCTGGCCCGACGATGCCTGGAAGGGCTGGTGGGGCCCCAACCCGCCCTACCATGTGCCGGTGTTCGTGCTGACACATCACGCCCGGCCCTCCATCGAGATGGAGGGTGGCACGACCTTCCATTTCGTGACCGAAGGCATCCACGTTGCGCTGGCGCGTGCCCGCGAAGCCGCGCAGGGCCGCGACGTACGGCTTGGCGGCGGCGTGGCAACGATCCGGCAATACCTGCAGGCCGGCCTGATCGACGAGATGCACCTCGCCATTGCGCCCACCATCCTCGGCAGCGGCGAGTCCCTGCTGCAGGGCATCGACCTGCGGGCCCTTGGCTACGAATGCCCCGAGCACGTCGGCTCGACAGGCGCCATGCATGTGGTGCTGGGAAAGAAGACCGGCTAGCGTCTGCGCATATGCAGCCTCCTATACGCCTCATAACAGGCTGCACCAGTCCCGAAACGCATGCCGCCTTATATTTCCAGGCAACCGATTCCCTGACCGCAAAGGAGCGCATGCATGCCGGAGACAGAAGCCTATCTGATCGAATCGATCCGCCTCGCCATGGAGAACGTACGCGAGCGCAACACCTGGCCTTTCGGTGCGGTGGTCGTCAGGGACGGCAAGATCCTGGCGCGCGCCGTGAATGAGGTCGACGCAAAATGCGACCCGAGCGCTCACGCGGAGATGCAGGCCGTGCGCGCCGCCAGCGTTGCGCTCGGCAAGCCGGACCTGAGCGGCTGCACGGTATACGCGAGCGGGTACCCGTGTCCGATGTGCCTGACCGCGATGTACCTTTCGGGTGTGGAGGCCGTCTACTACGCCTACTCGAATGAAGACGGCGCGCCCTATGACCTGTCCGCCGAGCGTGGTTACGTGGAGTTGGCCAGGCCGCTTGACCAGCGGCAGATGAAGCTGGCCTATGTGCCGGCACGGGATCAGGGCAAGGATCTGTATGAGGCCTGGCAGGAAATCCAGGCCCGATAAGCCGGCACGCTGACGCGAGGCCTATGCCTCGCGCTGGCGTAGCCCGCCGCTCTCCCTCTCCCGCTCCGCCGCCAGATACGCATCCCGCGACGGCAGCAAATGGCGGCGGCACAAGTCGACCAGTTCTTCCCGGCACCCTTCGCGCAGCGTCTCGATCATCGCCCAGTGCTCCTGCCGCGCGCGCTCGCGATACGCCGCCGCAGCCAGCGTGCCGAAGCGGATCGGGTGCGTACGTCGGGCGTATTCGCCAATGGCCTGCTGCAGCACGGCGTTGTCCGTCAGCGCGAACAACTCGCGGTGAAACTGCTGGTTGATGCGGAACACGGCGCGCGCATCGCCCGCCGCCACTGCCGCGTCGTGGCGCTGCTGCACCGCCACCAGCGTATCCAGGCGCGCAGCGGGAACGGGCAAGGCGATCTGGCCCGCCGCGTGGCATTCAAGCACCTCGCGCAGGGCGTACAGCTCCATGACCTCCTGCGCAGGGAACGCGCGGACGACCGCGCCGATATTGCGCCTGCGTTCGACCACGCCCATCTGCTCCAGCCCCGCCAGCACCTGCCGCACGACGTGCCGCTTCAGGCCGAATCGCGCCATCAGCTCGTCTTCGGTCAGGCGCTCGCGCGGGTGCAGGCGGCCGAAGACGATGTCTTCTTCGAGCGTGTCCATTGCCTGCTGCGTGGCCTCGGGGACGGGTATTGCCGGATTCGCGTCACGCATGGCTCAGCGCTTGCGCGGTACGGTGTCCACCGTCTGCTCCGCGCGCAGGAAATCAAAGTCCACGCCCTGGTCAGCCTGCGTTACGGTTTCCAGGAACAGCTTGCGATAGCCGCGCTTTGCCGTCGGGCGCTCGGCCGGTTGCGCCGCGGCGCGCCGGGCCAGTTCGGCATCGTCCACCAGCAGCGCAATCTCGCGCCGCGCCACCGACAGGCGGATGCGGTCGCCGTTCTGCACCAGCGCGAGCGGGCCGCCAATTGCCGCTTCAGGCGTCACGTGCAGCACGATGGTGCCAGCCGCGGTCCCGCTCATGCGGCCATCGGAAACGCGCACCATGTCCTTGACGCCGGCGCGGGCGAGTTTCTTCGGGATCGGCATGTAGCCCGCCTCGGGCATGCCGGGCGCGCCGGTCGGCCCGATGCGCTTGAGCACCAGGATGTCATCGGCCTTCACGTCGAGGCCGTCATCATCAATGCGCAGCGCCATGTCCCCGGCGTCCTCGAACACCACGGCACGGCCCTCATGCTCCATCAGCACCGGATTGGCCGCCGACTGCTTGATGATGGCGCCGCCCGGCGCGAGGTTGCCGCGCAGCACGGCGAGGCCACCGGCCGGATAGATCGGGTCCGAGGCGGGACGGATCACGTCCTGCGCGAACGGCGGCGGCGGGGCGTCCAGTTCCTCGCCCAGCGTGCGGCCGGAGACCGTCAGTGCGTCCAGGTGCAGCAGCGGACGCAGCTCGCGCAGCAGCGCAGGCATGCCGCCGGCCTTGTGGAAGTCTTCCATGTAGTGCTGGCCTGATGGCTTCAGGTCCACCAGCACCGGCGTCTCGCGGCTCATGCGGTCCAGCCCGGCCAGGTCGATGTCGATGCCCAGCCGGCCCGCGATGGCGGTCAGGTGGACGATACCGTTGGTCGATCCGCCGATGGCCAGCAGCACCCGCAGCGCGTTCTCGAAGGCCTTGCCGGTCAGGATGCGGTCCGGCGTCAGGCGTGCGGCAGCCATGGCGACAGCGGTGGTGCCGGTGCGCTCGGCGACGCGGATGCGGTCGGCCGTCACCGCCGGGGCGGACGCGCCGCCGGCCACCATCATGCCCAGTGCCTCGGTGATGCAGGCCATGGTGCTGGCCGTGCCCATCACCGAGCAGGTGCCCACGCTGGCGACCAGCTGGTTGTTCACGTCGGCGATTTCCGTGCTGTCGATTTCCTCGGCCCGGTAGCGGCCCCAGTAGCGCCGGCAGTCGGTGCACGCGCCGACGCGTTCGCCGCGGTGCGCGCCCGTCAGCATCGAACCCGTGACCAGCTGGATGGCCGGCACGCCGGCCGAGGCAGCGCCCATCAATTGCGCCGGCACGGTTTTGTCGCACCCTCCGATCAGCACCACGGCGTCCATCGGCTGGGCCCGGATCATTTCCTCGGTGTCCATCGACATCAGGTTGCGCAGGTACATGCTGGTCGGGGCCGAGAAGCTCTCATGCACCGAGATGGTCGGGAAATCGACCGGCAGCCCGCCCGCCAGCATGACGCCGCGCTTGACCGCCTCCACCAGTTGCGGCGCATTGCCGTGGCACGGGTTGTAGCTGCTGCCGGTATTGACGATGCCAATCACCGGACGCGACAACGCGTCATCGGTATAGCCCGCGCCCTTGATAAACGCCTTGCGCAGGAACAGCGAAAAGCCGGTGTCGCCGTAGTTGGTCAGGCCCTTGCTGAGCCCCTGGGCCCCGGTGGTATCCGGCATGTCGGGGGTGTTCTGCGGCGCGTTGGGGTCGTTGGCGGAGGGCATCCGGCATCTCCAATAATATTATTGATAATCCAGCGGCGAAGCTTAGCCGGCAACCTGCATGTGGCGCAACCCATTCACTCAATCGGGAAAATTAATTCGAATTCAAGATCAGTCGATAGAAAAATGCTGATTCATCTATCAAGCGACGCCCCCTACACTTTGCCTCGATGACGCGCCGGGCGTCCTCACACAGGGCGGCGACCTGCTGCCCTGCCTCCCCCGACTACATTCCAACGATTCCCGGCATAGGAGACCTGCATGCCTGGCATCTTCCGCACGCCCAGCTGCGGCATTCGTCCGCGGCGGCGCACCCTGCTGCTCTCGTCGCTGGCCTGCGCCAGCCTGTTGCTGGCCCCGACATTGGCCGCCGCTGCCGACTACCCTGTCAAGCCGATCCGTCTCGTGGTGCCCTATCCGCCCGGCGGCGCCACGGACGTGATCGGCCGCACGCTGGCCCAGCACCTGTCGGCCACGCTCGGCCAGCAGGTGGTGGTGGACAACCGCGCCGGCGCAGCGGGCAACATCGGCGCCGAGCTGGTCGCCAAGGCGCAGCCCGACGGCTACACGCTGCTGATGGGCGCACTGACCAGCCACGCCATCAACGCCGCGCTGTACAAGAGCCGCGTGTCGTATGACATCGAGAAAAGCTTTGCGCCGGTCGCCATCGTCGGCACCGTGCCGCTCGTGTTCGTCGTCAATCCGTCGGTCAGCGCCACCACGCTGCCGCAACTGATTGCGCTGGCGAAATCGAAACCGGGCGCCATCACCTACGGTTCGGCAGGCAACGGTTCGCCGCAGCACCTGGCCGCCGAAATGTTCAAGCGCACTGCCGGCGTCGACATGCTGCACGTTCCGTATAAAGGCAGCGGCCCCGCCATGACTGACCTGATCGGCGGACAGGTGCTGAGCATGGTGGAAACCGTGCCCGCCGCACAGGCCTACGTGAAGGGCGGCAAGATCCGCGCGCTGGCCGTCACCACGTCCGAGCGCGTCAGCACGCTGCCCGAAGTCCCCACCACGGCCGAGGCCGGGATGAAGGATTTCGAAGTCAGCTCGATGTTCGGCATCGTTGCCCCGGCCGGCACGCCCGCGCCGGTGATCAACCGCCTGAGCGCCGACCTGAAGAAGATCCTGGACGAGCCAGATGTCAAGGCGACGCTGCTCAAGCAGGGCGCCATCG
Organism: Cupriavidus sp. IDO; assembly: GCF_000812465.1. Classification (GTDB taxonomy): domain Bacteria; phylum Pseudomonadota; class Gammaproteobacteria; order Burkholderiales; family Burkholderiaceae; genus Cupriavidus. Next base: position 40,373 of record NZ_JWMA01000178.1, on the reverse strand, counting down.
CCACCTGGACCACGCCGGCGCAGACCGGCGCCCGGATCAAGGCCGAAGTCACGCGGTGGAACACGGTGATCCGCGAAGCCGGCGTGAAGCCTGAATAAGACCAGGGAGAAGAGTAGCGCCCTTCCGCTGCGTGGGGAATCGCGTCCCAGGATCCCTTGCCTCACATTGCCAACCTCTTCTCGCGGAATGCCTCACTGCGCAACCGAGCATATCGATAGAAATCCGCTGCGCGGCCCGATGCCCGGCAGGCCGTATACTCATGGGCTGGAGCCGGGCAGACTTCCGGCACTCCCTGCGCAGCGGCCCGCCAGTCAGGCTCCAGAGGCAGCGCGCATCACCGATCATTCACTAAGAGCCCGTTTCACAATGAAGAAGGGGACCCTTCTTCATTGTGAAATGGGTTCTCAAGCAACGGAGCAGTAGCATGCGTGTCGCATTCCTAGGGCTGGGCGTCATGGGTTTCCATATGGCCGGCCATCTTGCCGCCAAGGGCCACGAAGTCACCGTCTACAACCGCACTGCGGCGAAGGCGCAGGCCTGGGTCGAAAAATTCGGCGGCAAGGCGGCGGCCACACCGGCCCTGGCAGCCAGGGATGCGGAAGTGGTCTGCTCCTGCGTGGGCAACGATGACGACCTGCGCACCGTGCTGACCGGCCCGGACGGCGCCTTCTTCAACGCGCCCACCGGCTGCATCTTTGTCGATCACACCACGGCAAGCGCCAACGTTGCGCGCGAACTCTACGCGGCGGCGCGCGAGCAAGGCCTGCATTTCATCGATGGCCCGGTATCGGGCGGCGAAGTGGGCGCGGAAAAAGGGATCCTCACCATCATGTGCGGCGGCGATGCCGACGCGTACGCGCGCGCCGAACCGGTGATTGCTGCCTACGCCCGCGCAGTCACACGCATTGGCGAGGCCGGTGCCGGGCAACTGGCCAAGATGGTCAACCAAATCAGCATTGCCGGGCTTCTGCAGGGCCTGTCCGAAGCCATCGCTTTCGGCGAGCGCGCCGGGCTCGACATGCGGCAGGTGCTCGACGTCATCAGCAAGGGCGCGGCCGGCTCGTGGCAGCTGGAGAACCGCGGCCCCACCATGATCGACAACAAATTCGACTTCGGCTTTGCGGTCGACTGGATGCGCAAGGACCTGGGCCTCTGCCTGGATGAAGCCCGCCGCAACGGCGCCTCGCTGCCCGTGACCGCGGTGGTCGACCAGTTCTACGCCGACCTGCAGCAGATGGGTTGCGGACGCGCCGACACCTCCTCGCTGATCAAGCGCCTGCGGGGCCCCAAAAACTCGGCCTGAGATGCACGGGACGACACTTGCCGTCGTCCGATTCCTACATCGCAATCGGCAGGTGTCTGAAGGGACGCGGCCGCCTCGCCGCTTAAGCTGAAGGCACGCCAAGAACGATGCAGGAGAAGCATCATGTGGAAACTCGCAGGCGCGCTCCTGGCGGGCGCAAGCATGGCGCTGGCTGGCTGTACCGCCACCGGTGCAGTCGCCGGCGGCGTGGCGGGCCATGAACTGACGCACGGCAGCACGGCGGGCACGATCGGCGGTGCCGTGGTTGGCGGCGTGGTCGGGCACGAGCTAGGGAAGTAATCAGCATCGCCCGTGATGACTTGCCGCACATCGCCCGTTGCATGCTGACGGGCGATGTGCCTTCAGCACCCATTTCACAGGGAAGTCGGCTCTTAGCCTGGAATGCGCACGGGCAGATGCGTGAATCCACGCACGAAGGATGAGCGCACCCGCTCCGGCGTGCCGACGATCTCGATCACCGGAAAGCGCGGCAACAGTTCTTCCCACAGGATCTTCAGTTGCAGCTCCGCGATCCGGCTGCCGATGCAGCGATGGATGCCGAAGCCGAACGACAAATGCTGGCGCGGCCGTTCCCGGTCGATGATGAAGCGGTCCGGCTCGCTGATCATCTCGTCGTCGCGGTTGGCCGAGAGGTACCACATGGCCACCTTGTCGCCCTTGCGGATCTGCTTGCCGCCCAGCTCCGTATCCTGCGTGGCGGTGCGGCGCATATAGGCCAGCGGGGTCTGCCAGCGGATGATTTCCGGCACCAGGCTGTCGACCAGCGCGGGATTGGCACGCAGCTTCTCCATCTCCCGGGGATGCTGGTGCAAGGCCAGCAATCCACCGGTCATCGAGTTGCGTGTGGTGTCGTTGCCGCCCACGATCAGCAGCGCCAGGTTGCCCATATATTCCATCGGGCTCATATTGCGCGTCGTCGGGCTGTGGGCCAGCATCGACACCAGGTCCATGCGCGGCGGCGCGTTGACGCGTTCGTTCCACAGCCGCGTGAAATAGCCGAGCATCTTGCGCAACTCGGCCATGCGGACTTCGGGCTCCGGCGCATCGGGATTGGTGAGCTTGTTTGCCGTGACCATGTCCGACCAGTGCGTCAGCAGCCGGCGCTCCTCCTGCGGGAAATCAAACAGGGTGGCAAGCATCAGCGTGGTCAGCTCGATGGAGACCTTGTCGACCCAGTCGAAGGTCTCGTTGCGCGGCAGGCTGTCCAGCACCCGGCACGTGCGCTCGCGAATCAGGCTTTCCCATGCGCCGAGATTGCCCGGCGAGGCGATCGGGCTTACCACCTTGCGCTCTTCGTCGTGCTTAGGCGGATCCATCGCAATGAACATCTGCAGCTGCTGCTCGCCCGGCGGGAAATCCATCAGTGTGATGCCGCCCCGGGTCCAGTCCGAGGAGAAGATCTCGTGATGCGTTTCCACCTGCATGATGTCGCGATACCGCGTCACCGACCAGTACGCGCCAACGCCCTCGATCGAACTGAAAGAGCGGTGGACCGGGTCTTCACGGCGCAGGCGCGCAAAGATGTCGCCAACGGTATCGTCCATGAACCATTGCGGATCGGCCGGATTGATGCCCTCCAGCGACATGGACTGGATCTGCGCGCGCGCAGCCAGGACTGCAGGATCGGACATCAGGTTCACCCTCATGGTTAGTTCTCGTGCCAGCCTGAATGGATCGCTCATTGGTGAGCTCGTTTTACTTCGCCTCCAGTGCATCGCCGGCCGGCATCCATACAGCGCCGAGCCGGACCAACGGCGAGAATCGCCTCGCGCCACTCGCTTGTCAACACGCTGCATTCGCATTCGTACGGATGTTTCATTGCGCGGTGCGGCATTTTCCTGATGGGCCATATTGGCGAGGTTCGCAAAGAAAGGTTTGTGGGGTGTGGTGCTGATGTGCCTGAGGGTGGTGGCTGCGGTTTGACGCTGTCGATGGTTCGACGGCCCCGTTTCGCCCTGCCGGGCGAGTCACTTTTGTCCGAGCGACAAAAGTAACCAAAAACGCGTTTTCTGTCCTCGGCGGACGGCCAGTCTTATCGTAGTGTTCGACGGTTTTTGTACGGGTATGGGCTTCAGGGCATAGCCGGACTGCCTGCCGCGCAGATCGCCAGGGGCAACGCCGGGAACAGCGCTGTCCTCCCGACCTCGTGAGAGCGGAGTGGCTCGGTTTTCGAGCGGCGTGCCTGCGGCAAGAGGTTCTGGACCACAACCGTGGTGCGCGATGTCGCTGGGCATACTGACTGGCATCAAGCTGCTTGCCACTCCGCTCTCACGAGGTCGGGAGGACGGCCTGTCAATGCCTCGCGCCGTCTCGTCCCAACGCGGCAGGCATCGTAGCTATGCCCTGAAGCAAATACCCGTACAAAAACCGTAGCTCACTACGATAAGACTCCCGCCCGGCGGGCAAGCAGGCGCTTTTTGCCTCCTTTTTGGCGCCGTCAAAAAGGAGGTCGCCGGCTACGCCGGCGAAACAGCCACGCATCCAAGAACCACAAGAACCACAAGAACCACAAGAACCAAACCCCAACAATCCGGCGAAGAACCCAAAAAAAACCGCATTACGCGACCCTTCGCACCCTGCAAGCGGCCTCAGGCGGCGCGATTCGGCGGCGTTTGCGAGTTGGTGCCGGACGCCTGCAGCCGGCGCCGGAGCAGGCGCGGCAGCCTCACCAGAAAGCCTGCGATCAGCCGCAGGTGCATCCACGTCAGCAGCAGGTTGTCGCGCAGGTAGCGGAAATGCGAGACGCCGCCCTCCTGGCGGCCGAAGTAGCGCACCGGCGCATCGAGGTTGATGGGCCGCACGCCGCGCCAGCACAGCCGCACCGCCACTTCGGGATCGAAATCGAAGCGACGCATCCAGCGGTCTTCATCCATGACCGCGCGTAGCGGTGCGATCGGGTAGACGCGAAAGCCGTAGAGCGAATCGCCGATGCCTGCCCAAAGCGTCTCGATATTGGCCCAGAGGTTGGACATGCGGCGCCAGTACACGCGCTCGCGCGGAGCGCTTGCGTCGAAGACCGGACGCCCAAGCACCATCGCGGCAGGATCGTGCTGGGAAGCCGCCATGAACTGGCCGATCAGACCGGCCGGATGCTGGCCGTCGGAATCCATCACCAGGGCATGCGTGAAGCCCTCGGCGGCCGCCGCGTCGATACCGTGCATGACGGCCGCGCCCTTGCCGCGGTTCTCGGGCAGCACCAGCACGCGCAGCCCCAGATCGTCGGCGGCCTGCCGGAGCAGCCATGCCGTGCTGCCGTCGGTACTGCCATCCACCACGACCCACACCGGGCTCCAGGCCTGGCGCGCGGCGCGCAGCGTCTCCTGCAGCTTGCTCCCGGGGTTGTAGCTCGGGATCAGCACGAGGTGGGTGGATGAGGGCATGGCAGGCTGCGGCGATTGGGTCATGACATGACCTATACCATGCCGCCGTTGATCGACAGCGTCTGCCCGGTTACGTATGCCGCCGCGTCGGAGACAAGGTACGCCACCATGGCCGCCACCTCGTCCGGCGTGCCGGCCCTGCCGGCCGGCACCAGCTGCCGGATGCGTTCGGCGGGAAAGCTGGCTTCGCTCATCGGCGACTCGATCACGCCGGGCGCGACCGCATTGACCGTAATGCCGCGCGAAGCCATTTCGATGGCGAGCGAGCGCGTGGCGCCGATCAGTCCCGCTTTTGCGGCGGCATAGTTGGCCTGCCCGCGGTTGCCCGTCACGCCGGCGGCGGATGCCATATTGACAATGCGGCCCCAGCGCGTGCGCATCATCGGCATCAGCAAAGGCTGCGTGACGTGGAAAAAGCCGTGAAGGGAAACGTCGATCACGCTGCGCCATTGCTGGCGCGTCATGCCCAGCAGCGGAGCGTCGTCATGGATGCCGGCATTGTTGACCAGGATCTGCACCGGGCCATTGGCCAGGATGCCCTCGAGGGCGGTTTCGGTGGCATCGGCATCGGTGACGTCGAAGGCCACGGCATGGGCCAGGCCGCCGGCGGCGCGGATGGCCTGCGCGATGGCTGCGGCCTGCGGCAGGTTGTGGTGGGCGTGAACCCAGACTTCATGCCCGGCTCCCGCCAGCGCACGGCAGATCGCACTGCCGAGGGCGCCGCTGCCGCCGGTGACCAGCGCCAGCTTGCGCGTTCCTTGCTGCGGCATGTCTGCTCCCCTGTCTGCCCCTGCCCGGCATGCCCGGGCCTTCCCTCAGCGTGTGCGGTTTGCCGCCACGTACGCCGCCAGGCTGCCCAGCGATGCGAAAATCGTCTTGTTGTCGGGATTGTCCGAACGAAGCTCGACACCGTACTTCCGGGAGACCAGCAAGGCGATCTCCAGGATGTCGATGGAATCCAGCCCGAAGCCATCGCCATAAAGCGGCGTATCGGCAGCGATGTCTTCCAGGCGAAGCTCTGTGATATCGAGTTCGCCGATCATCAGTTGGGCAAGTTCAGTTTCGAGTTCGGTCATTGTCTGTCGCTGGCAAAAAGGCCGCGTTCCGGGGCGTCTTCAAGATGGCAGCCGGGGCGGGCACCGGCCCGCGAATCCTTGTGGAAACACGGGAAGATGGCGGAAACGATGCTACCAAGCCGAGCATCCGCAGACCAGTCAGGAGAAGTTTAGTAACAACATTGACGTTACTTTCGGGAAACATCACCCCACCCCGCCGGTCTTTAAGGTATAAAGCGTTCGCCTTGCTGCCAGTGCGTCGGGCATCCCTTCCGCACCGGGCATTTACCAGCGATCGCAAGCGCCCCAAGCCGCACAAAAATACCATGTCATCGAGCCCCCTTCCTAACCCGCACGGCCCGGCCGCCCCAGGTGCCGGCAAGACCGGCGCCGCACAGCCGCTGGCGCAACGGTACGGCTGGGTCGCCGCGGTAGCCGCTTTCGTCACATACGAGGCGGCCCTGCACCACGCAGCGCACCAGCACGGCGCCGAGATTACGGCGCTGCTGCTCGGGGCCGCGCCCTTCCTGCTGCTTGCACTCTCCGCTGCCCGCCAGCCGGCGTGGCGCGTGCCGGCACTGCTCGCCGTCGCGCTCGCCGCCGCAGCCCTTTGGACGTGGCGCACACCTCTGGCCCTGCATTTCGGCTGGACCTACTTCCTGCAGCATTTCGGCATGAACGCCGCCCTGGCGGCCATGTTCGGGCGGACGCTGCGACACGGGCATACACCGTTGTGCTCGCAGTTTGCCGCCGCCGTGCGCGGCCCGCTGTCGCCCGAGCTGCAGCGCTACACGCGCCGGGTGACGCAGGCCTGGACACTGTTCTTCGCGCTGACTGCCGCAGTATCGGCCGTCCTCTTCGCGGCGGCGCCGATGACAACCTGGTCGAACTTCGCCAACCTGGGCACGCCGGTGCTGGTGGCGCTGATGTTCATCGCCGAGTCCGCCTGCCGCCGGCTGGCCATGCCGGGCATGGCACACGCCGGTGTGCTCGAAGCCGTCCGAGGCTACCGCGCCGTGATGGAGAAGCGGGCGGAACAGGCCGGACTGCTGCGCTGACGGCGCCGGACTCGCTGCGGAAGACCTCCATGACGACGTTCCCGCTCGTAACGCATGCCTCGCCGGAAAGCATCGTAGCCTGGTCGCATGGCCGGCCGGTCACCGTGCGTGCGTTCCTGGCCGAAGTGGGCCGGCTCGCAGGCATGCTGCCGCCCGGCGGGCACGTCTTCAATGCCTGCACCGATCGCTATCGCTTCACTGTCGGGCTTTGCGCGGCGCTGCTGGCGGGCAAGACCAGCCTGCTGCCGTCGACCCATACGCCCGAAATGGTCCGGCAGCTCCTGGCGTTCGCTCCCGACGCGTTCTGCCTGCACGACTTCCCGGACTGCGACTTCGCCATGCCTCGCTTCTCCTTTGACGGGGAAGCGGGCGGGCCGGCTGGCCCGTGTCCCGTGCCGCAGATCCCGGCCGACCGGATCATGGCCTGCGTGTTCACCTCCGGCTCCGCCGGCCGGCCGGTCGCGCACCGCAAGACCTGGGGCGCGATGGTGCGCGGAGCACGTGCCACGGCGGCCAGGCTGGGCATGCTGGACGGGAAGGCGTGGACGCTGGTCGGGACCGTGCCGCCGCAACACATGTTCGGCTTCGAGGCGACCGTGATGCTGGCCCTGCAAGCCGGCGCGGCACTGACCGCTGCCCCCAGCTTCTATCCGGCGGATATCCGCGCCGCATTGGAAGCCGCGCCGCGCCCGCGCGCGCTGGTGACGTCACCGGTTCACTTGCGGACGCTGCTGCAGGCAGGCATGGACCTGCCGCCGGCCGACCTGATCCTGTCGGCCACGGCGCCGCTGGGCAGGAAGCTGGCCGGCGAGGCGCAGACGATGCTGGCCGCGCCGCTTGTCGAGATCTACGGCAGCACGGAGACCGGGCTGCTTGCCACCCGCCGCACTGCGCAGACCGATACCTGGGAACTGGCGCCGGCTGTGAGGCTGCAGCCGCGGCGCAACGCGCACGCGGAATCCGCCGACGACCCCGACAGCATCGACATGTGGGCCGAAGGCGGCCACATCGAACAGCCGGTTGCGCTCGGCGATGCCATCGAGCTCCTGGACGCCACGCATTTCCTGCTGCATGGCCGCAAGGCCGACCTGATCAATATCGCCGGCAAGCGCACCTCGCTGGCCTACCTGAACCACCAGCTCAACGCCATCCCCGGCGTGGCAGACGGTGTCTTCTTCATGCCGCCCGACACGCATGAAGGCGACGCCGAAGGCCACGTGGTGCGCCTGGTCGCACTGGCCGTGGCGCCGGGCGTTCCCGTTGCGCGCATCCAGCAGGCGCTGCGCGAACGCATCGATGCGGCTTTCCTGCCGCGCCCGCTGCTGCTGGTCGACAACCTGCCGCGCAACGCCGCCGGCAAGCTGCCGCGCGAGCGCCTCGAAGCGCTGGTGGGCAGCCTGATTGCCGCGCGCCACGGCGGCGTGCACGAACCCATCCGGAAGGAAAAGGAAGAACAAGTCTTGCAGAGCTTTGTCATCCCTCACGATCACCCCGCCTTGCCCGGCCATTTTCCCGGCCATCCCGTGGTGCCGGGCGTGGTGCTGCTCGACCATGCCGTGCTGCAGATCGGCGCCGCGCTGCAGCGCCCGCTGACAGTCAGCCAGGTGGCCTTGGTCAAGTTCCTGAACCCGGTCCGGCCCGGAGAACGCGTGGAGGTGCGCCATAGCATCGAGCCCGGCGCCGGCGGCGATGACACGGTCCGCTTCGCGCTCAGCGCGGCCGGCCGTGATGTAGCCAGCGGCACGCTGTCGGTACGCACCGCTGCGCAAGCCGCGGAGGGCGCGCCATGCTGACATCGCCCGGCAAGCGGCAGCAGGCGCTGAATGCGGACTGGTCCAGCCGCGAGGAGCGCAGCAACATTACGCTGCTGCGCATCATGACCTGGATCTCGCTGACGCTCGGCCGCCCGGCCGGGCGCGTGGTGCTGCGCCTGATTGCCGCCTACTTCACGCTGTTTTCCCCTACCGCGCGCCATGCCTCGCGCGCCTACATGGACCGCGCGCTGGGCCGGGAGGCCGGCTGGATCGACGGCTTCCGGCACGTCTTCACCTTCGCGTCGACGATCCACGACCGGATCTATCTGCTGAACAACCGCTTCGACCTGTTCGATATCCGCCTGCACGGCGAAGCGCACATCGAAGCGGCCATGGCCCGCGGCCGCGGCGCGTTCCTGCTGGGCGCGCACCTTGGCAGCTTCGAAGTCGTGCGCGCGCTCGGGCGGCAACACCCGGCGCTGCAGGTGGCGATCACGATGTACGAGGAGAATGCGCACAAGCTCAACGACGTGCTGCAGTCCATCAATCCGTCCATGCGCCAGGACGTGATCTCGCTCGGCAAGTTCGACGCCATGCTGAAGGTGCGCGACTACCTGGAGCGCGGCTACATGATCGGCATGCTGGCCGACCGCACGCTGTCCCAGCGGGCCACCGACCCGGTGCAGCAATGCAGCTTCCTTGGCTCACCCACCGGCTTCCCGACCGGCCCGCTGCGCATGGCCGCCATGCTGCGCCGGCCGGTGTTCTTCATCACCGGCCTCTACCGCGGCGGCAATCGCTACGATGTGCACTTCGTGCCGCTGGCGGACTTCACGCAGGTTGCGCGCGGGCATCGTGAAGAGGAAGTGCAGGCCGCCTTACAGCGCTATGTGGGGCTGCTGGAACGGTTCTCCCGCAGCGCTCCGTACAACTGGTTCAATTTCTACGACTTCTGGCACGCCGGCCCGCCGCTGTCGGAACAACCGCCCCCGGGCAACGAACCCTGACGCCAATCCGCATGCGCCGCTTCCGCACGATCCTGCCGACCCTGCTGCTCGCCGCCGCGACGGCAATCATCGCCGTGCCGGCCGCAAGCGCTGCCGATGCCGCGCCCTCTGCAAGCCTGAGCGTGGACCAGCTGATGGCCGCACTGGCGCAGCGCAAGTCCGGCCGCGTCCTGTTCACCGAGAAGAAGTACCTGGCCATGCTGGAGCGGCCGGTGGAATCCTCCGGAGAGCTGGTGTTCGTCGCGCCCGATCGCCTGGAAAAGCGCACCGTCACGCCCAAGCCCGAGAACCTGGTGATCGAGGGCGACATGATGACCGTGCAGCGCGGCGGCAAGACGTTCACCATGCCGCTGCAGAACTACCCCGAGATCGCCGCGTTCATCGAAAGCATTCGCGGCACGCTTGCCGGTAACCGCACCGCGCTGGAGCGCTACTACCGCCTCGGTGTGGAAGGCCGTGCCGGCCGCTGGACGCTGACGCTGACACCGGCCAATTCACGCATGGCCGCTATCGTCAGCCAGGTCCGCATCGACGGCGCCAACGACGCGCTCGACAGCGTCGAGATCCGCCAGGCCGACGGCGACCGCTCGGTCATGAAGATCCGCCCGGCCGGCAAGCCATGAGCCAGGCCCAGCGCGGCAAGCCGCGCCGCCTCGCCCTGCCGGCCGCGCGCATCGCCATAGGGCTCTGGCTGGTCTTCCTGCTGGCCTGCGCCGCGGTGGTGACACGCACCAGTTTCACGGCGGACCTCTCTGCGTTCCTCCCGCGCATGCCGAGTCCGGAACAGCAGCTGCTGGTCGACCAGTTGCGCGAAGGCCTGGTCTCGCGCCTGATCCTGGTCGGCGTGGAAGGCGGCGATGCGGACGGGCGTGCCGCCGTGTCGAAAAAGATGGCGGAGCAATTGCGGCGCGACACGCGCTTCACCGCGATCACCAATGGCGAACCGGTCAACCAGGCGGCCGACCAGCGCTACGTGTACACGCACCGCTACCTGCTGAGCCCCACCGTCACCCCGGAGCGCTTCACGGAACGCGGGCTGACCGCGGCGGTGGCGGAAACCTTCGACCTGCTCGCCTCGCCCGCCGGGCTCTTCACCAAATCGCTGCTGCCGCGCGATCCGACCGGCGAAGTGGCTTCGATGATGGAACAGCTCGACGCCGGGCAGCGCGTGCCCATGCATGCAGGCGCGTGGGTGTCGCGCGATGGCCGTCGCGCCGTGCTGCTGGCGCAGACCGCCAGCGCCGGCTCCGATACCGACGGGCAGGCGCACGCCATCGACGCCATCCGGCAGGCCTTTGAACAAGCGGCCGACGGCAAGACCTACCGGCTCGCCATGACCGGCCCCGGCGTGTTCTCGGTCAATGCGCGCGACACCATCCGGCATGACGTGGAGCGCCTGTCCACGATCGGGCTTGCCATCATCGTCACGCTGCTGCTGCTCGTCTACCGTTCGGTGCCGCTGCTGGTGCTGGGCCTGCTGCCGGTGCTGTCCGGTGCGCTGGCAGGCGTGGCCGCGGTAAGCCTCGGTTTTGGCGGCATGGTGCACGGGCTGACGCTCGGCTTTGGCACCACGCTGATCGGCGAGGCCGTGGATTACTCCATCTACCTGTTCGTCCAGTCGGCACAGTACACCCGCGGCGGGCAGCGGGATGACCGGGCATGGATCGGCGGGTTCTGGCCCACGGTCCGGCTGGGTGTCCTGACTTCAATCTGCGGCTTTGCCTCGCTGCTGCTGTCCGGATTTCCGGGACTGGCGCAACTGGGCCTGTATTCCATCGCCGGCCTGGCCACCGGCGCGCTGGTCACGCGCTTCGTGCTGCCGCACCTGGTGCCGGCCACGCTGCAACTGCGCGATGTCACGCCGCTGGGCGCCCGGCTTGGCAGGGTCGTGGCCGGGGCGCGCAAGCTGCGCTGGCTGGTGGCGGCGCTGGTGCTGGCGGCCTGCGCAGTGGTGCTCACGCACCGTACAACGCTGTGGGAACGAGAGCTGGCATCGCTCAGCCCGGTTTCGGCGCGCGACCAGGCGCTGGACGCTTCCCTGCGTGCCGACCTGGGCGCGCCGGATGTGCGCTATCTGGTGGTCCTGTCCGGCCCGGATCAGGAATCGGTGCTGCAGGGCGCCGAGCGCGTGGCGCGCGAACTCGATCCGCTGGTGGCAAGCGGCGTCATCGCCGGCTACGAGAACCCGGCCCGCTACCTGCCGAGCGCCGCCACCCAGCGCGCGCGGCAGGCCAGCCTGCCGCCGAAGGAGGTACTCGCCCGGCGCCTGCAGGCCGCCGTTGCGTCGCAGCCGGTCCGCCCGGGCCTGTTTGCACCGTTCCTTGAAGACACCGAACAGGCGCGCAATGCGCCACCGCTGCAGCGCAAGGATCTGCAGGGCACTTCGATGGCCCTGGCTGTCGATGCGCTGCTGTCCCACCGCGACGGGCGCTGGACCGCAACGCTGCCGCTGCGTGCGCCTGCCTCCGCAGGGAGCCGGCCGGACGCGGCCAGCCTGGACAGCCAGCCCGTGCGCGCCGCGCTGGCTCGTGCCGGCGTGCACGATGCCCTGTTCGTCGACCTCAAGCGCGAATCGGATCAGCTCTACACCGGCTACATGCGCGAGGCGCTGCACCTTTCGCTGGGCGGACTGGTGGCCATCGTGGTGCTGCTCGCGATCGCCCTGCGTTCGCCCCGGCGCGTGCTGGCGACCGTGCTGCCGCTGGCCGCCGCGGCACTGGTGGTGATGGCCGGGCTGGCAGCCTTCGGCCAGACGCTGACGCTGCTCCATCTGGTCGGCCTGCTTCTGCTGGTGGCGGTGGGGTCCAACTACGCGCTGTTCTTCAACGGCCAGGCTGCTGGCAGCCGGCTCAGCGCGATTTCTCCGCATACACTGGTATCGCTGCTGCTGGCGAATCTGACGACGGTTGCCGCCTTCGGGCTGCTGGCGTTCTCCGGTCTGCCACTGCTCAAGGCGTTCGGCCTGACAGTGGGGCCGGGTGCTGTGCTCGCACTGTGGTTTTCGGCTATCCTCGCGCCGGCACCCGTTACAGCACCAGCGCCGGCCACGGCCGGGAGTTCAGAATGAATCACGTTTCCACATCCGGCGCGCCAGTGCATGACGCCGCCCCCACCCGCCAGTGGCGCCCCGGCGCCCTGGTCTGCAGTGCCGCCGCCGTCCATGCCGGCGCCGCGGGCGCCGTGCTGGCGATTCCTGGCAGCGTTGGCTGGGCCGTGGGGAGCGTGCTCGCATCGCATCTCGCGCTGGTCGGGGCTGGCTTGTGGCCGCGCAGCACGCTGCTGGGGCCGAACCTGCTGCGGCTGCCGGCTTCGGCAGAAGGCTGCGTGGCGCTGACCTTCGATGACGGCCCTGATCCCGAACTGACGCCGCGCGTGCTGGATATGCTGGATGCGCATGGTGTGCGGGCCACTTTCTTCTGCATCGGCGAACGGGCCGCGGCACATCCCGCACTGGTGCGCGAGATCGTCCGGCGCGGCCATGCCGTGGAAAACCACAGCATGCATCACCGCTGGCACTTCTCCCTGTTCGGCCCGGGCCGCATCTGGAAGGACGTCAGCGCCGCGCAGCAACTCCTGACCGACCTCACCGGACAGGCGCCCCGCTTCTTCCGTGCGCCCGCCGGATTGCGCAATCCGTTCCTGGAGCCGGTGCTCTGCAAACTGGGCCTGCACCTGGCCACCTGGACCCGGCGCGGCTTCGACACGCGCTCCGGGGACAACGCCGACCGCGTGACCCAGCGCCTGACCAACGGCCTGGCGGGACGCGACATCCTCCTGCTGCACGACGGCGACGCGGGCACCGACAGCACGGGCCGACCGCACTGCACCACCGTCCTGCCGCGCCTGCTGGCGGCAATCGATCAGGCCGGCCTGCGCTGCGTCACGCTGCGCGCCGGGGTGGCGGCGGGCTGACCCGGCACGCTTGATACAATCGACACCCCCCCGCGAAACACCAGGATCGACGACGCCGTGACCCCGCTCCATCTCTCGTTTTTCACGGCCACCAGTTGCATTGGCACCGGCCTGGACGCAACGCTGGCCGCGCTGCGCGACCAGCGCGGCGGCCTGGCGCCGTGCCATTTCGGGGATGTGAAGCTCAATACCTGTGTCGGTGAAGTGCCGGGGCTGGAAGCCTTGGCGCTGCCGCCGGAACTGGCCGGATTCGATTGCCGCAATAACCGGCTCGCGCTGCTGGCACTGGAGCAGGACGGCTTTGCCTCGCGTGTGCGCGAGGCAGTTGCCCGCTACGGCGCGCAACGCGTCGGCGTATTCCTCGGCACCAGTACCGCGGGCGTGCTGCAGACCGAGATGGCGTACCGGCAGCGGGATCCGCAAACCGGTGCGCTGCCTGCCGGCTTCAACTACGCGGGTTCGCACAATCCATTTTCATTGCCGGGCTTCGTACGCACCCATCTGGGCTTGCAGGGGCCAGCCGCCGCGATCTCCTCGGCCTGCTCTTCCGGCGCGAAGGTGTTTGCCTCGGCGCGCCGCATGCTGGAAGCTGGCCTGATCGATGCCGCCGTGGTGGGTGGCGTCGATACCCTGTGCCTGACCACGCTGTACGGCTTCAATTCGCTCGAACTGCTGTCGGCGCAGCCCTGCCGGCCCTACGACGTGAATCGCAACGGCATTTCGATTGGCGAAGGCGCTGCGTTTGCCCTGCTCGAACGCGTTCCCGCGCAAGTGGCGGACGATGCCATCCTGCTGCTCGGCATCGGCGAATCCAGCGATGCCCACCACATGTCCGCGCCGCATCCCGAGGGTCTGGGGGCGCGCCTTGCCATGGAACAGGCGCTGGCCAGCGCCGGTATCGAGCCTTCGCAGGTCGATTACGTGAACCTGCATGGCACCGCCACCCGCAGCAACGACGCGGCCGAAGCGCAGGCGATGGCCGCCCTGCTGCCGTCCACGGCCTGCAGTTCCACCAAGGGTGCGACCGGTCACACGCTTGGCGCCGCCGGCGCCGTGGAGGCAGTGATCTGCGCCCTGGCATTGCGTCACGGGCTGCTGCCTGCCGGCATCAACACCACGCAGCGCGATCCGGCGCTGCTGGTCGACTATCGCCTGGCCAGCAGCATGCAGCCGTTGCAATATGTGCTGAGCAACGCGTTTGGTTTTGGCGGCTCCAACTGCAGCCTGCTGTTTGGACGCGGCGATTCCGGCGATGCCTCGAACGCCGCCTCCCGTCACTGAGCAAACGTCATGCCGTCAAGCGTATTCATCGAAAGCATCGGCCTGCTCGGCCCCGGCCTCGGCGACTGGACGCAAGGCAGCGCCGTGCTGGCCGGCCAGCAGCCTTACATCCACGCCCCCACGGCGCTGCCCGCGCCCGCCGGGCTGCCGCAGGCAGAGCGCCGCCGCACCGGCCCGACCGTGCGGCTGGCGCTCGCCATCGGCCAGCAGGCGGTTGCCGCCAGCGGCATGGACGCGGCGGACCTGCCGACCATCTTCACCTCGTCCAGCGCCGACGGGCAGAACTTCCACGCCATCTGCGAAGCGCTGGCCGCGCCCGATCCGCTGATGTCGCCGACGCGCTTCCATAACTCCGTGCACAACGCGCCGGCGGGCTACTGGTCGATCGCCGCGGGCGCGATGCGCCCTTCCAACGTGCTGTGTGCGATGGATGGCAGTTTTGGTGCGGGGTTTCTTGAAGGCGTGGCGCAGGTCGCCGCCGATCAGGCGCCATGCCTGCTGATCGCGTACGACACAGGCTATCCGGAGCCGCTGCACAGCCACCGGCCGATTCCCGATCCGTTCGGCGTGGCGCTGCTGCTCACGCCGCAGGCGACGGCGCGCACACTGGCGCAAGTGTGGGCAGGCGTGACGCACGCACCGGCAACAACCATGGCTGACGCCGCGCTGGAACAACTGCGCAAATCGGCGCCGGCTGCCCGCGCATTGCCCTTGCTGCAGGCCGTCGCCACGGGCACCACCGGCACGGTGGTGCTCGACTACCTGGATGAACTGAGACTGGAAGTCGGCATCACGCCGATGGTTCCCGATGCGCGTGACTGACGACGCGGCGCCGCTCGACCGCGCGTGGATCGCGGCAAGGATTCCGCACCAGGGCGCGATTTGCCTGCTGGACAGCGTGCTCGACTGGGGGCCCGACCACATCCGCTGCCAGGCCACCAGCCACACGCAAATGGACAACCCGCTGCGCGCGCAGGGCCGGCTCGCTGCCGTGTGCGGCATCGAATATGCGGCACAGGCAATGGCGGTTCATGGTGCCGTACTGCAGCAGGCCGGAGAGCGGCCGCGCATGGGCTACCTCGCCAGCGTGCGCAAGCTGGTGCTGCATGTGGAGCGGCTCGACGAGATCGCCGGGCCGCTGATCGTGGACGCGCAGCGCATCAGCGGCGAAGCCGCCAACGTGCTCTACAGCTTCGAGATCCACGCTGGCGGCAGATTACTGCTGGCCGGCCGGGCCGCGGTCATCCTCGATGTCGCGCTGCCCGGCTGAGCCTCAGGCCGAGCGTGCCGGGAGGATCGTGCCCGACACCTGGCCGAAGCCCACGCGGTAGCCGTCGCCCTCGCAGTAGCCGGTCATGATGACGTCGTCGCCGTCTTCCAGGAAGCCGCGGCGGCTGCCGTCTGCCAGCGTTAGCGGCTCGGCGCCGTTGCGGGTCAGCTCCAGCATGCTGCCGTAGGAATCCGGCGTGGTGCCGCTGATGGTGCCTGAGCCCATCAGGTCACCCACGCGCACATTGCAGCCCGACACGGTGTGGTGGGCCAGCTGCTGCGCCATGGTCCAGTACATCGCCTTGAAGTTGGTGCGGCAGATGGTACTGGCGGCAGCGGCGCCCTGCGGACGCAGCGCCACTTCCAGCGCGATGTCATAGGCATTCTTGCCGTGCTGCTGCAGGTACGGCAGCGGCTCCGGCGTCTGCACGGGGTTCTCCCGGCGGAACGGCTCCAGCGCTTCCATCGTCACCACCCACGGCGAGATCGAGGTGCCGAAGCCCTTGCTGTTGAACGGCCCCAGCGGCACGTATTCCCACTGCTGGATATCGCGTGCGCTCCAGTCATTGAGCAGCACCATGCCGAACATATGGTCCGGCGCGGCGTCGGTGCTGACCGGCTCGCCCAGTGCGGATTCCCTGCCGACGATAAAGCCGACTTCCAGTTCGAAATCCAGCTTGCGGCAAGGGCCGAAGATCGGGCGCGCTTCATTGGGCAGCTTGATCTGGCCGTTCGGGCGATGCAGTTCGGTCCCGCTCACCACCACGGAGCTGGCGCGGCCGTTGTAGCCGATCGGGATCTCGAGCCAGTTCGGCAGCAGCGCATTCTCCGGGTCGCGGAACATGCGGCCGACGTTGGTGGCATGTTCCTTTGACGAGTAGAAATCGGTGTAGCCCGGAATCTCGACAGGCAGATGCAGCCTGACCCAGTCCATCGGCACCAGCGCCACGTCGCGCAGCGAGTCATTGTCGCGCAGCGCGCCGTCGGCGCCCGACAGCAGCGCGGTCAGGCGCTTGCGGGTTTCGGACCACACGGGCTTGCCCAGCGCAATGAACCGGTTGAGGCTGGCGCCGGCAAAGGTGCCCCTGGCGGCGGCCGGCAGCAGGCCGGCCTCGTCGAGCGCGGCGAGGTCAAGCACGAAGTTGCCAATGGCAACGCCGACGCGCGGACCCTGCCCGCTCGGGGAAAAGACGCCGTACGGCAGGTTCTGCAGCGGGAAATGGGTCTGGCCGTCGTTGGCCGAATCGATCCAGCTGGTGGTTGGGGCGGTCATGTCGATACTCCGGAAGATGTTCCCGGCACGCGGCGCTGTGAGCGCCGTTGCGTGCCGTGTCAGGTTGTAGTTGTGGGAATCAGCGGGCGTTCGGGTTGAAGTGTTTCTTCAGGCCCTGCCAGCAGGTGTAGTAGTCCTGTTGCAGCGACGCCGACTGCGCCGCATACGGCGTCGGCCGGATCACGCCCGGGGTTTCGAACATGAAGGCCATGGTGTTTTCGATATGGTGCGGCTGCGAGGTATCGGCCGCGCTGGCCTTCTCGAACGTTTCCGCGTCGGGCCCATGGCCACTCATGCAGTTGTGCAGGCTGGCGCCGCCCGGGGCGAAACCCTCGGCCTTGGCGTCGTACACGCCGGTGATCAGGCCCATGAACTCGCTGGCGATGTTGCGGTGGAACCAGGGCGGGCGGAACGAGTCCTGCATCGCCAGCCAGCGCGGCCCGAAAATGACGAAGTCGATGGTGTCGACGCCCGGCGTGTCGGACGGGCTTTGCAGCACCAGGAAGATCGACGGGTCCGGATGGTCGAAGCTGATCGAGCCGATGGTGTTGAAGTGGCGCAGGTCGTACTTGTATGGCGCGTAGTTGCCGTGCCAGGCCACCACGTCCAGCGGCGAATGGCCGATCTCGGCGCGCCACAGGTTGCCCTGGAACTTGGCCACCAGCTCGAAATTGCCTTCGCGGTCTTCATAGCTCGCCATCGGCGTGAGGAAGTCGCGCGGGTTGGCCAGGCCGTTGGAGCCAATCACGCCCAGGTCCGGCAGCTTGAACAGCGCGCCGTAGTTCTCGCAGATATAGCCGCGCGCCTCGCCATCGGGCAACTCCACGCGGAAGCGCACGCCGCGCGGGATCACCACGATTTCCTGCGGCTCCACTTCCAGCCGGCCAAGCTCGGTGGCGATCAGCAGGCGACCCTGCTGCGGCACGATCAGCATTTCGCCGTCGGCGTTGTAGAAGAAGCGGTCGTGCATCGAGCGGTTGGCCAGGTACAGGTGGATGCCGCAGCCGGTCATGGCGTCGGGGCCGCCGTTGCCGGCCATGGTGACGATGCCGTCGACGAAATCGGTCGGCGCGGCCGGCATGGCGGGCGGACTCCAGCGCATCTGGTTGGGCGACGGCGGCACTTCGTCGAAGCGGCTCATCCAGCGCGACTGCTCGATCATCGTGAACGGCTTGTGCATTGCGCCCGGGCGAATGCGGTACAGCCACGAACGGCGGTTGTGCGCGCGCGGCGCGGTGAAGGCCGTGCCGCTCAGCTGCTCGGCATAGAGGCCGTACGGCGCGCGTTGCGGCGAGTTCTGCCCGACGGGCAGCGCACCGGGCAGCGCTTCAGTGGCGAATTCATTGGCAAAGCCAGACATGTAGCCGTTGTCGGCCAGTTGCGTATGCGTCAGTTTCATGGTGTCGTCGGGATCGGGATGGCAGTGGCGGTGGTTCGGTCGGATTGGCTATGGCGTCGGGGGCGCGATGTCGAGCACGCCTTCGCGCGCAAGATCCATGGCTTCCCGCAGGATTGCGAGATCGCCGATGTGGTTGGCCAGCAGCAGGATCAGCTGCGCGTTGGCGGACTGGCTCTGCGCATCGGTCAGATCGCGATGCATGTCGATCAGCGCCTCGTAGAAATCGTCCGGCCGGGCGAGATTGGAATCGGTGATCAGTGGCATTGCCTTGCCTCCTCGATGCACAAGGCGCGCAGCAGCGCCGCGCGTACGGCCGCGGCGGAAAACGCGCGCCAGCGGGCGCAGACATGCTGATCCGGGCGCAGCAGGTAGCAGGTGCCGGGCCGGGCGTCGTAGCGGCGTGCCGCCAGCCCTTCGGCGTCGGTCACGCAGCGGAATGTCTCGGACGTGGCGCTCCGTCCTGGCGGCACGACGCAGACGACGGTCAACGGGACCGGCCCCATCGCGAGGGCATCGGCCGGAACATTGCCGTCATCGCTGAACATCATCAACGTGAAGCCGCCGCCGAGATGCCCCAGCAGCCAGCCCGACTGCGCGGACGGCCCGCCGGTCACCGGTGCATCCGCGCAAGCGGCGCCCGGCACCATGACGCCGGCAAAGTCATCCGCATCGGGCGTGTTGAGCGGCGAATCAGCCAGCACGGAGGGCAGCGACAGCCGTCCGCTGTTGACCAGTTGCCGCGCAAAGGCATGGCGGCGCGCCAGCCGCAGCACCGCATCGCGGAATGTGCGGCTGACCGCGCTCTTGGGCGTAATGAAATCGGTGGAGCGCGTGGAATGGCGGATGTTCTCGTCGGCGGCCGCTTCGCGTTCACTGGCGTAGGTGTCGAGCAACGCGTCGCCCGCCTTGCCGGCCAGCACGAGATCGAGCTTCCACGCCAGGTTCTCGGCATCCTGCACGCCGCTGTTGGCGCCACGTGCGCCAAACGGCGAGACACGATGCGCGGCGTCGCCGGCAAACAGCACGCGCCCGTGACGGAAGCGGTCCATGCGCTGGCAGCAGAACGTGTACACGCTGACCCACTCCAGCGAAACATCGACATCGTTGCCGAGCATGGCGCGGATGCGCGGCATCACGCGCTCGGGCTGCTTCTCGAGATCGGGATCGGCGTCCCAGCCGAGCTGGAAATCGATGCGCCAGACGTTGTCGGGCTGGCGATGCAGCAGCGCGGACTGGTTGCGGTTGAACGGCGGATCGAACCAGAACCAGCGTTCGCTGGGGAAAGGCGCCGACATCCTCACGTCGGCAATCAGGAAGCGGTCGCGGAACACCCGGCCCTTGGTCTCCAGGCCCATCAGCTGGCGCACCGAGCTGTGGGCGCCGTCGGCTGCAATCACATAGCGGGCGCGCAGTGCATAGCCGCCGTCGGGGGTTTCCACGGTCAGCGTCACACCGTCCGCATCCTGCGACAACCCGGCCAGGCGATGCTTCCAGCGCAGGTCGATGGCGGGCAGTTCGGCGGCCCGGTCGACCAGATAGCCTTCCAGGTAGTACTGCTGGAGATTGATGAAGGCCGGGCGGCGATGGCCGCTTTCGGGCAGCAGGTCGAAGCTGTAGACCTGCGCATCGTTGAAGAACACCTTGCCCACGTGCCAGCTCACGCCTTTGTCGACGATACGGTCGCCGCAGCTGAGGCGGTCGAGGATGTCGAGCGTGCGCTTGGCGAAGCAGATCGCGCGCGAGCCGGTGGCCAGCGTGCAGTCGTCGTCGATCAGCACGACCGGCGTGCCGCGCTGCGCGAGGTCGATGGCCGCGGCCAGCCCGACCGGACCCGCGCCGACTACCACCACGGGGTGCACGGCGCGCGCCTCGCCCCCGGCCTGCGGCGAGCGTTGCTCGGCGCAGGGCTGGTACGCGAAGGTGCGAGTCTGGTAGCTGGTTTCCACGATGTCTCCGTCATGCCGCCCGGCGCTGCATTGGCGCCGGGGCTGGCGCGCGCTTCAGTCCTGCAGCGCCGCCCACATCTCCTTGTCGCGCTCGGCGGTCCAGATGCGCGGGTGCTTGATGCCGCTGGCCTCGTCGTAGGCGCGGGTCACGTCGAACGGCAGGCAGTGCTCGTAGATGAAAACGTGGCCGAACTTTTCGTCCATGGCGGCGCGGGTGTGGGCCATCGCACCCTTCAGGTCCAGCTTCTGCGCCACGGCCTCCTTGCCCCGACGCAGCAGTGTGCTGACGAAGTCGCGGGTGTAGTCCAGCCCCTTGTCGACGTCTTCCGGCGTGACCAGGGCCGGGCCGCGGCCGGGCACCAGCGCAAGCGGTTTGAGCGCGCGCAGGGCATCGAGCGTGGCGGGCCACTCTTCGAGCTGCGCATCGCCGCAATAGCAGGCAGCGTCGTACTCGACCAGGTCACCGGAAAACAGGATGCGCTGCGACGGAATCCACACCACGGTGTCGCCCTTGGTATGGCCGGGGCCGGGATGGAGGATCTTCACCTCCAGCTTGCCGAGGAACAGCGTCAGCTCGCGCTCGAAGACCAGGTTCGGCCAGGTCAGCCCGGGCACGGTCTCGACGCCGGCAAACAGGCGCGGAAAGCGTTCGATCTCGGACTTCATGTCGGCCTCGCCGCGCTCGGCGATCATTTCGTAGGTGCCGCGGCTGGCGATCACGTTCTGCGCGCCCTCGGCGAAATAGGCCGAAGCGCCCAGCACGCGCACCGCGTGATAGTGCGACAGCACCACATGCCGGATCGGCTTGTCGGTCACGCTGCGAATGCGGGCAATCAGGTCCTGCGCCATCGCCGGGGTGGCGGTGGTATCGACGATCAGCACGCTGTCATCGCCGATGATCACGCCGGAATTGGGATCCCCTTCGGTCGTGTATGCGTAGGCGTTCTCTGACAACCGGGTAAAGGTCACCTGCTTTTCCTGCAGGTCGGCCTGCGATGCAAAAGCCTTTGCCATGGGGTTGCTCCTCACATTCTTGTCGTCATCACTACTCAGTCGCAAAGAATTACGGAATACGTAATTCATTTACCATATCGTAATCATCAAGTCCGGACGTGTCAAACCGCTGACAACAGGCGAGCGCCTTGCGTCACAGACGTTGTAGGCCGGGACAAGCGGAAAGGCGAAGGAAAAGGGAGACGGGCGAACGCGGCCCACTGCACGCGCGTTCACACGCGGAACATGGGAATTCGCGGAAAAACGGAAAAGAAGGGAAAGGATGTGCCGCGGTCGCCACGGGCGCGGCAGACCGCACTACGTCGGCGGAGCAGCATTCCCGCCACGCAGCGTCAGGACGACACCAACCGGCGCGGTGCGCACGACACCGCGCCGGTTGCGGTACTGTTGGCCTGGCTCCCGGCTGTCTGCGCCGGCCCGTCTGGAACGTGGCCGGTCAGGCAGTCAGTCTCGTCAGACCGGCTTGTGGCCTTCGCCTGTGCCGGAGCCAAAGCCTCCGGCGGCAGGTGCGGCGGGCGCCGGCTGGCTCGCGGCGGCCGGCTGGCCTGCCATCGATGCTGCCGTGACGCCGCCGTTGCGGCTGGCGATAAATGCGTTTACGTCGGCGGCAAGGTGCTGCGGTGCCAGGACGACTTCAAGCCCAAGGGCTTCACATGCGGCAAGGAATGTGGACATGCGGGGATCGGCCTGACCCGACTCCGCCCGCAGGTATGCCTCCCGCGAAATTCCCGCCTTTCGGGCGACGTCCTCCTGCTTGAGCTTGCGCGCTCGACGCAACGCCCGCAGTTGCCGGAACGGTTCGCTAGCGCCTCTTGGCACGGCTGTACTGTTCATGTCGGTCTCCAGTCACCAGTGAAAAAAAAGTGCGCGGACGTGCATTCGAGTATAGAGCACGCAAAGCGTTCCGTATGTAATTGCCGAAACACTTTGTGCAGATTTCTTATGACGGCGATATTCGACCTCGCAGACCCATGTCAAAAGGCCGGATACCGCACAACAACCTTACTCCGCCCTGATTCTAACGAGAAGATTGCGATTAGGTTGACGCAATCTGCACATGAATGTGCGCGCGGCCGCTTATTCGCTTTATGTTGACAAACCGACCGGTCGTGCTATTCTTCAGCCCATGCAAAAAGGCCAGCTCACCCGCACCGCAATCATCGAACAGGCGTTGGACAGCGCGACCAAGGTCGGCTTTGAACAGTTGTCGCTCGCGACGCTGGCGGCCGACACCAATATGTCCAAGAGCGGGCTGTACGCGCACTTCAAGTCGAAGGAGGCGCTGCAGCACGCCGTCCTCGAACTGGCGGTGGAACGCTTCGCGGAGATCGTGGTCCGGCCGGCGATGCGCCAGCCGCGCGGCCTGCCGCGTCTGCAGGCATTGTTCGACGGCTACCTGAACTGGCTGGGCGGCACGGTTACCAAGGGGCGCTGCCTGTTCATGGCGCTGAGCCAGGAATATCGCGACAAGCCGGGCTCGATCCGCGATCTCGTCGTGCAATCGCTGAAGGACTGGCACAGCAGCATTGCCAGGGTCGCCGGCGACACCATCGACGAGGGCGAGTTCGCGGCGGACCTGGACCCGCGGCAGTTCGCCTTCGATATGGTGGGCATCGGCATGTCGTTCCAGCAGTCGTTCAAACTGCTGGGCCGCGACGATGCGGAGGCGATGGCGCGCCGGGCGTTCGCGGCACTGGTCGAGCGTGCCCTGGCCAGGAACAGCGCCAGCCGCACGCAGGCGTAACCGGCTGCGCCCAGTGGGCGTTCACGCGGCAGGACAGATCTTCTGTCGGCTTTTTAACCCACAAAAAGCACGACTGGTCGGTCTCTAAAAAAAATCAGCGCGGGCAAGACCTCCACCGAGGCCGCCGACGATCCGCGCGTCATCAGTTGGAGGTGTACGTCGTGACGCAAGTGCTTTCTCCCGCTTCGGCTTCTTCCTCCCGGCCTGCCCGGCCCACACCTTCCGCCGGACCGCTGCGGCGTGCCGTCGCGGCATGGCAACGCCTGCGCTGGCAGGCTGGCAGCCTGATCTACCCGGCCGGCGCGGCGCGCGCGCTGGAGCGCGCGTGGTTCTCCCCGCCCCGCGGTCCCGCGACATCCTCCGCGCTGCACCTGCTGGACCGCGCGCGTAGCGACTGGGCGCTGGTGACCGGCCAGGGCGCCAGCCGACGCGTGCGTATCTACCGCTGGGGCACGGCAGGCCCGGTTGTCCTGCTGGCCCACGGCTGGGGCGGCCATGCCGGGCAGTGGCATGCAGTCGTGCATGGACTGCTTGCCGCCGGCATGCGCGTGGTGGCATTCGATGCGTTGTCGCACGGTGCGTCGGACACCGGTGCGCGCGGCAACGGGCAGACCTCCGTGCTGGAGATGTCGCGCTCGCTGCTGGCGGCGGCATGGCACGCGGGGCCGGTGCACGCCGTGGTTTCGCACTCGCTCGGCGGCGCCGCAACGGCCCTGGCCATCCGCGAGGGGCTGCCGGTCCGGGCGGCGGTCATGATCGGCCCGCCCGCCGACATGCACGCCGCCTGCGCCGCGCTGGCGTGGCAGCTGGGCGCCGGCCCGGGCGTGCTGGCCCGCATGCAGCGGGACAGCGAACGCTGGCTGGGCATGCCGTGGTCGGCCTTCAATGTGCCGGAGGTAGGCCGCACGCGCGCCGTGCCGCCCACGCTCGTCATCCACGACCGGCAAGACAAGGAAGTGCGCTGGGAAGACGGTGCAGCCATCGCCGGCGCCTGGCCGGGGGCCCGGTTGCTGACTACGACAGGGCTCGGTCACCGGCGCATCCTGCACGACGCAGACGTGATCAGGCAGGTCGTGGAATTCATCAGGCCCGGCGCCGACCCGGTACCAAAGCGCGCCATCCCGCCCGCGGTGCGAGCCGGCATGACGGTGGACCGAACATCAGGAGAAGGACCATGTTTCTCGTCAGCAACGACGTGACGGCCACCCTGCCCGCGCGCAGCTCGCTGCGCCTGGTCGCCGACTCCGGCGAACGCGTTGCCGTGCGCTGCACCGAGGGCGAACTCTGGATGATTCGCGACGGCGACCCGAAGGACACCTCGATCGCGGCCAGCGAGTCATTCACCCTGCCCGAAGCCGGGCGCGTGGAGCTTTACGCCGTCAGGCGCGCGAGCATTCGCGTGACACGCTGCAAGACTGGCGTGGTGAATACGCGAGGATGGCGGCACAGGCTCTGGCGCATTCTGTCGCCGCGCCGGGCTGACTACGCCGGCGCGCGCGACTGATTCCCCTCGCCAATCCGCCCTCCCTCCTCTCACACAGACATTGCCGCTGGAAGCCGGGAGACGCACAGCGTCGCCCGGCTTTTTGAGAGGTGGTGAAAATTTTCGGCGGTTAATTGCATATTTTCCACCCTCCG
This sequence comes from Cupriavidus sp. IDO, assembly GCF_000812465.1. Lineage (GTDB taxonomy): Bacteria > Pseudomonadota > Gammaproteobacteria > Burkholderiales > Burkholderiaceae > Cupriavidus. The sequence continues at coordinate 15,319 of NZ_JWMA01000178.1, read as the reverse complement.
AGAAGACGCAAACGACAACCCGGCCCGTCAAACCCTGCCGCCCTGCAAGCTCTCGCGCAGCCTGAACTTCTGGATCTTCCCGGATGGCGTGGCAGGCAGTGCGTCCTGCACGATCAGGCGCTCGGGGATGTACTGCATCGCCACCTTCTGCCCTTTCAGGTAATCCGCCATCGCTGCCATGTCGAATGCCTGCCCCGGCCGCGGCACCACGAACGCGCAGGCCCGTTCGCCGAGGCGCTCGTCGGGATAGGCAACGATCGCGACCTGCGCCACGGCAGGATGCTGGTACAGCAGCGTCTCGATCTCGACCACCGGGATGTTTTCGCCGCCGCGGATGATGACGTCCTTGCTGCGCCCGGCGATGTGCAGGTAGCCCTGCTCGTCCAGCCGCGCCAGGTCGCCGGTATCGAACCAGCCGTCGGCATCGGTGTCGTTCAGGTGCGGCCGCTTCAGATAGCCGCCGAAATTGGAGCAGGAACGCACCAGCAACCGCCCGATCACGCCTGGCGGCGCGGGCGCGTCGGCGTCGTCGACGACCTTGATTTCCACGCCGGGCAGCGGGCAACCATCGGTGGTGAACGATCGCTCGTCACTGTCATCGAGCCGGGTCGTCGTCACGGCACCGTTCTCCGTCATGCCCCATGCCGAGACGATCTTGGCCCCGAGGGCGTCTCGTGCCCGCTCCACCAGCGCGCCCGGGATCGGCGCGCCGGCGCACAGGAAGGTGCGCAGGCTCGGCACCGGCATGACGGTCTCGGCCACGGTGCGCGCCAGATCGGCCAGGAACGGTGTCGATCCCATGGTGAAGGTCACGCCCTCCGCCCGGATCACGGAGACGGCACGGGCGGGCTCCCACACGTCCTGCAGGACAGCGGTTGCGCCGAGCAGCACCGGCACCATCAGCCCGTACATGAAGCCGGTCTGGTGCGCCATCGGCGAGGCCATCAGCACCACGTCGTCCGCGCCCAGTTGCAGCCGCTCGGCATAGGGCACGATGTTGGCCATCAGCGTATTGGCGGAATGCATCACGCCCTTCGGTTCGCCGGTTGTGCCGGAGGTGTAGATCAGTTGCGTGATGTCGTCGGGGCCTGGCCGGTTGCGCATCAGGATGTCCTGCGCATCCGGCGCCGTTTCCCACGCCGGTCCGCTCAGCAACGTCTCGAAGCTGTCCTCTCCCTCGCCGTCGACCACCACGATGCCCGCAAGATCCGGCAGTGCCGCGCGCAAGCCGTAGAGCATCTGTGCATGGTCGAAACCGCGAAAGCGGGCGGGAACGATCGCCACCTTGCTGCGCGCGTGGGCCAGCATGAACGACAGCTCGCGCTCGCGGAAGATCGGCATCAGCGGATTGAGCACGGCGCCGATGCGCGCGCAGGCGAGGTAGAGCACGCTGACCTGCCACCAGTTGGGCAACTGGCAGGAGACCACGTCCTGCCGGCGCACGCCGAGCCGGGCCAGGCCGACCGCCACGCGGTCCGCGAGCGTGGCGAGTTCACGATAGGTGAAGCGCTCCGTCGTGCCGCTTTCCACCCTGAGCGCCGTGAGGGCAAGCTTCTCCGGCGAGGCCGCGACGCATGCGTCCAGGCAGTCGTTGATGGTCCGGTCATGCCAGAACCCGGCCGCAACGCTGGCGGCGCGGCGTGGTGGAATCAGGACGGCGTCGAAATCCATGCTTGTCTCCTCGTTCTGTTTTTGCCGGCAGGCCGGGAAGCTTCCGGCTCAGGCCGGCACGGCTTCGCGGCCGGCGCGGGTGCGGGCGATGATGGTCTTCATGATCTGGGCCGTGCCGTCGCCGATCTGGAAGCCGAGTACATCGCGCAGGCGTTGCTCCATCACGCCCCGGTCATAGCCGCCGTGCCCGAACGACAGCAGGCACTGGTGCACCACGTCGTAGGCAAGCTTGGGCGCCCACCACTTGCACATTGCGGCCTCGGCGGTGTGCGGCAGGCCATGGTCTTTCAGCCACAGTGTCTGCAGGCACAGCAGCCGGGCCGCGGTCACCTGCGTCTGGAAATCGGCCAGCGGATGCGACACCCCCTGGAATGCCGACAGCGGCTTGCCGAAGGCCTGCCGCCCGGCCACGTACTCCCAGGTCTCGTCCAGCGCCGCCTGCGCAACGGCAAGCACCTGCAGCCCGATCAGCGCGCGCGAGAAATCGAAGCCCTGCATCACCTGCACAAACCCCTCGCCTTCCTTGCCAAGCAGATGGCTGGCCGGCACCCGCACGTTCTCGAAGAAGATCGAGCCGCGCCCGATGGCACGCTGCCCATGGCAGTCGAAGCGATTGCGGGTGATGCCTGGCAGGTCCATCGGCACCAGCACCGCCGAGACGCCGCGGGCGCCTGCTTCGACGGTGCCGGTGCGTGCAAACACCACCGCAGCATCGGCCTGGTCGGCCGCCGAGATAGAGGTCTTCTCGCCGTTGAGCACGTACTCGTCGCCCACGCGCTCCATGCGCAGGCGCAGGCTGGCGGCATCGGAGCCGCCGCGCGGCTCGGTCAGCGCAATCGCAAACAGCGCTTCACCGCGTGTCAGGCGCTGCAGCCAGGGCCGGCCGATCTCCGGCGCGGCATGGTGCGCCAGGATCTGCCCGTTGAGCGAAGCCAGCAGGTTGATGTACGAGATGCTGAGGTCGGCGCGCGCCACCTCTTCATGGATGACGCCGGCGGCCAGGCACCCGAGGCCCTGGCCGCCGCATTCCTCCGGCAGCTCGGGCGCGATAAAACCCATCTCGCCCATCTGGCGCATCAGCGTCCGATCGAGCACGCGCGTCTTGTCGCGTTCCAGGAAACCGGGCGCGATGCACTCGCCGGCAAAACGGCGAGCGTGATCGGCCAGGGCAAGCAGGTCTTCATTGAGGTAGGGATTCATGATGTCTCCGGCATGGGTCCCGCTTCCGGCGCGCTCTGTGGGCGCGCACGGAAGCATCAGCAATTACTTCGCGTATTTGCGGAAGTCCGGCTTGCGCTTTTCCTGGAACGCCGTGACGCCTTCGCGCGACTCTTCGGTGTCGTAGTAGAGCTTCAGCGCGTACATGCCCATGCCGGCGATGCCGCTCTGGTGCGCCGTGTCCATGTTGAACGAGCGCTTGGCGATGGCGATGGCGGTGGGACTCTTCTCCAGGATCTCGTCGCACCACTTCTGCACTTCTGCGTCGAGCTGGTCATGTGGCACGACGGCATTCACCAGCCCAATCGCCAGCGCCTCCGCTGCCGGGTAGCGGCGGCACAGGTACCAGATCTCGCGCGCCTTCTTCTCGCCGACCACGCGGGCCAGGAAAGCCGTGCCGTAGCCGGGATCGACCGAACCGACCTTGGGTCCGACCTGCCCGAACACCGCCTTCTCCGAAGCAATCGTGAAGTCGCAGATCGTGCAAAGCACGTTGCCGCCGCCGATTGCATAGCCCTGCACGCGCGCGATCACCGGTTTTGGCACATCGCGAATGGCGTTGTGCAGCTCCTCCATCGGCAACCCGATGGTGCCGCGGCCGTCGTACTGGCCTTCGTGGGCAGACTGGTCGCCGCCGGTGCAGAAGGCTTTCTCGCCGGCGCCGGCCAGCACGATGGCGCCGATCTCGCGGTCGTAGCCTGCGCGGTTGATGGCGTGGATCAGTTCGTCGCAGGTGCGCCCGCGGAAGGCGTTCATCTTCTCGGGGCGGTTGATGATGATCCAGGCCGCGCCGTTGCGGACTTCATAGAGGATGTCTTCGTAATGCATGGTTGTCTCCGGGTCTGTTTTTCGTTTCAGCCGTTCATGGTCAGGCCGCCGGACACGCTCAGGACTTGTCCGGTGATAAAGGCGGCGTCATCGCTGGCGAAGAACGCGATGGCACCGGGCAGGTCGTCCGGCTTGCCAATGCGGCCGAGCGGAATCGAGCGGGTGAAGGCCTCGACCAGCTTCTCGGGGTTGCCGGCGCCCTGCTTGTAGTCCTCGAACAGCGCCGTCTCGGTCGGACCCGGGCACACCACGTTGACGGTGATGCCGTGGCGCGCGTGCTCGCGCGCAATGGTCTTCGAGAACGACACCAGCCCGCCCTTGCAGGCGGCATAAACCGCCTCGCCCGAGGAACCGACCCGCGCCGCATCCGAGGCGATATTGACGATGCGCCCGCGCTTGCGCTCGACCATGCCTGGCAGCACGGCGTGATGCATGTGCAGCGCGCCGGTCAGGTTGATGGCGATGAGGCGCTCCCACTGCACGGGCTCCGTCTTCGTGAAAGGCTTGAAGACATCCCAGCCGGCGTTGTTGACGAGCACGTCGACGGGGCCGAGCGACTCCTGCACCGCTGCCAAGGCCACATCCACGCTCACGCGGTCGGTAATGTCGCAACGCATTGCCAGGGCGCGGCCGCCCGCATCGCGGATCTGGGCCGCGATGCGCTCGGCCGCCTCGGGGTTGAGATCGAGCACACCCACCGCCGCGCCCTCGCGCGCAAAGCGCAAACACGTTGCGCCGCCGATACCACCACCGCCACCGGTCACGATGACCGTCTTGCCATTCAGTCCTTGCACAGCGTTCTCCTTCGAGGTTCCAGGTGCTATCGTGCGGCCTTGGCGCTGCACGTCTTCACCAATTTAGGTAAATATATTTACCTATACTAGAAGCTATGCAGGCGCAGCGCAAGCACGTATCTCCCTGGAAAGGATCATGGTTAACCCCGAAATCAGTGATGAAATTGGCCCCTCAGCCCGCATGGAACTCGCCAACCGGCTGTTCTTCCGTCTGTACCAATGCGCAAACATGTTGCACAAAACGGGGTCGCGCGCGGTGGAGGAAGAAGGACTGACCACGCAGCAGTGGGCCGTGCTGGGCGCGCTGTCGCGCCCGGAGGCGGCCGATGGCATGAGCGTGGGAGACCTGGCGCGCTACCTGATGGTGAGCCGGCAGAACCTGTCCGGCCTGATCAGCCGCATGGAACGGGATGGCCACCTGAGCATGGCACCCGACGGGCGCGACCGGCGCTCCAGGCTGGTCAGGATGAGCGAGTCAGGACGGGAGGTCTGGCTGCACCTGGCGCAGCCCAAGATCCGCGCCTACTACGAGCAGGCGCTGACCGGGTTCTCGACCAACGACCTGACCCACACCCTGCACTACCTGCTCAAGCTGCTGGACAATATGCGGGAGCTGGATGCGGGTTCGGGGGATGGGGAGCGTGAGTAGGTCCGAGGTGCCATGCAGGCAGCAGCGGGATCAAGCGCGCAATGCGTCACTCACGCTCGTTCTGCAGTTCAGTATCAATTGACCTATAATTCGGTATCAATTGAGCCAACCGGGAGTTCCCATGATGGTCGTCTCCCCAGAAAACATCAGCGCCGTGATGGCGCTGTCGCCGCCGCTGCTGTCCATTGCCGATCTGGACGCCGCAGTGCGCGAAGGCCTGCCCAAGTCCGCCTTGCGCGAGATCGTCGAGCACGTGGTCCGCTCGGCGGAAGAACGCCGCGCCCTGATGTCGCGCATCGTGCCGGAGGCAACCTTCAAGCGCCGCCGCGACCGGCTGACGCCCGATGAGTCCGAAAAGACGGAGCGCCTGGCGCGCATCTTTGCCACGGCCAACTTCGTCTGGGACGATGAGGACGATGCCCGGCAATTCCTCAGCGCCCCGCATCCCCTGCTCGGGGGCAGCAAGCCTCTGGACGTGGCCATGACGGAACTCGGCGCGCGGCGCGTGGAGGAACTGCTCTGGAGGCTCTTCTATGGCATGTCCGCCTGATGCAGATCTTCCGGATCGCAGACCGCCGCCACGAGGTGTGGAACGGCACGGGCGCGATGCTGGTTGGCGGCCGCTTCAACAGCGCCGGGCGGCCGGTCATCTATGGCCCGCTCACGTTCGCGGGTGCCATGCTCGAAGTGCTGGTGCATGCGCGGATCGGCAAGGTTCCCCGCCATCACGTCCTGGTGGTCGGCGCGGTGCCGGACAGCGTTTCGGTGGAACGCGCCGGAGCAGATTGCCTGCCGGACGGCTGGGATGCGCTGGATGACCCGCGTGCTGCCCGGGGCTTCGGCGATCGCTGGCTGGCCGAGGCGCGGTCGGCTGTCTTGCTGGTGCCCTCGGTCGTGGCGCGCCGGGAGTGGAATGCGCTGGTCAATCCGGCGCATCCGGACGCAGCCAGGATCATCGTTTCCGAGCCGGAAGCCGTGCACTGGGATGACAGGCTCTTCGCGAAAATCGGGCTGTGAGCCGCCGGCTGATCGCTCGAGCCGCAAGCAGCTGTTTCAGCACTGAAACCCATTGCCCCGCGATCTGACCGGGGCCGTGAGGGAATCGCCCCGAAAGCGCCAGCCAACGCCATTGGCGCGCAATATGCATGATCACGAACTTGCTCAGACTCCCGGGCGCCTTTCTCCCCGCAGTGCAGGCACTCTTGCCTCGCCTGACGCTCCGAAGCCCTGAACCACCGTCCGCACGTTTCCGTGCGACGCGGGTCGTCGCCCGCGTCAGCGGCATGTCCGGCCGGCGTCCGATCCATCCAGCCGGAGACGCATCATGACCCGATATATCGTGCTCGCAAGCTTTACCGACCAGGGCATCCGCACGGTCAAGGACACCACCAAGCGCGCGACCATCGTGCGGGAAATGGGTGCGCAGATGGGCATCCAGGTCAAAGACATCTACTGGACGCTAGGCAAGTACGACGTTGTTCTGACGCTCGAAGCCCCCGATGACGCCACCATGACCTCTTTTGGCCTGAGCATCGGCGCGTTGGGCAATGTCCGCACCCAGACGCTGCGCGCGTTCGATGCCGACGAAATGCAGGGCATTCTCGGCAAGATGCGCTAGCCGGCGCCAGAAATCATAAGGGCACCCGCCCGCGGGTGCCCTCGGCTGCGCCCACGAAGACGCGCTCCTTAAAAAGCTGAATCGTCACACACGCTGAGTATCTGCCCTCCCCCATAGCTCGACTGCTCCGGCACCAGGCCACCCGCCGTCATCTTCACCGCGCAGTACTTGAACTCCGGAATCTTCCCGAACGGGTCCAGCGCCGAATTGGTGAGCTTGTTAATCGCCGCTTCGTAGTAGCAGAACGGCACGAACACAGCGCCGCGCGGGGTTCCTGCGTCGGCTCGCGCATAGAGCGAGACTTCGCCCCGGCGCGATGCGAGCGTGACCAGTTCGCCGGCTTTGGCGCCCAGCGCATCCAGGTCCAGCGGATGCACCAGCGCCACCGGATCGGGTTCGATCGCATCCAGCACACCGGCGCGGCGCGTCATGCTGCCGGTATGCCAATGCTCAAGCTGGCGCCCGGTGATGAGCACCATCGGATATTCCGCGTCGGGGCGTTCCGCTGCCGGGATGATGTCGGCCGGCACAAAGCGCGCGCGACCGGTCGCGGTCGGGAAATCCTCGGTGAAGATCACGGGCTCGCCAGGGTCGCCTTCTTCGCGGCAAGGATAGGTCACCGCGTGCTCGCGCTCGAGCCGCTCCCAGGTCACGCCGGCGATGCTCGGCATGGCGTGGCGCATTTCGTCGAAGACGTCGGCCACGCCCGCGTAGTGCCAGTCCAGCCCGAGTTGCGCCGCCATCTGCTGGATGATCCACAGGTCCTGGCGGGCCTGGCCGGGCGGGTCGATGGCCTGGCGGCCGAGCTGGACGATGCGGTCGGTGTTGGTGAAGGTGCCGGTCTTCTCGGGGAAGGCCGAAGCGGGCAACACTACGTCGGCCAGGTAGGCAGTCTCGGTCAGGAAGATGTCCTGAACCACCAAGTGGTCCAGCGAGGCGAGCGCCTCGCGCGCGTGCTCGGCATCGGGATCTGACATCGCGGGGTTTTCGCCCATGATGTACATGCCGCGCACTTCACCGCGCTCGATCGCCTGCATCACCTCGACCACGGTCAGGCCAGGCTGGCGGTCCAGCTTCATGCCCCACAGCGACTCGAAGCTGGCGATGGCGGCGGGATCGTCGACACGGCGGTAGTCGGGGTACATCATCGGGATCAGGCCCGCGTCGGAGGCGCCCTGCACGTTGTTCTGCCCGCGCAGCGGATGCAGGCCGGTGCCGGGCCGGCCAATCTGGCCAGTCATCAGCGCCAGCGCGATCAGGCAGCGTGCGTTGTCGGTGCCGTGTACGTGCTGCGACACGCCCATGCCCCACAGGATCATCGACCCCTTCGAGGTGGCATACAGGCGCGCCACTTCGCGGATGGTCTCTGCCTCGATGCCGCACACCGGCGCCATCAGCTCCGGGCTGTACGCGGCAACGTTGCGCTGCAGCTCGTCGAAGCCGATGGTGCGGCTGTCGATGAAGTCCTGGTCCACCAGCCCTTCGTTCACGATGACATGCATCATCGCGTTGAGCAGGGCCACGTCGGCGTCGGGGTTGAACTGCAGGAAGCGATGGGCGAAGCGCGCCAGGTCGGAGCGGCGCGGATCGGCGACGATCAGCTTGGTGCCGTTCTTTACCGCGTTCTTGATCCAGCTGGCTGCCACCGGATGGTTCACGGTCGGGTTGGCGCCGATCACGATCACCACTTCGGCCTTGTCGACGTCCATCACGGGGTTCGATACCGCGCCCGAGCCGATGCCCTCCAGCAGTGCCGCCACCGACGAGGCGTGGCAAAGCCGCGTGCAGTGGTCGACGTTGTTGCTGCCAAACCCGGTGCGCACCAGCTTCTGGAACAGGTAGGCCTCCTCGTTGCTGCCCTTGGCCGAGCCGAAGCCGGCCAGCGCCCGCTTGCCGTGCGTGTCGCGGATCTGCGCGAGCTTGCCGCCGGCCAGCGCGAGTGCCTCTTCCCATGTGGCTTCGCGGAACACGTCCATCACGTGGTCCGGATCCATGACGAAGTCGCCGCGCTTGGGCACGCCTTCGCGGCGCACCAACGGCACCGTCAGCCGCTGCGGGTGCTGCACATAGTCGAAGCCATAGCGGCCCTTCACGCACAGCCGCTCATGGTTGGCCGGGCCGTCGCGCCCCTCCACGAACAGGATGCGGTTGTCCTTCACGTTGTAGGTGAGCTGGCAGCCCACGCCGCAATATGGGCAGACCGAGTCCACCTGCTTGTCGGGCACCGCCAGCGCCGCGTCGCGCGCGGGCATCAGCGCGCCGGTCGGGCACGCCTGCACGCATTCGCCGCAGGCCACGCAGGTGGAGGCGCCCATCGGGTCGTCCATGTCGAACACGATGCGGGCTTCGTCGCCGCGCAGTGCCAGGCCGATCACGTCATTGACCTGCTCGTCGCGGCAGGCGCGCAGGCAGCGCGTGCACTGGATGCAGGCATCCAGGTTGACGGCGATGGCCGGGTGCGACAGGTCCGCCGCCACGCGCTCGCGCGGCGCAAAGCGGGGCTTGCCGACTTCCAGCTTTGCCGCCCATTGGTCCAGCTCGTTTTGGCGGGTGTAGCCGGTCTCCGGCATATCCGACTGCAGCAGCTCCAGCACCGTGCGCTGGGCACGCAGCGCGCGCTCGGACTCGGTCTGCACCTGCATGCCTTCCGCCGGATAGCGGCAGCAGGACGGCGCCAGCACGCGCTCGCCCTTGATTTCCACCATGCAGGCGCGGCAGTTGCCGGCCGGCTCCAGGCCGTCCTTGTAGCAGAGGTGCGGCACCTCGAAGCCTTCGCGCTGCGCGACTTTCAGCAGGCTCTCGCCGGGCTGCGCGCTGACTTCCCGTCCATTCAGCGTGAAGGTGACGGCGGGCCCGGCGGATTCGACTAGCGCGCGTTCGGCGCGGGTCAGTGCATTCATGTCAGTCTCTCAGGCCAGTTCGTGCGGGAAATACTTGATCACGCAATCCACTGGATTGGGCGCGGCCTGCCCCAACCCGCAGATCGATGCATCGCGCATCACCGCGGAGAGGTCTTCCAGCGCGCCGAGGTCCCATTTGGGCTGGCGGATCAGGTCAAGCGCCTTGGCGGTGCCCGAGCGGCATGGCGTGCATTGCCCGCAGGATTCGTGCTTGAAGAAATGCATCAGGTTTCGCGCCGCTTGCGTGGCGCTGTCCTGGTCGGACAGGATCACCACCGCGGCCGAGCCGATAAAGCAGCCATAGGGCTGCAGCGTGTCGAAGTCGAGCGGGATACTGCCCATCGACGCCGGCAGGATGCCGCCCGACGCGCCGCCCGGCAGGTAGGCGTAGAACGCATGGCCGTCGAGCATGCCGCCGCAATATTCGTCGATCAGCGCCTGCACCGTGATGCCGGCCGGTGCCAGGTGCACGCCGGGGCGTTTCACCCGCCCCGACACCGAGAACGAGCGCAGCCCCTTGCGGCCGTTGCGCCCCTGCGAGGCAAACCATTCGGCGCCCTTCTCGATAATGTCGCGCACCCAGTAGAGGGTCTCGAAGTTGTGCTCCAGCGTAGGCCGGCCAAACAGGCCTACCTGCGCCACATACGGCGGACGCAGGCGCGGCATGCCGCGCTTGCCCTCTATCGATTCGATCATGGCCGATTCTTCGCCGCAGATATACGCGCCCGCGCCGCGGCGCAGCTCGATCGCGGGCAGGCCCGGCACCGGCGGATCTTCACGCAGGCGGCGCAGCGCTTCGGTCAGCAGCGCGCGGCAGCCGGCGTATTCGTCGCGAAGGTAGATGTAGATGGCGGACACGTTAACGACGGATGCCGCGATCAGCATGCCTTCCAGGAAGCGGTGCGGATCGCGCTCCAGGTAGACGCGGTCCTTGAACGTGCCCGGTTCGCCTTCGTCGATGTTGACGGCCATCAGTCGCGGTGCGGGCTCGTTCTGCACGATGCGCCATTTGCGCCCGGTCGGGAACCCAGCGCCGCCCAGTCCGCGCAGGCCGGAATCCTCCATCGTGCACAGCACGGCGGCCGGGTCGAGCGAGCCGTCCGTGAGCGACTTCAGCAAGCCGTAGCCGCCGTTCGCGCGATAGGCATCGTAATCGATAAAAGGCTCCGGCTCATGACGCACCGCGCCGGCCTGCACGGCCGATGCGATGGCCGAGGTGCTGGCGCAGTCCACCGGGTTTTGCCCGACCAGCGCTGCGGGTGCTTTCTCGCATCGGCCAATGCAGGGGGCAGCTACAACGCGCACGTCCGTGCCAAGCACGGCGGGAAGTTTGTCGATCAGCGCCTTCGCGCCGGCCAGTTCGCAGGCAATGCCCTCGCACACGCGCACGGTGAGCGCGGGCGGCGCGGCGATATTGCCGTCGGCGTCCTCGCGCACGACATCGAAGTGGTGGTAGAAGGTCGCCACTTCGTAGACCTCGGTCATCGACAGCCGCAGCTCACTGGCCAGCGCCACGAGGTGCGGCATGGCGAGCTGGCCGTAGCGGTCATTGATGCAGTGCAGATGCTCGATCAGCAGGTCGCGGCGGCGCGGCATGTCGCCGAGCACGGCCCTGACTTCGGCCAGCGCGGCGGCATCGACCTGCCTGCCCTTGGGCTGGCGGCGCTTGCGCTGCCGTCCGAGTCCTGTCGCTTCGAGGGGAATGACAACCTGGTTCATGGCAATGCCTGTGTTCTCTTGCGGGTTCCGGATGAACGATCAGGAAGGCGTCCTGGTGGACGGCCTTCCTGTCGCGGTTCTCTGGTTTTTGTATTGTGCTACCGGGTGCGGCGCCTGTGCAGGCATTCGCAGGTGCCGCGCCCGGGTACTGCCAGCGTCATGCGTGGTGTTGCATGCGCCGTACTGCTTTCTTCATCAGGTGAGGTCCTCCGGCACGGCGCGATAGCCCATCGGATGGCTGGTATTGGCATGCACGTATTTCCTGGCATGCGCCTCGCGCATCGGCTTGAGGACGAACAGGGCAAGGAAGGCTGACAGGCCTGCCATGGCCGAGGCAAGCACGAACACGGCATGCCAGTCGCCGGTAGCGGCAGTGATGACGCTGGAGAACGGCACCAGCAGCGCTGCCGTGCCCTTGGCGGTGTACAGCAAGCCGGCATTGGTGGCGGCAAACTTCGGACCGAACGTGTCGCCGCAAGTAGCCGGGAACAGGCTGTAGATTTCACCCCAGGCAAAGAACACTACGCCGGTCAGTACCACGAACGCAACCGGGTTGTGCCCGTACTTGGACAGCAGCAGGATCCCTACCGCTTCCACCGCGAAGGCGAAGAACATGGTGCGCTCGCGGCCGATATGGTCCGAGATCCAGCCGAAGAACGGACGGGTCAGCCCGTTGAGCACGCGGTCGATGGTCAGCGCGAAGGTCAGTGCCGGCAGCGTCAGGCCGAGGATCGAGACCGGCGAGTCATGCAGGCCGAAGTCCTTGGCGATCGGGCCCAGCTGCGCGGTAGCCATCAGGCCGCCGGCTGCCATCATCACGAACATCGCGTACATGATCCAGAAGATCGGCGACTTCAGCACCTGGCGCGGCGTGGCGTTGTAGGTCGCGGCGGCCTTCAGGGTCGTCTTGACCTCGCTCAGTATCCTGGCCGAAGGCGGATACAGGGCCAGGCCCAGCAGGAACACGATCAGGCCCTGGCCCAGGCCGAACCACAGGAATGTGGCCTCATAGCCGGCCGACTTGATCATGTTGGCGATGGGCACCACCGTCATCGCGGAGCCTGCGCCAAAACCCGCGGCAGTAATCCCCGCGGCAAGCCCCCGGCGATTCGGGAACCACTTCAATGCGTTGCCCACGCAGGTGCCATACACCGCGCCGGCGCCAATGCCGCCGATCGCCGCGGCGAAATACAGCATCGGCAGCGACGATGCCACCGAGTTCAGCGCCCAGGCAACCGCACACAGCAAGCCGCCGCCCACCACCACCGGACGCGGACCGTACTTGTCCACCAGATAGCCTTCGATCGGCACCAGCCACGTTTCCGTGACCACAAAGATGGTGAATGCCACCTGGATGGCCGTGCGGCCCCAGTGATACTTGTCGTCGATAGGATTGACGAACAGTGTCCACCCGTACTGCATGTTGGCGATCATCGCCATACAGATCACACCGAAGACCAATTGCACCCACGGCGACGCAAAGCGCGACGTGGACTCCCTTTGCTGCAGTTCCATGATGTCTCCTTCTAGCGGGCTCGCCGCCGGGGTGGAAGTTGGGCGCCTGTGGACGCCTCTGCGCAATGCTATTAATGAACAGCTGAGCCGTTCTAGTGCTATACGGTATGTGATATATCACCCAAGTCAAGTGTATTCTTTGTGGCCTTGCAGCATGCAAAGTCGAGGCTGTTCAGATGTATTGGAAATGCTGCAATGCGACTGGTGCGCGGCGCGCATCAACGGGGCGGTCGAACGGCATCAACGCCCTTTAAGATCAGACACTTAGGAAGTCTTCTCGCATGAATCCGGAGCGGCTGGACGCGAGGCAGATTGCCCAGGTTTCCAGCTCGGGAAAGTTGTTGAAAACGGCCCGTCCGGGAAAGTCCCTAGACCCATACAGGTAAGGGTTCATCCAGATGTATGACGTTTTCGGAGTGCCGGGAACCGGCGATTCGGAGGAAGGAGAGGACCTGATGAACCGGCAACACGTGGTGCCCGGCATGAACAGATCCCTTGGGCGCGACGCGGAAACTGGAGCTTCCGGAGCCCGAAAAAGTGGGAGGATGGCGGCCGTGGACCTGCCGACAAATCTGGCTGCCATTGGATCGCCACTACGGCGTTCAGGCACCCATGAGCCAGGACCAGGGAACTGCGACAACAAGTGCAAGAGTGCAACAAGGGGTGCCGACCGCTACAGCCCTTGTATTGTTGGAACTCGGTACTTCAGTTGACTAGCCATTGCAGCGGTTCACGCGTGCGTGCCCTGGCCGTCGGCGGCTAGCGGCTGACGGCCGATTACCCGCGCATCAGGCATGCGCCAGTTGCGGCGCAACACCGACCGTACGGGCCGGGCGAGCGCGGCCAACGCCTGCGTCTTCCTGGTTCGAACCCAGTCCTGCAAAGCGGCCATGCTCCTGCGCGGTGACGAGCAGATCCATCGGCACGCGGGTGGCGAGCAGGAAGGTCATGCCAACGCCGACAGCGATAAGGGCCAGGGCGAGGATCAGGAGAAGAGCGGCGTCCATTTGAAAACTCCAGGTTGGTAGTGATTAGGAGTTTTCATTATATGCTGCGCCGCACTATGTGTAAATATCCTGTATGTGATATATCAGTGAGAGTTTTGCTCGAAAACAACAGCCTCATGCCGCCAGCGTCACTCCTCGCATGAAGCCAGGCTCAGACAGTCGCGGTCTCCTGTCTTGCGAGAACGGGATCCCTGTATTCGAGCCCTCGAAGTGCGTCCCAGATCGCTGCGGCATTGGGCTTGAGCGAGCGGCTCTTGCGGCGGACCAGCATGACCGTGGATGTAACCTGCGGTCGCAGGGGCCGCATTACCGCGGCCGGATTGAGCCCGCCCGCCTGCGCCCGCGACGGCACCACGCCAATGCCCAGGCCCAGCGCCACCATGCCGAAGACCGCGGCGAAATGCCCGAGCAGCTGCAGCGACCCCGCCCTCACGTGATAACTGCTGAGCGCCTTTTCCACGGCGGGCTGCATGCCGCACTGCTGGTCCAGCGTCAGAACGTTGGCATCGCACAGGTCACCCCACCCGATCGATTCGCGTGAGGCCAGCGGATGTTGCGCCGGCAGTACCGCGTGGTAGGCATCGATGCACAGCGGCTCGCAGTACAGGTCGTCGCCGGACTGAGGATCGGTGGCAATGCCGAAATCAACCTCGCCGCTGCGCACGCTCTGCAGCACCGAATCCTGCGAGCGGTCCTTGAGCCGGATGGCGATGGCCGGCCAGGCCTTGCGGCAACCCGCCAGCCATGCCGGCACGGACATCGAGCTCAATACCGGATCGGAGGCAATCTGCACCAGGCCCTGGCAAGGCTTGCTGGCGCCATGGCTTTCGCGCAGGGTCTGCTCGACTTCCTCGATCAGGTGGCAGATGCGCTGCGACAGATGCTGGCCGGCGTCGGTCAGCTCTACCTGGCGCGTGGTGCGGTCGAACAGGCGCTGGTCGATCTCCTCTTCCAACTCGCGCACGCTGCGGCTGATCGCCGATTGAGTCAGGCCGAGCTCTGCGGCGGCGCGCGTGAAACTCTTCTGCCGCGCTACCGCGGCAAATGCCTTCAGTTGGGGGAGCGAGATATTCATGACCGCCCTCCCCGCCCGGGCGTCATGGTGGTGTGTGCCGAAGGCGATGCGCGAGTCACGGCTGTCTCCTGTGGCGGTCGTGCCGCCTGTTATGCGTTATTGCTGTGACGCTGTCTTGCGCTCGGAAAGCCGCCTGTCGTTCCCGCGCAGGCGGGACAATGCACTGAAGCACATTGTCCCGCCTGCGCGGGAACGACAGGCATGGGGCAGCAAGCTGCCAGGATTACTCTCCCTTGCGGGCGGAAGCGCTGACCATATAGGCCGCATCCGAGACCGGCACCGCATCCGGGCGTCCCGTGATGAACCGCTTGCGCATCGGCGCCAG
>NZ_JWMA01000177.1 GCF_000812465.1 Cupriavidus sp. IDO | reverse complement strand
ACCATCGCCACCGTGCCGATTGCCGGCGTGCGCGCCTTTCCGGCACCGGTGCGGTTCACCGGTCTCTCGTTTGCCTACAACATGTCTTACGCAGTCTTCGGCGGCCTCACGCCGATGATTCTCACGCTGTGGCTGCAGCACGACACCATGGCGGCTGCTCACTATGTGGCAGTGCTGGCCGCTGTCGGGCTTTTGCTTGCGTTCTGGCCGCTCGCCAGGTGCGGGCATGCCATGCGCAATGACGTGGCCAGCACGGCTGGCCACGTCGGTCGATAACGAAGGAACAACGCAATGAATGCGACGGAAAACACGCCACCAGTACGCCTGCTGACCCCCGCCGAGCTGGCTGTCTGCATCAAGGTGTTCCGCGACGCCCGGCAATGGACTCAGGAGCAGTTGGCCGTGATCGCCGGGCTCAACGTGCGAACCGTTCAGCGCGTCGAGCTAGGCTGGCCGGCCGACCCCGACACCTGCCGGGCGCTGGCCAGCGCGTTCGATTTCCTGGACATCGACGCGCTCAACAAGCCATTCGCGATTCCACCGGAAGACGAACTCAAGGCTGCGCAGGAACAGTTCGACCTCGAACACGCCACCTTCGCGGCGATTCCGCTGACTACGGGTAAGCAGTTGGCCGAGCTGGCGCAGACCAGCACGATGGACATGTCGCAGCTGGCCTTCGAGATGGGCCGCGAAGCGGATAAATGCTTCGCCGCGCTGATGGAATATTTCCGCGACTACCGGGATGGCCTGAACGCCTACACCGAAGCGCAGAAGCGCGAGGCGGCTGACACGATGCAAGCCAACATCGATGTGCTCAAGACCCTTGGCGTTTCGCTACGCTATGCCGAGCGCAACGTGCTGCTGAAGGGGGGCTCGGATCCGGACAGGCCAATGCCAGCTAACGTCCTCTACGTGATCGGGTTTCCGCTCGGCAAGGAACCCAAGCTGTTCGCCACGCCAACTTCCGTTGATATCCGTCTGTAGCCTGAAGGGCGAAGATTCACGCTTGCCAGCGCCGCTCTAAGCCCAACCGTGCGAATCGCCCTAGGCAGGGCACATGATGAAGAAGGGGGATGCGCACTGCCAAACCGGTCGTTTGGTATAGAGCACGAGAGGTACAGCGCCCGCAGCCGCATGAACTCGCCGAACACTGCCGTGCTATCCCCAGGGGATAGCTGGCACACCCGGCCTTCTATGCCCGCTCTGTCGACGCGCTTCACGGCGCTGGAACAGGCGGGCTTCCAACGGCTGGAACATGCAGGCTACCTAAAAGGCCTTTTACAACCTTTTAAAGGTAAGGGGAATATGGAGTGCTGGGTCACCAGTGCTACTAGGGCGATCTGGAGCCACGCAACTGGCTTCTGGGTGTACCGGCCGGCCTGACGCCGGCTGGCGTATAGTGGCTGGCACGATGGCGCAGGCAATGCGTGCCATCGCCCCCTCCCGCCACGTCAGGACGCCCCCACCTTGACCACCCATACCATGACCTTTTCGCCCGCTTTGACGCGAACTGCCTGCCACACATCGTCGATACCATCGGCAAGCTGCACCGGCGCGTGTAATGCCACGTCCTGCCCGCCGATGCGCCCGGACTGCCCGCGTGGCTGCGCCTGACGGGCGACGGGCCGCCGAAGTTGCGGCGGCATCCGTTTGCGCTAGATATCCGTCTGTAGTTTGAAGGGTCAAGATCCACGCTCGCCAGCACCGTTCTCAGTCGGCCCGCCGAATCGCCCTAGGCATGGCACATGATGAAGAAGGGAGACGCGCGCTGCGCACCTTGATGGTTCGATCGAAGACTGATCTTGACTCATCGCCCCAACTCATGGCCGTCAGTACGGCGGGCCATCCAGACACAAGCCATTGCGGCACATTGTGGCTATTTCGGTCTGAAGCAAGACGCAAGCGGTCTAGATCGAGATTCTTGCGCCAAGACGATGTGGCCTTGACCTAAAGAGACATGATGCCCTGCGCAGCTTGCGGCATGGTTTGCTGTGTCGCGCACGATTTCCGAGCTGCGCGGCGGTCGCACTCGGACGATCTGCGCAAGGCTTTGGAGTCAATGACCTTGTGATGCCTTTTCTTGCGCCCGATGTCCATCGCGACGTTCCTGTTCGACAGAAGGTTGCGTCATGGCCGATCGAAGTGCCGATTCTTGGCTTCCGACCGCAGCGTATCTCTACGCTCTACACCTGGACGGGCCCGCATTGGCTTGGGAATACCTGCGCCGCCATCCCGACTACCGGCGCGACTGGCTGCGTCGTCGGCGCCGGCCGCAGGCGGCGCACCGCTGGGGCCTTCGCCTGTGGGAAGACCCGTCTTTGGATGCGCGCGATGCGCATCCGGCCTGGTTCCCTGACCATGACACGGTGCTCCAACTCTACCCGGATGCCGACCCACCGCCTAATGCCAGCGCTTTCGAGTTTTGGCGCATTCCCGGCCAGAAATACCTGGTTCATGACGGCAAACGCCTGATACTGATGGCTCGCTGGCCCGGCGACTGCGTACGGTTGGCGTTGGCGTCCGGGCTGGAGGATGGCATGGCCTATGTCTATGCCGTCCGCGCCAGCGCCGCGAGCGCGCGCTACCGCACGCTCGGGGCCGAGTGGGACAAGTTGGCGGAGGTTGCCGAAGTTTCTCCCACGGTGGCGGTCCGGTTCCGGCCGGCACCCGCCACATTGCTGGAATTGCACACCTTGCAAGCGCTCGATGCGATTCAGGCAGGTGCGTCCCTGCGCGAGGTCGGGGAGGGGCTGTTCGGTGCTGATGCTGTGGCAAGTGGCTGGCATGCCGACGGCGGCCTGCGCTCGCGCGTGCGCCGCCTGGTACGCCGCGGCCGATCACTGATGCACGGCGGCTATCGCCATCTGGCGCAACTCGAGTGATCCCGGTAGGGTCGTTTTGCCTTCGCTGCAAGACGACCCTCCGCGCTCAGCATTCCTTTCTTCAGACTGGTCTCCATCCGGTCGCGTTGTGCGGCCGACGATCTTGATCGATGGAGGATCATCCGATGCGTCCCGCTCCCTTGCGGCCTGCAGCCGCTGCCGTCGCTACGACGCCACAACCCCAACGTTACCTGACCAACGACGAAGCCGCCGACTTCCTGCGGTTGTCGCCGCGTACGCTCGAGAAGCAAGGCGTGATCGGCGGCGGGCCGAAGTTCCGCAAGTTCGGCCGGCGCGTCATGTACGCCGTGGCCGACCTCGACACTTGGGCCGACCAGCGCAGCTATGAGGCCACCTCCGATCCCGAATACGCCGAACGTCATGCGGCGGACAGCCGTGCGCGCTGATCGCTGGGCCGCCGGTGGCCATTGCCATGTCAAGTCGATCAGGGGAGCGGGAGCAACTCAAGCTCTTTCGCGCCTTGCCGGGCGACATGGCGCCGCGCGATGCCCAGGACTTGATGGCGTACCCGTTCTTTTCGCTAGCGAAGTCGCGGCGCACTGCGCCGATTGATTTTCGCAGCGGGAACGTCATCATCCGCGTGGAAGGCACGCAGGAACATGGCATCGCCACGATCTGGGACGCGGATATTTTGATCTGGGCCGCCAGCCAGATCGTGGAAGCGCGCGACGCGGGGCTGCGCCCATCGCGGCTGATGCACGCCACGCCATACGAAATCCTTCGATTCGCAGGACGCGGGGTGTCGCTGCGCGACTACCAGCGCCTCAAGGCCGCGCTCGACCGGCTGCAATCGACCACCGTGGCAACCTCGATCCGAGAGACGAGCGGGCGGCGCCTGCATCGCTTCTCGTGGATCAACGAGTGGAAGGAGCTGGCCGATGCCCGCGGCACGCCGCTGGGCATCGAGCTGATCCTGCCGGACTGGTTCTATGCCGGCGTGGTCGACGCTGCCCTGGCGCTGACCATCGATCCGGCGTACTTCCGGCTCACCGGCGGCATTGAGCGGTGGTTGTACCGCCTCGTGCGCAAGCACGGCGGCAAGCAGCCGGATGGCTGGCGATTCGACTTCCGGCACCTGTACCGGAAATCGGGCAGCGCCACGCGCTTCTCGGATTTCGCCTACGACCTGCGCGCACTGGTGGCGCGGCAACCCTTGCCCGGCTACGTCCTCGACATCGAACGGGTGCCGGGCGATGCCACCGAAGTGCTGACCTTCAGGCCCGTGCCGTCCGCGGCACGGGGACAACTCGGGGACAACTTGTGAACAGGCTCGTGCTATCAGGAGTAAGGGGTATCGTGCTATCAGGAGTACGCCTATCGTGCTATCAGGAGTACGAAACACCCGCAAAGCCAATAACGGCGCGGGTTTTCGGCCCCGTTAACTTATCTAACTTAAAAAGACTAACTAGTAGTAGGAGTGCGCCGCACCGAGGGATAACCGTCGAACGGCACGGGAAGCACCGCTTCGCAATGGCAGCGAAGGCCGGTGTTTCAGTCCGGGAGGCGGTGTCATGATCGTTGCCTTACTCAACCAGAAGGGTGGCGTGGGCAAGACCACGCTCGCCACGCATATCGCTGGCGAGTTCGCGCTACGCGAAACGCTGCACCAGGAAGCACCGGACTTGGCGCGACACTGCGACCACGTCGTCATCGACGGCCCGCCACGCATCGCCGCCTTGGCGCGCTCGACACTGTTGGCCGCCGAGCGCGTCCTGGTTCCGGTGCAGCCCAGCCCCTACGACTTGTGGGCGTCTGCCGAGATGATCGCGCTGATCCGTGAGGCGCAAGTCTTTCGGCCGGCACTACGCGCTGACTTCATCATCAACCGCCGCGTCAGTAACACGGTCATCGGCCGCGAAGCCCGCCATGCATTGGCCGAACAACCGCTACCGGCGCTGCGCTCGGAAGTGCGTCAGCGCATCGTGTTCGCTGACAGTGTGGCTGCGGGACGGCTCGCCGGCGAAACGGCGCCCGACAGTGCCGCCGCGCACGAAATCACGGCGCCGGTCGATGAACTGCTGCGGCGGCCGGCATGACGATCACCCGTGGCAAACGTATCGCTATCGGCGCGCGTCCGCCGGCGAACCCGCACGCTCAGGCGTGGGTTCGCCAGGGCGACGCAGACGGCCTCAAGAAGGGCGACCTGTACACCGCACGCCTGGCACTCGATATCACACCGGCGATGCGCGCACGCATCAAAGTGTCGGCGTTCACGCAAGGCGTGACCGTCGCCGAACTGCTGCGCGCGCTGCTGGAACGCGAATTCGCGGAGTCACGCCAATGAACGCGCAACCTTCGGCGGCCGCAGCTACGCCCCCGCCTGCACTTGCGGTGCTCGCCGGCCTTGACGGCTCCGCGCCGCTGACTCGCGTCTCGCTCGCCTACATTGAGCAGCGCATCGACATCTACCTGCGCTTCGGGCAGCCGGCGCATACCATCCGACACGACCGCTCGCGTCGTGTCGCAGTGTTCCTGCCGGGCGCGGTGTTCTGCCGTATCCGTTGGCAAGCAAACGATTACGGTACGGTGCGCTGGCAGCTCATGGTGATACAGACCTGCACGTCTCTGGACGCGGCGCAGCGCATCCCGGGTGTGCTGCCCGGGGCGCGATTGCTGCTGCACGCCGAGGGAGAACCGGCCGTGCGCGCCGTGCTGGAACGAATCGACGCCATCGAGGCGCTGGGCATTGCCCCGGTCGCCGTGTCACCCGCGTACTGGCGCACGCTGGGCAATCGGCTCAGCGCGCGCCTGCCGCTACCGGGGTATACCGCCGAGCGGCACGCCGCCTGGCTGGCTGGGAGGTCGCTGTCATGATGGCTGCTGCGACTACCGGCTCCGCGCCGGATCCTGGCTCGCGCCTGCGCCCCCGTATCGTGCTGGCGGGCTTGTCTACTCTCGGCCTCACTGCGCTCGCCTGGGCAGCTTTCGTGTCTCCGCTACCGCGCCTGACGTACAACCCGTCCGACAGCATGCCGGTTGGCTGGTATCGCGTCGACCCGACGGACAATCGGGCCGACTTGCCCCTGCATGTGGGCAACATCATGCTGATCCGGTTGCCGGTCGAGGCGGCTGCACTGGCCGCGCAGCGCGGCTACCTGCCGGCGGACGTTCCCCTGCTCAAGCGCGTGGGTGCGGTGGCGCCGCAGCAAGTTTGCATTGTCGGGCGCAGCGTGCACATCGACGGCGTGCCGGTGGCCGCCGCGCTGGTTGCTGACCGCAGGGGCCGGCCGCTGCCATCCTGGCAGCAGTGCCGGCGCCTGGTTTCAGGCGAGTTGTTCTTGTTGAGCACGACAGATCCGGCGTCATTTGACAGCCGGTATTTCGGGCCGATTGCCGCATCCGCCGTGATTGGCGTCGCGCATCTGGTTTGGCCGGCGATAGGTCGATGATGGCCGCCCACTCGCTGCGCTTCGTCGTGCGATCCGGCCTGTCGTTCGCCCGGGCGTCCCCGCGTCGTGGCACCTGCAGCGCGGACGCACTCGCGCCGCCTTCGGCGCTGCGCTCATATGTGCAGGCGTCTTGCCTTGAACGCGGTCGGCCTGTGGCCGTGGCTGCAGCGATACTCGAAGGGATCTCATCATCGCCCGCGACTACATCGCCGAGGGAGTGCGCCGGCGAGCCTCGGAACTGGCGACCGAGTGGCTGGGCCCCCAGCACCGAGCTGGAGATCCAGCGCGTCACGCAGCGCGAAGTTGATCAGGAACGGTGGGCGGGGCTGGATCGCACCTTGCAGCGCGAAGCGGCCGACGACGGTCTGGTGCATGTCGAACGCTTTGCCGAACCCCGGCTGCAACGGCAGAGGCAACTATTGATAGGGCGCCTGCAACGCTTGCAACGCATGGGCTTGACGACCGAACGGCAGCCTGGCGTGTGGGCGATCCATGCCGACGCCGAGCCGATCCTGCGTGCGATGGGTGAGCGCGGCGACATCATCCGTACCATGCAGCGAGCCATGAGCGGCCAGGAACGCGAACTTGTCGTCTTCCAGCCCGGCGAGGACAAGCGCGCCATTGTCGGCCGGGTGGTCGGCAAGGGGCTGGCCGATGAGTTGTACGACAAGGGCTACCTGGTGATCGACGGAATCGACGGCAAGGCCCACTACGTCGCGTTGCCGCCGCGATCGAACCTGGAGCAGTACCCGACCGGCGCCATCGTGGAAGTGAAAGGCTCGCCCGAAACGCGCGCGGCCGACCGCAACATCACGGCGCTGGCCGTCGAAGGCGTGTATCGCACCGACCATCACCTTGCAGTCGCCCAGGGGCACGCTACGCGGGAGCGCGACCGGCGCGAACTGGTTGCCGCACACGTGCGCCGGCTCGAAGCCCTGCGCCGAGCTGGCATCGTAAAACGTATCGCCGAGGGCGTCTGGCGCGTACCTGACGACCTGCCCGAACGCGGCCGCCAGTACGACCTACAGCGCCTGGGCGGCGTCGTGGCGGTCCACTTGAAATCGCGCCTGCCCATCGAGCGGCAGGCTCGGGTCATCGGCGCGACGTGGCTGGACCAGCAACTGATTGGTGGGGGTAAGGGTCTGGGCGACTTGGGCTTTGGCGGCGCCGTCAAGGACGCGCTACAGCAGCGCGCCAACCTTCTCGCAGAATGGGGACTGGCGGAGCGCAGAGGGCAGCATGTTGTCCTGGCGCGGGATTTGCTCACGACGCTACGCGGGCGAGAGCTCGCGCAAGCGGCGCAGGACATCGCCGCAGAAACCGGTCTCAAGCATCGGCCCGGGGCTGACGGCCAGCGCGTGACCGGCATCTACCGGCGCGGTGTCATGCTGGCCAGCGGGCGTTACGCGATGCTGGACGACGGCATGGGATTCAGTCTGGTGCCGTGGAAGCCGGTGATCGAACAGCGGCTGGGACAACAGCTCGCCGCGACAGTGCGTGGTGGCCACGTTTCATGGGAGACTGGTCGACAGCGTGGCCCTGGGATCTAATAGTGGCTTGATCCTCCGGAAAGAAGGATTGTCAGACGCCGCCCCAAGGGAACGGGAACTCCAACAATGTTCGTTGCTTCTTTGGGTATGCCTCAAATGATGAATCGCTTTTACGCAAGAATAGCGGCAATCATGACCCGAGCGTGCTACGCCAGAAAGATGTGGATCCCGCTGGCATCATCCCGTCTCTTGAGGTCAGCGCTCCCGGTAAGGGCTATTGCTTCGAAGTACCTGAGCACCTGCAACAGCGATGGTAGTCCTTGCTGTACGATCAGGTCCATTGCTTGCTCGTTGGTCATCAATTGGTAGGTATCCCAAACACGGGATAGACCGTCGCTGCCCAGAACGATATGGGCTGGCGTCGCGATGCCTCGCTGCTCCTCGACAGCGTTCATCGCACTGGCAGGGTTCAGGGTAAGGGCGGTGCTGCACTCGCCCTTCTGCTGTTGCATACGGCGTTGCCGTAGGTCGACCAGCTTATGCCCCTGGAATCCGGAGTACGGCTTCCAGACATCATAGATCGATGGCAACTGCGCAGGCCTAGCGGAGTGATTCACGCTAGGCGGGGTGCCTTGGAAGACTTCCACGAAGCAATCTGCATATCGATAGATGGATATGTGCGCCTGTTCAGTCGTTCGATCAATCTCCACGACCGTCGCGGCAGCCACAGGCCAGGCCCATATCGGCTGGGCATCGCCTCCGTCGTGGCGATATTCAGCTCGGAGGATCTGGAGACCGTGGTGCAACTGGGCCTTGCTGAAGGGAACGTCTTGAAACTGTTTCTCCAGCAGCTGGCCGAGCCGTCGGGCGAACCATCCGGCGTCAGTGATGTCTTCGTAGGTCATAAACGGCGCAGCTGTCAGGGAGGAGGCACCATCAATCGCCCAAGCTAGCATGGAGCGCTCGCGCAGGAGATATCCCACGACGTCCTCCGTCGGAATGTACTCGTAGATGCCTTGGGACACTTGTGAGACCGTCGCCTGCATCATGGTCTTTCTCCGCGTGGAGAAATGGCAATCTGCAGCGTGCGCAACCCTCCGGAGATTACGGTGTCATCCATGAATTCTCTGGCGAGCGATTGAGCAATAGTCTCGGCACGTTCGTCGTCAATCAGCCCTCGCTTGATGAGCTGAGGGCGGAACTGCTGGAAAGACAGGTAGACAACTTCCTTGTGTTCTTTCCTCCAGACCGTAGGTTGACTGAACCGCGCTTCCTTGACGTTGACATCCAGCCCGGTAACGATGGACCAAATGTCCTCGACGCAGTCGTAATCGATGCCATTTATCCAGCCGTAGGCCATCATGAGTGCATTGGCCTGTTCGAATCCCGCGACTGCCGGCACTGAGAACAGGCTCGCCAGTGATGGTTCCTCCATGACAAGCGTTCCCGACGGGCTGAGCTGGGTGAGGAGCGCCTGGATGGCCTCGGTGCGCTCATTGATATGCAACAGGGTGAATCGGCAAGTGATGAGATCAAACGCACCTTCCGACCGAAGTGCATCAGGGAACCGGATTGCATCCCCGACGCGAAATGTGAGGTTGGTCAACCCCAGTTGCTGCGCGGCAGACGTGGCCAAATCGATCTGGTTCGGACAGATATCGAGCCCCATTACCGTTGACCGCGGACTACCGGTGGCCATCCAGCATGCTATCTGGCCGTGGCCGGAGCCGACTTCTAAGATGCGTCCCTCTGTTGGCAGATATCGACGCAAGAAGTCCTTCGTAGCTGGATCGTAGATCGACGACA
The DNA here is from genome assembly GCF_000812465.1 of Cupriavidus sp. IDO. Classification (GTDB taxonomy): domain Bacteria; phylum Pseudomonadota; class Gammaproteobacteria; order Burkholderiales; family Burkholderiaceae; genus Cupriavidus. The sequence goes on along the minus strand of NZ_JWMA01000177.1, from coordinate 35,070 downwards.
TGATCTGAAGACGTTGTCGATCTGATTCACCGGTCTGCAAGGGGTACGTCGCTGCAGTTTGTTGCGATATGTCCGCCGCGGCATGTAAACGCCTCACGCGAACGCAGTCCAAGTTCTGGCAGAATTCCCAGTAAAAAGAGGGAAGATTCTCCGGTTTCTCTGTGGCGACGTCTATCCATTCATAGGCCGAATGTTCTTCACTCAAAGTCAGGCCTTGTCCGGTGAACTCGCACAGAAAGAACACAAGCAACACACGTCTGCCCGGAATAATCTCGCAGGATCTGCTGCCGAGATAACTCGTCGTGGTGATATCCAGTCCGCACTCTTCGCTGACCTCGCGTACCAGCGCTGCCTCCAACCCTTCGCCAGCTTCAGGTCTGCCCCCGGGCAACTCCAAATCATCCCGCGGATTCTTGACGAACAGAATGCCTCGAGGTCCAAACATAATGGCCTTTACGCTAACAGGTTCCATTGCTGTCTAGCTCCGTATGGGTGGGTGGTTTCTTGCGTAGGCAGGTACAGTTGCCAACTGGCGCTGCCGTGGTGTCAGGGGATCCGCGGAGAAAGACTGGATGCCTAAGGCCGAATGGTTTGGCGTGGCCGGTAGCGCCGTAATATTCTGATGTGAAGGAGGCTTCCTGAAATAGGAATGGTTGTTCGTGTAACGTGAAAACACCGAGCGTCGTTGCCCGGAGTCTGCCACCTTGCAGGTTCCGTGGACAAGCACCTCCGAGAAGACCAAGGCATCCCCTGCCTGCAGGTAGACATGTTGCAACAGGGGATTGTTTACGACGATCCGGTATCGGTCCGGAACCGGAAAGTTGGCGCGATGCGAACCTGGAATACAGCAGAAGTGATTTTCGGTATTGCTCACATCTGAAATGGCATACTGGACCGCGACAAGACCGCTGTGAATACGATGGTTCCGTACCCAGTAATATATACCCTCATCGAACATATCGGCCTCATGGTGCAAATTGCCACCACTACTGACGAACCGCTCGTCGGCACAGAACATATGATCGAGCCGAAATCTTGACCGATAAATGATCTCCAGGAAGCGATAGATGGGATCAAGATCAATCAGGGCGCGCCATTCTTCACCCCAATCGAAGTTAATGTCGTGCAGAAAGTGAGTAGTGAGATGTTTTGACCAATACTCCTGCAGGCTCAGAAGGTGGGGGCGTGCGATTGCCGCAGGAATGATGAGATACCCGTTGAGATCAAATTCGTAAACTTTTTCAAGGTTCATCTTCGTCACTCTAACGTTCAATTTGGGCGTTATACGTTCCGGTACACGTACACGCGGACTGGATCTATGGATTCGGAAACATGCACTTTGTAGTAGACGCTGGTTTTCACAATCTGAACTGACGGTCAATGACTTCGACTTCCAAGAGATAGCCACGCTGGAGATATTCCTTGATCTTTCTCCTCTCTCCGAGAATGTGGGACCTCAGGGTGAGTGACTTCCACCATTGAAGACGGTCGACGCCGAAATAGTTGACTGTCGCACAAGAAACACGTTCGATTTCAGGCCATTGCCTTTTGATCGTCATGACATACCGGCGCTTGGCGTATATCTGTCCGATCAGCAACAGTTCATGAAGGCCGAAATGATTCATCATGTGGCGTGTATTTCGAATGTTCTCACCGGTGTTGGATGATTCTTCTTCCAGCACAATGCTCGCCCAACTCAAGCCTGAGGAGACCAACTTATCGGCGATTTCGGTTGCCCCGCTGATTTTGCTGCCTCGTGTCATTCCCCCAGCTATGACGAGGGTTTCGTAGTATCCAGCACGAAAGAGAGCGAGTGCGGCGTCGATCATCTCGTGCTGGGCGTGCCGACTACCAAACATGAGCGCAAACTGGGATCTGCAAATCTCAGTTTCAGGGGATATGTAATCCATTAGATCGATGCGCCTGCTGAATTCATTCTCGGCGTGCACAGGACTGCGATTTTCGGTAGGAATCATCTTGGACTACTTCATCCTTGTTCAACATCGGCCACTTCTAAGTGGGAGAAACACCGATACACGCCGCATCAGAAAAATGCGACCTGCCAATTGCATGGGCAGCCAAGATCCGAGCGGTCTGGTGAGTCTTACAATTTCACGAAATGGTAGACGTTCGAGCCGCAGACATCTATGTCCTTTCGGTCTGAATAGTTTCAATATCGATCTAGGCTTTTCATGGGATTAAAGTTCACGGATCGAAACGTCTTGGGTCGTCCTGCAATCGATCGGCATGTGGAAGTGATTCCTTCTGGGTGCGATGCGTTCGCTCTCCGATGAAGCTATGGATATGGAAACACGCAGCGCTTTCCAGTGGGACGCCCGAACACGTAGACCATGCGCAGTTGGTCATCGATGACTGCTTGGGCCTGGTAGACGGACGGCGGGATGCAATACTCGTTGGCTCGCCCATACGCTTCGCCGCTGACCAGTGCCTCGACTGCGTCATGGAAGTCTTCGTGCACGTCGCGTTGGGGCGCGGCGAAATCCACGATGCCGCCAGCGGTTCGCGGCTCCCACATGACGCTGTAGCCGACGTCGGCCGCCCACTGCTTGACCGCGTTGAATGTTGAACGACCGTTTGCGCCAGTGACACTGAAGGCAAATGCTATGGCCGGCGCCAACATAAGACCCGTCAAAGACGCGGCAGCTAGGAATGGGCGGTGAGTTTGAGCGAATTTCATCTTGTGCTGTTCTTGTGATGGGGTGCGTTTCAAGCGTGGTCGATTGCAGAATCGTTCCATCCGCACGGAAATTTGTGAGCGCTGTAGTGAGCACGCATCGCTGCCTAGGAGGAGGCAGCAATGCCGAACCTCGCAATCGATGCTCGGCTTCAGCCTTGTGGCCCGTCTTGGGAGTCGCCGCCACCCAGCGATTGGTAGAGCGTCATTCGGTTTTCGAGTTGCGCCAGCCGGTTTGTCGCATCGGCGTTCAGTGCATCGCGCAGCTGCCTTTTCTGATCGAGCCACGGCTGCAGATCGGTGAATCCAGATAGATAGCGAGCTCGTGCGAGCGCTTCCGCATGCCGTGCCAGGGCTAGCGACTGTGTGAGTTCTTCAGCTTGGCGTTCGAGCTGCTCACGCTTCGCCAACGCGTTATCGACCTCGACGAGCGCACCATACAACGTCTCTCTGAACTTGATGACGGCTTCCTCGTACTCCGTTTTCGAGACCTTGATTTCCAGTTGCATCTTGTTCCATTGGAGAAAAGGCAACGCGATTTCGAGTCCGATGGATGCAAGCGGGTTCGATAATAGGCGCGTGAGGCTTATGTTTGACCCGCCCGTGGAACCTGTCAATGTGAAAGTAGGGTAAAAGCTGGTACGCTTCTGGTCGATATTCGCCAGTGAAGCACGCAGCCGGGATTCGGCCTCGCGGACATCCGGCCGCCGACTGAGCATGTCGGCCGGCATGTACGCCGGGACCACTGGTAGTGGCAGAACGGGTAAGGTCTTTGGTTCGGCCGTCAGCACATCGGGTGGTCGATTGAATAGGATCGACAACGCATTTCTGTCCTCAGTTCGCTGTTGGATAGTCTCCGTGTGCGCAGCACGCAGAGATATCAGCGTTTGTTCGGCCTTCAAGACATCGATGCGCGACACCGCGCCCGCTGCGTGCCGCGCGCGCACCAGCACAAGCGTGCGTTCAGCGTCAGCAATGTTTGCGTTGTTGAACGCGAGTTGGTCGTTTCGGTACCCGATTTGCCAGTACAGCGTCGCGGTGTCGCCGATGATCTTGAGGCGCATCCCCTCGCGCTCCGCTTGCGTTGCTTCTGCTGTCCAGCGCGCCGCATCGCGTTGCGCAGCGAGGCTTCCCCACAGGTCGAGCTCGTAGTTCAGTGAGAGGTGGAGAGAGCTCACAGCGCGCAGATGCTCGGCTTGGCGTCTAGGTCGGATGCTGCCGTTGGCTGCTACATTCGGCGTTAGGTCGGTCGCGGCAATGCCTGCCTGTAGTTGCGCACGATAGACGCGAATCGCAGCCTTGGCGAGGTCGTTGTTGACGATTAGCGCGTCAGCAATTAGCCGGTCGAGTGCAGGATCGTGGAAGGCGTGCCACCAATCGGGCGCAGTTGGACCTTGCGCAGCGGCCGATGCGGCGGCTGAAGAGGCCGCAAGCGTTGGCGCATTTGCTACCGCGGACCGAGTCCCCGGTGCGGGAAACTCCACGGCGAGCAGTTGGCGACTACGCGGGTTCGCACAGCTGGCGAGTAGCGCAGCTGTGAATGACAGCGCAAGCAGGCGGTAGAGTACGGTAGCGGGTAGGGTCAGCACGGTATCACCTCACTCTCGCGCGAGCGCATCGATCGGATTAAGCCGTGCGGCGTGGCGCGCGGGGACGATGCCGAACAGGATCCCGATCAACGTCGAACACAAGAATGCAACGATGATCGATTCGACCGAGAAGACCATGCTCCATGTGGTGACGAACATCGAGAAAATGAAGCGTGTACCAAATGACAGCATGATCCCGATGATGCCGCCGACCAGGCACATCATCACGGCCTCGACAAGGAACTGCAGCATGATGTCGCTCTGCCGCGCGCCGACCGCCATCCGGATACCGATTTCACCTGTACGCTCGGTGACCGACACGAGCATGATGTTCATGACCCCGATTCCGCCAACGACAAGCGTGATCGCTCCGATCAGCAATAGGAACAGCGCCATAGATTGGCTGGCCTTCTTGGTCGCTTTGGCGACACTGTCCTGGTTGTACGTAAAGAAGTCCTTGCGGCCGTGGCGCAGCGTCATCAGTCTTTCGACGCTGTTCTCGACGGCCTTGCTGGATTGGCCGTCGGGAATCCGCAAGGTGATGCTATCAAGGTGATGCTGGCCAAATAGCCGGGCACTCGCGGTGGAGTAGGGAACCCACAGGTTCAGGTTCTTCGTGTCGCCGGATGTCCGCTTCGAGTCCGTTGTCACGCCAATCACAATGAACGGCACACTGTCGAGAAGGATGACTGCGCCAAGCGCGTTGGGATTCGAACCGAACAGCTTGCGCCGCGTGTTCTGATCGATCACGGCCACCTGCGCCTGGCGGCCCAGTTCGTCGCGTCCGAACCCGATACCCTGGGCGAGCTTTATCCCACGCACTCGGAAATATTGTTCACCGACGCCGCTCACGAACGCGTTGACGCCGATATTCCGGTAGCGTAGCAGCAGGCTGTGCGAAATTTCTGGCGTCGCGCTGTCGACGTAGTGCTGCTCGGCGAGTGCGGCCACGTCGGCGGGTACGAGTGTCTGGATCGCTTCCGCTTGGCTGTCGCCCCAGTCGCGTCCGGGATGGATGCTGATCGTGTTCGTACCGATGCTGCCAAACAACTCGAGCAGATGCCGCTTGGCGCCGTCGCCGATGGCGACCAACGACACCACCGACATGACGCCGATGGTAACGCCGAGCATCGTCAGGATCGTGCGCAGGCGATGCGATGCGAGCGCGAGCCATGCCATGCGCATCGCCTCGACGAAGCGGATAACACTTGCCGACCAGCGCTGCGCGCCGGCTTGATGCGGGGCGGCGTGATCGGTGTGGCCGGTCGGTGTTCTTGCTTGTGCAGTTGCACAGGCCGCCGCCGGGTGCACCGCCGGCGTGTTTGGTCGGTCCGCGACGATCACGCCGTCGCGGATCTCGATGATGCGGCATGCATGCGCTGCGATATGCTCGTCATGCGTGACGATGATGATGGTATGGCCGTTTGCGTTCAGCTCGTGCAGGATCTGGATCACGCTCTCGCCGCTTTTCGAGTCGAGCGCACCCGTTGGCTCGTCTGCGAGTATCACTTCGCCACCATTCATCAAGGCGCGCGCGATGCAGACGCGCTGCTGCTGGCCGCCAGACAGCTGACCCGGCCAGTGTTCGGCGCGGTCCGCGAGCCCAAGGCGGGAGAGGATTTGCCGGGCGCGCGTGCGTCTTTCGGCCTCCAAGCCGTCTGCGTAGATGGCCGGCAGTTCAACGTTCGCCACGGAGTTCAGGTGCGACAGGAGATGGTAGCGTTGGAAGACGAAGCCGAAGCGCTCTCTCCGCAGTTGCGCGAGCGCGTCCTCGTCGAGGTCGCGAGTTTCGCGACCGCCCACCCGATAACTGCCAGCGCTCGGGTGGTCCAAGCAACCCAGGATATTCATCAGCGTCGACTTGCCGGATCCCGACGCACCGATGATCGCGACGAACTCGCCTGCCCCGATTGAGAGATTGACGTTCTTGAGAGCGATCACTTCCTGGTCGCCCGCGGGAAAGCGACGCGTGACGTCGGTAAGCTGGAGCAGTGGACGGGTCATTGTCAGCTGGTCGAGTCGGAGGAAATGTCGGCCGCTTCACCGACCACGACGCGCTCGCCCTCAGCCAGCCCCTCGCGCACCTCGACCATTACGTTGTTGTTTAGGCCGGTGTGGATCTCGCGCGTAAAAACCTTGTCATCCGGGCCAAGTACACGAACTATGTAGCGTCCCTTCGGTGCTTTTTCGCCCAGCGCGGCGACCGGAATGCTGAGCGCCTGGCGCGCGACATCCAGCAGGACGCTGACTTGTGCGGTCATCGAGATGCGCAGGTCACGGCCGGGATTCGGGACTTCGAACAGAGCGTTGTAGAACACCGCGGAATTCGCCTTGGAGGCGCCGCTGTTAGTGGCCCCAGGCGGGCTCTGCGCGTCGTGGAAGTTCGGGGGGGCGGGCTCGATCGCGCGCAACTTGCCGTAGTACCGCCTGTCCGGGTCTCCGAGGATGGTGAAATACACGGTCTGGCCAGGGCGCACCCGAACCACGTCCGCTTCCGAAATCTGCGCTTTCACGGTCATCGTGTCGAGATCGGCTAGCTTCAGAATGACGGGCGCTTGCTGTTTGGCGCTCACGGTTTGTCCTTCTTGCGCGACGAGAGCGACGACCTCACCATCTTGCGGCGCAACAATATGGGTGTAGCTAAGCTCGGCTCGCGCTATCTCGACCTGAAAATGGGCCGCTTTGATCTTGGCGTTGAGCGAGGCGAGAGTTCCTCGCTGCTCGTCGAGTCTTGCCTGTGCCGCTTCGTAAGCTTGCCGCGAGGTGGCATCGTCCAGCAGCATCTCTTGCTGACGACGGAATGCGAGTTCGGCCTCCCCGAGCCGTGCGGCCGTTGCGCGTCTCTGTGCGACGAGCTCCTGCTCGTTGGCCAACTTCTCGCGCAAGTCGTTCTGTAAGACCACAGGGTCAATCTCAGCGAGCCATTGCCCCTTCTTGATCTTGTCCCCAAGCTTGACATTCATCGACTTGATTTGCCCGCTGACCTGTGCGCCGACGTCGACTTGGCTACATGCCTGCAACGTCCCCGTCGCGAGCACGACGCTCTCCAGGTCCCTGCGCTCGACTTGCGTCGTCACGTACTGCGGAGCCTTGCTCGGAGACCAATGCCAAGCTAGCGCGGCCAGCATGGCGCTGGCAACGAAACCAATGGCCGGGTAGCGCCAGCGGTGGGAGAGAATCTTCATCGAAGCGGCGTGTATAGGGCCATCTTTGAGCAATGAACGCTATCGGGACAATTGTCCTCAAGACGATTGCTCACCTTGTGGATATGGGAAGGGGATCTGCAGCGTCGCCCGATGGGACGCCCGACGACGTAAGCCAGGCGCATGCGGTCCGTGGCTGCCAGATGACCGCGTAGCCAACTTCCGCGGCCCATTGGGTCACAGCATTGAAGATTGACCGACCGTTGGGTCCCGTAACGCCTTAGGCTAGCGCTGTTGGAGGCAACAGGAGGCCGCCTCCAATGGATGCGGCGACCAAGATGGCGCATGGTGATTTTCTCGATTTCATATTCTGCTGTCTGTTCGGTTGCGAGAAACACAAGTTCTTCAAATTGGGGTCATTTCTGCTTTGGGATACTTTGGCCCGCCTACGAATTGATGGAATGATCCTCCATGTTCGGAAGATATTCATTCCTGTTCTGCCTGAATGATTTCAATTTCGATCTGGATTTTTCATGTCATCAAAAATTACGGATCGAAAGGTGTTGAGTCCTCCAAGCAGCAGGGCGGCGAGCGCGATTCCGGCACGGCCAGCTCCGATGATTCCAACTTTCATCGCAGTTCCTCCATTGAGCATTTCCAAGGCTAGCGCTCACAATCTGAATCTTCGGTCACAGCGTGGCTTCGCTCAGCTCGCCTTGGGCATGCCGACAACCCAAATATGAGAGCAAACTTGCATCCGCAAATCTCCGTTTCAGGGGATATGTAGTCAATCAGCCTAAAGCCTTTGCAGGTCCTACTTCCGGATTCGGTCTGTACTATTTGCAGTCGACGGCTGAATGCAGCCTCGGCGCGCTCCTTACGAAAATTCCCAGATCTAGCGGCGCCCTGGAACCGAGGGCTGTATGGCGAAGCTGGGCAGCAGATTGACTGGGCCGCTCGTTGGTCAATGAGGAACCGACGATGCTTTGCACCAGCTTGGACCGGAGGCGGACTGGGGCTTCTGTTGGCCCGCCCGGGCGAACATAGGACGAGCTCGGCTGTGAGATGCTGCCCCTCGAGCAAGGGCCTTTCAGGGCCAAGTCACCGCATAGCACGAAGAAGCCCGCTTCGTCGCTCAACCGCTCCAGCGCTCAGCAAACGTTCCGCACATGCCTGCATGGAAGTGCAAGTCGCTCACCGCCGCGACGCGAACACAGGACATCACGAACCCGTCATCGACGCTGCCCACAGAAGTTTCCCGAAGATGTGGTGATGCTCGATGTCGTGAGGCGCTGACTTTGCCTTTTCTTACAGAGGAGGGCGACTGTACGCGGTAATTCCGTTTAACGCTTTTGAAGGCATCATAGCTATGTATTGACGACCACTTGTCGCACGAGTTCGGTTGATATTTATTCATGTCTACGTGAATGGTTCTAATATCAATCGTGCGTTTCATGTGATGAAAAATCACGGATCAAGCGTTCTTGGGTTTCTCGAGTTAACGGGTGTGGAACAACACAGCGTCGCAAGGTAGGGCGCCCGATCACGTAGACCAGACGCATGCGATCGTCGATGATCGCCTCGATTTGGAACTCGTAAGGTGGAATGCAATACATGTTGACGCGTCCATACGCGGCGCCGGTCACCAGCGCCGCCACCGCAAACCAGAAATCCTCATGCACTTCGCGAGACGGAGCGGGGAAGTCCAGTACCGTACCGGCAGTGGTTCGTGGCTGCCAGATGACTGCGTAGCCAACTTCCGCCGCCCAATGGGTGACTGCAAGGTAAGTGGAACGACGGTCGGCGTCCGTCACACCGAAGGCCGAAGCCGTTTGTGGCGACGCGAAGCAGGCTGCCAAAGATGCAACCGCCACGATCCTGCGTGACGTGCTTGATTTCATACCGTGCTTTCTATTCGGAGAAGACAAACATAAGTCCTTAAAGCTGACGCCATCTTTCCTTTGGGATACGGCATTGATTTTGGTACTTGAATCCTGCGAGCTGATGGAATGATCTCCCAATGCGTCGAGATATTTATTCCCGTTGTGGCTAAATGATCTCGATTTCGATCTGTATTTTTCATGTGATGAAATATTGCAAATCAAAACGCAAATAGGCAATCAAAGGAATTAGTCTTGATGAGGGTGGGAGTAACGTTAGCGCCCAGCTCCCTTGACTTTGGCGGACATCGATCTACATCCAACGTCGAGCATTTATGTCTGAATTGGATCGTACGTTCGACTTGCGGATCGTTGATGCGCGCTTGCAAGGCGTGCTCAGGTGACGGTACAGCTATGCCTATCGCAGGATTCTGTCACCGTGGACTGTACAGAGATTCAAGTTCCCACTTGAGAGCCTGACTTCGCGCTAACGAGAAGTATTTTCAAGATCGATCAGGACCTCTGACGTTTGCAGCGCCATATGGCGGACCGACCAAGGCTCAAGTCATGGCGCTTCCTTGAGGCACGATGAGGTAGATCGAAACAGAGGGCTGAGATCGGCTCGTCCTTCCTCAGGACTATGTCGCGGTAGGCTGCGTATCCGGCAGCCGCCTTCACTCGTTTAGGAGATGTTCCATGTATGAAGATCGGTACTATTGGCCGCTGGTGAATTGCTTCTGCCCGAATGCCTCACCTGGCGGGAGAGTGCATGCGTAGCAGACCAGTCAGAGCCAGGATGGAGTTGCGTCATTTGCAGTGCTTCCTGGCCGTCGCAGAAGAGCTTCATTTCACGAGGGCGGCCGAGAGATTGCACATCGAGCAGTCGCCGTTATCTCGTGCCATCAGGGAGCTGGAAGAAGACCTCGGGGTGCGGCTGTTTGTGCGCACCACCCGTAGTACACGCCTGACTCGAGCGGGTCAGCTGTTCCTAAAGCACGTACGGCGTGTCTTCGCCGCTGTGGAGCAGGCGCGCGACAGCGTACAGGCAGTCGCTAATGGATTTGACGACCAGTTGCGCATCGTCTTGTCAGACTCTAGCGCTCGATCACGTCTACCAGCTTTGCTTGCGCTGTGGCGGCAGGAAGACCCGGAGGTCGAAGTTCGACTATACGAAGCGCCGTTGTCGCAGCAGATCAGGGGGCTACACGACGGTCTATACGACGTGGGCTTTTCCCTGACCGACGACGTCGGCGATGGCCTCATTGCACATCCTCTTTGGAACGAGCCTCTCGTGGTAGCGGTACCGCCGCGCCATCCGTTGCTTGCTTATAGATATATTCCGCAGGAGGAACTACTGCGCTATCCGTTGGTGCTCTTCGACCCACAAGCGTACGAGGGGCATGCTCGTCTGGTCGATCGTTTACTGCGCGGGCTGAATCAGGAGCCGCTGGTCGCGGACCGGGTTTCATCGCTCGACTTGATGATGACATTGGTATCTGCAGGCCTTGCATTGGGCCTTACCGGGGTGTCGCAAGTTCTCGCGAGCAGAGAGTCCGGGGTCGTGGCGCGTCCGATGACGGGGCAGGTGCCCAGGGTCATAACCTACCTGCTGTACCTGGATGCGGAGCCATCAGAGGCTTTGGCTCGCTTTATCGAGCGGGCAAGCGCCGTCGAGTCTCCTGCATGTGTCGAACCTGTCCATGAATCCCGATATGACCTTGAGGAGAATGTTGAGCCATGAAGAGAACCACGTCGATCTTGTTTGCTCTGATGTTGGTGGCATGCGGCCGCGCTGAACCGCCCGAGACGGTGGAATCGTTGGTTGCCAATCCCAAACGGTTGGAGGAACTTCGCGGGCAGTGCAGGTTGGATCGGGCCAAGCTCGGCGATGCGCTTTGCAATCGGGTGGCCGAGGCAACGAATCGGCGCTTCTTTGGCGATGGCAACACGCCCTATACGCCGCCGAAGCATGCGCCGAGGTTCTAAGCGTCGGCACATCGCCACGATTCCCGTGAGTTTCTTGCCGGTACGCCGCCACGCGCTATCGCTTGCGGCGCTACTTCCGCGTTGTCTTCGGCAGGAATTCTTGCATTTTCCTGGACCATTGTTCCGATAACGGTCTTTGACCCGCCCCTTGCGCTGACCCCAACCTCGTGCGTGACGCACAATGTTGTGCGGATTTCGCGAGGTGTCTGTGCAGAAGAGGGCGGAGGCAAAGATCCAAGGTCAAGGCGTGCTGCTTGGCCAGATTGCCGTTGTGCTCGGCATCGTGATCGCCGGCGTGTGGACGGCCACACAATGGACGGCCGCCGCCCTGGGCTATCAAGTACGCCTTGGCGTGCCCTGGTTTGATCTCTTCGGCACGCCGGTCTACCGCCCGTGGCGTCTGTTCGAGTGGTGGTTCTTCTACGATGCTTACGCGGCGCCCGTGTTCGACACCGGCGGTGCGATTGCAGGCGGCAGCGGGCTGCTCGCTGTCCTGGTCGCTATCGGTATGTCGGTCTGGCGCTCACGGCAATCAACGCTGGTGACGACCTACGGCTCCGCGCGCTGGGCGACGGCCGTCGACATCCGCAAGGCTCGACTCAACGAGCCAGTGGGCGTCTTTCTTGGTCGGTATGACAACCTGTACCTTCGCCACGAAGGGCCGGAGCACATCCTGGCCTTTTTTGCGCCGACACGCTCCGGCAAGGGCGTCGGCCTGGTGGTGCCGACATTGTTGAGCTGGCCCGAGTCCGCCGTGATCCATGACATCAAGGGCGAGAACTGGCACCTCACCGCCGGCTGGCGCTCGCGCTCTTCGCACTGTCTTCTGTTCAATCCGACGGATCCGCGGTCCGCGGCTTATAACCCCCTGCTCGAAGTCCGACGTGGCACGCATGAGGTGCGAGATGTGCAGAACATTGCCGACATCCTGGTCGATCCCGAAGGCGCGCTGGAGCGGCGCAACCACTGGGAGAAGACCAGCCATGCACTGTTGGTTGGAGCCATCCTGCATGTGCTTTACGCTGGCGAGGACAAGACGCTGCGCGGCGTCGCCGGTTTCCTGTCCGATCCCCGGTCCCCCTTCGAGCTGACGTTGCATCGGATGATGACGACGCCGCATCTTGGCGATGCACCGCATCCGGTCGTCGCCTCGGCCGCGCGCGAGGTGCTGAACAAGAGCGAGAACGAACGCTCGGGCGTCCTGTCTACCGCAATGAGCTTCCTCGGCTTGTACCGGGACCCCACGGTGGCGGAAGTCACCTCGCGTTGCGACTGGCGCATCGCCGACCTGATTGCAGCCGAGTGCCCGGTATCGCTGTACCTGGTGGTGCCGCCATCGGACATCAGCCGCACCAAGCCGCTGGTGCGGCTGATCCTCAATCAGATTGGGCGGCGGCTCACCGAATCGCTTGACGGCAGCGACGGCATCACGCGCCGTCACCGGCTGCTGCTGATGCTCGACGAGTTCCCGGCGCTGGGTCGGCTCGACTTTTTTGAGACGGCGCTCGCCTTCATGGCTGGCTACGGTATTCGCAGTTTCCTGATCGCCCAATCGCTCAACCAGATTGACAAGGCCTACGGCCAGAACCATTCGATTCTCGATAACTGCCACGTCCGGGTGACGTTCGCGACCAACGATGAGCGCACGGCCAAGCGCATTTCCGAGACGCTGGGCACGGCCACCGAACTGCGCGCGCAGCGCAATTACGCCGGCCATCGGCTTGCGCCGTGGCTCGGGCATCTGATGGTGTCGCGGCAGGAGATGGCCCGGCCGCTGTTGACGCCCGGTGAGGTGATGCAGCTTCCGCCGGACGATGCTGTGGTGATGGTCGGGGGCTGCCCGCCGATCAAGGCGAAGAAGCTGCGCTATTACACCGATGCCAATTTCAAGGGGCGGGTGCTGCCGCCGCCAACGCCCGCGGCAGGTCGCTACGCTGACGCGCCACCGGCTCGGCCCGACGACTGGAGCCGTTTAGCGATCCCCGCCGTATCGGTTGTGTCGGCCGCCATGGGGGCAGCAACCAGCGACGCCGTCATTGCTGAGGAGGGTGGTCAGTGTCGACAGTCGGAGTTGTCCGAGGCGCCGTTCTACAGCCCGGAGCGACAGACATCGGCCAACGACCTGGCACTGCTGGATGACGACGAGCCGCTACCCCTTACAGGTGCCTTCGATCCGGCTATGCGACGCACAGCACGGCTTGCCAGCCTGGATCCCAACGACGGAATCGACCTATGAGCCAATACCGCCTGAATCTGTTCATTCCCCCGGAACATGCCAAACGCCTGGACGAATTGTCTATCAAGAAGGACGTGTCGAAGTCATCCATCGTCGCCGCGGCGTTGGCTTCCTGGCTGTCGCCGGACGCGGGCGACCAGCGGGAGGCCGCCATCGCCAAGCGACTGGATCGATTATCCCGTCAGTTCGAGAGGCTGGAGCGGGACCAGAACATCCTGATCGAAACGTTGGCGCTCTATGTCCGCTACTACCTGACCGTGAGCACCCCCGTTCCCGAAGCGCATCAACAGGCGGCCCGCGCGCAGGGCAAGGCGCGCTTTGAGCAGTTCGTCGAACAGCTTGGCCGGCAACTACAGCGCGGGCACAGTCTGGTGCGCGATGTGGTGGAGGATTTGCACCCGGAAACGGTGCAACTCGACGAGGCGGCGGCGCTGAACGAGGCCCAGGAGCGGGCATTGTGAGCGCGCAACAGCATCCTTTTGCGACTGCCTCTCTGGACCGGCGCATCCGCATGCTGCGCACCGCAATGGGGCCGCTGATTGCGGCCGCGCTGGAAGACCCGGACGTGGTCGAAATCCTGCTCAATCCTGATGGCACGTTGTGGGTCGATCGGCTGTCCAGCGGGCGCGCGCCATTGGGCGCGACCCTCTCCGATGGGGAGGGTGAACGCATCATCCGCGTGGTGGCCGCGCATGTCGGCGCGGAAGTCCATCGGGGTAAGCCGCTTTTGACCGCCGAACTGCCGGAGACTGGCGAACGCTTCGAGGGCATCCTGCCGCCAGCCGCGCCAGGACCGGCGTTCGCCTTGCGTAAGCGCGCCGTCGGCGTCATCCCACTGGATCGCTATGTCGGCGACGGGATGATGAATGCCGATCAGGCGGAGTTCCTGCGAGGCGCGGTCCGTGAGCGGCAGAACATCCTGATCGCTGGCGGCACCAGTACCGGCAAGACCACGCTCGCCAACGCCTTGCTCGCGGAGATCGCCGCCACTGGCGACCGCGTGCTGGTGCTCGAAGACACTGTCGAGCTGCAATGCGCGGCACACGACCATGTTCCGCTGCGCACGCGAGCCGGTGTGGTTTCCATGACCGAACTCGTACGTTCCTCGATGCGACTGCGCCCCGACCGCGTGATCGTCGGCGAGGTCCGGGGCGGCGAGGCGCTGGATCTCGTCAAGGTCTGGGGCACTGGCCACCCGGGCGGCATCGCCACCATCCATGCGGGATCGGCACAAGGCGCGCTGCTGCGCCTCGAGCAACTGGTTCTCGAAGTCGCCATGAATCCGCCACGCGCACTGATCGCCGAGGCGGTGAATGTCGTGATCTACATCGCCGGTCGTGGCCGCCGGCGCCGCATCGAGAGCATCGCCCGCGTCGTTGGTTTCGACGGTGCCGGTTATCGCCTGGTGGGTGCGCTGGAGGCGCCGCTTCCGGAACCACCGCTGTCTGCCTGCGCCGCTGCTCTGCCGTCGGCCGATCCTCCTGGAGAACCGTCATGACGTACTCTCGCGCTTTCCACGTTTCCGTACCTCCGGTTTCCTGCCTCGCCCGCCTGCGGCGGTTGACCGGACCGATTCATCACGGCCTGCTGCTGGCGGCCGCTATGCTGATGACGGCCGGCACGGCGAAGGCGGCCGGCTCGTCGATGCCCTGGGAGCGGCCGCTGCAAGCCATTCTCGACTCAATTCAGGGGCCAGTGGCGCGCATCATCGCGGTCATCATCATCATTTCCACTGGCCTGGCCCTGGCCTTCGGTGACACCTCGGGCGGCTTCCGCAAGCTGTTACAGATCGTTTTCGGCCTGTCCATCGCCTTCGCGGCGTCCTCGTTCTTCCTGTCGTTCTTCAGCTTCTCCGGCGGGGCCGTCGTATGAGCGCCGTGAACGAAAGCATGCCGGGTCTCGCTCCCGGTTTCGAGATTCCGCTGCATCGGTCTCTCACCGAGCCGATCCTGTTGGGCGGCGCCCCCCGTACCGTGGCGATCGCCAACGGCACGCTGGCCGCCGCGGTTGGCCTGGGCCTGCAGCAGTGGATCCCCGGCATCGCGCTGTGGATCGTCGGTCATGCACTGGCGGTATGGGGCGCGCGGGTGGACAAGCAGTTCATGCAGGTGTTCGCGCGGCACATCAAGCACAAGCCGCTGCTGGACGTTTGAAGGGGAGGGCACCGCGATGCTAAACCTCGCTGAATACCGCCAGCGCCCGGCCTTGCTGGCCGACTGGCTGCCATGGGCCGGCCTGGTCGCGCCCGGCGTGGTGTTGAACAAGGATGGGTCGTTCCTGCGCACAGCGCGTTTTCGCGGACCAGACCTGGACAGTGCGACCCAGGGTGAGTTGATTGCCACGACGGCGCGGCTCAACAACGCGCTACGCCGGCTGGGGTCGGGTTGGGCACTGTTTATCGAGGCCGCGCGTCGGCCGGCGGCGGACTATCCGCGCTCGGATTTCCCCGAACCCCTCTCGTGGCTGGTCGATGAGGAACGGCGGGCCGCATTTGAGGAATCGGGCAGTCACTTCGAGAGCGGCTATCACCTCACGTTGCAATATCTGCCACCGGAGGAATCCCGAGCCAGGGCAGCCAAGCTGCTCTACGAGAACAGTCGGATCATCGGCGTGGACTGGCGCGAGCGCCTGAGCGCCTTTGTCGTTGAAACTGACCGCATTTGTGACTTGCTCGACGGGGTGATGCCGGAAATCGCTTGGCTCGATGACAGCGAAACGCTGACCTACCTGCACGCTACCGTCTCGACACGGCATTATCCGATTGGCGTCCCGGAGGTGCCCTTTCACCTCGACGCTCTACTGGCTGATGCACCGTTGCTCGGCGGCCTGACGCCCATGCTGGGCGACCGGCACCTGCGTGTGGTGACGGTGCGCGGGTTTCCTACTTCGACCTGGCCGGGAATCCTGGAGGATCTCAACCGCCTGGGTTTCGCTTACCGCTGGAGCACGCGTTTCCTGTGCCTGGACAAGGCCGAGGCGGAGAGGGAATTGGGCCGCCTGCGCCGACAGTGGTTCGTCAAGCGCAAGAATGTCCTGGCGCTGCTTCGCGAAACCATCTTCCAGCAGGAAAGCCCACTGGTCGATACCGACGCCAGCAACAAGGCCGCTGACGCGGACGCCGCCTTGCAGGAGCTCGGCAGCGATCAGGTCGCCTTCGGCTACGTCACCGCGACCGTGACGGTGCTCGATGCCGACGCCGACGTGGCCGATGAGAAGCTGCGCATGGTCGAGCGCGCCATCCAGGGCCGCGGTTTCGTAACGATGCCGGAGACGCTGAATGCTGTGGAGGCGTGGCTGTCTTCGGTACCCGGAAACGCCTACGCCAACGTGCGTCAGCCGATCGTCTCGACGCTGAACCTGGCTCACCTGATGCCGGTGTCGGCAGTATGGGCCGGACCGGAGAAGAACACCCACCTCGATGGCCCGCCGCTGATCGTCACGCGCACGGATGGCGCGACCCCGTTCCGGCTGGTGACGCATGTCGGCGATGTCGGCCACACGCTCGTCGTCGGGCCCACCGGCATGGGCAAGTCGGTTCTGCTCGCCACGTTGGCGATGCAGTTCCGTCGGTATCCGGGTTCGCGCATCTTCGTGTTCGACATGGGGCGATCCATGCGGGCCACCGTACTGGGCTTGGGTGGCCAGCACTATGACCTCGGTAGCGATGGCGCGATCGCGTTCCAGCCGCTGGCGCGCATTGATGGCGACGGCCATCGCACCTGGGCCGCCGACTGGATCGAGGGCCGGCTGCGGCATGAAGGCGTCGCTGTCGGCCCCGAAGAAAGGGCGGCCATCTGGTCGGCGCTAGTCAGCCTCGCCGGCGCGCCGGTTGAGCAGCGCACGCTTACCGGGCTGTCGGTGCTGCTGCAGTCCAACGCATTGCGCCAGGCACTCGCACCATACGTGTTGGGCGGTGCCCACGGCAAGTTGCTGGATGCCGATCACGACCGGGTGGGCGCGGCGGACGTGCAGTGCTTCGAGATGGAGGAACTGATGCCCAGCCGTGCCGCGGTGATCGCGGTGCTGGGATACCTGTTTGCGCGCTTCGAGGAGCGTTTCGACGGCGCGCCGACGCTGCTGATGCTTGACGAATCCTGGCTGTTCCTCGACGACCCGGTGTTCGCCGCACGCATCCGCCAGTGGCTCAAGACGCTGCGCAAGAAGAACGTCAGCGTCATCTTCGCGACGCAGTCGCTCGCCGACATCAAGGATTCGACCATCGCGCCCGCAATCATCGAGAGCTGCGCCAGCCGCATCTTCCTGCCCAACCCACAGGCAACCGAGCCGCAGATTCGGACGATTTACGATGGTTTTGGCCTCAACAGCCGGCAAATCGAGATCGTGGCCACCGCGCAGCCCAAGCGCGATTACTACTACCAGTCCCGTGCCGGCAATCGGCTGTTCGACCTCGACCTGGCGCCAGTTGCGCTGGCGTTCGCGGGCGCCGGGGCACCTCAGGACCAGCGTGCCATCGACGGTCTGCTGCGCGACGCCGGGGTGCTCGGCTTTGCCGGTGCCTGGCTGCGCCACCGCGGCCTCGATTGGGCGGCCGACTTGCTGCCCTCTGCGCCGTCGGCTGCGTCCTTCCTCGCTTCCCGCCAACAGGAGAATCTGCCATGAAAACTCGTGTGCTTCTTGCGGCGCTTGCCGCCGCGCTAGCCGCCTCCCTCGTGTTCGCCCGGCCGGCGTTGGCCATTACCGTGTTCGACCCGACGAACTTCGTACAGAACAAGCTGACCGCTGTTCGCACGCTGGAGCAGATCAATAACCAGATCAAACAGCTGCAGAACGAGGAGCAGGTGTTGAGGAACCAGGCGCGCAATCTGGCAAGCCTGGACTTCAACATTGTCAACCGCCTGCGGTCCACATTGGCGAACACCGATCGGCTGATCGCCGAGGCCCGGGGACTGGCCTATGACGTGCGGAACATGGACGCCACCTTTGCACGCCTGTATCCGGAGCGATATGCGGCGACCGTCAGCGGCGACCAGATGCATCGGGACGCGCAAGAACGCTGGCAGAACACCCTCAATGGGTTGCACACCGCGATGCGGATGCAGGCACAGGCGTCGCGCAATCTCGCTCAGGATGAAAGTGCGATTGCCGACCTGGTCAGGCAGAGCCAGTCCGCGACCGGTGCGCTGCAGGCGACGCAGGCAACAAACCAACTGCTGGCCTTGCAGGCCAAGCAGGCGATCCAGGCGCAGCAACTGCAGCTGACGCAGGAGCGTGCGGTCTCGCTGGAGCTGGCGCGGCAGGCCGCTGCGGCCGAACGCGGGCGTGAGGTAACGCGGCGTTTTCTGGGTACTGGGACGCGGTACACGCAGCGGCCGGTGAGCTTCTACAACCGCTGAGAGGGACGAGCATGAAGCGTGCGCCCATGCTGCTTGCCCGCATATGCGGAGAGGATGGTCATGAACGACGTCGCTATCATTGACCGCTTCCTCGACACCTTTTCCACGTACATCGACTCGGGCTTCGGCCTGTTGCGAGGCGAGGTCGCGTTTCTGAGTGCCACGCTGGTGGCGATCGACATGACGCTGGCCGGGCTCTATTGGGCGCTGGCGCATGCCGCGGGGCAGGGCGAGGACGTGATGACGAAGCTCATCCGCAAGGTGCTGTACGTCGGTGCCTTTGCCTACATCATCGGCAACTTCAACTGGTTGGCTGGCATCGTCTTCCGTTCGTTCGCGGGATTGGGCTTGACTTCGACCAGCTCGCTCAGCATGGAGACTCTTCTGCATCCAGGGCGACTGGCCAAGACCGGTATTGACGCCGGTGCGCCTATTCTGGGGCAGCTTAGTAAGCTGGCCGGCTTTCCGGAAGTCCTCTCCAACATCACGCCCATCGTCGTGATGCTCCTCGCCTGGCTGGCAGTAATCCTCTGCTTTTTCGTCCTCGCGGTCCAGCTCTTCATCACGCTGATCGAGTTCAAGCTGACCACGCTCGCAGGCTTCGTGCTGGTGCCGTTTGCGCTCTGGAACAAGACAGCGTTCCTCGCCGAGAAGGTGCTTGGCAACGTGGTGTCCTGTGGCGTCAAGGTGCTGGTGCTCGCCGTCATCGTGGGCATTGGCACCGGCTTGTTCGCGCAGTTCCAGCTTGCGCCCAACGAGCCTTCCATCGACAACGCGTTGGTCATCGTGCTGGCCTCGCTCGCCATGCTGGCGCTCGGGATCTTTGGGCCGGGCAATTCGGAATTGTCTCGAAAGGCCGCATCACTTGTCGAGAGCGTGCACTCGAAAACGATGCTGAACCACGTCCACCGGGCTTGGTGGTTCGCCGAGTTCCTTGGGCAGAAGCGGCAATTGAAGTACGACCGGGAGGTCGTTTACCTTGCATCCGTCCTTCACGATCTTGGCTTGACCCATGAGTTCGTTGCCGCCTTCAACGCCATTACGACCGCATTTTCGCGAGTCCGCGCTTGAAGGGAGTTGCCGGCTGCTGTTCAGGGGCGGCTACCGACCCGTGACTCTGCCGTTCGGCCCAACACTGCTCCAACGTCGATCACAAGTAATACGGCCATCAAGTGAGTCGACAGGATGCACACTTCAGCGGCGTTCGGCTGGTGCTGTGATTTCCCAATCGCCGCGCCGGCTGGCCGAGCCCGCCGTCGCCGCAATGGCCGTCGAGGCCCGCCAGTCGCTGGGCGACATTTCGGCCGTCGGGCGACCTGTCACTCTCCTTGACTTGGATCTTGACTATTTGGGGAGGAGCCATGGCCATGCCGAGAAAAAGTGTGGCAATGGACATTCCGGTGCTGCTGGCGAACGGGGAGCACGACGTTGGCGCCGCCCGCCGGGTTGACCGAACACGATGCGACAGTGGTGTAGACGGTGGTCAATGAAATCGTGCCCGACACGTTTACCAGCGGCGGCGGAATGATCACGGAATGCAGCGTGTCGCCTGTGCTTCCTGCTGGGCTGACGATGGACTCGGCGATTGGCACGATCTCCGGTACGCCCATCGCGCCGTTACCAACGACGCGGTCTACACGATCACCTGCATTAATGGTGCGGGGAGCGCCTCCATCTGACTTGAGTTCGAGGTCAAGAACCTATGATCGGTAGTGACCTAAACAGCATAATTAGTTTTTAGGCACCCACGGCCATTCCAGAGAGGTTATAGAAACAATGTGCCTATAAAATAACATGGAAATTCATGCGGCCTTTCATGGGCGTTTTGAAGCAAAATTCCGCAAAGTCGCACAAGCACTTATATTTCAGGCTGCGATTCCTGCAAAACCGGCAATATATGCACTTAGGTTCGCGGCCGGGGATTTTCCCTTAGTGTCCCGAATTGAAAACTAAATGTCCCGCATTGTTAAATCCCTCCCTCCGCTCAAGTGATACCTTTCGCCGCCAAGGAAATAGGAGCGCTATTTGGTAGCGGGGGCATTGACCTTATGATCTCAGCCCGCGAATGAATGCAACACGGGCGCTGGTCAGAAATGGCAAACCGCGCTTGCGCCTTGCCCGCACTTCTCGTTTCCTGCCGAGATGTATCCGGCACATCGGAGAAAGGATCAAATAACAGTTATGCACATGTCCCCTGAAACTTTCCTCTCACACGGCATGTTTGATCCGGAAGAGTTCGGCGGTGAAGTCAACCCGCCGGTCTTTCACGCGTCGACCGTGACGTTCCGCAATCTCGACGACATGGAAGCGCGGGGGGGGGAGCCATGTCGGACGCCGAAAGCGATGTCCTGTGGTATGGCCGAAAGGGCACGCAGACCACCTTCGCATTGCAAAATGCCTTGGCGCAACTCGAAGGCGGATACCGCTCATTGTTGGTCTCTTCCGGCCTGGCCGCCTGCACCAGTGCAATCATCGCGTTCGCCAAGGCCGGCGACCACATTCTGGTCAGCGACAGCGTCTATGGTCCCACGCGTCATTACATCGAAACGGTGCTCGCGCGTTTCAATGTCTCCGCTTCATTCTACGATCCCATGCTGGGAGCGGATATGCCGCGATGTTCCGGCCCAATACGACTCTCGTGTACGCGGAGTCGCCGGGATCGAACACGTTTGAGGTCCAGGACATTCGAGCCATTGCCAATGCGGCGCATCGGCATGGCGCGGTCGTCGTCGTCGACAACACCAGGGCCACTCCGCTGTTCTTCAAGCCGTACCATTCGGCAACAGCGAGTCCAACACACGGAAGTGGAGACTGTGCTGATCGAACCGTTTGAATTGTTGGAATGACGGGATTAATCCTGTTATTCAACATGCAGCGAGGCAAATTAAATATTGCCAGATTTGCCGTAACTATTTTTCCAAGGAGGAGACATGAAAGTAGACGACAAGAAGGATGTGGTTCGATTTGCCCGCGTGGCGGCGTTGTCGGTGCTTGCGCTGACGGCGGTACAGGCCCATGCGGACCAGGTCACGGATATCAAGGCCAAGGGCGAACTGGTGTGCGGCGTGCTCGGTACGGATGAACCGTTCAGCTTTATCAAAGACCCGGCCAGCCGTGAGATCGTCGGCTACGACGTCGATCTGTGCAATGCGGTTGCCAGGAGCATCGGCGTCAAGCCGGTGCTCAAGCAGATCGCCGTGGCCGCGCGCATCCCGGAACTGCAGCAGGGGCATGTCGACCTGCTCGCGGCATCGCTCACGCACAACAAGGAGCGCGAGTCCCAGATCGACTTCTCGCTGTCGACCTTCATCACCGGGCAGAAGGCCATGGTGAGGAAGGACAGCGACATCACGACGCTTGCGCAGCTTGATGGCAAAAAGCTGCTGACCGTCAAGGGCTCGACGATGGAAACCAACATCGCCGCCAGGATCAAGAATGCCTCGGTCGTCTCGTTCGACAATAGCCCGCAGGCGCTGCTGGCGCTCGAACAGGGCAAGGGTGTCGCCTATATCAACGACGAAACCTCGCTGGTGAGCAACTTCACCAAGCTCGGCCCGGCTGCCAAGGACTACACGCTGGTGCCGCAGTACCTCTCCTCCGAGCACCTCGCGCTGGGTCTCAGGAAGAACGAGCCCGCATTCCGTGCCCAGGTCAACAAGGTGCTGGTTGGCATGGAAGCCGATGGCGACGCACAGAAGCTGTATAACAAATGGTTCGGGCCGACGACGAAGATGAACTTCCCGCCGCGCTCGTTCAAGATCTCCACCGACAAGATCGACTGAGTCCCTGCCGACGTTCCCGAAGTGCTGCCCGGTTACACCGGGCAGCCGCACGCCATGCCCAATTTCAATCTGTCGATGCTGCTCTCCGGGCAGTATCACGAGTGGCTGGTCAGCGGATTCGTGATGTCGCTGAAGCTCTCGGCACTCACGTTCGTGATCTCCCTGCCGCTCGCCATCGTGGTGGCCCTCCTGCGCCTGGCGCCCCTGGCACCCGTACGGGCCCTTGGGCAAGCTTACGTGGAAGGCATCCGCAATGTGCCGCTGCTTGCGCATATGCTGTTCTGGTACTTCGGTGCGCCGCAATTGCTGCCCTTCGCGGTCAGGAGCTGGCTGTACGAGCATAACTATGAAGCCGTCAGCGCGCTAATCGCCCTGGTGCTGTACACGGTGGCCTACATGGCCGAGGACATTCGCAGCGGCATCCGCTCGATCGCCAAGGAGCAGTTGGAAGCCGGCCGTGCGCTGGGCTTCAGCTTCCTGGCTGCGATGCGACTGGTCGTGCTGCCGCAGTCCTTGCGCATTACCGTGCCGCCGCTGGTGAGCCAGACTCTGAATCTCTGGAAGAACTCGAGCATCGCCATGGTGATCGGCGTGGCGGAACTGATGTACCAGGCGCAGCAGGTGGAGAGTGCCACCTTCCGGGGCTTCGAATCGTTCGCGTTTGCCACGCTGGCGTACGTCACCATCTCCATGACGATCACCTTGTTCTCCGTGTGGTATCAGCGCCGGTATCCGGTCAGGAGCGCATAACCATGCTTGATGTCATCCAGACGTTTGGCGTCTACTTTCTCGTCGGCCAATATCCGAATGGTCCGCTTGGCGGCCTGGCGCTGACGTTCCTGCTGGCCTCGGCCGGACTGGTGCTGGCCTTGCCCGTCGGGATCCTGTTGGGACTGTGCCGGGTCAGCTCGCTCGGTGTGTTGCGCTGGCCAGCCACCGTCCTGGTCTACGTCGTGCGGGGAACGCCCTTGCTGATGGTGGTGTTCTGGGCGTACTTCCTGTTGCCGGCCGTGACGGGGCATCGCACGGCCCAGTTCACCACCATGCTGACCGCACTGGTGATCTTCGATGGTGCCTACCTGGCCGAGATCGTACGCGCGGGGATTCAGGGGCTGCCGCGCGGCCAGATGGAAAGTGCGCGCTCCCTCGGCTTGTCACATATCCAGGCAATGACCCTGGTCATTCTTCCGCAGGCGCTGCGCAACATGCTGCCCTCGCTGGTGAACCAACTCGTTTCGACGATCAAGGAGACGTCGCTGGGCTACATCATCAGCCTGCCGGAAGCCTCGTTCATTTCGGGGCAGATCAGCACGCAGATGCTCGCGCAGGCGGCCCAGGTCTACCTGCTGCTCGCACTCAGCTACTTTGTAATGTGCTTCGGGCTGACCCGTTTTGCCTATCTGCTCGAGCGCCGGCTCGCTTCGCATGCCCCGATGAAGGTGTGAATCATGATTACCATTGAAAATGTCAGCAAGTGGTATGGTGACTATCAGGCGCTGGTGGATATCAACGAAACGGTCGCGAAAGGCGAAGTCGTGGTTGTGTGCGGGCCGTCGGGCTCCGGCAAGTCGACGCTGATCCGGACGCTGAACCGTCTGGAAGCCATCCAGAAGGGCAGCATCGTCGTGAACGGCCAGGACGTTCACGCGCGCAGCGTGGACGTCAATGTGCTGCGCAGCGGCATCGGCTTCGTGTTCCAGCAGTTCAACCTGTTTCCGCACCTGACGGTGCTGGATAACTGCACGCTCGCGCCGGTGCGGCTCAAGCAGATGCCGCGACAGGAGGCAAAGGAGCTCGCGATGAGTCTGCTGGATCGCGTCGGGCTGCCGCACAAGGCGCAAGCCTACCCGGGGCAGTTGTCGGGCGGCCAGCAGCAGCGCGTGGCGATCGCCCGGGCCCTCGCCATGAAGCCGCCTGTCATGCTGTTCGACGAACCGACCTCTGCACTGGACCCGGAGATGGTCAATGAAGTACTGCAGGTGATGAAGGGGCTGGCACGCGACGGGATGACCATGGTCTGTGTCACGCATGAAATGGGCTTCGCGCGCGAAGTGGCCGATCGCGTGATCTTCATGGATCAGGGCAAGGTGCTTGAACGCGCCAAGCCCGAGCGATTCTTCCACAGACCGGAACATCCGCGGGCGCAGCGATTCCTGTCCGACATCCGCTCCCCCTGGGAATCCGCTGTCACCGCTTGATGGCGCGGACTGCTGGTCCCTGCTTTTGAGCCAGGCAGAGAAGTCACCTGGCTCGGCCAAGAACCCCCGCAGCCAGCCGGCAAGCTCGCTGTCACCCGCAAGGCAGGGCGGGCGTCGCACCGGCGTTGGCATAAATGCGCGTCGTACCGTGCGAGCACGACGCAGCGCTGCAAGGCGGGACCGGATCCTAGCGACATTCCCAGCCTACCCACGCCTGTTTTCAGGCTTCAGCAGGCTGCGCATCCGCATCGAACCCGCCTGGACACTCGCGCAGCCCCGCTCACCTTCACTTGCGCGGTCATCTGTTCTCGAATCTTCGAGAAGTGTTGTGACCGCCCCCCGAGTCGTCCCTGACCCTGAAGTCTTCGTCGAAGTCGTTGGCCGTTTCAACGAATTTATATAGTCTGGGCTCAGATTAGCTGGGAGTCGCCATGATTCGAATGGATTTACTGGATGACATCGACCGTCATCTGATTTCTTTGCTGCAAATGGACGCACGTGCGCCCGTGTCGGAGATTTCACGCCGCCTTGATCTTGCGAGGACAACGGTAATTGCCAGAATCGAGCGGTTGGAAAAGAGCGGTGTAATTGCTGGCTACACCATTAAGCTTGGCCAGGATGTGGTCGACCCGAGCCTGCATGCCTATGTAGGAATCACGCTGCAACCAAAGTCTGGGCGCGATGTTGTAAAGCGATTTGCCCGTATGCCGGAGGTGCACATGCTGTGCGCTGTAAGTGGGGAGTTTGACTATGTCGCCTGGCTGCGTGTTACCACGCCAGATCAACTCGATCGCATCCTTGATGAAATTGGCGAGATGGACGGTGTCATCAAGACGACTACATCCATTGTTCTGGCCCGAAAGATCAATCGCGGAGACATGCCGGACGCGGCCTGAGTGTTGGCGCGAAGCCAATTAGAATATGAGCGCTACAGATTGACTTCTTCGGTCGTCATATTGTCTGCAATGGCGATACTTTATGACGATTTGTCAATTTATTTGGACTCGCAGCTTCCCTAGAATGGTCTCACTTTAGTTCATTCTTCAGGGAAGAAAAAATGCAGACGGTTCTGTTGGGTTCGGGTCATATTGGTCAGACTATCGCGCGGCTCCTATCGAACAGTGGCGACTACGCTGTGACGGTCGCGGATCGCGAAGCATCTGCGCTGAAGTCGGTGGGGCACCTCAACGTCGAGCGCGTTGTCGTCGATTCCAACGATCAAGGCGCACTGGAGAAACTGCTGGCGCCGGCCGATCTGGTGATCAATGCACTTCCCTACCACATGGCGACAAAGGCGGCTCACGCTGCCAGGAACGCCGAAACGAATTACTTCGATCTTACAGAAGATGTACAGGCCACCAAGGCCATCTCGCAACTTGCAGCAGGTGCAAACGTTGCATTCATGCCCCAGTGCGGGCTCGCTCCGGGGTTCATCGGAATCGCTGCGAACTCGCTGGCTCGGTCGTTCGATGTCGTCCACGACGTGAAGATGCGGGTGGGTGCGCTGCCCGAATTTCCGACGAACGAACTCAAGTACAACCTGACCTGGAGCGTCGACGGCCTCGTGAATGAGTATTGCCATCCCTGTGAGGCATTGCGCGAAGGGGAGCGAATCTCTGTCGAACCCCTGGAAGGCATCGAGCATTTCTCGCTGGATGGCGTCGAGTATGAGGCCTTCAACACTTCGGGAGGCCTTGGCACGCTTTGTGAGACGCTCGAAGGCAAGATCCGCAATCTTGACTACAAATCGGTTCGCTACCCCGGTCACCAGCAGCGCATGAAATTTCTTCTGCATGACCTCGGATTGAAGCGCGACCAGGAGCTGCTGAAGTCGATCCTGCGCAAGAGCGTTCCGACGACGAGGCAGGACGTGGTGCTGGTTTTCGTGACGGTAAGCGGGCTGCGCGACGGCAAGCTTGTGCAGGAGGTCTTTTCGCGCAAGATCTTCGCAACCCACGAGAACGGTCTCTACGAGAGCGCGATCCAGAGCACAACCGCTTCGGGCGTCTGTACCGCAGTTGATCTCTTTCGTCAGGGGAAGCTCCCAGGCAAGGGCTTCATTCGCCAGGAAGCCATTTGCCTTCACGATTTCCTGGACAACCGGTTCGGCAAAGTCTACGGGTCAGCCGAGTGAAGGACCCCCACGGGGCTGAGGAGAGGCAGGATGAACATCGACGCTAAGCAGATTCTCATGGACAACGGCCTGGAAGCCATCTCCAGGCAAGATGGCTCCATGAAGGTGCATTCCCCCATTGACGGCCGATTGCTGGCCAGCCTGGACGTCGCGACCGCAGGCGATGCCGAGGCTGTGATCGCGGACAGCGTCCGGGCGTTCGAGGTGTGGCGCAAGGTTCCGGCGCCTCGGCGCGGGGAGCTTGTCCGGCTGTTAGGCGAGGAATTGCGTGCACGCAAGGACGCGCTGGGTCGGCTGGTAAGCCTCGAGACAGGCAAGATTCTGCAGGAAGGGCTCGGGGAAGTGCAGGAGATGATCGACATCTGCGACTTCGCCGTCGGATTGTCGCGGCAACTGTACGGCTTGACGATTGCTTCCGAACGACCGAATCACCGGATGATGGAGGCCTGGCATCCGGTGGGGCCCTGTCTCGTGGTGACGGCATTCAACTTCCCGGTTGCTGTATGGGCATGGAATGCCGCACTGGCACTTGTTTGCGGTAATGCTGTCATCTGGAAACCATCGGAAAAGACGCCTTTGTCCGCCGCTGCTGTCCAGGTGATCTTTGACAAGGTCTGTGCGAAGTTCGGGGCAGCGCCGACACACCTCAGCCAGTTGGTTCAAGGCAGACGCGAGCTTGGCGAGCGCTTGGTACGCGATCCGCGCATTCCGCTGATCAGTGCCACCGGCAGCACGCGCATGGGTCGGGAAATTGCCAAGGTCGCTTCCGAGCGATTCGCGCGCACGATCCTGGAACTTGGTGGTAACAATGCCGGCATCGTCTGTCCGTCGGCGGATCTCAGCCTAGTCGTGCGAGCCGTCGCGTTCGCAGCCATGGGCACGGCCGGTCAGCGATGTACGACTTTGCGTCGACTGATCGTGCACGCGTCGATTTATGACAAGGTCGTCGACGAAGTGAAGAAGGTCTATCGGCAGGTGCGTATTGGAAATCCGCTCGATTCTGCATCGATGATCGGACCGCTGATTGACAAGCAGGCATATTTTGCGATGAACAAGGCATTGGCTGCGGCAGTCGAGGATGGTGGAAAAGTCTTCGGCGGGGAGCGCGTCTTCGAGGAAATCACTGATGCATACTACGTTCAGCCGACTATTGTCGAGATGCCCAGGCAAACCGGCATTGTCTACCATGAGACATTCGCACCGATCCTGTATGTGCTGCGCTATGAAACGCTCGACGAAGCGATCGCCCTGAACAACGCCGTGCCTCAGGGACTATCGTCCAGCATCTTCACCACGGACATGCGCGAGATGGAGGAGTTTCTCTCCGCCTCCGGAAGCGATTGCGGTATCGCAAATGTGAACATTGGCCCCAGCGGCGCGGAGATTGGTGGCGCCTTCGGTGGTGAGAAGGAGACAGGCGGCGGGCGAGAGTCCGGAAGTGATTCGTGGAAGGCTTATATGCGCCGTGCGACGAACACGATCAACTTTGGGAACGATCTCCCGCTTGCCCAGGGCATTGAATTCGGAATCTGACCTGGCGATACCCGGACGGTGTCAGGAACTTGCTCAGTCTGAGTTGCATCCATGCAGCAGTTTGCCGCCGGCGCCAGGTTCCTGAGTACGATCGCCCAACTATGCTCCGATGGCGCTGCCCATCCCTTTCTCACATGGCTTTGCTGATCCAGCCGGCTCGCCGATTCGCGAGCTGTTCCCATACCTGAGTCGCCCCGGGATGATCTCCTTTGCCGGGGGACACCCATCTCCTGGTCTCTTCGACATCGAAGGATTGTAGGCGGCAGCCGAGCCTGCGTTGCATGCGGGGGGCGTGCTCCAGTACGGTTCGACTGAGGGCTTTGCCGAACTGCGAGGTATTGTCGGCACTAATGCTGTCGCGCGACGTCACCTGTCCGCCTGAGCGTGTGCTTGTGACAACCGGGTCTCAGCAAGCCTTCGACATCCTGGTTCGCATCTTCATGGACGCCGGCGACGTCGCGTACGTGGAGACGCCGGCTTATCCCGCAACGCTCCAGGCACTCAAGCTCGCAAAGGCGAGGACCGTCCAGGTGCCCGTTGATGCTACGGCACGGACGTCGACAGGCTGGCGTCAATGCTGCGTGAAAGCCCGGCGGCGGACCGTCCGAAGCTTCTCTATACGGTGCGCCTGGCTGTTTCTGGCCGAGGGGGCGATCGTCGCTTCCCGACCCTTGGACGTGCGAAAGGATTAGGGCGAACGGCCGGATTGGCACCCAAAACCGGAGGGTCAGCACGATTAGTCATGGGTGGGTGCAGGATAGTTCGAACGGCAATTCGCAGCCGAGAACAGTCGGTCTGCCCGCATGACCGACACACAGAGTCCACCGAGTAATTCAACGCAATCGGCGAGGAGCGGAAGTCTAGGCTTGCACAAATAGCTCGCTGCAATTCGGCGGCCTTTGCGGACCCTCAGGGGTCACGGACAATGGTCGAATAGCATCGTGACAGTTACGCCACGCAGCGTTCAAGGAGCGCCTGGCTGCTGGTTACAGGTGCGGCACAGGTGCGATGCCGGCACACATAGGCCGCCGGCCGGCCGTTGACTGGGTGCAGCCCCTGGCCGATCGGAACGTCTTCGGCAAATGCCAGGACGCGTGCCGGGAGGTACAAGCGGTGAACGCTTTCCACAAGGGCGGCGGCATCCGACTTATCGCCGGCAAGGATGATCCCGAACGGGCCGCGCTGCGTGAAGTCTCTGGCGGCCAGGAGGTGCACGAAGCCGGCCGGGGCCGCGGTGGCAGCAGCCCGGTATCGCTGGAATTCGTGCTCGGCGAGGTCGTGGTAGCGATCTTGCCCGGTGAGTTCATGCAAGCGCGAGAAGGAGAACACGGTGGCTGAAATGCCCGACGGCCAGGCGTTGTCGTACGGCGCGCGAGGCCTGTGCACCAATGGCTCGCCATCGTGGGACGTGAAATACAGCCCGTCTTCCCAGAACTTATCGAGGATGAGCGCCACGAGTTCGACTGCGCGATCAAGGTATCGCCTGTCGAAGCAGGATTCATAGAGGTCGATCAGAGCATTGGCCAGGAAGGCATAGTCTTCAAGGAACCCTGGCACCTTGACGGTGCCGTCTTTCCAGGAGCGGTACACGCCGCCGTCCGGCATGGTGAGTCTGTCCTGGATAAAGTTGGCGGCACGCCTTGCGGCGGCGAGGTGCACGGGGTTGCCCGTCGCCTGGTAAGCCGCACAGAGTCCCTGGATCATGAGGCCGTTCCAGCCGGTGAGAATATTGTCGTCACGGCCGGGGCGCACGCGTTGGGCGCGTACTGCAAATAGCAGCTCGCGCCAGCCTTCGCGTCGCGCCTCCTCCAAGGGGGGCAGCATGACCGCACGGTGGAGCACTGATCTGCCGGGTTCAAAGTTCCCGCTGTCGGTCACGCCGTAGGCGCGACACGCCAGGGCGCCCTCGGATTCGCCCAGGACAGCCTTCACCTCGGCCGGTGTCCAGACATAAAAGCGGCCTTCCTCGCCTTCGCTATCGGCATCTTCGCCAGCATAAAAGCAGCCATCGGGGTGCGTCATGTCCCGCAGAATGTACGCGATAGTTCCGTCGAATACACGGCGCCAGGCTTGCTTGCCGGTCAGGCGATAGGCGTCCGCGTACAGTGAGACGAGCTGGCCGTTGTCGTAAAGCATCTTTTCGAAGTGGGGCACGGCCCAACGTTCGTCGACACTGTAGCGGGCGAACCCACCGCCGAGCTGGTCATGGATGCCGCCGGCCGCCATGCCGTCGAGCGTGCGCTCCAGCGCTTCAAGCAGTGCGGGTTCACCCGTTCGTTGATAGATGCGCAGCACGAGGTCATAGGCGCTTGCGTTGGGAAACTTGGGTGCTCCGCCCAACCCACCGTGGGTCGGATCAGTATTTCGCGCGAGGGCACGGGCTGCCTGTGCGGGCAGGTCCTCGACCTCGGCGGCTTCATGGCCCAGGTCCGCTTCGTCGAGCTGCCGGAACCCATGCTGAAATTGCCCGATGGTGTCACGCAGCTCCTGGCGGCGATGTGTCCAGGCTTCGCTCAGGCTCAGCAGCACACGCTCGAACCCGGGGCGGCCATAGCGGTCATCCGGCGGAAAGTAGGTGCCACCGAAGAACGGTTCTCCTTGCGGCGTCAGGAACACCGTCAGCGGCCAGCCGCCACCCTGTCCCATCATCTGGGGGACTTTCTGGTAAATGTCGTCGAGGTCGGGACGCTCCTGCCGATCGACCTTGATGCAGACAAAGCGCTCGTTCATCAGGTCGGCGATCCGGGGATTCTCGAACGATTCGTGCGCCATGACATGGCACCAATGGCAGGCGGCGTAGCCGACGGAAAGCAGAACCGGTTTGTCGTCGTCGCGCGCGCGGCGAAAGGCCTCTTCGCACCAGGGATACCAGTCGACTGGATTCTCTGTGTGTTGTCGGAGGTAAGGCGACGCTTCTGAGGCGAGCCGGTTTCCCATCACAGTCTCCAGCTTGGTCCGGTAGGGCAACTGTGGCGCAGAACAAGGCGCCCTGCAAGCGCAGGCGCCCAAAGGGCCAATCTTTATTACCTGCCGACCGGCGAGTGGCTAAAGCGACACGAGCGTGGTTAAACGACAAACATAGCGAAATCTGTGCGCCTACACGACAAACCTGAACCTTAAGGAAAGAAGATGCGTGCCTAAACGACAGCTTGCCGGTCAACCCTATCTGCCCGGACTTGCGCGATGCGCTTCCGGAGCAGAATCACGCGACAGACCTCGCAGTCGCCTCTTAAGCCCGACATGCCTGCAGTGCATTCCTGCATAGGTTGGCAATTCGGGCTACCCCGTCGCCGACTGCTCCACTCATACGAGTGCCGACGGCCACTCTGACCCGCCAGGAGAGCCATGACTCAACCGCTTAGAATCGATTTTGTCTCCGATATCGCATGTCCATGGTGCGCGATCGGATTGTCTTCACTACGGTTGGCGCTAACGCGTCTTGGCGATGCTGTGGACGCCCGGATTATCGTCCACCCTTTTGAGCTGAATCCGCAAATGGGAACGGAGGGAGAGGCCCATCGTCGACTACCTTGGGAAGAAGTACGGGCGCACGCCGGCACAGATTGCCGAGAGCCAGGCCATGATTCGTGAGCGTGGCGCGAGCGTGGGCTTTGTCTTCGGCGCACGCGCGCGCGTCTACAACACGTTTGATGCCCATCGGCTGCTGCATTGGGCTAGCATCAAGGGCAGGCAGCTAATGCTCAAGTTGGCGCTGCTGCGCGCCTACCATATGGACGGCAAAGATCCTGGCAAGCGCGACGTGCTTGTCGAAGCTGCGGAATTGGCAGGGTTAGATGTAGTGGCGGCGCGCAAGGTGTTGGAAAGCGATGACTATGCCGAGGTTCGTGCAGAAGAGCGGGAGTACCATGGCATGGGTATCCAGTCGGTCCCGTCCGTCATCTTCAACAACCGCTATCTCGTCACTGGCGGACAGCCTGTGGAAGCCTTTGAGCAAGCCATCCGGGAAATTCTTGCCGAAGCGCAGCCATCGACGAGGGGCTAGGCAAAGCCCGTTACCTGCGCGATGCGACGGTGGGATGGAGGGCTAAAGACTGGCCAGCAGGCAGCCATCGCCGACTATTGGCAACCGTCTCTTCCCGACCCTTTATGGCCCTTCAACACTCGGCCGGCCTTACGTCTCTTCCTGAGGTACAGCGGTCATTCGCCTGTTGGCGGCGCGGACCGATCATCGGCCGGTACGGACGTCCACCGATGCAGGGAAGGATGGCCGAGTCGGCCGATGAAGCGACATCCGTCCGTAGAGACATAGAGAAATGAAAGACTGGCTCCGGTTAGGGTCAGTCAACTAGTGAATGTCGGCTGATTGATCGTAATGATGTTCTGTTCCTGCCACGCGCTCTGAGCTACAAATTGAAGGCCAGACGCCGGAAGCGCGAAATCTGGTCGCCGATTACGCCGAGTTGGAATCTCATCTCAATATGGGATTTTCTTCGGACTCTCGACACCGGCATCTTCACGAACTGTGTAGCTGGGAAGCCTGAGATCGTTGCCGCCGTTCCACCAGTTAGTTATGTCGAAAACGATGTTCGAGTCGCCCAGCTTCTCGATAAAGACGTCAGGCATTGTCAATGGCGTGCCAGGTGCGCAGACGCTGGGCAGTGTCAGCGGCCTCAGGAAGTGGATGGCGCTGCTTGAATTCGTTGAAAGATTGGTTACCCGCTGCGCGAGGTAACGCCCTGAAACCTTTTGGATTTCGAGTGCAGTTTCGACATCGATACCAATACCCCTGGCATTTGAAGGCTTCAGAATCCCCTGGGGGCAGCCTGTGTTGTTAGACCCCGGGGCGATGGTTCTGGAGACGAACGTGACTAGTCGACCCATGCGATCCCGAGAGTCGAAATGCGGGTCAACAAAAGTATTCTGTAAAGCAGGAATGTTCAAGAAACTAGATCCCGAAAAAGGGGTCGGATCGAAGGTCATGAGGTTGTTGTATGGGTCGCTCAATGCCTGTGCCGACGTGACCGTTCCGTTCAGGGCGGAAAAAATGAACTCGCTGAGCACATTGGCTCCTGCGCTGGTGCCACCTACGGGGATTTGGTTTTCCAGGAGCGACGCGATCGTCGCCTCGAGTTTGGTGCCTTTCCAAAGCTTGATGTAATTACTTTGGTCACCGCCTGCGATCCACAAAGCGTTTGCTGAGCCGACCACGGCATTAACAAATGGGTCATTGGCACCCTCAACGCTGGAAATGATGAGGGTTTCAGCCGAAGTTAGCCCAAGATAGGCACCGCCGACAAAGCCATCCACCGCAGGGACATTGGTGGAGTTTTGCTTATCGCTGTAATAGAAATAGGGGTCGTAGGCATCCGTGCCACTGGCTCGAATCACGACAAACCGCCCGCCGGTAGATCTTGTGATGCCTGCCTGCTGAATCATCCACCGGTATGCCTCGTCAACGTCGGGCCCCCCACCCATCAGAACCACGGGCTGCAAGGCCTGTGGGCGAGGTGCAGGAAGCGCTTGCACCGGCGTTGGGGACGGGGCCATGAAATACTGCGCACCGGTGACGAAATAACTGTAGGGAGGGGTAGGGGCGGGGGAAGTTGAGGTGCTTTGGGCAAGAGAAAAAGTCGAGGGCAAGGCCCCAAAGGCTATGACAAGCCCAACAGAGGCGGCTGCGCGGCGCAAACCAGCCCTGCATGCGAATTTAGCAAGAAGTCCCATGGCACTCCCCCTGGTGTTCGTTAGCGAGCCCAAGCTCGCCGCACACCGTGGACGGCCCTGTCCCAGCGATGCCGACTTAAGCGTAAGCCCCGTTTCTTGTGCACGCACCAAACGCAGTTCGGAAGTCTATAGTCTGGTCGGGTAATGGTCAAACTGAAGCGTCGATGAACTGAAGCGTGGGTGCAGCGCTTACGCTGTCACAGACTTTTAACATTGATCGCAAACAAGAGTGACCATGCGTTGGTCGCGGGCGACGGGGACCGAGATAGGTCCACATTCGTTCGACGGTGACCCCCGGACCGCCCGCGTCATCCTCCTTCTCTCAAATCCGGGGTTTGATGAGACCAGCAGCGCGGCCGGCCATACGTTCGCACGCGACGGCTGGCCGTTCTCTTCGCTGCTCATGAGGCGACGCCGGGAATGCGCAGTTGGTGCGTGCCGAAAGTACGAGACCTCGTCGCCGAGTTTGGCGTGCAGCGGGTCGCGCTGGTGCAGATTCACCCGTGGGCATCGGCGGCATTCGATGACCGCCTGCGATTGCCGTCAATGGCAGGGCAGGTCGATCTAGTTCGCGCGGCGGTCGAGCGCGGGGCGGTGGTTGTGGTCGGCCGCAATGCGCGCTATTGGCGCACGGTACTCGGCCCTATGGGTGAGCCATTGCCAGCCTGCCGCAATGCACGCAATCCGACCCTCAACGTGGGCAACCTTCCGCCCGGCGCGTATGACGTCGTAAGTGCGGCCCCGTTGCCGGCGACTAAGAGACCGTTTCAAAAAGACCCAGAGGGGGCTGTTAACCTTTCCGGCAAGCTGTTAACCTTGGTCGTCTGAACAACCGGAACCAAGGGGATGGGTACG
>NZ_JWMA01000024.1 GCF_000812465.1 Cupriavidus sp. IDO | reverse complement strand
GGAACGACCAGCATTGTCAAACCCAGGCCGTCCATCACCCGCAGGGCGTGCTCGAGATTGACGCCCTTGCCGTTCTCCAGCTTGGACAGCATGCCAACGGAGACGCCGCAATGTTTCGCCGCCTGGTCAATGGGCATCCCGTCCCCTGCGCGGGTGAATCGAATGCGGTCGCCCAGCTGGTGAATGGTGCGAATTGTGGCGCGCGAAGGTGGCGTCGGATCAGGAAGTGGTCGCGGTATGGCGGCCGGTCTCCGTGACAAAGGGAAGTCGGCGTGGAGGCTGCTCGCCAGGTTGTTTCATGATAGTGAAATTATACGCCGCAACGCTGATGGCTGCCCTCTATTCCGAGGGGAAAACCGCCTCATGCCAGCTAGCACTTGCAGACCCGGCAGCTCCTTCACGTCCTTACTGCGACAGAACCCTCAGGAGTTGTGTAGACGACGCCTGACACAGCGGTTGCTGTTCGCCGTAACCGCCGCGGAATCCTCGGGCCCGCAACGTTCAAATATTTCGAATAAGTCGTTGACTATCGCTTTCAGACACCCTCGAATTCAGGCCTATCATTCAGTCCACGTAGAGCACAGCGTCATTCACACAGTTTGATGAACGGCCTCTATCTTTGGTTAACTTTGGAGCACATCATGAATTCCGCCCCCACCCCCCTTTACCCTGCCGGCCGCGCCCTGCTTGG
Source organism: Cupriavidus sp. IDO (assembly GCF_000812465.1). Lineage (GTDB taxonomy): Bacteria > Pseudomonadota > Gammaproteobacteria > Burkholderiales > Burkholderiaceae > Cupriavidus. The sequence continues at coordinate 29,346 of NZ_JWMA01000024.1, read as the reverse complement.
CGCTCTCTTCCTGATTTCCGGTCTCCTGAAAATCGGTGGATTTGCAGGGACTGCCGCATGGATGGCCAGCGCCGGCCTACCTCTCGCGAGCCTCCTGCTCGTGCTCACAATCGCGGTCGAGATTGGAGGTGGCCTGACACTCATCACCGGCTGGAACGCCCGTTGGGGCGCGCTGACTCTGGCGCTATTCCTTGTGCCGGTAAGCCTGGTTTTTCACGGTTTTTGGAGCGCTGACGCTGTGAATTACCAGAATCAGTTCAATCACTTCTTCAAGAATATCGCCATCCTGGGAGGCATGCTGGTTGTATTCGCTATGGAATCGGCACGCGCGCAGGTCAAGGCCCAATGACCGACCTGAGGGAGCTGACCCTTTCCGCGGGCCATCTCTGCCATGTGCCTTGTCTGCGCAAGGCTCATCAGCGGCGCTTGCGCTGCAAAACCAGGCGCCGCATTCTTCCGCTGGCTTGAAGACTGTTTTCCTCAAGCACTATTTCCCCGCAGTACCAGGAAATATATCGTTCTGCCAATCCTACGCAATCAGCCTTTGGCAGGCACGACATCATGCAACCTTCTCATTCATTCGTCTATGAGGCACACGCGTCCCGTGTCGTGTTTGGCACGGGCGCGTCGAACCAGGTTGCCGCCGAAGTCGAAAAGCTGGGCGCCGGCCGCGCCATCGTGCTTTGCACACCGAACCAGAAGGCCGAGGCGACACGCATATCCGATCTCCTGGGGCCACTTTCTGCCGGCATCTATGCCGGTGCAATCATGCATGTTCCGGTCGAAGCCGCGCGCGAAGCGGTTGCGCGTGCACGTGGCGCCGGGGCCGGCTGCGCAGTGGCCATCGGCGGTGGCTCCACCACGGGGCTGGGCAAGGCCATTGCACTGGAAACTGGCATGCCTGTCGTGGCCATTCCAACCAGCTATGCTGGGTCCGAGATGACGCCCATCTATGGACTCACGGAAGCTGGCCAGAAAAAAACTGGCAGAGATCTGCGCGTACTGCCGCGCACCGTCATTTACGACCCCGCACTGACGGTTGGACTGCCGGCGGGACTCACGGTGACCAGCGGCCTGAACGCGATCGCTCATGCCGCCGAGGGCCTGTATGCGCGCGACACGAATCCCGTGATGTCGCTGATGGCCGAGGAAGGCATCCGTGCCCTTGCGAGCGGCATTCCCGCCGTGATCCGCGCGCCGGCGGATCTCGACGCCCGCGCGCAATGCCTGTACGGCGCTTGGCTCTGCGGCACCGTGCTCGGTAGCGTGGGCATGGCGCTGCATCACAAGCTGTGCCACACGCTTGGAGGCAGTTTCAACCTGCCCCATGCCGAGACTCACACCATCGTGCTGCCTCATGTGCTGGCCTACAACGCGTCGGCCGCGCCCGAGGCGATGGCCCGGATCCAGCGCGCCATTGGCGCCACGGGGCAATCCGCGGCAGCGGGTTTGTTCGACCTGGCCGCAAATAATGGCGTGCCGGTTGCATTGCGCGACATCGGCATGTGTGAGCAGGACCTGGACCGGGCCGCTGACATCGCGCTGGCCAACCCCTACTGGAATCCCCGCCCGATCGAGCGCGAGCCGATCCGGGCGTTGCTTCAGGCCGCTTTCGACGGCCTGCGGCCCGCATGACCCAAATCACCGCGAGCACGCGCGAAGAACAGATCGGAGCAGACCTCATGAAGATTGGCTTTATCGGAACCGGCAAGATGGGCTTGCCGATGGCGCGTCACCTCGCCAACGCGGGGCATGACGTTGTGGCCTACGACATTGCAGGGGATCAGGTAGCGGCCGCACGCCAGGCAGGCCTCGCCGTCGCCGCATCGCTCGCCGAAGCGGTGGGTACCGCCGAAGTGATATTCAGCTCGATGCCGCACGATGCGGCGTTTACGTCGGTAGCCAGCCAGATTGCCGCGGCTGCCACGCCCGGCGCGCTCTATATCGACACCAGCACGATCTCCCCGACGGCTTCGGCAGCGGCCGCACCGCAGCTTGCCGCACGCGATATCGCCTATCTGCGGGTTACCGTATCGGGCAACAACCACATGGCAGAGGCCGCAAAGCTGACCGCGATGGTGTCGGGGCCATCCACCGCCTATGAGCGCGTCAGGCCCCTGCTGGCCGCGCTGGGCCCCACGCAGTTTTACCTAGGCGACGCCGAGCAGGCGCGCCTGATGAAACTCGTCGTCAACCTGTTGATCGCGCTGACCTCCGGCATGCTGGCAGAGGCGCTGACCCTGGGCAAGAAAGGCGGCCTCGACTGGCAATCGATGTGGAACGTGATCACCGCAAGCGCTGTGGCCTCGCCGATCGTCAAGGCGAAATCGGAGCAGTTGGCCGTGCACGACTACACGCCCACATTCACCGTTGACCAGATGCTCAAGGACGTCGGCCTGATTCTCGATGCGGGCGCTGACCTACGCGTGCCGATGGGCCTGACCGCCCTGCTCGGCCAGATGCTGCAGGGTGCGGCAGCACAGGGCCTGGCTGGCGATGACTACGCGGCGATCATCAAATCCACAGGTGCGGCGGCCGGGCTGACCTCATGAGGTCCACTTGCGCTCGTAGTCCATGCGTCGGAAGTGCTCCACCAGGAATTCGATAAACAGCCGAACCCGCGCCGGTAAATGATTGCGGTGCTGGAACGCGAGATTGATGGTCAGCCTCGGCAGATCCCAATCGTCCAGCACCGGAATCAGGCGGCCCGCAACGATATCGTCGTAGACGATGTACTTGGGCTGCACCAGAATCCCCATGCCTTCGAGCGCGGCCGCGCGCAGCACCTGGCCGTCGTTGGACTCCATCGTGCTGCGCACGGTCATCATGTGCTCTTCGTCGCCCCGCCTGAAGGCCAGTTCGTTGGGGCGATTGGCGTACGAATAGATCAGCATGGCGTGATCCGCGAGGTCCTCGACGCTGCGCGGAATACCCTTTCTATCGAGGTAGACCGGCGAGGCAGCCAGCACGCGACGCGTCTGTGCAAGCCGGCGCACCGTCAGGTTGGAATCCGGCTCGAATTCGCGGGTGCGGATCGCCAGGTCGATACCGCTGTCCATGATGTCGTAGTACCGATTGGCAGCGAGGATATTGACGCTCACCTTCGGATAAAGCGCCGTGAACTCTGGCATCACTGGCCCCAGGTGCTTCATCGCGAAGGACAGCGAGGCCGTCACCGTCAGTGTGCCGCTGGGCTCCAGCACGGTGGCACTGACGTCGGCCTCGGCCTCCTTCATTTCCGCCAGTACTTCCTTGCAGCGCCTGAAGAACTGCTCGCCCACCTGCGTCAGGTAGAGCCGCCGCGTGTTGCGCTCGATCAGTCGCGCGGAAAGCCTGCGCTCCAGTGAACTCAGATAGCGGCTCGCCGCCGCGTTCGACATCTCCAGGCTTTCCGCAGCCTTGGTGATGCTGCCGAACTCCGCCGTTTGCACGAACAGTTCAATTTCGGTCCATCGATCCATGCGTAGTCTCCGCCGCGCGTCGCATCGTCCGATTTTCTCGGCAGGTGAAAGAAAGATTTCCGCGTGCGACGTTTTTTTCCGATTTGCCAGAGTATAGACTCGTTCGAAACTCGACTGCAAACGTTTGTAAGCAGAACCGGAACGACGAGGAGACAAGAGACATGACGCGCACCCTGATTCGCGGGGCGACGCTTGTCACGATGGATATCGCCTTGGGTGATTTCATCGGCGACCTGCTGATCGACGGCGATCGGATTGCCGCCATCGGCCCCCATATTGTGGCGCCCGATGCCGAGCAGATCGACGCGCACGGCTTTATCGTGGCGCCCGGTTTTATCAATGCCCACATGCACACTTGGCAGACCGCGCTAAGAGGCGTGGCCGCGGGCTGGACGCTTACCGAATACTTCCGCCAGATGCATGCAGGCCTGGCCACGCGCTTTACGCCCGAGGACATTCACATCGCCACGTTGGCAGGTGCGTGGAATCAGCTCGATTGCGGCACCACCACGCTGGTCGACTGGTGTCACAACAATCCCACGCCGGCACACAGCGATGCCGCGCTCGATGCGCTGGAGCAATCGGGTATCCGAGCCGCATTCCTGCACGGTTCGCCGAAGCCCGATCCCACGCCCGGCGTCGCCCCGTTCTGGGAAACACCGCACCCCCGCGTCGAAGTCGAACGCCTCGCCCGACGGCTTCAGGGTTCCGCGCTGGTCAGCCTGGGTCTTGCCATTCTCGGTCCGCACTATTCGACGATGGAAGTGGCGCGGCACGATTTCGCGCTGGCATGTGAGCTCGGACTGCTGGCCAGTATGCACCAGGGCGGCGGCGCCGCGCGCACCCCTGACGGCTGGGAGCAACTCGAAGCTGCAGGTCTGCTTGGTCCGCACATCAACATCGTGCATGGGAACAACCTTACCGACTCGCAACTTGCCCGTTTCGTCGATACAGGCGTGAGTTTCTCGCTCACCCCCGAGAACGAGCTGACCCAAGGCCACGGCTTCCCGATCACCGGCCGGTTGCGCAGGCTGGGCGCGACCCCATCGCTGGGCGTGGATCTCGAATCGGGCCTGTCTGGCGAAATGTTTATGGCCGCACGCGTGGCACTCGGCGTGCAGCGCGCGCTGGACCACGCGGCCTACCGCGCCGAGCATGGCGAGATCGCGGCCAGCCATCAGGCGAGCTGCCGCGAGGCGCTGGAATGGATCACGATGGCCGGCGCACGCATGCTTGGCATGGCCCATTGGATTGGTTCGCTGACGCCTGGCAAGCAGGCGGACCTGGTGCTGATCGATGCGCGCCGGCTCAACATGATGCCCCTGCACGATCCTGTGAGCGCGATCGTGATGCAGGCCAGCCTGGCCAATATCGATAGCGTGTTCGTTGCCGGCGTACCGCGCAAGCGCCACGGGAGCCTGCTGGTGGACGGACTGCCGGCGACGCTCGAACTGCTCCGTGCCTCGGGCGAACGACTGCTGCACAGGCATGCAAACGCCTGAGAGGAGAAAGGGAAGACAATGAACGCGATCACCGAAGTCGCCCCCCTGCTGGAGATGCGCGGCATCTGCAAGGCATTTCCGGGCGTCAAGGCACTCGACGACGTGTCGTTCGAGATCTATCCGGGCGAGGTGCACATGCTGCTGGGCGAGAACGGCGCCGGCAAGTCATCGCTGATGAAAGTACTGTGCGGCGTCTATGTTGCCGACGCGGGCGAGTTTTATCACGAGGGCCGTCGCGTCAGCGTAAGCAGCCCGGTCGACACGATGCGGCTCGGCATCGCCGTAATCTTCCAGGAGTTCTCGCTGGTACCGTACCTCGATATCGCGCAGAACATCTTCCTCGGACGCGAGCCGCGCGGGGGCCTGCCCGGTTCGACCGATCACGCAAGAATGCACGCCGAGGCACGACGACTGCTCGATATCCTCGGCATGGACATCAGTACCCGTACCCCCGTGCACCGGCTCGGCGTGGCGCAGCAGCAAATGGTGGAGATCGCCAAGGCGCTGTCGCAGAATGCCCGCATCCTCGTGCTGGACGAACCCACGGCGGCGCTGTCGGACCGTGAAACCGAGAAGCTGTTCGCGGTGATCGGCAAGCTCAAGGCCGATGACGTGTCGATGATCTATATCTCGCACCGTATGGCGGAGGTCTTTGCGCTGGGCGATCGCATTACGGTGATGCGCGATGGCCGCAAGGTCGGCAGCTATCTGCCCGGCGATGCCACGCCTGACGAACTGGTGGCGCGCATGGTTGGTCGCAAGGTCGATATGAGCTACAGCCGCGAGCGCAGCGGCGTGACTGGCGAACTGGCGCTGGAGATGCGCGACGTTAGCGCGGACAACGGCATCGAGGACATCAACCTGCAAGTGCGCGCCGGCGAGATCGTTGGGCTGGCGGGGCTGGTTGGCTCCGGGCGCAGCGAAGTGGCACGCGCGGTGTTCGGCGCCGATCCGGTCCGCCAAGGCGAGATCCGCATTTTCGGAAAGGCGATGCAGGGCGGCCCCGACAAGGCACGGGCGCTCGGTGCGGCGCTGATTCCGGAGAGCCGCAAGACCGAGGGCCTGGCCCTGATCCGCACGGTGCGCGACAACCTGCTGCTAGCCGGGCTGCGCCGGGTATTCCCGACGCATTGGTACCGCAGCGGCAAGGCCGACGCGCTGTCGATGCGCGAGATCGAGCGCCTGCGCATTGCCACGCCCAATGGCGACCAGCTCGCGCAATACCTGTCCGGTGGCAACCAGCAGAAGATCGTGATCGGCAAATGGCTGCTTGCCGAGGCGCGGCTGTTCATCTTCGATGAACCGACGCGCGGCATCGACGTAGGTGCCAAGGCCGAGATCTTTGCCCTGATCGACAGCCTGGTAAAGCAAGGCGCAGCGGTGCTGCTGATCAGCTCGGAACTGCCGGAAATCCTCAGCGTTTGCGACCGTACCTATGTCATGCGCGAAGGCCGCATTGCCGGCGAACTCGCGCACACCGAGATGACTGAAGAAAGCATTCTGCAACTGGGGATGAACGATGCCTGACATGCCTGATATCCAAGCGCTTGCGCGCACCGCTCCCCGCGCATTTCTTCAGCCGTTCGGACCGGCACTCGGCAAGCTGCCCGGTTCGGTCTGGGTCCTGTTGCTGTTGACACTGGTCTTCAGCCTGAGTGGCCAGGGCTTTCTCAGCATGGCCAACCTGCTCAACGTTGGCACGCAATCCACTATCCTGCTGCTGATCGCCCTGCCGATGACACTGATCATCATGACCGAGGGGCTGGATCTCTCGATTGGTGCGGTCCTGACGCTGTGCGGCGTGACGCTGGCCATGGTCATGGTTGCCACCGGTTCGCTGGCGCTGGCACTGGCCGCAGCACTGGGTGTCGGCCTGGCATTCGGTGTGCTGAACGGCGCGCTTGTGGCCTCGCTCGGCATTCCCCCGTTCGTGGCCACGCTCGGCACACTTGGCGCAGCGCAGGGACTGGCGCTGGTACTCACCGATGGCCAGAGCGTGGTCGGCATCGGCGACACGATCCCACAGTTCTACGCCGGTGAGCTGCTTGGGATTCCGCTGCCGCTATGGATCGCCGTGGCGTGCTACGGCCTGTTCCACTGGCTGCTCTATCGCACCCGCTTCGGCACCTATGTGTTCGCACTCGGCGGCAACCGCGAAGCGCTCAAGTTTGCCGGTGTGCGTATCAACCGCTCGCTGATCGCAGTCTATGCATTGGGCGGCATGATGGCGGGTGTGGCTGCGCTGTTGCTGACCGCACGCATGAATGCCGGGCACCCCACGGCTGCAATCGGTCTGGAGTTCGATGCGATCGCGGCGGTGGCCGTGGGCGGCACCACGTTCGATCGCGGCAATGGCTGGTTGCCGGGCACGGTACTGGGCGTGCTGGCGGTAGGCGTGCTGCGCAACGGGCTCAACCTGCTCGGCGTGCAATCAGCAGTCCAGGTGGCAGCCATCGGCCTGCTGGTGTTGGTCGTCCTGCTGATTGAGTCCTTCAAGGAGAAGCAATGAATACCGTAAAGACCGCAGCCACTGCATGGGTGCCGCTGTCGGCCGATGCCCGTTCCTTTGCCTACCGACTGTTCGCCCTCGGTCTGCTGTGCGCGCTGCTGGCACTGGCGTCCGATGCGTTCCTGACCTTGGGCAACCTGCTGAACGTACTGCGCCAGGCCAGCCTGCTGTTCCTGCTGGCTTCGGGACTGACGCTGGTGATCCTGACTGGCGGCCTTGATCTGTCGGTGGGAGCCAACGTGGCCATGTCCGCGTGTCTTGCGGCCAGCATGATGAAAGCCACCGGCTCGACCGCACTGGGCGTGGGTGTGGGCCTGGGCTGCGGCATGCTGATCGGCCTGGGCAATGGCTTGCTCGTGGCGGCGCTGCGCATTCCGCCGTTCATCGCCACATACGGCATGCTGTGGGTGCTGCACGGGCTCACCTACTGGTTCATGGCCGGCGACACCATCCACGGCTTCGCTCCCGAGTTCCGCGCCATCGGCAGCGGCTACCTGTGGGGCGTACCAATTCCCGTGTTCCTGATGCTGGCCTTCCTCTTTGCCGGCACCGCGATCTCGCAGAAGACCACCTACGGCCAGGAGATCTATGCGATCGGCGCCAACGCCGTGGCCGCGCGACTGTCGGGTGTGCCGGTGGCACGCCGGCTGGTGCTGGTTTATGTGGTGAGCGGCGCGATGGCCGGTCTGGCCAGCCTGGTGTTTCTGGCCCGTCTGAACTCGGCCGAAGGCGATATCGGCGAGACGCTCACGTTGCCGGCCATCGCCGCCGTGCTGATTGGCGGTACCTCGCTGTTCGGCGGTGTGGGCCGCGTCTCCGGCACGCTGGTCGGCGCCATCATCCTGACCCTGGTACTCAATGGCATGAACCTGCTGACCGTCAGCGCCAACTGGCAACCGCTGGTGACCGGCGTCATCGTGGTACTCGCGGTCTTCCTCGACACCCTGTCGCGCCGCAAGCTCGGCACCCGATAAGCAAAACCGTGGCACATCAAACAAGGAGACAAGATATGCAGCGCTGCAACCTGAAGCAGATCGGCGCCATGCTGGCCTTTGGCCTGCTGGTTGTGCCGGCCGCCCATGCCGATGGCGAACGGATTGCCGTCTTTACCAAGAACCAGACCAACCCCTACTTCCAGGTAGTGCGCCAGGGCGCCGATGCGGCGGCCAAAAGCATGAACGCCAAAGTCACGCACTACATCCCGACCAAACCCGACAGCATCCCTGAGCAGATGAGCCAGATCGAGGACGTGATCGTGAAGAAGCCCGATGCGGTGGTCTTCGTACCGGTGGACTACAAGGCAATGGGGCCCGGCGTGAAGAAGATCAACGCGGCCAATATTCCAGTGGTTAACATCACCGACCGCAGTGACGTCGGCAACTTCGTCTCCTTTGTCGGCGCCAGCGACTACGACCTTGGCATGAAGACCGCCACCCACCTGTTCAAGGCGATGGGCGGCAAGGGCAATGTCGTGCTGCTGGAAGGGATCAAGGGATCACTGACCAATATCGACCGTGTACGCGGCGTGCGCGATGCGCTCAAGGCGTTCCCCGGGGTCAAGCTGCTGGCTTCGCAACCTGCCAACTACCAGCGCCTGCAGGCCCTGCAGGTGATGGAAAACCTAATGCAGTCGTATCCGCAGATCGACGCCGTCTTCGCCACCAACGATGCCATGGCCATCGGCGCCATCGAAGCGCTCCAGGGCGCCAACCGCAAGGCGCTGGTGTCGGGCATCAACGGTACCAAGGAGGCGATCGACGCCATCAAGGCCGGCACCATGCTCGCCACGGGCGACTATAACGGTTTCGAACAGGGCTGCCTGGGCACCATGGCAGCAATCCGCAAGCTGCGCGGACTCCCGGTAAAACAGGAGATCGTGCTGCCCGCCACCGTTATCGACAAGAGCAATTACCAGCCGCTCGACATTCCGGTCGAAAAGCGTACCTGCCCGCGCTGGGAAGATGGCGCGAAGGCATAACCGATGCACATCAACCAGGAGTCCCACCATGCGCAATCTCGATGAAGAGACTATTACCCAGGCGGTACTGGCGCGCAACGTCGACATGAAGGACCGTCGGCTCAAGGAAGTCATGACCAGCCTGATCCAGCACCTGCACGCGTTCGCACGGGAGGTCAGGCTGACCGAAGAGGAATGGGCCGCAGGCATCCAGTTCCTGACCGAGGTGGGCCATACCTGCAACCCGAGCCGGCAGGAGTTCATCCTGCTGTCCGACACGCTTGGCCTGTCCACGCTGGTCACCGCGCAGAATCACCGCAAGCCGCAAGGCTGCACCGAGGCCACGGTATTCGGTCCGTTCTATGTCGATGACGCCCCCGAGTATGAACTCGGCGCCGACGTGGGCAACGGCATGGCCGGCGAACCCTGCCATGTGAGCGGCCAGGTCAGAAGCATCACGGGCGAAGCCATTCCGGGTGCGACGCTTGAGGTCTGGCAGGCCGATGCGGAGGGCTTCTATGACGTGCAGAAGCCCGCACGCACCAGCGCGCAGGGCCGCGGCACGCTGCATGCCGATGCCTCGGGACACTTCCACTTCAAATCCATCGTGGCCGAGTGCTACCCAATTCCGCACGATGGGCCGGTCGGGCGCATGCTGGAAGCCATGGGACGACATCCGTGGCGCCCGGCGCATCTGCATTTCATGATCTCGGCACCGGGTTACGAGACGCTCGTTACCCATGTCTTCCGCGAAGGCGGCGCCTACCTGGACTCGGACGCGGTATTTGGCGTGCGCTCCTCGCTGGTGGCCGACTGGGACAGGCATGAAGCTGGCCCGACGCCGGACGGCAGTCGCTCCGACACGCCCTTCTACACGCTCAACTTCGACTTTGTTCTCAACCCTGCCAACCCGGCTCCGTCAGCCCATCAAGAGACAAGGAGATAATTCCGATGCTTCATGTATTCCATATGATCGACAAACCCGGTGTTGGTGAGCTGCGCCTGCGTGTGCGCCCCGAACACAAGGGCTACCTGCGCGCCGTGGAAAACCAGATTGCCTTTGCCGGACCATTGCTGGCCGAGGACGGCGAGACCATGGTCGGCAGCCTGCTGGTGATCGACTTCCCCTCGATCGACGCCGCGCGACGCTGGCTGGCCGAAGAGCCGTTCACGCGAGCCGGCGTGTACGCCACCAGTGCGATCCACGCCTTCAGCAACATGTGGCCACAGAAGGCCGGCTTACCGGCAGCCTGAAAGTACGGCCCGCGAGACAACAAGCGACTATTCATCAGCTCGGGAGAACATCTTGCCCATTGTCAAACATATCGTCATGTGGAACCTGAGAGGTGACACGGAAGGCGAAAAACGCGATGCCATTGCGCGGCTCAAATCTGCCTTTGAAGGCCTGCACGGAAGGATTCCCGGCTTGCTGCATCTCGAGATCGGGGTCGATTCGAGTCGCGTCGACTATGCCTGCGATGTCGTGCTCTATTCCGAATTTGAGTCGCACAGTGCGCTGCAAACGTATGCCAGCCATCCGGAGCACCAGCGCGTCAAACGCGAGCTGGGCGACCTGCGCATAGCCAGGTACCAGGTCGACTACGATGCTGCCAAATCATATTCCAGCTAAGGTCACATGCTTTCAAGGCAAGCTCAGTCCGAGCATGTGGCGCACGCGGGGCGCTTTCGCCCCCACATGGAAGCCAATCACGCCGCGCTGCAGTTCGGCATCAGCACGGTGTACTCGCTGATGCTGGCGCAAGTGCTTGGCCCACGACTCGACTAGGAACCACTCGGTCAGCAGCTCGGGGTTGGACGGGTCTTGCTGAAGAAGCAACTGGCTGAACAGGCAAAGGTCGCAAAGGCTGCTAAAAGGGCAAAGCCACCCCGCGTACCTAGCCGTTAACAAAATCTGTTGAAAATTTGAAGAAATCGCCCAGGGATCCTTGTCCGGCCTAGGGGCAATCCCCGAAGGCTGCCGTCGAATTCTTATTCCCCCCAACTATTCATACATAGTTAGGGCTAGATAGGTAGCTCTGCCCCCCCAACACCCCTGAAAGAGGGGTGTTTTTTTATCCTCCGTTTTGCGAAGCTATTCCCTAAATGCCCATGCTATGTGGAACGCAAAAGCGTTGTACATCGCAGCACTGATTGTTTCGAGTAGCCGGCTTTCTTTGAAAGCCGAGTAGCCGGTGGGGGTCCGGGGGAGGGACAGATGAGGCGTCGAACTGTGGATAACTTGACTCTGGAACGCTGGCGGGCCTTAGATGCACTTGGGGTGTTAGAGAAGTTGGGGTGCTACATGAAAGCCGATAGCACCTACGAGCCAGTCAGTGCCCACGATACCCAGCGCTACTACGTCAGCGTAAATGGACGTGACTTTGAGTTGCTCGTCCGAGGTCCCAAGTTCTATGACACCCGGCTTGGCCGTGGCGGAGGTGGTGCGGTGGATTTGGCCATGCACCTGCACAACCTCGACTTCAAGGACGCCACTGCGCTACTGCGCGGCCTGGGTGTTTAGGTCCCAGCATGTTCGTGACCGTCAAGGCCCGCGTCTACACCGACGCCACCGGCGTCTATACGGAACTCCCCGTCCTCCTGACGCCAGCCGGCGTGCTGGAGCCGTTGCTCGACTACTGCCTCTATAAAAGCCATGACCGGAGCCTGACGTGGATGACGAAGGTGAATCGCTCGGTGCGGATGTTCCTCGAATACCTGCAAACGAACCCGGCCGAGCGCGACACCTACCGCCTGTTCCAGAACTTCGCCCAGCGGCTCTATACCGGGACGTTCGACCGGGAGACCAGGCTCGACCCCAGCGGCTTGTGCTGGCCGCCTCGCTCGCCGCAGGATGCCTCACACATCATCACCCATCTCTCTGACTTCTTCCGTTGGCTCGGCGAGATGCGCCCCGAGGCGGCCAAGGTGAATCCCCGCTATGCCGGTAGTGCCTTCGACCGACAGACCGACGAGGCAGCCTACCAGTACCGACGCAGCCAGACCTTCCTCGGCCACACCTGGGCGGAGAACGCCTCCCCCGCCGAACCCGGGCACCTTGTGCGAGGTCGACGCCTGCCCAAGGTCGAACGGAGCGACCCGCCGGCCTTCCCGGAGGAGCGCTTCGAGGAGCTGCTGGTCAAGGGATTCTGTGCGGCCGGGCGCTACGATTATCGCGGCATGCTCATCACCTTGCTGCTGCACGGCGCGGGCTTCCGCGAATCGGAGCCTTTCCACCTCTACATCCCCGACGTATTCCCGGACCCCGCCAACACGCGCCAGGCCCAAGTCTTCATCCACCACCCGCGCCACGGTGACGCACCCGCCGATTGGCGCGTCGAGCGGGGACGACCACAAGGCAAACGGGCGGAATACCTCGCCCACCAGTTCGGCCTCGTGCCCCGCACCGACCTGATGGACCGCCGGCACGCCGGCTGGAAGGGCGGCACGCACGATGCGGCCTTTTACAAGAAAGCGTACTGGTTCGTGCCCGAGTATGGCGAGTGGTTCCTGCAACTCTGGTACCGCTACCTCGAACAGGTCGCCCGTATCGAGCGCGACCACCCCTTTGCCTTCATCAACCTGAACCGCGAGCCCGTCGGTGCCATGTACACGCTCACCCAGTACAACAAGGCGCACGCCGCCGCCTGCGAGCGCATCGGACTCACGGTGAGCAAGGCGCTGGGCACGACGCCGCACGGTCACCGCCACGCCTACGGCCGGCGACTTCAAAACGCCGGCGTCGACAAGCCGTTCATCCGCCGCTTCATGCATCACAGCTCGCTGCAGAGCCAGGAGGTCTACACACAGGCGAACACCTGCGAGACCCTTGCCGAGCTCGAAGCAGCCGCGCAGCGGTTGCGAAACAAGTACGCAGGGCCACAACCTGCGTCGCGACTGGTGCTGCCCGGCATCGAACTCAACCACTGAGGAACTCGCATGGCCAAAAAGAAGACGACCACTGCGCCTGCTTCTGCCACTTCCCACAAAAAGGAGAAGGGTGTGAGACGCGAGACGGACATGAGCCTCGGCTGGGTCGAGCGGGACTATCCACAACTCGCCACCTGGCGAATCCTGGCGGTGGAGTGGCTGAAGGGCGAAACACGAAGTGTTGACGAGAAACTCAGTGGGTTGGTGGCCTTCTTCGAGCGCTACCTCGTCCGGCAGGGGCTGCCGCTCGAGCCGGCGGTGTTCCTGGCGCGCACAACCCACCTGCCTGACTTCTACCGGACGGCCTGCCCGGATTCGGAAAAGGGCACCAAGTACAACAACCACATTCACGCCTTCCTCCAATTCGTGCTGCGGCGCGAGTTCAGCGAGGCTGCAGACGACGGCCAACTGGTGGTCTCGCCGGCGTTTCGCAACCCCGTGCCTCGGAGGTCCACGAGCGGTCTGCCCCGGAACGACGAGAGCGTGCATTCGCCGCTCCCCTACGGCTATATCGATGAACTGCGACAGATGCTCGCGGCGGGGCCGCACTTCCGTGACTGGCAGTGGGCTCAGAGCGCGCTGGGCGCCGAAATCGGCCAGCGCGGGCGCGGCGCGGCCGATTGGTTCGGCGTGACCGAGGACCGGATTGACCCGAGCGACCCAGATTGTGTCTGGCGTGTACGCCAGATGACTAACGGAACGCGCCTGGAGATGTGGAGCCCGGTGCGGTGGGTGGCGCTGCTGGTAAAGCTCATTCTGCCGCTGCGGACTTTCCAGGTGCGTGCACTCGACTCGGGCGAAGCCGACACCTGGCGTTACGCGGCGGGGAACTGGACGTTGAATGAGAGCCGGCTCGCGCAGGGCAGCGAACGCCGGCCGCTGCAACAGGGGGTGTTCCGCCGTAGCGACCCGCTCGCCGATGGCGAGGCTGCCTCGACCGTGCTCTACATCAATACCAACAAGACCGCCGACATCGCCAAATCCGGTTCCGAGAAGGGCTACGTGTTGCCCTGGGCCTTCGGCGGGCCGGTGCATCAAGACGTCTTCTACTGGCTGGAGAAACTGCGCCACTGGCAGGAGAGGTACAACCCGGTCTCGCGACGTACGACCTGGACGGAACTGGATGGCCGCCACCTCAAGGCGAAGAGCGAGGTGCAACTCGCGGGCTACCCCGACACCTGCTTCCTCTTCAGGATGTCAGAGGCACGAGACGGCGAGCGTCATCTGCCTGTCCCGCATTATGGATTGGATTACCTCTGGTTCGCGTTGCTGGAATCGCTGGAGGTGCGACTCGCCGACCGACGTGAGACCCATCGCAACGGCGCACCAATTCGCTTCCTCCCGCCGCCGGAAGAACAGAAAAACGGGACCACAACGCTCTTCCCCCTGCACAGCCTGCGCGTCTCCCTCGTCACCGCGCTGGCGCTCGAAGGCCAGGTGCCATTCCCGGTGCTGCAAAAGCTGGTCGGCCACAGCCGCCTGTTGATGACCCTCTATTACACAAAGCCCGGTGCGACCCACATCCGCGACGTGCTGCTCGGTGCGGCGGAGCGGCTGGAGGCGAACAAGGAGGCGAGCATCCAGACCTTCCTGCTTGACACCGAGCACGACCAACTCCTGCAAAAGGCCATCTGCAACAGTGTGCCCAGCCTCGCCGCCGCCATCCCGCAGCATCCCGCCGCGCGCAATCCGGCGGGCTGGATGCCGATGCACCACGGGCTGTGTCTGGTTGGCGGCAACACCAGCGAGGCCGAAGACAACGGTTCGGTGGGCGGCTGCTACAACGGCGGGCCGAACCTTGGCTCACCTTCCAACCCAAGGTACGGGCCCGTTCCGGGCGGCAGCCGCAACTGCGTGCGCTGCCGCTGGTTCGTGACCGAGCCACACCACCTGACGGCGCTGGCCGCCCACTTCAACACGCTCGCTTATCACTTCGACGAGGCGCGCAACGCCTGCCTCACTCGGGAAAGCGAGCTTCAGGACCTGAAGAAGCAGAAGGCCGACGCGGAAGACGCCGGCCAGCCGTTTGCCCGCCTGGACGCCTACCGGCAGGCCGAGCGGGTGTGGGAGAGCGCCATGAAGCGCTTCAGCGACCTCGCCGAAGACCTGGTGGCCTGCTGGCGTCTCATCGAGCGCTGCAAGGCGGCACTCGAAGCTCCGCAGGGAGCTGGCACGCAATTGGTGGCCGCCGGCACGGTGGGCGACGTGCATGTCGGCTTCGAGGAAACTGAGTCGGAATTGCTCCAGCTCGCCGGCGTGTGCGAAAACGTCGAGGTCTACCCCGACCTCGAACCGGGCAAGGCGGTGTTCCGCCGCAGCCAGTTGCTCGACGCGGTGCTCTACCGCGATGACCTGCCGCCCGTGTTCATGCTGTTGAGTGAACAGGAGCAACTGCTCGCCGGCAACGCCTTCATGCGCCGCCTTGCCCAGCAGATGAACCCGGCGAATCCCGCGCTCGGCCAGCGCCAAGTGATTCGCCTCATGGATGCAGGCTTGAGCCTCAGCCAGCACTTCGATATGGACCTCGCCTCGCTGCTGCCCAGGACGGATCGCATCCGGGCGTTTCCCGCGGGGCACCAGGCCCTCACGGGAGATGAAGCATGAATGGGAAAACGGACATCCACCCCGACGCAGTCCTGGAGTCGCTGCTCGCCAAGGGCGGGCGCTCGAACCGGCGCGCAGGGCTGGCAAAGATGCAAGAGCTTTGCCGTCGTCAGCATGAGACCGGCTCGCGCGACTTCTCGTTGCCCGCCATTGGTCGCCTGGCCGAAGCCGAAGGCATCATGAAGGGCCGCGCGCTCTACAACGCCCAGTCCGCTGACTATCGGACACTCATTGAAGCCTGGGCGGCCTATGCCGGGCCGCCTGCGCCCAAGCCGCCAAAGACGCTGGCGAGCCACGAATACCTGATGCGCA
The DNA here is from genome assembly GCF_000812465.1 of Cupriavidus sp. IDO. GTDB lineage: Bacteria > Pseudomonadota > Gammaproteobacteria > Burkholderiales > Burkholderiaceae > Cupriavidus. Next base: position 13,074 of record NZ_JWMA01000024.1, on the reverse strand, counting down.
TTGAGGACCCGGCCATTCGCTCCATCATGCAGGCCATCATCGCCGAGCGTGACAAACTCAAGGCGCAACTCAACGTCCTGAAGGCCAACACCCAGGTGACCGTGGACCGGCGTCCACTGGGCGCAACCATCGCGGCCGCGCCTGGAACGCAGCCAGTGACTGTGCTCGCCCCGTCCGCGCAACTCACGCCGTCAGAGCGCGAAGCCTTACAGAATGCAGTGTCGGCCGACTATCTCGAAAACCAGGGCCTTCGCGAAGGCAGCCACGGTGAAATCGTCAACGCGCGTGGCCGGACAGTGTTTGAGGTGGGGTTCGCGCGAGCGATTCGAAAAGTGCTTGCATAGGCGAAGCAAAAATGAAAGGAGGAGAGGACAACATGAGTGTGGCTTATTACCTTGCCTGCCTTGAATCCGGGCGCTATGTGTGGGTAGGGACATTAGGTCCGGACTGCCAAGCTATGCCCGAAGGGCAAGCCGGCGCGATATCGCGATTTGCGCTGGCCCATCGTGGCAAGCCGCTGACTGTGGTGAGTGATACCCATCCTATTCTTGATGATGGGGAGGAGTGGGAGGCATTGCCCGAGACATAACATGCTCAAAGGGAACGCCACCAAGGCCCCCGACGTACGAATCACGTAATAGAAAAAGCGCCGGCGTTGTCGCCGGCGCTTGGAAGTTTCGGTGCATTACGATGTATTTATACATCGCAAGGCTTTGATGCTTGAAACACCACCTTGCCTAAGTCTCTGGCGGCTCCCCCTCGAACTATGTGCCTTTAGGGTATAAGTCGAATTCGTCGGCAGCTCTATGTTTGACGGCACCTCGCACGTCACTTTGCCTGAGGAGACGTCCATGTCCACGATGGTCCGACGGCAGAGTTCGGCCATGAGCCGCCGTTCAGATATGTCATCAGTCGGACGTTCAGGCGTCAGTTCAGCCCTGTAACCCGTCATCCGATTACCGCGTGGCTGCCTGCCGACGGTAGCCGATTTACCGGGGGTGAGGTGATCCACGGGCATTCGGCGGCCGAATTTTACGATTGTGAGCCTCATCGGAAATAGGGCGTTGACGGGTTGCTGGCAAGCGTCGTCTCGCCTCTGAGATCCGCTGCGCCTGTGCCAGCCGGCAGCAGACCCATCTGAGACATCCAACTGCTGGGAGACGAATGGATCTCTTGGCCGATGAAGGAGTGCCCCAATCGGCCCCAGCGCACGCGCCTCCCGTCGCTGCTGCGCAGCCCGCCCAGATCACGCAAGTTTTGGACGTTCTCTAGCCGCATCGCGTTGCCGTAAGGACAGCCCCGAACGTGGTACTCGTCTGCGTGAACGTCGGGGCCGCGGTCTTTCACTTGCACCGAAATAACCCTTCGGGCGAGCGAGCCAGTATTGGCGAGATAAGACCGGTAATTTGACATTTCGGGACTGCTATTTGACGTCTCGGGACAAAGCTAGTCAACAGCGGCGCCACTGTCTTCACATCAAGTAGCACGCTGCGCTAGTGTTCTCTTTTTCAGAACACGATTGCTCATTGTGTGTCATTGATCAGGCCTCCCCCTCCAACCATACTGCCCCGGACGAACACAACTGACTGGAGCATTCACGATGGAGCAATCGAAAGCAGGATTCCTGGTGGCGGCCTTCGCCGAGTTCTTTCCGGGCGCCACGGAAATCGGCTCGTATGTGGGCGGCAAGCTGATTCCGGGCAGCGGGGACGAAATCCAGTTGTTCGACCCCGCGACCGGCGAAAAGAGCGTCAGCTATCGCGACGCCGGCGCCGACGTGGCCGCGCTCGCCTGTATGGCCGCGCAAGAGGCGCAGAAGACCTGGTGGGGCATGACCCACGCCGCGCGCGGGCGCACCCTGTTCGCGGTGGCGGCGAAGATCCGCGAGCATGGCGAAGCGCTCGCGCGCCTCGAGTCGATCTCGACCGGCAAGCCGATCCGCGACAGCCGCCGCGAGGCCGAGATGGTGGCCGAGATGTTCGAGTTCTACGCGGGCTGGGCCGACAAGTTCCATGGCGACGTAATCGCCGTGCCAACGACGCACCTCAACTACACGCGCCGCGAGCCGTACGGGACCATCCTCCATGTCACGCCGTGGAACATCCCGATTCTGTCGTTCGGCTGGCAGGTCGCACCGACCATCGCCGTGGGCAACGCCGCGCTGCTAAAGCCATCGGAGCTGACGCCGTTCACGTCGCTGGCGGTCGCCTCGCTGGCCGAACAGGCCGGCCTGCCCGCCGGACTCGTCAACGTGCTAGCCGGCTACGGTCACACGACGGCGCAGGCGGCGATCGCGAACGGCATCGTGCGCAAGGTCGTCTTCGTGGGCTCGCCCGCAACGGGCGCAAAGATCGCCGAATCTGCTGCGCGGCATCTGATCCCCTGCATCCTTGAACTCGGCGGCAAGTCCGCGAATATCGTCTTCGAAGACGCAAACCTCGACATGGCCGCAATTGGCGCCCAGGCAGCCGTCTACTCGGGCACGGGCCAGAGCTGCACCGCTGGATCGCGCTTGCTCGTGCAGCGCCGAGTCTACGACGAACTGGTCGACAAGGTGGCGGACGGCGCGCGCCGACTGCGCATCGGGCATCCGCTCGAATCGTCGACGGAGATTGGGCCAATCAGCAACCGCGGCCAGTACGAGCACATCAAGCGGATGATCGTTGCGGGCGTCGCAGAAGGCGCCCAGCTCGCGGCCGGCACCACAGATTTCGAGCCAGGCGGCTATTACGTCAAGCCGACGCTGTTCGCCGGCGTCTCGAACTCCATGCAAGTCGCCCGCACCGAGATCTTCGGACCCGTGATCGCCGCGATTCCGTTCGACACGGAGGAGGAAGCGATCGCGATCGCCAATGACAGCGAATTCGGCCTGGCTGGCGCGGTGTGGACCAACGACGTCGCCCGCGCGCACCGTGTGGCGGGCCAGGTGGACGCCGGCACATTTTGGATCAACGGTTACCGCTCCGTGCATGTTGCTTCGCCATTTGGCGGTTACAAGAACAGCGGCTACGGGCGCACGAGCGGCGTCGAGGCGCTTTACGAATACACGCAGACCAAGAGCGTGTGGGTCCAGACCGCCGCCACGCCCATGACCCGGGTGGGCCGTTCGTGACATCGCAGGAGCCTTTCGGAACATGGAACATAGCGAAACTTTCGACTCCGTGGCAAGCGTGGCGCCGGCGAGTCGGGGCGCCACGCTTGCCACCGGACTCGCCGAGCGCAAGACAGGCTCCGTGCTGCTGCTCGAGGGGCGCCCTGCGCGACCGCGACTTCTGCCAGCGAGCCTCGAGCGACTCGATGAGCCTGGATACTTCACCTAATCCGCGTAGGTGCACCCATGCACTCGGTATCTACACGCACGTCTGGAACAGCATGGCATCGTGTACAACCAGCCCATCAGCCGCGAATCGCACCGCACGTTGTCCTATGTAGGACTTATGGATATCCCTAGAAGAAAGTCAATATGACATTCTATATTCTTCCTACACCTATATATAAGTTACGGATTTTGGTCATGCGAGTCGGAGCTCATCCATGCGATGATCTCGCCAGGCTGGTCGAGGAGTCCGTGCAGGCCAGGGCTGCAGCCTTGAAGGCGGTGCGTCCGCTGGCACGCGGAGAGTTCGTGCAGGTTCGACGTCGCCGATGCCGAGCAACTGGATGCAATGATTGAGCGCTACGGCGTCACCCACACCAGCCACCTGGCGGCGCTCACGTATCTTTCTTTCAAGGCCGATCCGAGGCGCGTCGTGCGCGTCAACGCGCTGGGTGGGTAAACGTGTTCCTCACGTCCAAGGGCGCAGATTAGGGTAGTGCGCGGCATGCGGGGCCGCGCGTGGCGGAGTCTTCGGTGATTCCGATCCACGCCGCCTGCTGACCGCGAAGCGGAGAAGAGCTCGATCGCGCCAAGCGATTCGTTGTGCCGCGCGACGCCCGCAGACTCGATCAGCGGAGCTACAGGCGTCGCGATTCACTTCATGTCGACTATCAGGAGGTTTGAGAAATGCGTCTGATGACTAAATTTCGCAGCGTTGCCTGCGGCTTGGCGATGCTCTGCGCTGGCACGGGCATTGCGCATGCGCAAGAGTTTGCCGGCCGCCTGGTCAATGTGATGGTCAATTTCCCGGTGGGCGGCCCCACCGACCTGGAGGCGCGCGTTTTTGCGCAACATCTGCCGCGCTTTCTGAAAGGCACCAGCGGTGTCGTCGTTCGCAACGTTGCCGGCGCCGGCGGCATGATCGCCGTGAACCAACTCGGCGACGTCTCCGAGACAAATAAGCTCAACATCGGCTTCTTTACCTGGGACCCGATGCAGCAGATCTTGAAGCATCCGAACTTGCGGGTCCAATTCAACGACCTCAAGTTCATTGCCGGCATGGAGCAGACCAACCTTCTTTACATTCGGCGTGACACCGCCCCGGGCATCGCCAAACCTGCCGACATTGCCAAAGTCAATACGTTTCGCGCCGCCGTGCTTTCGAACGGTTCGGACTGGTCGGCGTTGCGCCAGAGTCTGGCCCTTGATCTGCTCGGCGCCAAATACCGGATCATTCCCGGCTACAAGGGGACGCGTGAGGCCGAAGTGGCGCTGCTCCAGGGCGACATCCAGTTGGTCAGTAATTCCTTGCCCGGCTACAACTCCTTTGCCAAGCTGAATTTGGTGGACAAGGGCCTCGCGATTCCGCTCTTCCAGTACGAGCGCGGCGAAGGCAACCTCAGACGCAGTCCCAACCTGCCCGATGTGCCCACCTTCCTGGAGCTCTATCGCGAAATCCACGGCTCCAATGCGAACCCTAGCGGGCCGAAGTGGGAAGCGCTGCAGTTCCTGAACCGGATCTCGCGCACGCCGCGGGTGATCTTCATGCCGCCTAATGCCCCCGACGCTGCCGTCGCTGAACTGCGCAGCGCCGTGGAAAGGATGGCGAAGGATCCGCAATTCATCGCGCAGTACGAAAAGGTGACGCTGGCGCCGGCACATTTCGTCCATGGTGCCGACGGCGAGCGCGTCATTGTCGAACTGAAAAGGTTGCCGCCGGAGATGGTGACCTTCTTCAACCAGTACATCGAGTCGAATTCATCGCGCTGAGCGCTAGCCAGCGCGGCCAACGGCAGCCGCGTGCACGCCGTCGCCGTGCGCGCACGCAGCGGCACTGAAAGGAAATGGGTATGGACGGAAACGATATGATGAATTTTGCGTTGCCGGAAGAACTGCGCATGCTGAAGGATTCGCTGCGCCGCTTTGTGAATCAGGAGCTCATTCCGGCCGAACTCACCGCACGCAAGGACGACAAGCTGATTCCCGAACTGCGTGCCCGCGTCGAGGCGTTCGGGAAAGAATTGGGACTCGACAAGTTCGATGTGCCCGTCGAATACGGCGGGCTGGGCTTCGGCCTGCTCGCCAAGACCATCGTGTGGTCGGAACTCGCCCGCACGGTGGCCTTGCCGGTGCGGGCAATCAATCCGTTCGGCGCGACGGTGTACCCCGTGCTCTATGAACTCGACGCTGCGCAGAAGGAGCGCTTTCTCTTGCCGACATTGCGCGGCGAATTGAAATGGTGCTTTGCCCAGACCGAGCCCGATGCGGGTTCGGACCCCGGAGGCATGAAGACTACCGCCGTGCGCGACGGCGATCATTACGTGATCAACGGTTTCAAGCGCTTCATCACGGGCGCGGCTGATGCCGATTATGCGCAACTGATGGCCGCGACCGACCGCACAAAGGGCTCGCACGGCGGGATCTCTGCCTTCATCGTCGACATGAAATCTCCCGGGGTCAAACTGCTGCGCGCACAGAAGATGCTGGTCGACGACACGCCCTGGGAAATCGCCTTCGACGATGTCAGAGTGCCGGTGGAAAATCGCATCGGCGCCGAAGGCGAAGGCTTCAAGCACGCACAGAAAGTGCTCACCGTACTTCGGGTGCGTCACGGCGCCAAGGCCTGCGGGGTGATGGAGCGCTGTCTCGAACTGGCCGCGAGCTACGCGAAGGAGCGGGTGACCTTCGACAAGCCGCTTGCTGAACGGCAAGGCGTGCAATGGTTGATCGCCGATTCCTACCTCGAGTGGCACCAGCTCGAACTGATGGTCAGGCACGCAGCGTGGAAACACGATCGCGGCGAGGACATTCGCACGGAAGCTTACATGGTGAAGAATTTCGGTGACAGCAAATCCTTTGAAGCTGCAGATCGATGCATGCAAGTCCACGGCGGTATCGGACTCTCGACCGAATTGCCGATCGAGAAGTTCTGGCGTGATCAGCGCAGCATGTTGATCACCGATGGGCCGACCGACGTTCTCAAGGCCGCCATTGCCCGGCATGCCTTGAATGTGTTCGGCTGATGGCACTGGAGCGCCGAGGCGCATTGCCGATCCAGGCAATTCATCGCGCCCGAATCTGTTTCCTTTTGGAGAACCCATGAATCCAAGCCGCATCCACGAACTCCTCGAGCCGTGGCTCGCGAGTGAGCCCGACCGCGAATTCATCCATCTCCCCGATCGCACTGTGACCTATGCCGAGGTCGGCGCGATGGCCAGCGCCCTGGAGACGGAACTGCTCGCCTTGGGCGTGCGCCCCGGCGATCGGGTGGTAATCGTGACGGAAAACTGCACCGAGCATATCGCCTTGCTGCTTGCTTGCAGTCGCGTCGGCGCCTGGTCCTCCGGAGTCAATGCCCGCATGGCAGCCGGCGAAGTCGATGCCTTTGCGCAATTGGTCGATGCGCGGCTGATCTACTTCACCACGGGGGTCTCTGCGGCGGCAATGACCCATGCCGGGCGCCACCAGGCCCGCTCATCGACGCTCGACGGACTCATGCACAGCGACGTGCGCCTTGAGGCAGTCGCCGAACAAGGCAGCGAAGCCGAGCGCGTCGCGGCGATCATCTCCACCTCCGGCACCACCGGAAGGCCAAAGGGCGTCATGGTGACCCACGCGGCCGTGCTGCATGCCGCGCGCGTCTCATGCAAATCGCGCGGCCTGGGTCGCGACGATCGCCTGTGCTTGTTCGTGCCGATGACCCATATCTTTGGCCTTGCCGCCGTGCTGGCCTCGTCGCTTCTTTCGGGCGCAACATTGGTCTTGCAGCAGACTTTCTCTGCCGCTGATGTGCTCGACGCACTCGCCCATCATCGGGTCAGCCAACTGCAAGGCCCGCCGGCGCTGTATTCGCGCCTCCTTGCCCACCTCGAGACGCATGGCATTGACCGGCCATCAGCGCCGCATCTGCGCTACATCTACACGGGAAGCAGTCCACTCGATATCGCGCTGAAGGAGCGCGTGGAGGCTTGTTTCGGCCTGCCGCTGCACCACGGTTATGCGAGTTCGGAATCCCCGGTCGGCTGCGCCACCGCAAGCAACGTGCGGCGCCAGGACACCGCCGCAGGCTATCTCCTGGAAGGCATGTCCATTCGCATCGTGGACGCCAACCATCGTGATGTAGCGGCGGGAGAGACCGGGGAGATCTGGCTCGCCGGGCCGTATCTGACGCCCGGTTACTTTCGAGATCCCGAGGCTACCCGGCAGGCGTTCCGTCCCGGCGGCTGGTATGCCACCGGTGACCTTGGGCGGCTGGGGGAGGACGGCGCGCTGTTCATCGTCGGCCGACTGAAGGAGCTCATCATCCGCTCCGGCTTCAATGTGTATCCGGCAGAAGTGGAAGCGGTGCTCAATCAGCATCCCAGCGTGCGGCGCTCGGCGGTCGTTGGGCAGCGAGAGCCTGATGGCAACGAGAGGGTGATCGCCTTCCTCGAGCTTCGCGACGGCATGGGTTTTGATGAGCAAGCACTGCGCGGCTACCTGCGGGAGCAACTGGCGCCCTACAAGCAACCGGCACTGTTTCGCGTGCTGCCCTCCATGCCGATGACTGACACCGGCAAGTTGCTCAAACGAAATTTGCTCGCCCACGTCGATGCAGTGGCGCAGGGATGACCGGGCTGTTGCCCTCGTGAAATGAACGAAACATCGAAGGAGAAAGAAATGAGCAAGGAAGTAGTGAGTTATGAACTCGATGGCGACGTTGCCATTATCGGTCTCAACCGTCCGGAAAAGCGTAATGCCTTCAACGACGAATTGCATAAGCAGTTGCATACGGCGGTGATGCGCGCGGGTGAAGAGGCCAGGTGCGGCGTGCTGTTCGGTCATGGGGAGTGCTTCAGCGGTGGGCTGGATCTCGCCTACGCCGCGTCGATGTGGGAAAGCGGCCAGGACCACAAACTGCCGTATCCTCGCAATTACGACACTGAGCTGATCGCTCGGGGCAGGATACCCTTCGTCTCTGCCTTGCATGGTGCCACCATCGGTGGCGGCTTCGAGGCCGCGGCCAGCACCCATATTCGGGTCGCCGACGAAACGGCGTTCTTCGCCCTGCCTGAAGGCCAGCGTGGCATCTTCGTCGGCGGCGCCGGCTCGGTGCGGATCAGCCGGCTGATCGGGACCGCCCTCATGACGGATTTGATGTTGACGGGACGCGTGCTGAACGCCGACGAGGCGCTGCGCTTCAACGCGGTGCAGTATGTGGTGCCCAAGGGGCAGGCGCTGGAGAAGGCCGTCACATTGGCCCGGCGCATCTGCGCCAACGCGCCGCTGACCAATTTCGCCATCACCAATGCCTTGCCGCGCATCCGGGATATGTCTTACGACGATGGCATCTTCGTCGAGCGGCTGGTCAGTGAATATACCCTCAGCCCCGAAACGACCGCGCGTCTGAGCGAGTTCCTGAACAAGAAAGCGGCGCCCATCAAGGCGCCGGGAGGGGAAGGGGCGCTGTGAACTGCCTACGCGAATCGGCGATCGTCGCTTATGCCGAAACCAAGATCATGGAGAAGAGCGACCGCGACGTCTGGGAGCTTGATGCCGAGGTGCTCGACGCCTTGCTCGAGCGCAGCGGCTTCGAGAAGGCGGAGATCGACGGCCTGGTCATGGCCGGGTTCGGGCTGACAGCGGCGGGTGAGAGCTTCTGGGCACAGGTTACGGCCGACCAGCTCGGCCTGGAACTCGACTACTGCGACCAGGTGCATATCGGCGGCTGTTCAGCCACCGGCAGCGTCGCACGTGCCGCGGCAGCGATCGATGCCGGCCTATGCACCACGGTCTTGCTGCTGTTCGCCGATACTGGCGTGGCGGAAAACAACCGAGGTGACCGAAGTTTCCGCCGCGAGTGGGCTGATCCGTACGGTGTATTCGGCCCCCCCGACGCTTTCGGCTTGCTGACGCGGCGCTACGAGCATCAGTATGGACTTGACTACGAGATGCTGGGCAAGCTCGCGGTCACCCAGCGTGCCCATGCCATGTTGAACGACAACGCCTGCGAGAAGCTGCGCAAGCCGATTACTATCGATGACTACCTCAACTCGCGCATGATCGCCGACCCGATACGTCTGCTCGATTGCGTCATGCGCTGCGACGCCGCTTCGGGCCTGCTGATGACCAGCAGGCGACGCGCCAGGGAAAAGGGCATCGACAAGTTCGTCACACCGATCGGCTACGGGGAGCGAACCAACTTCCTGGGTGGGGAGAACTTCGTCGATGTTACCCGCAGTGGCCACGAAGTTTGCGGCAAACGCGCCCTCGCCCAGGCAGGACTCGCGCTCAGGGATGTTGCATCGTTTCATCCCTATGACGATTTCATCATCGCGATCATGCTGCAGCTCGAGGCGTTCGGCTTTTGTGGGCCTGGTCAGGGCGTGCAGTTCATCCGCGAAATGAACTTTGCCTTCGATGGTGATCTACCGTTGAATACCGGCGGCGGCCAGATCTCGGCGGGGCAAGCGGCATGCTGTTCGCACAACCTGACCGAGGCAGTGAGGCAGTTGATGGGCGAGGGCGGTGCGCGTCAGGTAAGGAATACCGCCAATGCGCTGGTGAGTGGCATCGGCTGGATCAATTACTCGCGCAACTGGGGCACGAGCAGCGCCCTGGTCCTGGCTCCCAACGCATGATCAATACGCGAGGCGACAATGGCAACAGCTACTCCCGATCTTCTCAACGATACCTTTGATGTCAGGCGCGCGATCAAGCCATCCAGCTTCACGCAACCATTCTGGGCGGCGACACGCGAGAAGAAATTGGTCATCCAGTACTGCCGGGCAACCGGCAAATATCAGCATTACCCGCGCCCAACCAGCATCTTCACCGGCCGCAAGACCGACATTGAATGGCGCGAGGCCTCGGGTCGCGGCGAAATTTTCTCATGGACCGTGGTGCGGCGCGCCGCCGCGGCTTTTCGTGGGCACGAGCCCTATGTGGTCGCGTCGGTGACCCTCGATGTCGGCGTCAATGTGATTGCCAACCTGGTCAATTGTGCGCTGGATGAGGTTTGCATCGGCATGAAGGTCGTGCCCTACTGGCTGCCGATAGACGATGGCATGCACCTACTGATGTTTCAACCGGAGCAGTAGACGAGGTGGCAGCGGAGCATAGGAATTTTAAAGGCCCTGGGCAAGCAAGGCGCAAGGCCCAAGACGGGCTCGGGACGGCCTCGGACCGGCCGCGGCGGCCTGATGTGCTTGGCTTCGGGAGCCTGTCCAGAATTTTGTGTGAGGCAAGACACGACCTACCGGAGCATTTGTACCAAGCAGAACGAAGCAGAAGAACGCGGAGATCGCCGCCATGAGCGCGGTACTGCCGAAGATCCCTGAAGAGCTGATTGACCAGTTGGTGTCTGGTCCGATGACCGGCGAGGCGGTCAACGCGGCCACGATGGCCTTTAAGAAGGCGCTGATCGAGCGCACCGAGCTCGGCCACCACCTTGACCAGGCAGGCCCCCGCCGGCGAGGCCGAATCGCCGGCGAACCATCGCAACGGCTTTGTCGACTTGAGGGTCGAAGGGGTTGACTGGGCGGCGGAATAAGCGGGCCCTTCAGGCTGCGGACGGATCTTGGGTGACGCCGGTGAATGCACGCCAGGCCGCGAACCGCATGGCGAGCTGCTTGCGGTAGAGCGAGGCACGCAGCAGGTGCCGCTTGAGGGCGAAGTGCTGGCGGATCGGACCGAAGCTCGAGAGGAAAGCCTGGGTCCGTTCATGGTCTCGAAATCCCCGCATACGTCGCTCGCGCTCACGGGTGGGCTGGTGGCTGTTCTCGGCCCGGTGGTTGTGACCCGCGCAGCCGCTTTGACGAAGACGTGTTTGGATCGGGCCGGGATGTCGGCTCTCGCCGCCGCATAGCTGCGCAGCTTGTCGGTGACGATCTTGCGCGGTGTCGGGCAGCCGCGCGGCACCCGCTGGAAGAAGCGTTTGGCAGCGCCCTTCTCGCGACGCTTCTGCAGCAGGATGTCGAGTTCGGCGCCATGTTCGCCAACTGCCCGCCACTGGAGGTAGGGCTCGCGCGCAGGGTCACGAACATCTCGTCCAGATGCCACGTGCGGCCCGGCTTGCCCCGCGCCGCGTTCACCCGACTGGCAAAGCCAGCGCCAAACTTGTCGCTCCAACGGCGGATCGTCTCGTAGCTCACCACCACACCGCGCTCAAAGAGCAGTTCCTCGATGTCCCGCAAGCTCAATTGGAAGCGGAAGTACCAGCGCACCGCATGGCTGATGACCGCCGCAGGGAATCGAGCGATTTCGTCTTCTTCAAACCAGCATCCTACGATACCGCCTCGTCAACGTGACAGTGCCTTTGCCGACACTGATTTGATCGAAGGACCGGTCATCGTGGCCGTATTGCTTGTCATGCGCCGCAGACGGCGGAGAGACATACTCCCCAATTCCGCTGGCGTGCCAGAATAGGCGCCTACACGCTACGTCTGGGACGACCGCATGCCAGCCCCCTACACCGAAAGCCGTATTGGTTACCTGTATGAAGCGGTGCGCTGTGGCACGGTGCGCGCCGCGGCCGACTTCCTGGACATCGCGCCCTCGGCCGTGAGTCGGCAGATCGCACTGCTCGAGGAGGAACTTGCCACGCCGCTCGTCGAGCGTAACAAGCGCGGCGTCAAACCAACCGAGGCAGGCGCGCTGCTGCTCGAGTACTTCTCCCAGCAGCGCGCCCATCAGGCCGATCTCGTTTCGAAGATCCAGGAATTGCGCGGACTGCGCCGCGGCCAGGTCACTGTCGTCATGGGTGAAGGCTTCGCGTCGACGATGGTCGGCGGCCCGATACGGCAGTTCCGCGAAAGCCACCCGGAAATCTCGCTCACAGTTGACCAGTGCAGCACCAACGAAGTGGTGCGTCGCGTGGCCGAGGACGAGGCCGACATCGGGCTAGCGTTCAACCCGTCGCCCGACCCTAAGGTCGTCAGCCGCGCTGAATCGCGTCAACCGATGCACGCGGTCGTTGCGCCGGATTTTCCGCTCGCCGGCAAGTTAGAATCGGTCACGCTGCAGGACTTGCTTCCTTATCCGCTGGCATTGACGCATCCGGAGCACGGCACGCGGCGGCTGGTGGAGGCGGCGATGCTGCTCGACCGCGTCAGACTGACGCCAGCGTTGACAACGAATTCGGTCACCTTGCTCAAGCTGTTCATAACCAACAATCTCGGCTTCACGTTTCTGACGCGGATCGCGGTTGCCCCTGAGCTGGAAGCCGGCCAATTGACGACAATCCCGGTCGAGAACCGGTTGCTGCAAAGTCCGGAGGCTCAATTGATCACGCGCGTGGGCCGCCAGCTTTCGCCTGCGGCGAACCGGTTGCTGCAACGACTAGCGGCGCAGATCCGTCAGTACGACGCGGCGGTATGACCGGCGCCCACATCTTAGGGCGCGCATACGGGCCTGCGGCTGTTGCTCCTCAATAGCAGTCGTAGCCGTCGCGAAAACCTGCAAGGCCGCTTCGGGTCGCTGCGACGGTCCGGCCTCATACGAAGGCAACCGCGCAAGCCCCAAACAGCGTGTGACGCAAACGCTACGTATTGACCTTGCGTCTCTGGAGAGGAAGGGGTGGCTTTCTCCAGCGCAGAACCCTTGTTTACAGGCAAAAAAAGCGGGCGCCATCTGAAAGACGGGGCCCGTTTTGCGTTTCAACAGATTTTGTTAACGGCTAGCCCGAAGTTTGAGGGCCCGAAACGCAGCTAAGCAAGACATGGCGCGCCTTTGCGCCATTTTTTGCGTCCTAGTTGTTCCCATGTAAATGGTTCAATGTT
>NZ_JWMA01000176.1 GCF_000812465.1 Cupriavidus sp. IDO | reverse complement strand
CAAACTCAAGAGCGCTCAGCACCGACCTTCGATCATCGCCGCGTGCTGGGTTCAGGCAACGTTGTGGTGATGTCATGATTTACGGAAAGATCAATAATAACTCCGTAGCGGCGGCCGGTCGGCAGCCCTACCTATTTGCCATTCGCGATCGCGAGCCGCCCGTTGACAGCACTGTCGTCACGCCTTCCGACAGTAGGGCGGCCACGGGCAGCCATGCCTTCTACGCCTACTCAACAAATTGTCTGATTGACCTCCAGCCAGGAATCATCGTCGACGTCGAGGACCTCGGCCAATCGAACGAACGAGGTGAACTCGACCAAGACGATGATTGATCGGGTGGAGCAGCGCTTTGCACTTGGGCCTCGTCACCTGGTGGGCGACACTGCCGCTGTTTTCTGAGCGAATGGCCTGTCCCGGCCCGCGCATGTCCTTGACGCTTCGCCGTGACAGGGCAGCGGAGCAGCTTCGTTGACATGGACACGCCCGTTAGGCTGGTACCGCTATGCAAGTTCGCCGGAGGAATCCATCATGCCTACACCCGCCGTCAAAACGGATTCGGCATTCTGGCAGCTCCCTGTCTCGGCGCTCTTGGAACAGGTGGCCACAAGCCCTAACGGACTGAGCAGCGCTGTGGCGGCTTCGCGCCTGGCACAGTTCGGCCCAAACCTGATCCATGGGGAGCCAAAAAGAGCGCTGATCCTTCAATTTCTGACCAAGTTCCGCAATCCCTTGGTCATCATTCTCCTCGCTGCCAGCGCCCTTTCCGCTTTCACCGGCGACACCGTCAGCTTCTTCATTATCGGTGCCATCGTCATCATCAGCGTGTCCCTCGATTTCGTCCAGGAATACCGGGCCGGTCAGGCGGCGGATCGACTGCGGCAGTCGGTGGCAGTACGGGGGCAGGTGCTGCGGGACGGCAAGTTCATTGAGATACCGGTTGCGGAGTTGGTGCCCGGCGATGTGGCGCTCCTTACCGCCGGCGACCTGATTCCCTGCGACGGCAGGGTGCTGGAGGCAAAGGACTTCTTTGTCAACCAGGCCCTCCTTACCGGCGAACCATATCCGGTGGAAAAGACCCCCGGTGAATTGCCGGAAGAGACAGAGATCCTCTCGGCCAGCAATACCGTGCTGCTGGGGACATCGGTGATCAGCGGCACGGCCAGGGTGCTGATGTGCCGCACCGGGCAGAATACGGCGCTTGGTGAAATTGCCGACACCCTGCTGGTCACGGCCCCGCCCACCGCCTTCGAGCAGGGGACCCACGGCTTCGGGAACCTCATCATGCGCATGACGATCCTGCTCGTCCTGTTCGTCCTTCTCGTCAACGCCTTCTTTCACCGCCCATGGCTCGAATCGTTCCTGTTTGCCGTGGCCCTGGCCGTCGGGCTGACGCCTGAACTCCTGCCCATGGTGGTCTCCGTGACGCTGTCGCGAGGCGCACTGCGCATGGCAGCCAGCAAGGTGATCGTTAAGAGGCTCGCCTCGATCCACAATCTGGGCAGCATGGACGTATTCTGTACCGACAAGACCGGCACGCTGACGGAGGCCCGGATCCATCTGGAGCGCCACCTGGACCCCCTGGGCCGGGATAGTCGGCGGGTCCTGGAACTGGCCTACTTCAACAGCTTTTTTGAAACAGGACTAAGAAGCCCCCTGGATGACGCCATCCTGGAGCACACAGAAATTGACGTGAGCGGCTGGCGCAAGATCGATGAAGTGCCGTTCGACTTCGAGCGCCGCCGGGTGTCGGTGCTCCTCGACAACGGGACGACCCGACTGCTCGTGGTCAAGGGAGCGCCCGAAGACATCCTGCGTCTGTCGGTCAGCTACGGGTTGAATGGAGAGGCCGGTCTGCGGCCCCTGAATGAAGCAGCGCTCAAAGGGCTCAACGGGCAATTTGAAGGTCTCAGTAAAGAGGGCTTCCGGGTGCTGGGGATCGCTTCACGGCAGGTGGGGATGGACCACCCCCATGCCGTGGTGAGCGATGAAACGGAACTGGTCTTTGCTGGCTTCGCGGCCTTCCTCGATCCCCCCAAGGAGAGTGCCAAGGCGGCCCTGGCGAAGCTCGCCGCCGATGGAGTCGCGGTCAAGATCATCACCGGCGATAATGAATTGGTCACACAGCATGTCTTCGCCCAACTTGGGCTCCCGGTAGTGGGTGTGCTTACCGGTGCGCAGATCCAGCAAATGGATGACCCGGCACTCGCAGCGCGGGTGGAGCAAGTGAACCTCTTCTGCCGTGTGGCGCCTACCCAGAAAAACCGTGTCATCCTGGCGCTCAAGCAGCGCGGTCATGTGGTCGGGTATCTCGGCGACGGGATCAATGACGCGCCTTCGCTCCATTCCGCCGATGTGGGGATTTCCGTGGACGGTGCCGTGGACGTGGCGAAAGCGGCGGCAGACATGATCCTGCTGGAACACGACCTGTTAGTCCTCCATGCCGGCGTCCTGGAAGGACGGCGCACCTTTGGCAATATCATGAAATACATCATGATGGGAACCAGCTCCAATTTCGGCAACATGTTCAGCATGGCCGGCGCCTCGCTTGTTCTCCCCTTCCTCCCGATGCTGCCGGTGCAGATCCTGCTCAACAATCTCCTCTACGACGTATCCGAACTGCCCATTCCACTGGACCGGGTAGATGACGATTACTTGAGCCATCCGCGCCACTGGGACATGAATTTCATCCGCAATTTCATGTTGATTATCGGCCCGGTCAGCTCGATCTTCGACTTCCTCACCTTCTACATCATGCTGACGGTCTTTCATGCCGGCGAGAGGCTCTTCCATACCGGCTGGTTCATTGAGTCCATGGCCACGCAGGTGCTGGTTATCTTCATCATCCGCACCCGTAGGAATCCTTTCAGGAGCTACCCGAATCCTTGGCTCATCGCCTGTTCACTGGCGGTGGTGGGGGTGGCCGTGCTGCTGCCGTTCACCTCTGCTGGCGTGCATCTCGGTTTCGTCGCGCCGCCGGCATTCTTCTTTCTCATCCTCGCTGCCATGCTGCTCTTCTATCTATTGGCGGTGGAAGGCATGAAACAATGGTTCTTCCGCCGCTTTGCAGCCGAGTGAAGCAGAAGGGTGGATTCTTATCCCAGCTACGCCGTCCTTCACCGCAACAAAGAAGCCATCTGAACGGCACTACCGGCAGCAACCGTTTGAACCCCACCACAGGGATCTCGTCCAAAGGAAGACTGGAAGCAATGTGGCAGGAGAATCTGTTCCTCCAGCTACATGCGCATCGTCTGGATATGCCTGCTTCCAGGTGAGTATCCAATCGGGCAGGTAGTCCTATTCCACCCCCCGCCCCAATAGCACGCAGGATCTCATTCGGGCTTATCGAAGATGCCGGCCTCGAGATCTTTCCTGAAATGCTGAACCCAATCGGTTTCATAGCCGATGGGGTATTCCCTTGTAACTCGTGTCGATCGTTTGGATACCGTGACGTAGCCCTGTAAACCGAAGTTCTCGTCGCCTTTTGGGTCAGTCGTATCCGTTTCCAGGAGTTCGAAATCATCTGCGGCCAGACCATTACGCTGCAAGGTCGCAAGAAAGTCCTGTTGTTCATCCAATTCGATCAGTCGCATCGTCGGCCCCTCACTGTTCAAAAGGGCGAAAACCGGAACGCGCTTTCAACGATTCCAGTTGCATGTCAGCCCTCTTACCGGTGTGCAGCCATGGGTGACGCCCACGACCCGCTCGGCTTACATCACGCCACCTTGACCTCAATGCGGCTCGGTTGCGCGGATTCGGCTTTCGGGATGCGCAGCTTGAGCACGCCGTGGTTGAAGTCGGCGACGACCTTTTCGGGATCTAGTTCCTTGGATAGCGTGAACACGCGCCGGTAACGGGGCAGGGAAACCTCCGCGTAACTGGCTTCCATGCCTTCCGGCAGATCCAGGACGACTT
>NZ_JWMA01000175.1 GCF_000812465.1 Cupriavidus sp. IDO | reverse complement strand
CTGACGGAAGACAGTGCTGTACGGTGGGCGCGTTTTCGGCATGGTGCACCTCCTGCTTACTCAAGATAGGCACTGTCCGAAAAAACGGGTCACCTCCACATCTTCTCCCGTGCACTGCACTGTTCGTCCATCTCAGTGAGGTATCTGTAACGAGATGATACCAGCACTAATTTTCAGCTCGCACCTAAGGAGAGGTAGGAGAGCGGCGTCGAGCCGCCCGCAAAGAACAACGCGCGCCGGGCCATTGCCAAGTGTCTGACCTACATCCTAAATTGGCGGACCAAATTGATCCCGAGATCGTGTCCCTTTGACAGCCAAAGATAACTGAGTACCCCAATGATCGCGACATGGCAACAACCGTGCACTCAGTGCGCTACGACCGACTGTCAGCAACCGCTGCTGAGCTGTGATTAGTCAGATTTCCCCGAGAGACCGCAATGGATCGGCCATCGGGTGCTTAGCAATCTTCCCGGCTACTACAATGAGGCTGGCAAAGCGATTGCTGAGATTAATGACTGGTTCGAGGAGCAGACCCCGCCTGCATGAGAGAGAGATGGAGTTCGTGGTAACCTCTGTTGTAACTCTTCAACAGCGTACAGCCAAGCCCAGCAAAGCTCTCCGGCGAGCGTCCTGAGTTCCGAAGTCCGACCCCGGGCACCATCGCATATCCGCATCACTCTCCCCACGATGAGCGAATCAAATAGCGAGCTTCACCAAGCCAAAGACGTGGAGTTCTACGCCGCAAGCGTGGCCGCCTGGTTTTCCACCAGATTGGAGTATGACAAGAGCATATTTGCCCTTTCGGCAGGCGGCATTGGCGTTCTAGTTACCCTATTGACAACCAAGGGGGCAGGCTCCCGTTTTGCTCTTGTCCTCTATGGACTGTCGCTAGGGAGCCTCCTAATAGCGCTAGTCGCATTGTTAATAATCTTCAGGCAAAACGGCAAGCACATCCTTGGTATTCTTCAAGGAAACACGGAGCTTGCAAGCAAGCTGCTCAGCAGGCTAGATTTGGTGGTCTTGGTTTCGTTCGCTGCTGGCGCTATCTTTTCTGCGACTCTTGGTATAGTTACCGCTTACGGGACATACCGGGATAAGGAGAAAGTGAACCGCCCCGGGTTTAGTGGAGGCTCCAACTCTTGAGAGAATGGAGCCTATGAGCAAGCAAACCAAGTTTTCCCCCGAGGTCCGAGAGCGGGCCGTACGTCTGGTTCGAGAGCAGCGTAGCGAGCATCCGTCGCTGTGGGCGGCAGTCGAATCCATTGCACCGATGATCGGTTGCACGAGCCAGACGCTGCTAGGGTGGGTCAAGCAAGAGCAAGTCGAGAGCGGCGAGCGCGACGGCGTGACCACGTCGGAGCGTGAACGCCTCAAGGCGCTGGAGCGCGAGGTAAAGGAACTGCGCCGAGCCAATGAGATCCTGAAGCTGGCGAGCGCGTTTTTCGCCCAGGCGGAGCTCGACCGCCGTCTGAAGTCCTGAAGGCCTTTGTCGATCAGCATCGCGACGTCTTCGGGGTCGAGCCGATCTGCAAAGTCTTGCGGATTTCCCCGTCGGGCTATCGGCGCCATGCTGCGCAGCTTCGCGATCCGTCGCGGCGCTCTGCACGATCCAAACGCGATGAGTTACTGCGACCCGAGGTCAAGCGAGTCTGGCAGGCCAACATGCAGGTGTACGGGGCCGATAAGGTTTGGAAGCAGTTGAACCGCGAGAGCATCACGGTGGCGCGCTGCACGGTCGAGAGGCTGATGAAGCAGCAGAGTTTGCGCGGCGTGATTCGTGGCAAGCGGATTCGCACGACGATTCCAGATGCGAGAGCAGCGCGCCCGCCGGACCTGGTCAACCGTCAGTTCAGGGCCGAGCGGCCGAACCAGCTCTGGGTTTCGGACTTCACCTATGTTTCGACATGGCAGGGCTGGCTGTACGTTGCGTTTGTGATTGACGTGTTCGCCCGGCGCATCGTCGGCTGGCGTGTCAGCTCGTCGATGACCACGGATTTCGTTCTGGACGCACTTGAACAGGCGCTTTACGATCGCCAGCCTGGCAATGATGGATCTCTCATCCACCACTCCGATCGGGGTTCGCAGTACGTCAGCATTCGCTATAGCGAGCGCCTGGCCGAGGCGGCCATCGAACCATCGGTTGGTAGCCGGGGCGACAGCTACGACAACGCATTGGCTGAGACGATTAACGGCCTGTACAAGGCTGAGCTGATCCATCGTCGTACTGCCTGGAAGACGCGTGAATCCGTTGAGCTGGCCACGCTGGAATGGGTAGCCTGGTTCAATCACCACCGGCTGATGGAACCCCTCGGCTATATCCCGCCAGCCGAAGCTGAGGCAAACTACTATAGGCAGCTTCAAATGCCTGCCCCAGAACCGCTATTAACTTAAACCAACCAGCCTCCACGATTCCCGGGGCGGTTCAAAGAGATGGCTGAACAAAAACAAACGAAGGGAGTAGTGGCCCTCGAGAGCTTATTGGGCGCAGCGAGCCTGCGTCCCCAAGCGCTCGCGCAAAAGAGCTTTATCGGCGCTGGCGCTTTGCAGCCGCAGGCGCTTGCTCAGCAATCCACGTCTAGCGCATCTCAACCTGCATCCGCGAGCGTTGCGGCGCCAGCTCCCCTACCAGCCTCGCAACCAACATCAAAGTAAGAAATCACCTGAGGTGGGGTTGCCCCGTTTCATCGGACAGATCTGCATTTGAATTTTATGTCGATGGGTTTTCTCCTTGTGATGGGGCGGTGTAGGCCCAGTGTGGCGGCGG
>NZ_JWMA01000174.1 GCF_000812465.1 Cupriavidus sp. IDO | reverse complement strand
ATGATGATGGCCGAGATGGCATTGGTCACCGCCATCAGCGGGGTGTGCAGGGCCGGCGTCACGGTCCAGACCACGTGGTAGCCCACGTAGATCGCCAGTACGAAGATGATCAGGTTGATCACCGTGTGGTTAACCATTTCCATCAATGTCTCCTTGCCCGACCCGTTAACTGGCCAGTGCCATTCCGTCACGGCCGGTCACCAGGCAAGCCGCGACAATATCGTCGTCCTTGTTGATCACGAACCTGCCTTCCTTGTCGATGACCAGCTTGAGGAAATCCAGTACGTTGCGGGCGTAAAGCGCCGAGGCGTCCGCCGCGACCATGCTGGCAAGGTTGGTGTGGCCCACCAGGATGACGCCGTGGCGCTCGACCACTTCATCGGCCACGGTCAGCGGGCAGTTGCCGCCCTGCGCGGCGGCCAGGTCGACCACCACCGAGCCCGGCTTCATCTGCTGCACGGTGGCTTCCTGCAGCAGCACCGGCGCCTTGCGGCCGGGAATCAGCGCGGTGGTGATGACGATGTCGGCCTGGATCGCGCGCTGGTGGACCAGTTCTGCCTGCCGCTTCATCCAGTCGGGCGGCATCGGGCGCGCGTAGCCGCCCACGCCCTGCGCGATCTCGCGTTCCTCGTCGGTGAGGAACGGCACGTCGAGGAACTTGCCGCCGAGCGATTCGATCTGCTCCTTCACGGCGGGGCGCACGTCTGACGCCTCGATCACCGCGCCCAGCCGCTTGGCCGTCGCAATCGCCTGCAGGCCCGCCACGCCGGCGCCGAGGATCAGCACGCGGGCGGCCTTCACGGTGCCCGCAGCGGTCATCAGCATCGGCATGAAGCGCTGGTAATGGTGCGCGGCAACCAGCACGGCCTTGTAGCCGGCGATATTGGCCTGCGACGACAGCACGTCCATGCTCTGGGCGCGCGTGGTGCGCGGCGCGGCTTCCAGGGCGAAGGCGGTGATGTTCGCCGCCGCCATGCGCGCGTTGTTCTCTGCGTCGAAGGGATTGAGCATGCCCACCAGGACCGAGCCCGTCTTCATCTGCGCCAGTTCGGCATCGTCCGGGGCGCGGACCTTCAGCACAAGCTGGGCACCCAGCGCGTCGGCGGCGGTGCCGATGCGCGCGCCGACAGCCTCATACGCACCGTCAGGCTGGCTGGCCCGCACGCCGGCGCCAGCCTGCACCACGACCTGGTGGCCCTGGGCAACGTATTTCTTGACTGTCTCCGGCGTAGCGGCAACACGCGCCTCTCCCGCCCGAGTCTCAGTCGGGATCCCTATCTGCATGGTTCAATCTCCTATTATCCCCGCGCCGCCGTGCCCTTGCGGACAGGCTGTCGGGACTCCGGCCACCGCATGCCGTGCCAGCGGCAGGATGCGGTGCCTGTGTCATCGCGTCCCCTCAGCAGGGAACCTCGCCTTCCAGGGTCACGCGGTTGAGCACGCGCTCGGCGTTGCCATAGTCGTGCACGGCATAGTGCATGGTGCAGCGGTTGTCCCACATCACCACATCGCCTTCCTGCCACATATGGCGATACACGTTGTCAGGGCTGACCGAATGCTCGTACAGGAAATCGAGCAGCGGGCGGCTTTCGGCTTCGGTCATGCCTTCGATGCATTGCGCCGTGTCGGGGTGGCCGACATAGAGCGCCTTGCGGTGCGTTTCCGGATGCGTGCGCACGATCGGGTGTACTGCTGACGGCACCTTTTCAGAGCCGGTCATCTTGGCCAGCCGCGCGCCCGTGAAGCGGGCACGCAGGCCGGCGATCATGCGTTGCATCGCCGGCGACAAGCGTTCGTAAGACAGGTACTGGTTGCACCACATGGTGTCGCCGCCAATGGGGATCGTGACCGCGGAAAGGATCGAGATCTTGGGCGGCACCTCGGTATAGATCGAATCGGAATGCCACGCTTCGGTCGACGCCGTCTCCTTCGGGATCTTCGTGACCTGGAACAGCTCCGGGAAGCCGTTTAGCCCCTTGAGCAAAGGATTGCCCTGGACCGGCGTGCCCCAGCGCCGGGCAAAGGCAACCTGCGCCTCCGGCTCCAGCCGCTGGCCACGGAACACCAGCACGCCATAGTCGAGAAATGCCTGGTGCAGGGTCGCGAAGGTGGCGTCGTCGATCGGCGCGTTCAGGTTGACGCCGGTCACGGATGCGGCAACCGAACCGGTCAGCGCCTTGACTTGAACAGTCATGTTGTCTCCTCTCTGTCCTTTTCGGATAAATCAGTCGGCCAGCAGCACGATCTTCCCGACGTGCTGGTCCTGCTTCATGTACGCATGGGCGGCACCGATGTCGGTCATGGCAAAGGTGCGGTCGATCGGCAGGCGCACGCGCCCGGCGCGCAGGAAAGGCAGCATGTCGCGCGCGCAGGCCTGGATGCATTCCAATCGTTCCTGCTCGGTGCGGGTGCGGAACGTCACGCCGATCAGCTGCAGCCGCTTGAGCCACAGCAGCGTGAGATCGATCTGTGCGGTCGCCGAACCCAGCCGCGCGATGTTCACCAGCCGGCCCTTGACGGCCAGGCTCTTCATATTGGCTTCGAAAACGGGACCGCCGACCGTATCGATGATGATGTCGACGCCGCGATTGTCGGTAGCGGCCATGACCGCCTCGACCTGGTCGTCCTTCGACGAGTCGATGCCGACATCGACACCGAACTGGCTGATCTTGTCCAGCTTGGCTGCCGAACGCGACGAGGCGATGACCGGCCTGGCACCTATCAGCGACGCGATCTGAATGGCCGCCATCGCCACCCCGCCCGAGGCGCCGTTGACGAGCACCGATTCGCCGGCCTTGAGCTGCCCGTTCACCACCAGCGCGTCATGCGCGGTAATGAACACATTGGGAAACGCCGCGGCGTCGATCCATGACAGCCCGTCGGGCACGGCCATCAACGCCAGGGGGTCGGACACGACATACTCGGCCTGGCAGGCGCGCCCGTGGCCCATGACGCGGTCACCCTTGCGCCAGCCGGCCACGCCTTCGCCAACGGCTTCCACCTCACCGGCGAACTCGACACCCGCGGTGATCGTGTTCCCCGTGCGCAACTCCTTAGCCTGGTTGATCTCGCCCCGGTTCAGGCCGGCCGCGCGCACCTTCACCAGCACCTGCCCCGGCCCCGCTGCGGGGACCGGAATATCCTGCACTTCGACCTTGCCGCCCTCGGGGCCTGGCACTACACGGACTGCTTTCACTGCTGCCTCCTAGTTTCCTGGTTTATATGTCGCCGGCTCACGCGCTGGCCATTGCTGCCGCCCGGATCAGCGAGAGCAGTCGCAGCGCGCGTTCGGCCGCGTCTTCGCCACCGGGGTGATTGCCCCGCACGAACGGCGCGCGCGCATCCTCGATGCCGGCCAGTGCCTGCAGCGGCTTCTCCGCTGCCACCGCAAGCCGGCGGAATTCATTGACGGTCAGCAGATAGGTATGGAAGACGTCCTGCTGTGCCGGGGTCGCCTCCACGCGGTGCAGCAACGCGTTCAGCCAGTGCGTGCCGGCAAGCATGGCGGCCTCGATCTGCATCTCGTAGTCGCTTGCCGTGCACTTCTCCAGCGATGCCTCGATGCGCCGTGCCATGGCGATGTGCTGTTCAATGTCCATGGGGCGCTCCCTTCATGCGCGTCTCTAGCAACGCCAGGCAATGCCGCAGGGCCACGTCGCAGCGGTCGGCAATCTCCGCGGTCGGCTCCAGGCCCTCGCGCAGGCAAGGATCACGGTAGTGCTCGATGTGTTCCATGTCTTCCATCATGGCTGCGATATCCGACGGCACCGGCGCCTCCACTCTCGGGCGGCCGACGTGCAGTACGTCGCCGAGCGGCCGGAAAGCCGGCTTCAGGCCGCCGTCCGGCTGCGGCACGAGATAGACGCCGGGTTGCGTCGGGAACATATCGTCATCCAGGGTCACGTTCGCCTGGTGCAGCGCTGCGTTGACCGCGTGGGTGCCGGCAGTCATGCCCGCCCAGAACCACAGCTCAAAGTCCCGGAGAGGATCCAGGCGCTCGCGCAGGGCCTGCAGCTTCGCAATCTTCTCCATGTGTGACACCACCTTCATGCCTGCCTCCTCCTCGTCGATCGTCGGGCGCTGTCTGCAGCACCGTTGTCACCACGATAGACACAGCAAACTCTGATGTCAACAAACTTCTATATAGGACTTTCATGGAGGAGTAGTGGTTTTCTCGGGGTTAGGCTCGAATCTTCTTGACTAACCGCATGGCGATTCCCTACATTGCAATCAACCTCTATATAGGAGTTAATCAATGCCGCGAGCCATCGTACTCAATCCGGCCGACAATGTGGCCACCCTGCTGGGCGCCGGCCGTGCCGGCGAAGCCCTGGAACTTGAGGGAGAAGGATCAGGAAAGCTGGTCCTGCTACAGGACGTTCCGTTCGGCCACAAGGTGTGCATCACCGACACCGCGCCCGGCGCGACCATCCTGAAGTACGGCCAGGTAATCGGCCGCGCAAGCCAGGCCATCAGGCCGGGAGAACACATGCATGTCCACAACATCGAGTCGTCTCGCGCCCGCGGCGACCTGAACAAGGGGTAATACAGATGGCAACGACCTTCCTTGGATACCCGCGTGAGAACGGCGCCGTCGGCGTGCGCAACTGGGTTGCCGTGATTTCCGTCATGGACAACTGCAACCCCGTCACGCGCACCATCGCCCGCACGGTGAGCGGTTGCATCCCGGTCACCACGCTGTTCGTGCGCGGCCAGTTCGGCGCCGACCTCGATTTCGCCTTCGAGTCGCTGGCGGGCCTGGGGCGCAATCCCAATATCGCCGCGGTACTGCTGGTTGGCCTTGAACCGTCGTCGACGGAAGAAGTGGCGCGGCGCATCCAGGCCACCGGCAAGCCCGTCGAGCGCGTCCACCTGCAGCCGGACGGCACCATCAACTGCATCGCCGAAGGCACGCGCAAGGCCGCGCGGCTGTCGCTTGCCGCGTCGCGCGCGCGCCGCGTGCCGTGCCCGGTGTCGTCGCTGGTGATCGGCGTCGAATGCGGCGGCTCGGATACCACTTCCGGCCTGAGCTGCAACCCCGCCATCGGCCGCATGGCGGACCTGGTGATTGCCGAAGGCGGCACGGTCATCATTTCGGAGACCTCGGAGTTCATCGGCGCCGACCACCTCTTCGCGGAACGCGCGGCAGACGCCAGGGTGCGCGAGGCCTTTGTGACCGCCGTGCGCAATATGGAGAACCTTGCCATCTCGCGCGGGGTCGACATGCGCGAAGACCAGCCCTCGCCCGATAACAAGCGCGGCGGCCTGACCACGGTCGAGGAAAAGGCGCTGGGCGCCATGGCCAAGGCCGGCAGCAGCCCGCTCGTGGGCGTGCTGCGCTATGGCGAGGCGCCGCAGAAAAAGGGCCTGCATTTCATGGACGCGCCGGCGGCCGCAGTGGAAAATCTGACTGCGCTTGCGGCCGGCGGGTGCCAGCTCACCTTCTTTGGCACCGGGGTGGGCAACCCGATCGGCAGCATGGTGGCACCGACGGTCAAGGTCTGCGGCAACGTCAATACGCTGCAAACCATGGCCGACAACATTGACTTCGACGTGAGCGCGGTCCTGCAGCATGGAGAGAAGATCTCCGACCTCGGCGACCGGCTGTATGCCTACGCGACGGACGTCGCTTCCGGCACACGGCTGACCAGCGAGGTGCTCGATATCCGGGAGACCGCGATCAGTCGCTTTGCACTGAGCCTCTGAGCAACCATGACAAAACTGAACAGCGTCTCCGACGCGATCATCCGCTCCATCGAGACCGGCGCGCTGCGCGAAGGCGACCGCCTGCCGTCCGAGGGTGAACTCGCCAGCTTCCATGGCGTGAGCGTCGGAACCATCCAGAAGGCACTCGCCCGGCTGACGAACTCCGGGCTGATCACGCGCGAGCAGGGCCGGGGCACCTTCGTCTCCGGCACGCGCGTGGCGCCCGCCGATGTCCGCTACCTGCGCTTTCGCGACGAAGGCGGCAACGAACTGCCCTCCTACGTCCACGCGCGCTCGGTCAAGCGCATCAAGCGCAAGGGTCCGTGGTCGGATTTCCTCGGCGGCGAAGGCGACGGTTACGTGCGCATCGAGCGCGTGATCAACGTCGGCGGCCGCTTCGACCTCTACAGCGAATTCTGGCTGCGCGAGGAGGATTTTGCGCAGCTTGGCGGCCTGGACCGGGAGGCGCTGGAGAAGAACCTGCGTGAACTGATCGGCCAGCGCCTTTCGCTGCCGACGCTGCGCGTGGACCAGTGGATCCGCTTCGGCGCGCCGCCCGCCGCGGCCGCGCGCGAGCTGGGCCTGGACCCCGACGCACCGTCCTTCATCATGGAAATGCGCGGCTACACGCTGCGCGACCAGCCCCTCTACTACCAGTCGGTCTACGCCGCCCCGTTCTCCGAGCGGCTGATGATCGTGCGGGAGAAATCCACATGAGTACCCGATGGGCTCCCCTGGCGCTTGAGCGCTGGACGGCCAACGTTTTCGAGTCCTGCGGCGTGGCGCCGCAACACGCGGCGCAGGCTGCCCGCGCGCTGGTGCGCAGCGAGCTGCGCGGCTACAAGACGCATGGCATGACGCGCGTGCCCTCTTACGTCGAACGCCTGCGTGCGGGCGATTTCAACCCGCGCGCCGCCATGTCGCACCGCAGCTTTCCCGGCGGCATCGTGCTCGACGCCGACGGCGCCATGGGCCAGGTTGCCGGTCCGCATGCCGTCCAGCTCGGGCTGGAAGCGCTGGAATCCAGCGCCTCGGTGCTGATTGCCGTGCAGTCGTGCGGCCATCTGGGGGCGCTCGGCATTCACGCGCTGCTGGCTGCCGAGGCTGGCGCCTTCTGCATGATCGGCCAGCGTACGCCGCCGGTGCTGGCGATGGAAGGATTCTCGCGCGCGGCGATCGGGCACAACCCCATTGCCTTCGGCTGCCCGTTGCCGGGCCAGGCGCCGATCGTGTTCGACGTGGCCTGCAGCGTTGCCGCACGCGGCCATATCCTGCTGGCCGCCCGTGAAGGCAAGCCAATCCCTGCCGGATGGGCCCTGGACGACGAGGGCATGCCGACCACCGACGCGCAACGCGCGCTGTCCGGGTCGCTGCTGCCCACAGGCGGGCACAAGGGTATTGGCCTGGCGATGATGGTGGAGTGCCTGGCCGGCGCCCTGGCGGCAACGGCGGACGCGCTCTCGCCGCAGCGCAATGATGTCGCCAGCGGCGGCGCGGTCGGCCGGCAAGGCGGCTTTGTCTGGCTGGTCAAGCCTGATGCCTTTGCAGGCCGGGACCTGTATGCCGACTACATGACGCAGTGGACCGGCAACTACCTCGCCGCCGGCGGGGATGGCGCACGGCTGCCTGGCCACCGCGGCGACGCGCTCGAACGCGACGGGCGCGAGCGAGGCATCGCTTTACCCGACGCCATCCTGCGCGAGCTGGATACGCTCGGCCGGCAACTCGGCCTTCCCTTCTCAAGCTAGGCGTCCGACACCGACATCCACAGATAGCCGGGAAACCGGCAGATGCCGGCCGCCCTTGCCCAACCCTCACTGGCTAATTCCGACCTATGAACGCCCCCACACTCCCCGACGCAGCCCGGAAGGCCATGGAAGCCGTGTCGATCGAAGACAAGTACGCGCTGGAATCCGGACGCGCCTTCATGAGCGGCGTGCAGGCGCTGGTACGCCTGCCGCTGCTGCAACGCAAACGCGATGTATTGGCCGGCCACAACACCGCCGCGTTTATTTCAGGCTACCGCGGTTCGCCGCTGGGCAATTATGACCAGGCGCTTTGGCAGGCCAAGAAGTACCTTGCCGACAACCATGTGGTCTTCAAGCCCGGCGTCAACGAGGAACTGGGCGCCACCGCGGTCTGGGGGTCGCAGCAGCTGGAGTTCGATGCGGCCAGCAAGAAGTACGACGGCGTGTTCGGCATCTGGTATGGCAAGGGCCCGGGCGTGGACCGCAGCGGCGATGCGCTCAAGCACGCCAACCTGGCCGGCACGGCGCCCCTGGGCGGCGTGATCGCGCTCGCCGGCGATGACCATGTGTCCAAGAGCAGCACCCTGGCGCACCAGAGCGACCATACCTTCATGGCATGCGGGCTGCCGGTGTTCTTTCCGTCCAGCGTGCAGGACATCCTCGATCTGGGCGTGCATGCCTTCGCCATGAGCCGCTTCAGCGGCCTGTGGGCTGGCATGAAGACCGTGCAGGAAGTGGTCGAATCCGGTGCGTCGGTGCTGACCGATGCGGATCGTGTCCGCATCCTGCTGCCCGAGGACTTCACCATGCCCGAGGGCGGCCTGCATATCCGCTGGCCCGATGACCCGCTGGCGGCCGAGGCACGCATGATGGAGTTCAAATGGCCGGCCGCCCTGGCCTATGTGCGGGCCAACCGCCTGAACCGCAATGTGGTGGAAGGCCCGAATGACCGGCTGGGCATCATTGCCAGCGGCAAGGCCTACAGCGACACCCGCCAGGCCCTGCTCGACCTGGGCCTGGATGACAACACGTGCCGCGCGCTCGGCATCCGCGTCCATAAGGTGAGCGTGGTATGGCCGCTGGAGCCGGCCGGTGTGCGCGAGTTCGCGCATGGGCTGCGAGAAGCCCTGGTGGTCGAGGAGAAGCGCCCCATCATCGAGCAACAGCTCAAGGACGAGCTGTACCACTATCGCCCCGAGGCACGGCCGGCCGTCTTCGGCAAGTACGATCACACCGACGGCGCCGGCGGCGAATGGAGCCACAGCAAGCCGGGCCAGGACTGGCTGCTGCGCGCCAAGGCCGACCTCTCGCCGGCACTGGTGGCCAAGGCCATCGCGCACCGCCTCAGGCTGCTTGGCGTGCCGCCCGACGTCGCGGCACGCATGGATGTGCGCCTGAATGAAATCGAAGCGAAGGAGCGTTCGACCGCCCAGGGCGATGCCCGCGGCACTGACCGCCTGCCGTGGTTCTGCCCCGGCTGCCCGCACAATACGAGCACCCGCGTGCCGGAAGGCTCGACCGCCATGGCCGGTATCGGCTGCCACGGGATGGTGACCTGGATGGATCGCTCGACCACGTCGTGGTCGCAAATGGGCGGCGAAGGCGTGCACTGGATGGGACAGTCCGCGTTCAGCAAGCGCACCCACATGTTCGCCAACCTTGGCGACGGCACCTATAACCACTCCGGCTTGCTGGCCGTGCGCCAGTCCATCCATGCCGGCGTCAACCTCACCTACAAGATCCTGTTCAACAGCGCCGTGGCCATGACCGGCGGGCAACCGGTGGACGGACAGCTAGATGTGCCGGCCAT
Source organism: Cupriavidus sp. IDO (assembly GCF_000812465.1). Classification (GTDB taxonomy): domain Bacteria; phylum Pseudomonadota; class Gammaproteobacteria; order Burkholderiales; family Burkholderiaceae; genus Cupriavidus. The sequence goes on along the minus strand of NZ_JWMA01000174.1, from coordinate 91,763 downwards.
GACGCGCGAGCTGGCCGCCGAAGGCGCCGGGCAGATCGTGGTGGTCACCGATGAGCCGGGCAAGTACGCTGTGGTCAACAATCTGGCCGCGGGCGTCACAGTGCGCCACCGCGATGAGCTTGATGCCGTGCAGCGCGAACTGCGCGAAGTGGCTGGCGTGACTGTCATCATCTACGACCAGGCCTGCGCCACCAAGAAGCGCCGCGAGCGCAAGCGCGGCACCATGGCCGATCCGGACAAGCGCGTGGTCATCAATGAGCTCGTCTGCGAAGGCTGCGGCGACTGCTCGGTCCAGAGCAACTGCCTGGCCGTGCAGCCGGTGGAGACCGAGTTCGGCCGCAAGCGCACGGTCAACCAGAATACCTGCAACAAGGACTTCTCCTGTGTCAAGGGGTTCTGCCCGAGCTTCGTCACGGTGGAAGGCGGGCAGCTGAAGAAGCCGGCCGCTGCCGCCAAAGGCCAGCGCCCTGCCCCGGACGCCATCCCCATGCCCGAGCTGCCGGACGCCGGCACGCCCCGACGCATTGTGGTGGCCGGCATCGGCGGCACGGGCATCGTCACGATCGGCGGCGTGCTCGGCATGGCCGCCCACCTGGAAGGCAAGGGGGTGATCACGCAGGATGCGACCGGCATGGCGCAGATGGGCGGCGCCACCTGGAGCCACATCCAGATCGCCGCCAGCCCGGATGCGCTGCATGCCAGCCGCGTCGATCTTGCCATGGCGGACCTGGTGATTGCCTGCGACACGGTGGTGGCTGCCGGCAAGACCTCGCTCGCCACGATGTCGCCCGAGCGCACCTATGTGGTCCTGAACAGCCATCTCACGCCGACCGCCGCCTTCGTCCGCAACCCGGACTGGGACCCGCAGACCGGGGAGGCCGTCGCCAGGATCGCGCAGGCTGTCGGCCAGGACCGGATCGGCACGTTCGATGCCGAACAGGTGGCCACGCAACTGCTCGGCCAGTCGATCTACGCGAACCTGCTGCTGCTCGGCTACGCCTGGCAGAAAGGCAGGGTGCCGCTGTCGCACGCGGCGCTGATGCGGGCCATTGAGCTCAACGGCGTGCAGGTGGAGAGCAACAAGGCTGCCTTCGAGTGGGGGCGCCTGTGCGCGCATGACCTGTCCAGGGTGCCGTTGCAGCCTGCAAACGCGCAGGTGATCCAGTTCACGCGCAAGGCGTCGGTGAACGAGCTCATCGCCAAGCATGTGGAATTCCTCACCGGCTACCAGAACCGTGCCTATGCCGCGCAATACGAAGCGTTTGTGGCTCGCGTGCGGAAGACCGAGTCCGTGGTCGGGAACACCCGCTTTACGGAAGCGGTTGCCCGTTCGCTGTTCAAGCTGATGGCATACAAGGACGAATACGAGGTGGCGCGCCTGCACACCGGCGCGGCATTCCGCCAGCAGATCGAATCCATGTTCGAAGGCAAGGTCCGGCTGGTGCATCACCTGGCCCCGCCCCTGTTTGCAAAGAAGAACCCGGACGGCGAACTGGTCAAGGGCGCGTACGGCCCGTGGATGCGCAAGGCATTCGGCGTGCTGGCCCGGCTGAAGGCGCTGCGCGGCACCGCGTTCGATCCCTTCGGCTACACCGCGGAGCGCAAGGAAGAACGGGCGCTGGTCGCCGAATACCAGCGCAGCGTGGAAGCGCTGCTGCCGGCACTGTCGAAGGAGAACGTGGATCTGGCGCTGGAAATCGCCCGGCTGCCGCAGGACATCCGCGGCTACGGCCACGTCAAGGCGCGCAACCTGGCGGCCACGCGCCCGCAGTGGCAGCGGCTGATGGGGCAATGGCGCGAGGAAGCGGCACAGCCGGGCCGGAAACAGCCCAGCGTGGCGGCATAAGCAGACCGGCTACGGCGAAGACCTCGGGACATACACCGGGGCTATCCAGAGACAACAAGGAGACAAGACATGAAATCCGTACTGCACCGCGTCGGACATACCCTGGGCGCCATTGCGCTTGCCGTCTGCGCCACCGGCGTGCTGGCACAGGGTGCCTACCCCAACCGCCCTGTTCGCATCATCGTGCCCTGGCCTGCGGGCGGTGGCGTCGACACCGTCACCCGCACCGTCGCCGAGAAAATGACCGCCAGCCTGGGCCAGCAATTCGTGGTCGACAACCGTCCGGGCGCCACCGGGAATATCGGCGCGGGCATGGGGGCCAAGGCAGCACCGGACGGCTACACGCTGCTGGTGGCAAGCGCGCCGATGGCGATCAATGCCAGCCTGCAGAAGAACCTGCCTTTCGATATGAGCAAGGACTTCGCCCCCCTTGGGCTGATGGCAAGCTCTCCGTACATGCTCGTGGTCAACCCGTCGGTTGCAAGCTCCGTCAAGGAACTGGTGGCCCGTGCGAAGGCGGAGCCCGGAAAGCTCAGCTATGCCTCGCCCGGCCCCGGCACGCAGCAGAACGTGGTCAGCGAGGTGTTCAGGGACATGGCCCATATCAGTGTCGTCCATGCGCCATACAAGGGCGGGCCGCAGGCGCTGACTGACATGGTGGGGGGGCATATCCACATGATGTTCCACGGCGTGCCGGCGGTCATGCCGTTCGTGAAGGGTGGCCAGCTCAAGGGGATTGCCGTGGCAAGCAAGCAGCGCCTTGCGCTCTTCCCCGACGTGCCGACCATGGCGGAAGCCGGTTTCCCGGGCATCGAGGCCAGCGAGTGGTACGGGCTGGTGGCACCGGCCGGCACGCCTAAAGACATCGTTGCGCTGCTGGGCAAGGAAATCGAGAAGGCCCTGAACGCGCCCGGCGTACGCCAGCAACTGGCCAGCAAGGGCTACGAGCCCGCGAGCAACAGCTCTCCCGACCAGTTTGCGACGTTCATGGCGGCCGAGCAGAAGAAATGGGCGCTGGCCATCAAACAGACGGGATTCCGCCTGGAGTAAACCGACTTGCACTGCCCGCCAGGCCGGGCCGGAACGGATGCACCTTTTTCAATGAAAAAACAGAACGCGCGGCAGCTACGCAAAGATCCGAAAGGATCGCCGCGCCAGGAGACAGCAATGCCCCTTGACCCCACCACCATGGTGGCGCCTGCCCACACGCCCGTTCCGGCCGATACCAAGGACGAGCGCAAGCCCATGTCCAAAGTGTCCGCGATCTCGGCCATCACCATCGGTGGCGCCCTGGAGCTCTATGACTCGGGCGTGTACAACTTTTTTGCCACGCTGATCATCCCGCTCTACTTCCCCGTCGGGAACCCGCTCGGCCAGTTGCTGCTTTCCTTCGGCACCTTCGGTGCGGGCTACCTGATGCGTCCGCTCGGCGGCCTGGTGATCGGTGCCTATGCCGACCGCCATGGCCGCAAGCCGGCGGTGCTGCTGTCGATGTGGCTGATGGCGCTCAGCGCCTTGATCCTGGTGGTGACCCCGACTTATGCGCAGATCGGCATCATCGCCCCGATCCTGATGATCGTCGCACGCCTGGTCCAGGGCTTTGCGATCGGCGGGGAAATGGGCTCCGCAAGCGCCATGCTGCTGGAGTACGCGGACGAGCGCTCGCGTGGCTTCTATACCAGCTGGCAGACCGCCAGCCAGGGCATCGCGGCGGTCGTTGCCGCGCTGGTGGCCCTTTCGCTCAACCAGGTGCTCACCCCGGCAGCGCTCGAATCCTGGGGCTGGCGCATCGCGTTCCTGATCGGCATCCTGGTGATCCCGGTCGGACAGGTGATCCGGCGGCGCCTGGAAGAGACGCTTGTGCCCGCGCCGCGCAAGAAGGCGGCTGCGGCGGGCGGGTGGCAGCTGATGCGCCAGCACCGGCGCGAACTGGCCGCAAGCGTGCTGCTGATGATCGGGCTGGCGGCTGCCGTGCACCTGATCGCCTACTACCTCCCCAACTACGCCACCTTCCAGCTGCATATTCCGCGCGGCGAAGCGGTCTGGGCAGGCTTTGTGGCCGCGGCCATGATGGTGATCTTTGGCCCCATCGCCGGCTGGCTGAGCGACCGGGTCGGGCGCCGCAACATGGTGTGGTGGTCGCGCCTGGCGCTGCTGGTGATGGCGTATCCGGCCTTCATGGTGCTGAATGCCTTCCCGTCGCTGACCTGCCTGCTGGTGGTGGTCGGGTGCCTGGCCATCCCGATGGCGATGACGTCCCCCGCGACGCTGGTGCTCGTCAGTGAAGTGCTGCCGCAACGCCTGCGGGCCACCGGCATGTCGGTGACGTATTATCTGGCGATCGCGGTGTTCGGCGGCTTCGCCCAGTTGTTTTCGACGCTGCTGATCCACCTGACGGGCAGCCCGAATGCGCCGGCGTTCTACCTGATCGGGTGCGGCCTGGTCTCCCTGCTTGGGCTGGCCATGGTGCCGGAAACGCTCGGCCGGCGGCTGCAGTGATTCAGCAACGCGGCACGCCTGCCGGATTTGACATACGTGTGGACATGACTACCCTTAGTCTTGTCCGTGCCCGGCGTGCCGCATCAGGCAGCTTGAGCACGCCGTCAGCATCGTCACGCAACGGAGAGCCTATGCGGATGTCTAGAAAATCCATGCTGGCGAGCCTGATGGCGTTGGGCTTTGCCACTGCCGGCCTGGCACAGCCCGCGCCTGGCCAGGGTGCCGCCAATGCCATATCCGATGCTGTACAGGAGGGCTCCAGCCCCTATCGTCCTCCATCTGCCGACGCTACGAGTCTGGATGACGCCATGCGCGCCAAGTGCGAGGCCCTGAAGGAGCAATACAACGCCACCTCGAAGCAGCGATCCTACAAGTCGTCCGGGCCGGCAACGCAGAACGCGCAGGGGCGCACCATTCCCAAGATCGAGCGCGACCAGACCCGCAAGTCATTGCAGGAAACCTACCGCGCCAATTGCACGCATTGAGACGAAGGCGCAAGTCAGGCCGAAAGCTTCAGCGGCCCATGCGCGCGTCGTAACTGCGTGAAATGCGGTCGAGCAGGCCGGGGTCGGCCGGGTCATCGCCGTCGAACTGCACCCGTACGCTGCCGTCTGCCTGCCGCAGCACGCTGGCCGTGACCTGCCGGTTATTGCGAGTACCCGCCAGCCTGCCGGCGGACTGGTCCTGCACACTGAGCGCCACGCCCTGGTCGCGCATGGCGCCCGCGGCCGCGGCAAAGGCACTGTCGTACCGGCTGGTGGTTGGCACCGCGGTGACCGGCGCCACAGGGTAAGGGTAAGCGCATGCCGCCAGCGTAAGCGCGGCGCCAACCACCACAGCCGCAGCCAACACGCGAACGCCGCTCATCATGGGGTGACCTTGGTCCAGCCTTCGCCGGGGTCGAAAGACTTGATTGCAGCGGCCTTGCCGGCGCTGTCCGGGCCCAGGTCTCGCTCGTAGACCTGGCCTTCGTGGCTGACCATGAAGCTCTTCACGCCTGTATCGCCATAGCGGGCAGGCCACGCCAGGACGGCAAATCCGCCGAACAGCTTGCCCTTGACGACATAGTTGTACGCCCCGCCAGGTGCGTGGGCGCCTTGCGACGTGAGCAGCTTGTAGTGATAGCCGTAGTAGCCTTCCTGCCCCGGGTTGGTCTTACCCGCAGTGAGGAAGGCCGGGCCGAGCGGGCTGGCTGGCTCACCGGGCTGTGTCGGCCAGTACAGCCCGTCCTGCTTGCCGGGCGAACTGGTCAGCCGGGATGCGTACACCAGCATGCCGTCGTGGTCGTGGTCGGCCTGGGCGTATTCGTGCTGCGCATCGTAGACCGCCAGCATGGTCTGGATCACCGCCAGTTCGTTCCGCCCGATGCGGCGGATGCGCATCTCCTGCACGCCGGCACGCGTATCGAAGGCCCAGCCCTTGGCTGACTTCACCAGTGGGACTGGCAGTGTCCAGCCGTCATTGCCGACCGCGATGCGGGCATGGGTCGCGTCGGTGGATTCGATCGCATGCGATACCTGCCACGCCGCGAGGAAGCGCTGCCGGACATCGGCGCCGACCGGCGGGATCAGGTCATGGAAGTTGGCGCCCAGCAGCGCCTTCATGGCCGTGTCGTCGCTATTGGCGACCGCATCGCCAAACGCCGCCATGGCGGCCTCGGGGGAATCGAACGGCTTCTGCGCGTGCGCGCCGGCCATGCCGGCCAGGGCGATCACGAACGCAACGGCGAACGAATGCACCATGCGGCCAGGCCGGCAGCGGGAAATTGGTAGTGGTGACATCATGGTTCTCCCTGATCCTAACGCCTGCCGCCGCCACGTCCGCCGCCGCCACCACCCCGTCCGCCGCCGCCTCCGGCACGGCCACCGCCGCCACCGCCGCCGCTGAACCCGCCACCGCCGCCAGACCGGTTAAAGCCGGCTGATTGCGTGCTGGCGCGTCCGCGGTCGAAGTCGCGCTGGGAAGCAGCGCCGCCGCCTACGCCCTGGAACGCGTTGTCGCGCCCGCCACCGCCGCCGGCGCCTCCTCGTGAACGATCTGCCGTGCTGGCCCGGTTACTCGCGCCCGCCCGGTCACCCGCACCGGCCCGGTCACTAACGCCCGCTCGGTCACCCGCACCGCCCCGGTCACCTACACCGCCCCGGTCACCCGCACCGCCCCGGTCACCTACACCGCCCCGGTCACCTGCACCGCCCCTGTCACCTGCACCGCCCCGGTCACCTGCACCGGCGCGGTCACGCGCAGCCACCCGATCGGCATCACCACGGCCGCCCGCACCGCCTTCACGGCCACGGAAGTCATTGCGCCGGTCGGCGCCCGGCACGTCGCGCGAGAATTTCTGGCGGGTGGCGTTGTCGCGGTACGACACGCCCTGCCGGTGGCTGGCGTCGTGCTGCCAGCGACCGCCCCCCTGCACCTTGGTGCGGTCGAAGTTGCGGTCGATATTTGCGGCCTTGTTGACATTGATGTTGACGTCGCCGCCGCCCCAGTTGCAGTTGCCGAAAATGGCGCCCGCAGCGGCCAGGCCAACGCCCCAGGCAAAGCCCGTGGCCAGCGCGGCGCCCGGATAGTAAGCCGGGTAAGGCGGCCAGTAGGTCGGCGGATAGCTTGGATATCCCCAGGCGCCATAGACCGTAGTCGGGTTATAGGCCGGCACGTAAATGACCTGCGGGTCCGCCGGCTCGATCCTCACAATGGTCTGTCCGGCTGCCGCGCCGCCTGTTGCCGGCTCGACGATGACGTTCTGCTGTTCGGTCGATTTGAGATTGCCCGACTGCTGCGCCTTGCCGCGCAATCGTTGCACCGCCGCAAGCACGTCCTTTTCCTGGGCCAGGAAGGCGTCGCCAAGCTTCTTGGTCCAGTCGAGCTTGTCATTCATCGGCTCGAGCACCTGCGGAAACGCCACCAGCGATTTCACGCTGACATCCCAGGTCTCGTTGGCGACGGCCTTGACCGCGGCATCGCCCTTGACCTTGGGATTGGCCTTGACCCAGCGCGCCGCGTACACGACCTCCAGCGGATAAGTGGACGCCATCAGCACCTGGGACAGTACCGAGTCGGGGTAAAGCGCGATCGGGGCCACCAGCGCCTCGATTTCTTCGGGCTTGAAGGTGGGAGGCTGGCTTTGGGCGTCCTGCGCGCCAACACCGCCCGATCCCGCCATCAGGGTGACAAACAGCCATGCGCAGCCCGATTGAAGCAGCCGCCTGATCAGAAAGGCCATATTCCCTCCTCGCAACCGCTCACGGCGCCATCCACGGCGGGCGCGTCAGCGCATCCGCTCGGAGGACTTCTGAAGGCAGCGTGCCATTGCCGGCCGACTTCCGGCGCGGATTCCTGCTCTATGCGCCATATGAAGGTAGTACGGCAATGATCTGAATTCAACCGGTTTCGAGGCACTGTCCTGCACTTGCGCCGGCGCCTCCCCGGCTGCCTTGCGATTTCGACAGGCCTCGGCATCCTTTTCGTGGGCGTAGTGCTTGCTGTTTTTCCCAGCACCAACAGGCAGCGGGGGCCGAGCACGTCAATCGCACCGGTTGGTTCCTTGCGCCTGATCAAAATTGGCTGCCACTCACCATCTAGGCTGATATGGGATGTCTGAGAGATCCAGAATGGCAGCGGTACGCCAGCGGAGGCAGATCATGAGCAAGGGAAAAGGGAAGCGCAAGGACAAGGACAACATCGAGCGGCCGGCCGACGCGGAGGCCGCGCACGGGCCTGACGCGCCGCCGCACGGGAAAGAAACCGGAAAAATGCCGCAGAAGGAATACAGCAAGCATCTGTTCGCGCTTCATGTCGAACTCGTCAAGCTGCAGCAATGGGTCCAGGCACGTGGCGTCAAGGTGTGCGTGGTATTCGAGGGCCGTGACGGTGCCGGCAAGGGCGGCACCATCAAGGCGCTCACGGAGCGTGTCAGCCCTCGCGTCTTCCGGGTGATCGCCCTGCCCGCGCCCACCGACCGGGAAAAGAGCCAGATGTACGTGCAGCGCTACCTCCCTCACCTGCCCGCAGCTGGAGAGATCGTCATTTTCGACCGGAGCTGGTACAACCGCGCCGGCGTGGAGCGCGTGATGGGGTTCTGTACAGAAGAGCAGGCCGACGAGTTCCTTCGCGCCGTGCCGCTGGTCGAACGTGCCATCGTGCATTCCGGCGTCATCCTGATCAAGTACTGGCTGGAGGTCGGCCCGGAGGAGCAGACCCGCCGGCTCGAGGACCGTATCCACGACGGCCGCAAGATCTGGAAGCTCTCCGACATGGATCTGCGCTCCTATAGCCGCTGGTACGACTATTCACGCGCCCGGGACGCGATGTTTGCGGCTTCCGACACCGACTACGCGCCTTGGCATGTGGTCAACTCCAACGACAAGCGCCGGGCCCGCCTGAACATCATCTCGCACCTGCTCGCTCAGATCCCGTATGAGGAAGTGGAACGCAAGCAGGTCAAGCTGCCTGCCAGGCAGAAGGCAGGGGGATACCGGGAGCCCGACTATCCTTATCGCTATGTCGAGGAGCGGTTTTAAAACCCATCTTCATAATGAAGGAGGGTTCTTAGGTTCCAGGCCCCGGTCACGGAGGTCTGCCGGGGCCGTGCCGATTATTTCTTCTTTGCCGGCTCCACGGAGATGGCCATGGCTTCGGTGTAGACCACCTGCACACGATCGCCCTTCCGGACGGCCTTCAGCTGCTCGGGATCGTCCACGAGCAAATCCAGCTGGTTGCCCTGCGGGCCCTTCAGCGTCACTGTCTTGGAGGGCGCGTTCACCGCAACGACATCGGCAATCACTGTGACCTCCCTGCCGACCGTCCCGCCCGGCTTGCCGCCAGGGGCGGACCGGTCAGAGGATTCGCGCTCTGTCACGGAAAGCGGGCCGGCCCCCTTCTTGAGGCTGAGTGAAATGGCCTCCCGATACTGGACGGTCACGATATCGCCGACAGCCAGCTGATCGAAGTTGCGCGCCTCTTCACCCACCTCGAGCTGGACGGTCTTCCCCTTCGACGTCTTCAGTGTCACGGTACGCGTGGCGCGCTCGATGCCGACCACGGTAGCCGTCACGGTAGCGGTGCCACTTGCCGTAACCTGCCCCGGTGCGCGCTGGACATCGACGCTGGGGTTGGGCTGAGCGGCGGCAGCCTGCACCACCAGGCCGAGAGCGGCCATAATCATCAATCCTCGGTTCTTCATTCTGGACTCCTCTGCGATGGAAAGCTGGTCCGGGACAAGGGCCCCGGCCGGCCGGCTGTCTGTCGAGCCGAACTGGCTGGCCACATTCAATCTAGGTGAGTCCGCTCGAGGGAAGTTGATCCGAGGCAAAGGAAATTTGGCAGCGGGCGCAAGCGCGGCTGCCGATCTGGTGATTTAGCGACAGCAGCACCACGCAGGCCAGGCATTCTGCGATACCGATAGTCCACATATCAGGTGTGCTTCTTCTATCACTATTTATAGCGTCATCTCGGGCCGTTCGATCGGAAGAACACGTTGCAAGACGTGTCCTTGACTGCCAGCCAGCGGCGCGAGCACTTGCCTCCGCTGAAAAGCGATGCATATTTCCCGTGCGCGTTCGTGTCCTGCGATATACAAATTCAGGGAGACTGGTGGCTCACCGCTGCGTTGCTCCTGCGTTGCGTGGCGAGAAGCCGACACGCCGAGGATGACGACTACCTTTCGCGAGACAGAGAAACACCGCTCACGCGGTTTCCGGACTACCCGGGGGAACGAGATGCTAGAAGCGAATCAGCCGCGACAAAGTGGGGAAATGCCATACCTGGACACGGCATGGAGTGGTGCACACGCCGCCTGCGATCGAGCAGCGGCCGCGGCATCAGCGGTCCACCGCGGCTTGAGTCACGGTGTCCCTGGCCATGTTGACCTGGTACGGCTTCAGTCCGTGATGACGAACTGGCGGCTCGTGCGCAAGGGCGAGGCCCTTTTTCGCACCGGCGACCAGTTCGAGAGCATCTACACGCTCCGCTCCGGATCGGCCAAGACGGTCGTTTCCGACCCGGATGGCCACGAGCACGTCAATGGCTTCTACCTGCAAGGGGACATCCTCGGGTTGGGCGGCATCAGCACGGAACGTCATCATTGCGACGCAACGGCGCTGGAGGACTGTGTTGCCGGCTATATCTCGTTCGGCCATCTGGAAGCGCTTTGCCGGCAGACGCATTCATTGCAGCAGGAGATGTACCGCCTGCTCAGCGCAGAGATTGTCCGGGAGTCGACGCGGTTGATGGTGCTTGGCAGCCACGGTGCGGACCACCGTGTCGCCAACTTCCTGCTGGATGTGCGCGCACGCCTGAACGCGCGTGGCGAGGCCGGCTGCGGATTTCGTCTGCGCATGACCAGGGAGGATATCGGCAGCTATCTTGGCCTGACGCTGGAAACCGTCAGTCGCACGTTCTCGCGCCTGCAACACGAGGGCCTGATCGAGATTCGCGTCAAGCACGTGACCCTGCTCGATATAGAAGGCCTCGAACGCCTGCGGCGATGGCCGCAGCGGCACTGCGTTTCATGAAGGCATGGCGTGCCCGGTCGTGGTTCACGTCTGCCCTGGCGAGGGTCGGGCAGGAAAGGCCTCTGCAGGCCCGGGGGCGAAAGCGGGAAGCCCTGATGGCGGGCTGAGCATTGCGCATTCCTGCAGTGCACGCTTTCGGCCGTAGGCCTTCACCGGCTGGCTATCCCCCACGTCCGTGCTCCGGCGGATGGCCACCCGTCCCTCCCCCTGCCGCCTGATGGATCGCCGCCCGTATCCGCGAGTACGTGCCGCAGCGGCAGATGATGCCGGCCAGCGCCGCATCGATGTCGGCATCGCTGGGTCTGGGCTTCACCTTCAGCAGCGCACAGGCGGCCATGACCTGGGCGCTCTGGCAGTAGCCGCATTGCACCACGTCAAGATCGAGCCAGGCGGCCTTGAGCGCCTGGGCCTCCTTGCCCTGCAGGCCTTCGATGGTGGTGATGCTGGCGGACTGGCGCAGCGACGCCATCGGGGTCTGGCACGCGAGCGCCGCCTTGCCATCCAGATGAACCGTGCAGGCGCCGCAAATGCCCACGCCGCAGCCGAACTTGGTGCCGGTCAGCGCCAGGTCGCAGCGAAGGATCCAGAGCAGCGGCATGTCGGCCTCGGCATCCACCGTGACTGCCTTGCCGTTGACGTTCAGGGATGGCATGGTCTTCTCCTGCGGTTCAGGCGATCTTCAGGGGCAACACGCGCAGGCGCTGCCCGGTCAGGGCGAACAGCGCATTGGCCACGGCCGGTGCAACCGGCGGCGTGCAGACTTCGCCCACGCCTTGCGGATGACCCTGGCCTGGCATGATCTCGGTCTCGATCACGGGGCAGTCGTTGATATGCACCACGGGGAAATCGTGGAAGTTCTTCTGCTGCACCTCGCCGTTGACGATGGTGATGGCCTCGTACAGCGCGGCCGAAAGGCCGAAGACGATGCCGCTCTCCGCCTGCTGGCGGATCAGGTTCGGGTTCACCGGCATGCCGCAGTCGATCACGCAGACCACACGGTGCACGCGCACGGACTTCTCCGTGCCCAGCGAAACCTCCGCCACCTGCGCGACGATGCTGCCGTACGACTCGTGCAGCGCCACCCCGCGTGCGCGCATGGCCCCGTCGGCTGCCCTCGCCAGCGGCCGGCCCCAGCCAGACAGCGCGGCCACGCGCTGCAGCACGGCCAGGTGGCGCGGGCGCTCGCCCAGCAGGCTCGCGCGGAATGCCACGGGATCCTTCCCGGCCGCCACTGCCAGTTCGTCCATAAAGCTCTCGGTGAAAAAGGCCTGGTGCGAATGCCCCACCGAGCGCCAGAAGCCTACCGGCACCGGCAGCTCGACGACCGCATGGCCAACCCGCGCGTTGGGCCACGCATAAGGCTGGTCGAATGCACCTTCGGACGAGGTCTTGTCGGGGCCGATCCGCGGCAACCCATAGATGCGTGCCAGCATCTCCAGCACGACGGCCTGGCTGGCCGAGCTGCTTTGCCATGCCACCACCCTGCCGGCGTCATCGAGTCCGGCCTTGAAGCGCGAAATACAGGCGGGGCGATAGAAGTCGTGCGTCATATCCTGCGCGCGCGTCCAGATGGTCTGCACCGGCCGCCCCGCCGCCTCGCGCGCGATGAGCGCTGCCTGCGCGATGAAATCCACATCCAGGCGCCGCCCGAATCCGCCGCCCAGCAGCTGCACCCGCACGTCAACCTTGCCGGCAGCAATGCCGAGCACATGCGCCACCTGCTCGCGCGCGATGCTCGGCACCTGCGTCGAGGCCCATACGGTGGCCGCGCCGTCGCGCACCTGCACCGTGCAGTTGATGGGCTCCAGCGCACCGTGCGCAAGATACGGCACGCGGTACTCGGCGGTGACGGTCTTCGCGGCCGAGCGCAGCGCGGCATCGACATCGCCGCGCGCATAGTAGATGTGCCCTTCGGTCTTGTCCAGCGTCTGTGCGAGGCGCGTGGCCACCTCCGCACTGGAAAGCGTGGCCGCGGCTCCCGGATCCCAATCGACCTTGAGTGCATCCAGCGCCTTCATGGCGCGGAACGCGTTGTCGGCGATCACCGCCACGCCGGCAGTGCCGCCGTTGCAGGGGCCAACCGGGAATGCCTTCACGATGCCGCGCTGCGCGGTCGCCGCGGAGGCGTCGAGCCGCTTGACGCTCCCGCCGAGCGTCGGGCACATCAGCACGCTGGCGTACAGCAGGCCCTCGGGTAGCACGTCGATGCCGAAGCGCGCCGTGCCGTCGACCCTGGATGCGGCATCGATACGCCGCAGTGGCTTGCCGATCAGGCGGAACGCGGCGGGGTCCTTCAGTCCCACCTTCTTCGGCAGAGACTGTTGCCCGGCCTGGGCCGCCAGCTCGCCAAACGTAGCCGAGCGCCCCGAGGCATGCAGCACCCTGCCGGCCTCGGCACGGCATTCACCGGCCGCCACCTTCCACTGCGCGGCTGCGGCGGCAACCAGCATGGCGCGCGCGCAGGCGCCTGCCTCTCGCATCGGCAGCCACAGATCGTTGATGCTGGACGAGCCGCCGGTAACCATCTCGCCATACTCGCGCATGAGCTTGCGGGTCATCCAGACGGCCAGCCGCTCGATGGCGCCGTCATCGTCGGGGCGGAACGGCAGGCCGCCGACGACCACCTCGAGGTTATTGAAGATCTTGTCCGGCGGCGCATGCTCGACCGCCACGCGGGACCAGTCGGCATCCATTTCCTCGGCCAGCAGCATGGCCAGGCCCGTATGCACGCCCTGCCCCATCTCCGAGCAGCTCATCATGATGGTGACGCCGTTGTCCGCCGCGATCTTGACCCAGCCATTGAGCGGCACCTGGGTGCCAGCCGCCGGCAAGGCGGCCGACGTGGTCAGGCGCTGGCGCACCGGCAATACCGACCAGCCGACGAGCAGCGCACCGGCCGCGCCCAGTCCGCCGAAGAGAAAAGATCTGCGCTTCATACAAGGGGGCGGACCAGCTCGTCCGGCCTTTCCTGCAACTGCATCAGCTTGTGCACTTTGTCGCTCATCGTCGACCTCCTATGCGGACCAATGACCTATCTCATTGCCCGCGCCTCGTCGAGAAGCACGTCAGCTGCCTTCTCCGCGATCATGTAGACCGCGCAGACCGGGAAGAAGCCGGGAATCCGGGGAAAGACGGATGCGTCGACCACCCGCAGCCGCCGCGTGCCATGGACCGAGAATGCGCTGTCGAGCACGCCCCCCGCTGTGCGCGCGCCGATCGGGCAAGTGCACGAGGCATGGTGTCCCCATGCGTTGTCGCGCACGTAGCCGGCCAGGTCGTCATCGCTGCGCACTTGCCCGCCGGGTAGCTCTTCGTGGACGATGAGCGCGCGCTCGGCGAGCGGTTGCGCCAGCTTGCGCACGAAGCGTATGGCTTCGATCATCGCGCGCATGTCGTCGCCCGTGGCAGCGTCGCCCTCCTCGAAATAGTGAAAGTCGATCTGCGGCATGTCGCAAGGATCGGCCGAACGCAGCCGCACGGTGCCGGCGCGATTCTGCGTATGCGCCTTGAGGATGCTCCAGGTGAGCCGGTCGTTCTCCTGTGCGAAGGCCTTCGAATAGCCCCGGTAGTAGCCGATAAAGCGCTCGACCAGTGCCATGCAGAAGATGTCCGGCACGGGCAGCCGCTTGCGCGAGCGCTTTGCGACCGCGATCGCAACGCCATTGGTCGTATAGACCCCGTGACGCAGGTCGCTCCAGCTCTGGTACGGCGTATCGTCTTTCACGAAGCGCACGCCCTGCAGGATTTGCCACGGCTGCGCCATGCGGCTGACCACGCCGATCTCATAGCGGTCCTGCAGATTGCACCCCACCCCGGGCAGGTCCACGCGCACCGGAATGCCGTGTGCGCGGAGGTGATCGGCGGGGCCGATGCCCGACAGCATCAGCAGTTGCGGCGTGTTGAATGCGCCGCCGGACAGGATCACTTCCCGGCGGGCGAACACCTGCCGGCGCGCGCCTGGCCCGGCGCCCGGGCTGGCATGGGCGCGATAGAGGTGCCTGCCCTTGAGGTACTCGACCCCGGTCGCATTGCCCTGCTCGTCGATCAGCACCCGCGTGGCTAGTGCATCGAGTTCGACGTGAAGCATGGAGGGATCACGCCCGGCCACCTCGAGCACGCGCTCGCGTGCGCCGGTGCGGGCGTGAGCCTGCGTGGTCAGCGGGGTATAGCAGACGCCGTCGAAGCAGCGCCTGCCCCATAGCCGCGAGTTCGGGTCTCCCTGCCAGCGGACCAGGCTCAGCAGCGCCTGCAGCCGCCGCGGCACGCTGCGCGCGGCCAGCTCCATCGAACCGAGGATCACGCGCATCAGGGCATCGTCGGTCAGTGCTTCCAGCGGCATGGCGCGCTCGGTATTGAGCCATCCGTTCCAGCCGTGCATGGTGGGATCAAAGCCCAGGCGGCGCGCCAGGTCCCAGAGGGGACGGTGGCGGCAGCGTTCCAGCGTCTTGGCATAGCGGCGCATCTTTGCCGCTTTCCAGGAGCGGTCGCCGGTCAGTGCCGCAATGTCGTCCCAGTCCGAATCGTGCGGATAGAGGAAGATCATTGCGTTGTGGGCGGTGCAGCCGCCCAGGGTGCCCGCGCGCGGATAGAGCACGCCCTCGCTGCCGCACTTCGGGTCGCGCCGCTGCTGTGCGTCGTCGGCATAGTGGCGCACGAAGAAGTTCCAGCTCATGGCCGGGTTCTCGGACGCGCAGGCGTGAAAGCCCGGCACATCGTAGTCCTCTGGCATGCAGTCTGCCTCGTACGCCCGCGCGTCGCCGCCCGCTTCCAGCAGGAACACGCGCATGCCCGCCTCGGCCAGCCGCGCGGCCAGCGTGCCGCCTCCCGCGCCGGACCCGACTATCACGTAGTCCCACACCGCATCGTCATGAGCAGGCATCGCCGCGCCGTCCGCTTCAGAACGTCTTGAGAAAGGCGATCAATGCCCGCTTGTCTTCGTCGCTCAGCTCCAGCTCCCGTCCGTACGCCTGCTCGTCCGCACTCAGGCCAACCTGGTTGTTGAATTCCGCCGTGCCGAAGTAGTGCCCCCGGTTCACGACGAAATCCGGACACTTGCTGAGTTCAAGCATGGGCTTGACCAGGTTGGCGTAGGTCTTGTGCAACTGGTCGTCGGTCGCGCCCGCCGGCACCGACGCCAGGTCCGACTTCAGCCTGAGCAGAAGCCTGAGCACCTTCGCCGCGTGCTCCGCCTTCGCCACGGGATCCGGGTTCTCGGCCAGCGGCTGGAGATTGGCGATCAGGTTGACCGGCATCTGCTTCGGCGCGGGCCCGATGGTGACGTCACCACCCGCGCTGACCAGCCACGGCATCCAGCGGTGCAGGAAGCCCTCCATCGGCTTCAGGGCGTCCGGCACGAAGCCAGTCGGGATGGTGATCTGGCTGCGCTCGGTGGTGCGGTCGATCACGCCAGGCACCTTGTCGCCCAGGATGTCGTCGTGCGCGCGCTTTTCCGGCCAGAGCAGTTGCTCGATCGAAGCGTCGAAGACCTTCATCCTGCCCTGGACCGACGGATCCCCGCTGAACGGCCCGAGCGCGTTGTTGAGCAGGAACGGCGCGGTGGACCAGATGCTGATCAGCGACGGCACGCGCGTGTAGCCGCGCCCGCCCGCCGGCATCCGGTACTGCCAGCGCGCGCCCGTGAACGGGTCGTTGAGCGTGACGAGCCCGACCGACGGCAGGGTCTTGTACGACTCCGAGGAGAAGTTGTCCCAGATATTCCCCCGCAGCGCGTTGGTCGCAAGCGGGCTGCAGACATTGGTGCGCAGAAGCGTCGCCGGCACGCGCACATCGCTCGACAGGTAGTTGCCTTCAAGGAAGTCCGGCGCATTGACGATCTGGCGCATCTGCGCCTTGTATTCATCGGTCTGCGTCCATTTCCAGTAGCGCTTGAAGCAGCCGAGATAGTTCTCGCCGGCACATTCGCGCATCTTCAGGTCGGCCGGCGGCGGCGGTCCCTTGCTGGAATGGCAGCGCGCACAGGTATTGGCGAAGACGTTCCTGCCGCGTGCCAGCTGGTCGGCTCCCGCGGCGGTCGTGGTGTCGGCCAGATAGGCGTTGCCGCCCGGGGCGTCCCTCAGGTGATCCGGCGGGGTCGATTTCAGTAGGAAGGCCGCGGTATTGAAGGTGCCGGCTTCGGTCGCCTTCCAATAGGCCGAGTTCTTCTGCGCGACGGCGATTTCGATGGGCGAGATCGCCTTGCCGCCAATGATGGGATTGAAGTGCAGGAGCCACTCTTCGCTGAACAGGCCGATATTCAGGTAGACACGGTTCAGCGCGCCCATCACCCCGACGGAATCCGCGCCGTCCTTGAGTACGTGCGGCGTCCACACGGTGTCCGGGGGCGCATAGAACTGCGTCAGCGGGCCAGTCTGCACATAATCATTGAGCTGCCTGTTGTTGCGTTCGCCGCCGGCCAGCTTCTCTTCGCCGAGCCGTTTGGCCACGCCCATGCGTGCCATCAGGTCATACAGCGCATTCATCGTGCGCGGATTGTTGATGTTGTCGGTGGAGACCAGCGAGGTATCCATCGCGCCCGGGCGGAAGGTATGCACGAGCTGGAACATGTAATTCTGCTGGCCCGCCGGCGTCGCCGCGTTGTGGATGAAGAGGCGGTCCACCCACATGTACTGCGCCCCCACGGTGGCGCTCAGGTTCGACCACGCCGGGTGGTTCGGGTCGGCCGGTGGCCGGACCGGGCTCGGGCCCACGTGGCAGAAGCCGCAGGACATGCCGACCCGGTACGGGCGCACCAGGTCCGCACGGTTGTAGTAGGACGGATCCGTGTAGTAGCGCTCCGGGTCCCACGCCTTGGCGGCCTTCTCGTCAAAGGCGGGATTCGGGAACAGGCGCAGGCCAACGATGCCGGTCGGATATCCATAGTAGGAACCGACCGGCAGCTTCTGGCCATCGGAGAAGGTGGTGCCGCGCGCGCCGGTCTTGACGCCGGGATAAGCCTGCTCGTTCTCGAACGGGTCGGCCGGGCAATCCTTGGTCCGGTGATCGAGCCAGAGGCCGAAACGCTGCGGATCCGGGCCCCTGGGTTTTTCGAAGCAGGGCTCGTTGAGCAGGCCCAGGTACGACCAGCGGTTGTCCCGCGAATACCCCTGGGTCGGGTGCGAACTGATGG
Organism: Cupriavidus sp. IDO; assembly: GCF_000812465.1. Taxonomy (GTDB): domain Bacteria; phylum Pseudomonadota; class Gammaproteobacteria; order Burkholderiales; family Burkholderiaceae; genus Cupriavidus. The sequence continues at coordinate 73,780 of NZ_JWMA01000174.1, read as the reverse complement.
ACTTGAGCAGGTCGAAGGCGCCGAATGTGTAGTCCGTCAGGGCATCCCAGAACCTGTCGTTGCCGCCGGTCCACACGACCCACATATTGCGCCCCTGGATTTCCTCCTTCGTCAGGGACACGCCGCGATCCATGTCGTGGAAATAGTCTTCCGACGCATGCGGGAACGACTCCGCGGTGCGCCCGGCCTGCTGCGCTTCATCCAGGACGTGGCCCGTCTGGGGCTTCGAACACCCGCCGACGGCCAGCGCGGAAAGCAGGACAAGAGGCAAGAGAACTGATTTGGCGTGCAGATTCATCTCGCCCCCCCTCGACCGAGAATGGCCTGTCACAGCGCACGGCCGCGGGCGCGCAGGCCGAAGCTCCAGAACGCATGGCCACGCCGGAGCTTGTGGCACCGCCAGAACACCGGCCTTCCGTCAGCGGTCCGGCAGGCCCTGCCGCAGGCGTTGGTCCGGACGACTTGCGTATCGTTCACGTCCCAGAGTACTCATAAACCTAGGAATCACACATGGAGAAGTCAAGAGAGTTGCGGCAAGGCAACGCTGGCCGCGAAACGGTGCGCCTGGCGTTGTTGCCGGCTCCTCATCGCGAATTCAGTAGCGCTTCCATCTGCTATAAGCAAATCGATGCGCCGCATTGAATGACGGCGGTGCCTGATACGCCAACCGAATGGTACTGACCGGCTATGGCGTGGTCTGCGTCAACTGCCTGGGGTCGTCGACCACGCTGTCGTCGCTGACCACACGATTTCTCCCGTTTGCCTTTGCCGCGTACAAACGCCTGTCCGCCGCCATCAGCAGCGCGTCCAGCTCGTCGCAGCTCTCCATCCTGGCCTCCGCGGCGCCGATCGAGACGGTGAACGAGATCCGCGGCGCCGGGCTGGCAGGGCTTGTCTCGGAGGCCGGTTCGCACGGGGTCTGGGCGAGCACTTCGCGCAGACGTTCGGCCACTTGCCGGGCTTCGGCAATGCCGGTCTTCGGCAGCAGTACGGCGAACTCCTCCCCGCCGATCCGTGCGGGCACGTCAATCGTTCGCAGTGTCTCGCGCAGGACGCTCGCCACTGTCTTCAGCACCCGGTCACCGCTGGCGTGTCCCCATTGGTCATTGATCTGCTTGAAGCGGTCGATATCGATCATGAGGACGGAAAGCGCGGAGTCATCGCGCCGGCGGTGATTGCGCTCAATGGCGAAGCGGGACTCGAACACTCGGCGGTTGGCAAGGCCGGTGAGCGGGTCAGTTTCCGCGAGCTCGCGCAAGGCCTCGCCTCGCTCCAGGTAGTGGGCAAACAGCTCGCTCACCGCCTTGAGCGTGGCCCACAGCAGCAATGCGAGCGACACGATACTGGCGCCGAACAGCACGCTCATCTGGGACATGAAGACTTCCAGCAGATCGGAGGCCGAGAAATAGTCGACCAGCAACAGCTTGGTGTCGCCGACCCGCTGGAACAGCAGCCTGCTGCCATCAGGGGATCTGAGCGTGCCGGCGCCGCGGCTGAGCAACTGCCTGGCAGTCGTGTCCCGCCATGCCGGCGGGACCACGGAGGAGAATTGCGCTCCCGGCTTGACGCTGCCCCCGCTGCCCCCGCTGGCCAGGAGATTGCCTTCGGCGTCCATCAGGAAACTGCGCACACCGGTATGCGTGGAGGCAATGAGGTAGTTATCGAGGCTGTCCTGGGAGATCTCCACTACCGCGACGCCGCGGAACTGTTCGTCCAGGTAGAGCGGCACGCTGAGCGTCAGGTACATGTCGTCACGGCCGTCCTCTGCGGGTAGCAGGCTCCATCGCATCTCGCGGGAAGGGTTGGCTTGCGGCAGGTTATTGCGAAAGTAGGCCGAGCGGGCGATCCGCTGCATGATGGCGGGCACGTCCTGCCGGCTGACCGGCGGATGCGCGACGAAGAAGCCGTTGCTGGAGATGTACGTCAGCTTGCGCTCAATGGCCGGCGCCGTGGGGGGATCGGTGCTGATGAGATAGCCCAGGGCCCGGGCGACGTACAGGCCGGCGACGAGATCGCCGTCCCTGCGCTCGAAGCCCTGCAAGCCCTGTAGTTGCGCAGGCCCGACGCCATAGAGCACGGCATCGCCTTCCGGCACTGGAAGCTCCCAGACCGGCTCGTCGCGGTGGGCGTACGCGGCCTGCAGGTGTCCGTCCGAAGGCACGGCATATGGCCCCTTCTGGATCGCAAGCAGATGCTCGGTGTAGTTGCGCAAGAATATGAGCCGTTCGCTCTCGGCACTCAGGAGCTGGCTGATCCCGGCCACCCGCAGCTGCTGGGTCTGCTGAAGCGACTGCATTTCGTGGTCGCGCAGCAGGATCATGCCGCGCACGGCGATCAGCCCCAGCAATAGCACGGTTACGCCAAAACAGAATACGACCAGCTGCTGCGGCCGCCGTATCGCGCGGTTCCAGAGATGCTCCACGATGATGGACAGGCGGTGCGCATGCATGTCGATTGGCCCGATATGTGAAGACTTTTCCCGGCCCGTCCAGCGGCCCTTGATGAACTTCCTGCAAGACGGTGCCAACGCAGGCAAGGCAATGATGCGGCAGGCGGGATCGAAAAAGAAGGGTGTCCATGCACCAGGCTTCCACGCGGAACTATTCCCGCCCAATGTATCGTTTGCGATGCCTGGGGAGTATTAAGTGCCCTGCCGGCGCCCCTGGTCGCCTGGTCCGCCGCAACCGGTGAGGCGGTTTTTCATGCACACCGGTTTGATGCAACGATGCAGCTATTGCGATAAGAAAAGTTATCGTAATAGCTCTGTAAACTTGCTGGGTGCAGGGGTCCTGGAGATCCAGTAACCAAGGCGCGCTTGGCCGCGATGCTCACTGGAGCAAAGTGCGCAACGCATTTTCCCTACACTTAGTGAAGCTGATAATGACCATCCAGAGCACTTTCCGGGGTGCCATCGAAAGATCGGAAGTGGATTTGCGCATCGCCTCACCACGGGCCGGGTCAATAGTGAGACAAAGCATCGCGCTCTGGCCTCGGAGCGCGCGATGCCACATGAAAGGAGACAGCAATGAAAAAGCTAGCCTGCCTCGCCGCACTTTCGCTAACGGCCGTTGCGGCTTTGGCCCAGGGCGGTCGCTATGGCTCCCCTCCAACACCAGGGACTGACACTGGCAGGCGCGCGGAGCAGCCTGTGCAGGCCGCCAGCAGCGCTTCCGGCGAGAGCGCCAAAAAGAACAAGAGCGAGGAAGCGCGCGGCAAGGTTGACCGCAATGCGGGGCAAGCCGGCGGCCAGGGCGCTTCCGCCCCGACAACGCAGAGTGACCGTAAGCGCCCGGTAAACCCGCCCTGAAGGAGGCAGGAAAGCAAGGGGCATCCTGGAATGCGAATCTGCTACGGCGCTGTGTAGCCGAGCAGGAAAAGCTAGATGCCGCGGCCTATTGGAATTCCCAGCGCAACGTGGCCATCGGGAACCATCGGCGCAAATGCATCGCGCGCTGGCCCGGCATCTTTCGGACCAGCGCGCGAATTGAAGATGGGCGGAAAGCAGCCGGCAGGCCAGTGCGATTGCCCGCGGCTTGCGCCCTTGTTGAGATCAGCGGGAGGCGATGTCATCCCGTGAGGTCCGCCTCGCTTGCACCAGCTTCCTTTCTCTCAAGTTTCAGATAAGCATCGGCGGCTACCAGGCCAAATACCACGTGCGCCAGAAAACTCACACCGCCGCGCGCCTCGGCAAACCAAGGGAAGACCCGGGTCATGCCATAGAAGTTAATCAGGTACACCGCAACGCCGAATACCGCCCCTGCCAGGGACGCCATGCCAACGCTCGAATCAAAGCTGAACGGCGCCATGATGACTGCCAGGATCAGTCCGAACACGATCGACAGCACGAAGTGAATAATCAGTGCCGCCAGCATGACGCCAGCGCCAGTCCCAGCCTGTGACAGCACGTCGGGACCCATGACAATGGCAGCGATCATCCGCGGCGGTCCGAGGGGATTTTCGCCCATCATCCACAGGGCAACCATTTCGATGACCAGAAAGACGACCCCGGCGGAGAAGCCGGCGATTGCGGCGGCACGCCAGTCGGGCATTCGACGCGTGAAGTGGTGCGAATGCATATGAAGTTCCATAGTGCCCTCCTGTAGTTGCGGCCTGATTGGGCCGCTTCCGATGGACATTTTAGGAAATGTGCAACCTGGTGCAACCGGGTGATCGTCGGCCACCGAGCCGGGTGTGCCCTGTCCGGAATAACAGGGCTTCCGCGTGGCGGAGGATCGACATTCCATGATTAGCCAGTGGCACGGCGCATCACTTTTCACATCACTGCTAGTTGTGTTTTCGCCCCGGGAGCTTTGCGGCAGGCGACTCGAAGGCGTCGAACATCAGGTCGGGCGCGCTGGTGTTGTGGCGCGACCAAACGGACCGGCCGAATCGCACAGCGGTCGCGTGCATTGAGGAGACGGCCATCACGGGCTTCCTGCAGGCTTCAGCCGCCGGCTCGGTCCACCAGGTGGCCTCGCTCGTGTCCGCATTGTCGTCGGCAACATACATCGAGCGCAGCATCGCGAAAGGTCGCTTGCCGTCGTAGGCCGGCAGGAACTCAACATTGAGTGCGGTGCCTATATCGCTGGTTGCCGTGATCGTGACCTTGGCCTGACCTCCGCGCGTGAAATGCAGCCTGATGGATATGGGCTCCGGCTCGATCTCGATCCGCGCAATATTTACGACTGGGCGCCCATCCCGCTCTATCGGCCCCAACAGGAAAGAGGAGCCATACGTATTGCTACCCAAGTGGCGAGCCGGCAACGGTTTCGCGCGCCAGTAGCCATCGGCGGGATAGAGGACCAGGACCTCAGTGCGCGTGCGGCCAGACTTGTGGAACACCTGGATCAGATGAAAGCCGGCATCCGGCCGGCCGGCAACCGTGACAGGCACCCGATGCGGCCGCCAGAAACTCGCAAACGTGATGCCGACAATGGCAATGTGTTCGCCGTCATAAAGGCTGGTCGTGCGAGGCGCAAAACCATGGTGCGGATCGGTTGGGTGGGGTGCTTCGCCGAAGTTGCACCCGGAGAAATCAGGCGCTGAGCGATCCGTGCGGACTGCGCTGACATAAGCGGGATGCAATGCCTGGATCCGGAACTTCCCAATTGCGGCAGCGGAAAAGGCGAATGAAACATTGTCCTCTTCCGCACACGTGCCTGGCGTGCTGAGGTTCTCGATGCTGACGGCAAGCCGCTCCGCGCAAGTCGACAGGGAAAGCAGGCCAAGGCACAGGGCCGGGATAAGCCGCTTCGCATGCATGCAAGTCATTGTGATTGTCGGGAGGCATGTCAGCTTTGCGATCTTTCGCCTTTGCCGATATTCCGTCAACAACACGATCCTGCAAAGTTCTCGTCGGCATATAGCGCTTCTTGGGAAGGATACCCCGGAGGTTGGCGGCGTCCAGGCTCATGGCCTGGCTGGCCAGCGAGCGCAGCTTCGAGGCTGGCACCCCGGCATAAGTCACGCGAGCGTCGGTCGGACCCGCCGTGAATCGGTGGTCAAGGAATAGTGGCGTCTAGGCCTTTGGATTCGCATGGCCATCATCTATGATGTGATTCATGTAATCATCGTATTGCCATGTTGAGGCTCCCATGGAGCAAAAGACCGCCCGGCTTACGCTACTCATCGATCCCAACAAGAAGGCTGCCTTCGAGCGCCTTTGCGCACAGCAGGATCTGACCGCCTCGCAGGTAATTCGACGCCTTATCCGCGACTACCTGGCCCAGCATGGCGTCCAATATGTCCCCAGCGGCGTGGATACGGACAAAGCGGAAGCCATTGGCAACGAGAGGCCACCGGTGGAGGCGTCGTCGCGGCGCGACGCGGCACCTCCCACAAGGCGCCGTGCGACCCGTCGTGGAGCCTGATCCATGAGCAGCGTGCCCCCTCTCACGCAATGGCTCCATCTCGACTGGATGCTTGTGGTGGTCGGGGCCTGGCTGCTTGTCGGCGTGGCAGGTGTGCTGGCGCTGCATCGGCTCGCCCTGGTATCCCGCGTACTGTTCCCGATTGGTGGATTGTTGGGGCTGGCGCTGTTCGGCCTGGCGCTCCACGCTGTGTTTGGCACGCCTGAGGCTGCCGTGCTGCCCATTGGCCTGCCCGCGCTGCCGTTCCACCTCCGGCTCGATAGCCTGTCCGCCTACTTCCTGATGGTAATGGGAGGGGCGGCGGCCGGCATCTCGGCGTTTGCGGCAGGCTACTTCCGCAAGGGGGAAGGCACGCCGCCGGGCCTGCTCTGTCTTGAGTACCACCTGTTCCTCGCCAGCATGGCCGGGGTGATCCTGGCAGACGACGCCTACTCGTTCATGGTGATGTGGGAAACCATGGCGTTGTCGTCGTTCTTCCTCGTGACCGCGAACCACCGAATTGCCGAAGTGCGCGCCGCCGGCTATCTCTACATCACGATGGCGCGCATCGGGGCGATCGCGATACTGCTGTGCTTTGGTGTGCTGCAGGCCAATACTGGCGACTATACGTTTGCCAACATGCGCGTGCAGGCGCTGACGCCGGTCTGGGCCTCTGTCGGTTTCCTGCTCGCACTGTTCGGGTTCGGCGCCAAGGCAGGCGTCCTGCCTCTGCACATCTGGCTGCCGGAAGCACATCCGGCAGCGCCCTCGCCGGTATCGGCAATGATGAGCGGCGTCATGCTCAACACGGCGATCTACGGCCTGCTGCGCGTGTCCTTCGACTTGCTGCAGGTGCGTCTGTGGTGGTGGGGCGCATTGCTGCTGGCCATTGGACTGGCCACCGCGCTGTTCGGCGTGGTCTTCGCCGCGGTACAGACCGATATGAAGCGGCTTCTGGCCTATTCGTCGATCGAGAACATGGGCCTGCTCTTCGTTGCCATGGGCCTGACGCTCCTGTTTTCGGCCTACGGTATGAAGCCAATGGCCGCCCTGGCCCTGACGGCCGCGCTCTACCACGTCGCCAGCCATGCCTTCTTCAAGAGCCTGCTCTTTCTGGGAACCGGGAGCGTGCTGCATGCCACCGAGGAGAGAAGCCTCGGTAAGCTGGGCGGATTGATTCGCTATATGCCTTGGGTAGGCTGGCTGACGCTGCTGGGCGTGCTGGCCAGCGCGGGGCTGCCTCCGCTCGGCGGTTTCGTCTCGGAGTGGCTGCTGCTGCAAAGCTTCCTGTTCACGCCGGGTCTTCCCGAGCCGATACTGACCATGCTGATCCCGGTGGTCGCAGCATTGATCGCGCTGGTGGCGGCCCTGGCTGGCTACACCATGGTCAAGTTCTTCGGCGTGATCTTCCTCGGCCAGCCGCGCGAGCCCAGGCTGGCCCACGCGCACGACGCCGGCCGCTGGGAACGCGCGGGCATGCTCTGGCTGGCACTGGGCTGCCTCGCGCTTGGCCTGCTGCCGACCCAATTCGTCCAACTGATCGATCCGGTGACGCAGCAGCTGGTGGCTAGCGGACTCGGCGCACGAACCGCGGCCAGCGGCTGGCTGCTGGCGCCCAATGGCCTGGCTCAGGCCAGCTATGGGCCGGTCATTTTCCTGTTGGGCATTCTGGCCAGCTTTGCCCTCGCCTATCTGCTGGTGCGCCGCTTTTATCACGGCCGGCTTCGCCGCAGCCCGCCCTGGGCCTGCGGCTTCCCATGGGGCACCGCACGCATGCAGGACACTGCCGAGGGTTTTGGTCAGCCGATCCGCCAGATCTTCGAGCCGTTTTTCCTGATGCACCGTGACCTGCCGACGCCTTTCGATGAACTGCCGCGCTACCGTGTCACGGTTGCGGACCACTTCTGGCGCTGGCTGTATGTCCCGGTGATCGATCTGGCGTCATATCTGGCCCGGCTGATCGGCCTGATGCAGCAGGGACGCATCTCGGCATACCTGCTGTACAGTTTCCTGACCCTGGCCGCCACGCTGCTGGCCGTGATGCGATGAGGGTTGCATGAACCTGACCGGGGCCCTGTCACAGCTATTCGAGATCGTGATCTCGATCACGCTGGCGCCGTTGCTGGCCGGATGGGTCAATCAGTGGCGGGCCTGGCTGCAGAACAAATCGGCGCCCAGCGTCTGGCAGCCATATCGAATGCTGCACAAGCTGTTCAACAAGGAATCGGTGGTCGCAGACAATGCTTCGCCGCTGTTCCGCGCCACGCCTTACGTAGTGTTCGGCTGCATGGCGCTCGCCTGCTCGATCATCCCTACCGTTTCCACCGATCTGCCACTGGCACCGGCCGCCGACGCGATCGCCCTGGTCGGCCTGTTCGCGCTGGCGCGGGTCTTTATCTCGCTGGCCGCGATGGACGTCGGCACCGCATTCGGAACCCTGGGTGCGCGGCGCGAGATGCTGATCGGCTTCCTGGCGGAACCGGCGCTGCTGATGGTGCTGTTCTCCGCCTCGCTGGTCTCCAAATCGACCTCGCTCACCACCATTGTCGAAACGATTGCTCACCGCGACCTGGCCATCTACCCGGGCCTGGCCTTTGCAGGCGTTGCGTTCACCATGGTATCGCTGGCGGAGAACGCCCGTATACCGGTCGACAATCCCGCCACCCACCTTGAGTTGACGATGATCCACGAGGCGCTGATCCTGGAATACTCGGGCCGGCATCTGGCGCTCCTCGAGTGGGCGGCAAGCCTGAAGCTGTTTGCCTATTCCTGCATCGGCCTGGCGCTGTTCTTTCCGTGGGGAATCGCTGAAGCGCAAGCTCCCCTGGCCATGCTGCTGGCGCTGCCCGCGCTGCTGTTCAAACTCATCGTGGGTGGAATCCTGCTCGCGGCGCTGGAGACGGCGAGCGCCAAGATGCGCATCTTCCGCGTGCCGGAGTTCCTGGCCACCGCCTTTCTGCTGGCGGTGATCGGCATGCTGGTCCACCTGCTGCTGGCTCACTGACGAACAGAACAATGACTGCGCTCCTTACCCAGTTCGTCAACCTGCTCGGCGCGGTGCTGCTGATCCTCGCCTTCGCCATGATCTCGCAGCGACGGATCCTTTCGCTGATCAACTTGTTTACGCTGCAGGGCGCGACCCTGGCGTTAGCCACCGCCGTTGTGGGCTACGTGACGGGCCAGCCGCACCTTTACCTGTCTGCCGGCCTGACCCTGATACTCAAGGTGTTGCTCATCCCCTATCTGCTGCACCGCGTTATCGATCGTCTCCAGATCCGCCGGGACGTCGAGACGCTGATCAACATTCCCACCACCATGCTGATCGGCATCCTGGTGGTGATCTTCGCCTTCAATCTCACCATGCCAATCTCGCGGCTGTCGCTGAAGCTGGCAAGCGGCACGCTGGGCATCGCGCTGGCCTGCGTGCTGTTGTCCTTCCTGATGATGATCACGCGCTCGAAGGCGGTGCCACAGGTCATCGGTTTCCTGGCAATGGAGAACGGCCTCTTCTTTGCAGCCACCGCCGCGACATATGGCATGCCGATGGTGGTCGAGCTGGGCATCGCGCTGGATGTGCTGATCGGCGTGCTGATCCTGGGTGTGTTCATGTTCCAGATCCGCGAGCAGTTCGACAGCCTGGACATCCGTCACCTTGAGAAGCTGAAGGAGGACTGAGTTGATTGCCTTGGCCATGTTGCTCGCAACCCCGCTCGCCGGCGGGCTGGCGCTGGCGCTGACGGGGCATCGCGAGCACGCGCGCGACATCAATGTCGCCTTCAGCCTGGGCACTTTCCTCGCCGCCTGCGTGCTGACGGCGCAGATCGTCGCCAATGGCCCCATGCTGGCATGGGGGCGCGAGTTCTACATCGATCCGCTGAACGCCTTTCTCGTTGCGCTGACTGCGTTCGTGGGCCTGACCACCTCGATCTTTTCGCGACCGTACATGCGGGTGGAGCACGACCACGGCAAGATGACGCCGCCGCGGCTGCGCCTGTACCACAGCATGTACCAGCTCTTCACCTTCACCATGCTGCTGGCGCTGACGACCAACAATATGGGCATCGTCTGGGTTGCGATGGAAGCCGCCACACTGACCACGGTGCTGCTGGTCAGCGTCTACCGCACCGCCGCCAGCCTCGAGGCGGCATGGAAGTACTTCATCCTGTGCGGGGTGGGGATTGCCCAGGCGCTGTTTGGCACGGTGCTGCTCTACATGGCCGCCGAGAAAGTCATCGGCCCGGAGGGTGGCGCGTTGCTGTGGACCAATCTGGACGCGGTCAAGCACCAGCTCGATCCCAACATCATCACGCTGGCGTTCGCCTTCCTGTTTATCGGCTATGGCACCAAGGTCGGCCTGGTCCCGCTGCACAACTGGCTGCCTGACGCCCACGCCGAGGGCCCGACCCCGGTGTCCGCCGTGCTCTCCGGGCTGCTGCTCAATGTGGCGCTCTATGCCGTGCTGCGCTGCAAGGTGCTGACCGATGCGGCACTGGGCAACCATCTCACCGGCCATCTGATGATGGGCTTCGGCCTGGTATCGGTGGTGGCGGCGGTCTTCTTCCTGATCCGGCAGCGCGACATCAAGCGCATGTTCGCGTATTCGTCCATCGAGCACATGGGCATGATGACCTTCGCCTTTGGCATGGGCGGACCGATCGCCAGCTATGCCGGCCTGTTGCACATGACGGTGCATTCGCTGGTCAAGTCGGCGATCTTCTTCGCCGTCGGCCACGCCACGCAGAAAGCGGGCACGCAAATCATGGACGACATCCGCGGGCTGATCCGTGTCAGCCCCACAGTCGGCTGGGGCCTGATGGTAGGCGCGCTCGCCATCCTGGGCATGCCGCCGTTCGGGGTCTTCGCCAGCGAGTTCCTGATCGTCACGACCGCCATGCGCGAGCAGCCGTGGGCCACGCCCTTCCTGCTGATCGCACTCGGCTTGGCATTCGCCGCTGTGTTCAGCCGGGTGCAACCGATGGTGTTCGGCGACACCACGCTCAAGCCGCTGGCGCATCCGCCAGCGCTGGTCCCGGTGTTCACGCACCTCGCTTTGGGGCTGATGCTGGGCCTCTATATTCCGCCCTATCTCAACACCTGGTACCGGCAGGCAGCCGCAATGCTTGGGAGCTGAACCGATGACACCGTCAGATCTCAGCCTCGCTTTGGACCGGCTGCCCGCGCCGCTGCCAGTCTGGCATGGCCAGGTCGGGCAAGACGGCTGGTTCGCTACGGCCCGTGCGGTGGCGGACGCGGACGGGCGCCTCGTCGCGCTATGGGGCGTCGACCGGCGTGCCATCGGCGGTACGTTGGCGGCATGCGTGACGTACGCCACGCCGCGGGGACTGATATGGCTCGAACTACGGCTTGATGGCGTCGCGCTGTCTGTGCCGGATCTGACCAGCATATTCCCATGCGCAGGCCGCATGCAGCGTGCCATGACCGACCTGGTGGGTATCGCCGTGCAGGACAGCCGCGATGCCCGCCCCTGGCTGGACCACGGCCTGTGGTCGCCAGGGACACGACCGCTGGCAAGCGGAGCACAGGTGGGTGCGGCCACGGCTGGCACACTGCCCGCCGACTATCCTTTCGTGCGCGTGGAGGGCGACGGGGTACACGAGATCGCCGTCGGCCCGGTGCATGCCGGCATCATTGAACCCGGCCACTTCCGCTTTTCCGTGGTCGGCGAGAAGGTGCTGCGGCTGGAAGAACACCTGGGCTACACACACAAGGGCATCGAGCGGCGTTTCACCGAGCTCGCGCCGCTCGAGGGCTACCGGCTGGCCGGCCGGGTCTCGGGCGATTCCACCGTGGCTTATGCCTGGGCCTATTGCATGGCGCTGGAGTCTGCCTGGGACTGCGCGCCCCCGCCGCGGGCAAACTGGCTGCGTGCCCTGATGCTCGAGCGTGAGCGAGTGGCCAATCACCTGGGTGACCTGGGGGCGCTGGGCAACGACGCGGGGCTGGCTTTCGGCCTGGCGCAATTCTCGCGCCTGCGCGAAGACTGGCAGCGGCTGTCAGGAGAGGCTTTCGGCCACCGGCTGATGATGGACGCCATAGTACCGGGCGGCGTTGCGCACGACTTGACGCCAGCCATGCTTGAGCGCTTGCGGAAGCAGTGCGACGACATCGAGCGGGAAGTCCGCGTACTGCGTGCGGTGTACGACGAACATGCGGGCCTGCAGGACCGCTTTCTCGGGGCGGGCCGCGTCTCGCCACAGCTTGCCGCCCAGCTTGGGCTGACCGGGCTCGCCGGGCGTGCCAGCGGCCGAGCGGCGGACCTGCGCTGCGACCATGCCTGGCCGCCCTACGATAGCCTCGCCGTGAAACTGGTCACGCACCGCGGCGGCGACGTTGCTGCCCGCGTGGCGGTGCGGTTCGATGAGGCGCTGGAGTCGCTGCGACTGATCCGTGCCATCTGTGCAGGCTTGCCGGACGGGGCCACGCGAATCGCGCTGCAAGCGCCCGCCGGCGCCGCCACCGGGGCAGGATGGGTGGAGGGCTGGCGTGGCGAAGTCCTCGTCGCGCTCGAACTCGCCGATGACGGCCGCATCCTCCGCTGCCATTGCCACGACCCTTCGTGGCAAAACTGGCCGGTGCTCGAACACGCCATCATTGGCAACATCGTGCCGGACTTTCCGCTGATCAACAAATCCTTCAACCTCAGCTATGCGGGGCACGACCTTTGATGTGGCAAATTCTCAAGCAGATCGTCCGCACCGGCATTGTTACTGAGCCGGCGCCGCCCACCGCCGGCGAGGCCGCCTCCTCTATCCAGCGCATCCACCGCGAACTGCTCGACATTCTGGGCCGGGCGCTGACGATCCGGCAGGTCGACGCAGGTTCGTGCAATGGCTGCGAGCTGGAAATCCACGCACTCGGCAATCCTTACTACAACATCGAAGGCCTGGGCATCAAATTCGTCGCCAGCCCGCGCCATGCCGACATGCTGCTGGTGACCGGGCCCGTTTCGCGTCATATGGAGGAGGCCCTGCGGCGCACTTACGCGGCAACCCCGGAGCCGAAACTGGTGGTGGCGGTAGGCGACTGCGGTTGCACCGGCGGGATCTTCGGCGAGAGCTATGCGAGCTGCGGCGGTGTCGCCAATGTGATCCCGGTCGACGTAACCGTGCCCGGCTGTCCACCGCCGCCCATAGAGATCCTGCGTGGAATTCTTAGCGCCGTGCGGCAGACCGATTCCGCACGGCGCTAGGTAGCTCGCGGGGTAGCACCGCATGCGTGCGATGCCCTGCAAATGGCCAGGTTGGGCCCAGCATCCAGGCTGATCCTTCCCTGCTACGTATCACTCACGTTCGTTCGCAGCCAACCTGGGTGCGCCGACCTTCGGCCTGGTGGCGTAGTCCACCTCGTGCTGCTGCAAATAGTCGCGAATCAGCTGGCGAACAACCTGAGATGGCGTCTGGTCTTGGGCGGCACACAGCGCCTCAAAGGCCTTCTTCTTCACCGGGTCGATCAATACGGTCAGACGGGCAGTCTTGGATTCCATGCGTTCTGGAGTGTCATTGTATTATAATGGCATTATCATTATATCTGACTACAAGACTCATTGCGCATCCCGCCTGCACGGCACAGCCGTGACTCCGGAAGCCTGGGATGATGAGACGCGTGCCAGGCAGCACAACACGCGGCATCAGTACAGATTGAGTCTTGAAGTTCACTCTCTTGAGGGCGCAGTGGTAGAAGTGACGATCGAGGTGACCGCCAGGAACGGGTTCCAGGGACGGAATTCCGCGCGGTTGGCGATTACGGCCAGTCAGTTCGAGTCCGAGATCCGGCTCACCAGCGACGCCTGGGTCGCAAATGCCAAGGACGTCATGGAGGTCATGCGGCTGTCCGCGAGGGTGGGGACGCGCGTGCGCATCCAGGCGGCCGGGCCGGACGAGGCCGCTGCCCTCGTCACCATCGCGGCATTGCTCAGGGATTGGGCGCTCCCTGAGCCTCTATAACGGAAACCAACAGTGCACGCCGACCGCACCTCATTCGAGGCCTATCTGGAATTCCTGGCCGAGGCGACCAACGACGGTACGCCCAAGGTGTTGGAAACCCAACACGCCCTGTCGCTGCATTTCGACGCGCTGGCCACCCAAAGCTTCATGTCGCGCAAGGATCCCGACAAGCTAGTGCTGGGTTATACGCGGACGATGATGGGATTCCTGCTATTGCACCCTACCCCTGCCAGAATCTCCATGATCGGCCTCGGTGGCGGTTCACTTGCCAAGTATTGCTACCGGCATCTGCCCAACACCAGGATTGTGGCAGTCGAAATCAACCCGGCGGTCATTGCCCTGCGCGAGCAGTTCCAGATTCCCTCGGACGATGAACGGCTCGAGGTGGTTTGTGCGGATGGCGCCGAGTATGTCGCGAACCAGGATGGACAACCGGACGTCATCCTGGTGGACGGATTCCTGGCTGACGGCATGCCGGTACAGCTTGGCACCGCGGACTTCTATGCCGCCTGTCATGCACGCCTGACCGATACCGGTGTGCTGGTCGCGAACTTTCTTGAAAGCGATCCCGATATTCCGCTCTACCTGGAGGAAGTCGGCGCCGTGTTCGGTCGCTCGATATCGCTTTCCCTTTCCGAGGACAGTTGCAACTACACGCTGTTCGCCTGGAAAGGAGCACACAAACTGCCCTCCCTGGATGCACTGATGGCCCGTGCGCGCATCCTGGAAACTGCGCATCCACTGAACCTGACTACGGCCGCCCGCCGCCTGAAGCGCGGCGAGCGCATTGCGTCGGATCGCGCCTCCTGGCCCAGGCCGGGAAGGCTGCAGGTCCGGTATTGACAAGCCCCCTCCCCGCGCAAGCCTCCTGACCAACGCAACCATGCCAATCCTGTATTTGCGTAAGCTCACCGGGAAGGAGCGTAGTCCCGGAAGCAATCGGCAACTGGCCTGCTACCTGGCCTTTGTTGCCGGAGCGACCAACGCGGGCGGCTTCCTGGCCGTGCAGCAGTACACCTCGCACATGTCGGGCATTGTATCCGCCATGGCCGACAACCTGGCGCTTGGCAGCCTCTGGCTGATGCTGGACGGCCTGGGGGCCCTGCTGTCGTTTCTGGCGGGTGCCGCCACCTCAGCGGTGCTGATCAACTGGGGGCGGCGCGAGCAGCTGCATAGCGAATATGCATTGCCGCTGATGCTGGAAGCCGCCCTGTTGGTGTGTTTTGGCCTGCTCGGAAGCAATCTCGAGCACCACGAATGGTTGTTCGTGCCGGCCACGGTCATGGTGCTGTGTTTCATCATGGGCTTGCAGAATGCCATGGTCACCAAGCTGTCTAACGCCGAGATCCGCACCACGCATGTCACCGGCATGGTCACCGACATCGGCATCGAACTAGGCAAGCTGTTCTACTGGAACCTGTCCAGAGCCGATTCGAGCAAGCCACTGGTGCTCGCCAATCGGCACAAACTACGGGTACTCATCACCCTGGTCGCATTGTTCTTTTCCGGTGGCGTGATTGGTGCCCTGGGGTTCAAGCACGTCGGGTTCAGCGCCACGCTTGCGCTGGCAACGCTGCTACTCGCCCTCGCCGCGGTCCCGGTGCTGGACGATGTGCGTCTGCACTTGTGGCGCCGGGACCTTCTGCCTCATTTGGCCGCCCGTTCCCGGCGCTGGGCTCGCGCAGTCAAGGAAGATGCGCACGCGGTATGGCTGGCCGCGCAAGATCCCCGCACGCCATGGTATGCGAAAGCACTGGCCTTGCCGGTGGCCGCTTATGCCTTGTCGCCCATTGACCTGATTCCCGATTTCATTCCGGTGCTCGGCTATCTGGATGACGTGGTAGTGGTGCCTCTCGGCTTGTTGCTGGCAATACGGTGGATTCCGATCGAGGTGATGCGCGAGCATCGCGCGGCGGCCGCGGCGGCCGCCAACCGCCCTGTCAACCACGCTGCGGCGCTGGTGATCGTGACGCTCTGGGCCATTGCCGCGGTGTTGGCATCGGTCTGGCTAGCGCGGCATTTGTCCGGGCTGTGAGGTACCTGAAACGAGGCGCTTGGCAAAGAGCGTGGTTTCCTGACGCGTGGTGTCGACGCACATTTGAGATGAACGTAGCACGCAACCTCCGCAGCCTCGGCTCGCCCTTCGCCGACTGCCTGATACCTGCACCAATGAATAGTCAAAAGATCAGATTTTTTCGCTCACGAATTCCCACATTCGAGTGCACCCCTGGATGTCATGACTGTTGTGGGCCCGTAACAACCTCAACGGAAGAGATGTCGAGGCTTCCCGTTAAGAGCGATGCCGAGCACGAGACTGCGCTCGCAAATCTGAGTTGCCCTCATCTTGATACCAAGGGATGCAGCGTGTATTCGGAGCGCCCGTTGATTTGTCGCTTGTTTGGAACGACCCCAAGGCTTGCCTGCCCGAACGGAAACCGGCCGGACAAAATGATCGATCCGGACATTGAACAAGAGATTCAGCGCTTCTTTCGAGAAGCGCGTCACGTGCTGGTCTGAGGAGCGAGGCCACCGGCGATAACAACGAAGCGCAGGCAACTCTCTATCGGCGTGTTGCATGGCGTCCATGGGTCCAGGCCGATTTCTGACAAATACAACTCACTGGCTGTATTCTGGAAATACAAACCACATTGCGTATTTCTAAAATACAAACTATGATTTGTATATCATGAATACAGCCTAAGACTTGTATGACGGACTATATCCTGCGCACTCCCGAGCAGCTTTCGACACTTCTGCAGGCGTTCCGGAAGGATGCGGGCATGACTCAGGCGCAAGTGGCGAGCCGCCTGGGCGTCACACAGCAGACTCTGTCCGCGCTCGAGCGCAATGCCGAAGCGGTGAGTACCGGCCGGCTGATGCGTTTGCTGGCGATCCTCGGGGTGGAGCTAGTGTTGCGCAAGGATGGTCCCGCCGCTGTGGTATCAGGATCTCCCTCGGGCGCTCCGTCCGACCAGCCGTGGTGACGTGATGGGTCGTCGTTCGCATACCCGGGCCCTGGGTCTATGGATGAACGGTGTCCATGTCGGGACCTGGCAATTGCATCCGCACCAGGGCGATATCCTCGCGTATTCGCCGGACTGGGTTGCCTCGGCGCAGGGCCGGCCCCTGTCGCTGTCGTTGCCGTTCACCCCTGGGAATACGCCTCTGCGTGGTGAGAAGGTACGGTCGTACTTCGACAACCTGCTCCCGGATAGCCTGGCAATCCGGGAGCGAATCGCACGCCGGTTCCAGGCCAGGACCACCGATGCCTTCGACTTGCTGGCGCAGATTGGCCGGGACTGCGTCGGCGCTCTGCAAATCCTCCCGGACGGCGCCATCCCTGCGGGGGTCCAGCGCGTGGAGGCGCAAGCCATCAGCGAGCAGGAGGTCGCACAGGTCCTGCGCGCGACCGTAGCGCCCCCACCGCCTGGCGGGATCCCTGCCGATGACGAGGACTTCCGTATTTCCATCGCCGGCGCTCAGGAGAAGACCGCGTTTCTGCTGAACGAAGGCCAGTGGTGCCGGCCGCACGGCTCCACGCCGACCACTCATATCTTCAAGCTGCCGATGGGGTTGGTCGGCAATATGAAGTTCGACCTGACCGAGTCGGTGGAAAACGAGTGGCTCTGCTCCCTGATCCTGAGGGCCTATGGGTTGCCCGTTGCAAACTGCGAGCCGCTGCGCTTTGAAGACCAGAAGGTGCTCTGCGTGGAGCGGTTTGACCGCCGCTGGTGGGAGCGCGGGGGCCGATGGCTCATTCGCCTGCCCCAGGAAGATATGTGCCAGGCGACTGGGACGCCGCCACATCTGAAGTATGAATCCGACGGCGGTCCAGGGGTCAGCCAGATCATGGCGCTGCTGGATGGCTCCATGCACCGGGACGCCGACAGGCAGCAATTCTTCCAGGCGCAGGTCCTGTTCTGGATGCTGTGCGCGACCGACGGCCACGCCAAGAACTTCAGCCTGTTGCAGCGTCCGGGCGGCGCCTATGCGCTCACGCCGCTGTACGACGTGATGTCAGCCTACCCGCTGCTTGGCGAAGGGCCCGGAAAACTCTCGCCGTACGGGGCCAGGATGGCCATGGCCGTACGCTCGAAGAACGCGCACTGGAAGATGCGCGACATCCTGCGCCGGCACTGGCTGGGCGTGGGCCAGCGCCTCGGTATCGTCACGGCCGACGGCAATGACGCCGCTTTCGTCGTCGACGACCTGATCGCCCGCACACCGGGGGTTGTGCACGCGGTGCGCATTCAGCTGCCTGAAGACTTCCCCCCGAGACTGGCGGACAGCATCCTGGACGGCCTGCAGGCCGCGGCGAAGAAGCTGGCCGGTTAAGCCCGGGCAGGCAAAGGTAACTTCACGGGAAATGGCGCAATATCGACATGACAGCGCGCCTACCGGCAAGCCTTACAAGCTCTGCAAGGCTTGCACGGCTCCCACCGCCCCGGTGCCGCAACGGGCCGTGCCGCTGCACGGTACGAATCTTGCGGTTTCCTGAATACAGCGCCCGCGGGCCGCGTGCTTTTTGGCGTCGGTCTCCGCACATGGCGCCAGACTCACATTGTCAGGAAATCAGCATGAGCTACTACTACGACGAACGCCAACGCCGCCAGGCGTCGGACGACGACTGGCAGCCTGAATCCGAGCGCGAGCGCTGGCTGGCGCAGCGCCGGCGCCAGCAGATGACCCCGGGCCAGACCAGCTACGGTGGCCCCGCCCGCCCGCCTGAAGGCTACAGCGAGCAGTACGGTGCGGGCCGTTATCCCGAACGGCCGTCGGGCCGAGGCTATGAGAGCCGCTATGGCAGCCGCGACGAGGATCGCTATGGCGGCCGCTACGGCAGCCAGGATGATGGCCGCTATGGCCGTCGCGAAGAAGGCCGCGCGATGCGGCGCGAGATGGGCCGCCCGGGTGGCGGCTACGGCAGCAACCTGCGCTATGGCCTGAATGGCGGCTACGGGAACGGCGCCTATGGCTATGGCTGGGAACGCGCCAGCGAATGGCGCGATCCGCGGGCATGGCAGCGCGATGACGAGTACGCCGAGCGCCAGTGGCGCGAAAGCTCGGACCGCGCACGCGAACCGGCACGCGCCGGCGGCCACGATCCCGCCTTCAGCGAACTGCGCAGCGACACCCGCTACTGGACCGAACCACGCGGCGACTGGGACGAAGACCAGCGCTACGGCCGCAGTTATAGCCGCGAAAGCGCGCTCCGCCGCGGCTGGGAGGTCGATGACGACCGCAACGGCGAGCGCGAGGATCATGGCGTGCTCTACAACCTTGGCCGCCGTATCGGCGAGGCCGTGGGCGATCTGTTCGGCACCTCTGACGAGCACGAACACGAGCGCCGTGCCGGCCCGCGCGGCTACCAGCGCAGCGACGATCGCATCCGCGACCAGATCTGCGAGCGGCTCACCTATGCGCGCGGTGTTGACGTCAGCGACGTCAGCGTGGACGTGAGCAACGGCGTGGTGTCGCTGTCTGGCACCGTGCGCGACCGCAGCCAGAAGTACTACATCGAAGATATCGCCGACGGTACCTATGGTGTCACCGAAGTCAACAACGACATCCACGTGCGGCGCGAAGGGACTGGCATGACTGGCGCGCCGGGCAGCACCGACGTGTCGGGCAGCACCTGGCGCGCCTGATGCGCTGACGGGCCGGCCACGACGCGGCGCCAGCACGCGGCTTAGCGAGTGCGCGTGCAGTGCGGCGCCTACGCGCCAGCACTCGCCGCGCCCGCCTCGGCCGCCAGGCGCTCGCGGATAAAGCTGAGGAAAGCGCGCACGCCCTCGGGCAGCGTGCGCCCGGCCAGCGTCTGCAGTTCGATGGCGCGGCTCTTCATGCCGCGCTCGCGGATCGCTGCGGCGTGCAGCTCGCCGCGGCGCAGCCGGTCGCCGACCGTGACCGCGCCGGAGATCGACAGCCCGCCGCCGTGCAGCACGAAGTTGGTCAGCGTCTCGAAGTGGTTGGTGAGCAGCACCGGCTCGAACACGATGCCGCGCTCGCCGCAGGCGATGTCGAACAGCTGCCGCACGGTGTTGTCGCCCTCTGGCAATGCAAGCGGATACGGCTGCATCTGCGCCAGCGTCACGCTGCGAAAGCGCGCCAGCGGATGGTCCGGGCGCATGATGGCAATCACCGGCGCGGACTGGCGATGCTCGACGCGAATGCCCTGCTCCGCCGCGCGGCTGTAGGTGATGCCGATATCGGCGTCGCCATGCAGCACGATGCCGGTGACCTCGGCCGGCGGCGCCACGCGCACATGGAATTGCAGCCCCGGATAGCGCTGGCGGAACTCGGCAATGATGCGCGGCAGGAACTCGATGGCAAACCCGGCCGAACTGGCCACGCGCACCCGGCCCCGGCGCAGACCCTGCAAGGCGGCAATCTCCGACACCACACGATCCGCCTCGAGCGCGCCGCGCAGCGCATAGGCGGCGAGCAGCTCGCCGGCGGCACTGGCCACCATGCCGCGCGGCCGGCGATCAAACAGCGGCACGCCCAGTAGCGCTTCCAGCGCAGCCACCTGGCGGCTCACTGCCGAAACGGTGACGTTCAGCCGCTGCGCGGCGTCGGTCAGGGAACCGCTGCGCACCACTTCCAGGAAATAGCGCAGCGAGGTGTCTTGCAGACGGTGCGACAGCATGGGCGGGCTCCGGATTCCAGCGCGTGGCGGTTTGCGTTTTACGCAAGGATATTTGAAAAAATCATCGATTGCAGGAAACCCAGCGGCGCCCGTATGCTTTTCCCCGACACCACAGGAGACAAAGCTGGACATGGCGCCCGATCCCACCGCTCCCCACGACTCCATCGTCGAACTCGACGCCGTCGCACTGTCGCGCGCCATCCATGCGCGCGAAGTTTCATGCGTGGAGGTGCTCGATGCCTTCCTCGGCCAGATCGACCGCCACAACCCGCGCGTCAATGCCATCGTCGCCCCGACCGACCGTCGCGCGCTGCGCGCGCAGGCGGCCGGGCTTGACGCCGAGCTTGCGCGCGGCGCCAGCCGGGGCCCGCTGCACGGCTTCCCGCAGGCGCCCAAGGACATCAGTCCGGCCGCGGGCATGGTCACCACGAAGGGCTCGCCGATCTTCGCCGGCCAGGTCAGCCAGGCCGACGCGGTGATCTTCGAGCGCATGCGTGCCGGCGGCGCGCTCTTTGTCGGACGCACCAACTCCCCGGAGTTCGGTCTCGGCGGCCATACCTACAACCCGGTCTACGGCACCACCCGCAACGCCTTCGACCCGGCCCGTTCGGCAGGCGGCAGCAGCGGCGGCGCGGCGGTGGCCGTGGCGCTGCGCATGCTGCCGGTGGCCGACGGCTCGGACATGATGGGATCGTTGCGCACGCCGGCGGCGTTCAACCACGTCTATGGCCTGCGCACTTCGGTGGGCTGCGTGCCGCACGGGCCGGCCGACGAGGTGTTCTTCCAGCAGTTCAGCGTGGCCGGGCCGATGGCGCGCAACGTGACGGACCTGGCGCTGCTGCTGTCGGTACAGGCAGGCTTCGATGCGCGGTTGCCACTCACACGCCGCGCCGAGGCGCCGGGCACGTTCGTGCTGCCGCCCGAGCGCGACTGGAGCGGCGTGCGTATCGGCTGGCTCGGCGACCTTGGCGGCCACCTGCCCACCGACGCCGGCCTGCTCGACACTTGCATCACGGCGCTGTCCCACTTGCGCACGCTCGGCTGCACGGTCGATGCCGCATTGCCGGCATTCGACCTGGAGCGCCTGTGGCGTGCCTGGATCGACCTGCGCAGCTTCTCGGTGGCGGGCGCCAATGCCGCGCTGTACCACGACCCGGCCACGCGTGCCCTGCTCAAGCCCGAAGCGGTGTGGGAGATCGAACGCGGGCTGGCGCTGACTGGCACGCGCGTCTACGAGGCGCTGTGCGAGCGCAGCGCGTGGTACCAGGCCCTGCGCGCATTGTTCGAGCGCTTCGACTACCTGGTGCTGCCGGCTGCCCAGGTGTTCCCTTTCGATGCCGGCTGGGACTGGCCGCATGCCATCGACGGCCGCGACATGGACACCTATCATCGCTGGATGCAGGCAGTGGTGCCGGCCACGATGGCAGGGCTGCCCGCGCTGGCCGCGCCAGCCGGGTTCGGTTCGCAGGGTTTGCCCGCCGGCCTACAGATCATCGGGCCGGCGCAGGCCGACGCCGCGGTGCTGCAGCTCGGCCATGCCTATGACCAGGCCGGCGGTTTCTCGCGCGTGCGCAGCCCCTGGCTGGGCTGAGCGCCCCCTCCATTCGTATTCCACCACTGCCGGCAGGAGTGACTCCGATGACCGCAATGCCCCCGAAGCTCTATCTCGCATGCGCCGCGCTGACCGCGGCGTTCACCGTGGCTCCCGCGGCGGCACAGGCGCCGGCGTGGCCGGATCGCCCGATCCGGCTGGTGGTGCCTTTCGCCGCCGGCGGTGCCACCGACGTGCTGGGCCGCCTGCTCGCCGTCGGCCTTGGCGAAAAGCTGGGCCAGGCCGTGGTGGTCGAGAATAAGCCGGGCGCCAGCACGGTCATTGGCGCCACCCAGGTCGCCAAGGCCGCGCCCGACGGCTATACGCTGCTGCTCGCGGCCAGCACTACGCTGACGCTGAACCCGGCGATCCGGCACAACCTGGCCTATGACCCCATCAAGAGCTTCACGCCGCTGGGGCTGGTGGCGGACATGAGCCTGGTGCTGGTGGCCAGCCCGGACTCGCCGGTCAACTCGCTCAAGGACCTGGTGACGCAGGCCAAAGCCAACCCGGACAAGTTCTCCTACGGCTCGTTCGGCACCGGCTCGTCGGTGCACTTCGGCGGCGAGATGCTGAAGTCGGCCACCGGCATCCATATGGTCCACGTGCCCTTCAACGGCAGCGCGCCCAGCCTGACCGCGCTGGCAGGCGGCCAGGTCCAGGTGGCGGTCGATACCGTGGTAGCCAGCCTGCCGTTGATCAAGGGTGGGAAGATCCGGCCCCTGGCGGTGCTGTCGCCGCAGCGGCTGCCCGCGCTGCCGCAGGTGCCGACGGTGGCCGAGAGCGGCTACCCGGGCTTCCAGATGGGCACGTGGTTTGCGCTGCTGGCGCCCGCGGGCCTGCCGGCCCCGGTGCAGCAGAAACTGGAAAAAGCGCTGGCCGATGTCGCCAACGCGCCGGCCACCAGAACACGCATGGCGGAGCTGGCCCTGACGCCGGCCTATGGCAACGGCGCGGCAGTCAGGGCGCGCGTGGAGAAGGAGCTGCCGGAGATGCGGGCGGTGGCGGCACGGGCCGGAATTCGCGCCGAGTAAGGCTGCTCAGTCCGCGTGGATGCCGCGCTGGCGAATCAGCGTGCCCCATTTCTCTGTCTCGCGCGCGAGGTGGTCTCGCAGCACCGCCGGCGAACTGCCGATGGGCTCGGCGCCGATCAGTGCCAGGCGTTGCCGCACTGACGGCTTGCGCAGCGCTTCCAGCATGGCGTGGTTCAGGGTGTCGATGACCGCTGGCGGCGTCCTGGCGGGCACGAAAGCGGCAAACCAGGGGCTCAGCTCATAGCCCGGCAGGCCGGCTTCGGCCACCGTCGGCACGTTCGGCAGCGCGGCCGAGCGCCGGGCGGTCGTCACGGCGATCGCCGTCAGCTTGCCGGAGTCGATATGGGGCTTGGCGGAGGTGATGCTGTCGAACATGTAGTCAACCTGGCCGCCCAGCAAATCGGTCATGGCCGGGCCGCTGCCCTTGTATGGCACGTGCAGCAGGCTCACGCCGGCCATCGACGCAAACAGCTCGCCCGCCAGGTGAATGGAGGTGCCGTTGCCTGCCGATGCATAGGTGTATTTGCCCGGCTGCGCCTTGGCGGCGGCAATGACCTGGGCAACGGTCTTGACCGGCGTCCTGGCCTTGTTGGCAACCAGCACATTCGGCACGACAGCCAGCAGGGAGACCGGTGCAAAGTCCTTGACCGGATCGTAGTTGAGCCTGCCGTACAAGGCGGGGTTCACTGCCATGCCGTTGGCAACGATCATCAGGGTGTAGCCATCGGCCGGGGACTTTGCCACCATCTCCGCGCCGATATTGCCGCCGGCGCCGGGACGGTTCTCCACCACGATGGCCTGGCCCAGGGTCCGCGCCATGTCCTCGCCCAGCGTGCGGGCGATATTGTCCATCGCACCCCCGGCCGGGAATGGGACCACCCAGCGGATCGGATGGTCCGGGTAGGCAGCCTGCGCGCCCGAGGCGGCAATGCCCAGCAAAAGCGCCAGCACGGCGCGACCGCCCTGGCCCGACAATTTCTTCAGCGACAACCTCATGCTCTCCTCCATGCCAATGCGATTGGCCTTGTTCTAATGATTAACGTCCGGCCCGCCCTTCAGCGGATCGAGGACGGATGCCGGGCCAGCGGCGTGACCTGGATCTTCATGTACGGGAACAGCGGCAGGCCGGAGAGCAGGCCGTGCAGCTCATCATTCGATGCCACATCGAAGATGCTGTAGTTGGCGTACTCGCCTACCACGCGATACAGCTGCTGCCACTTGCCGTCGCGCTGCAGTTCCTGCGCGTAGGCCTTCTCGCGCGCCTTGATGTCGTCCGCCTGCGCGGCGGGCATATCGTGGGGCAGGTGCACGTCCATCCTGACTAGATACAACATGGTTACTCCTTGCAGATCCGGGCCGCGAGGACCCTATGCCTTGTCGCGGCGGTAAAAGGCCAGCTTGTCTTCGTCCAGCGTCAGCCCCAGCCCCGGCCCTTCGGGCAGGTGCAGGTCGAATTCGCGGTAGACGGGGCGCTGGGTGACAACATCGTCCTTGAGCAGAAGCGGCCCGAACAGCTCCGTGCCCCAGGCCAGTTCCGGCAGCGTGCAGAATCCGTGCGCCGCGGCAATGGTACCCACGCTGCCTTCCAGCATGGTGCCGCCGTACAGCGCGATCCCGGCGGCATCGCCCACTGCGGCGGTACGCAGCATGCCGAAGATGCCGCCCGACTTGGCGATCTTCAGGGCGAACACATCGGCGCCGGCAAGGCGCGCCAGTTCCATCGCGTCTTCCGGGCCGGACACGGCTTCATCGGCCATGATGGGCACCACGAACCGCGCTGCCAGGCGGGCCAGCGCGCGACGGTTCTCGCGCGGCACCGGCTGTTCGACCAGGTCAATGCCGGCCGCTTCCAGCATGGCGATACCCGTGGCGGCATCGGCCTCGTTCCAGGCCTGGTTCACGTCTACCGTGACGCGTGCGCGATCCCCCAGCGCACGCTTGATGGCGGACACATGCGCCACGTCATCGCGCACGCTGCGGCGACCGATCTTGAGCTTGAAAGTGTTATGCCTGCGCTGGGCCAGCAGCCCCTCGGCTTCTTCGATGTCGCGGCCGGTGTCACCGCTGGCCAGCGTCCACAGTGCGGGCAGGGTCGGACGCACCGCGCCGCCCAGCAATGTTGCCAACGGCACGCCCAGCCGTTTGGCCTGTGCATCGAGCAGTGCCGTCTCCAGCGCCGACTTGGCGAAGCGGTTGCCGCGCGCCACCTTGCCGAGCCGGGCCATGGCGGCATGCACGTTGCTTGCGTCCACGCCAGCCAGCGCCGGTGCCAGATAGGTATCGATGGCGAGCTTGATGCCTTCCGGGCTCTCTTCCCCGTAAGACAGGCCACCAATCGTCGTGGCCTCGCCGATCCCTTCGATACCGTCACTGCAACGCAAACGCACGATGACCAGCGTCTGCTGCTGCATGGTCGCCATGGCAAGCTGGTGGGCCCGGATAGTGGGCAGGTCGACCAGGATGGCCTCGATGCCGCTGACGGTAGCTTTCATACCTATTGGATTCCATCGGAGTATTGGGCACAGTATGTACCTTGACTTCATGCGCGTCCAAGACCGATGATGTCTCATTCAATACCTAGCAGGTATGCCATGGAACTCCGGCATTTACGCTACTTCCAGGTGGTGGCGCAGGAACTGAATGTGACGCGTGCTGCCTCGCGACTGCATATGGCGCAGCCGCCGCTGTCGCGCCAGATCCGCCAGTTCGAGGACGAACTGGGCGTCTCGCTCTTTGACCGCGGTAGCCGTGGACTGCAACTGACGGAGGCCGGCCGCTTCCTTCTGGAGCAATCCCTGCAACTGACGCAGCGGCTGGAAGAGACCATTGAAGGCACCCGGCGCATCGGCCGCAACGACAAGCGCTGGTTCGGCATCGGCTTCGTCCCTTCTGTGCTATATGGCTTCCTGCCGGAACTGATCCGCGAACTGCGGGGCGCCGATAGCCAGGTAGAGGTCGGCCTGTCGGAACTGATTACCGTCCAGCAAATCGAGGCACTCAAGGCCGGACGCATCGACATCGGCTTCGGGCGCATCCCGGTGAACGATCCGGCTATCGCGCGCCGTATTGTGATGGCGGAGCCATTGGTGGCCGCCATGCCAGCCTCGCAGCCGGCGCCGGACAACCAGCCGCTCTCGGCGGCCGCACTGGCCCGCCATCCCCTGATCCTCTACCCCGCCCGCCCGCGCCCCAGCTACGCCGACCACGTCCTGTCCCTGTTCCGCGCCCAGGGCCTGCAGCCGGGTGTCGTGCAGGAGGCCAACGAACTGCAGACCGCGCTCGGGCTGGTTGCCGCGGGCGTCGGCATCACGCTCGTGCCTGCATCCGTGCAGCGGCTGCACCGGGACGACGTGCGCTACCAGGCCATCGATGCCCCGGGCTTTGTGTCGCCGGTCATCATGAGCTATCGGGCGGAGGATCGCTCGCCCTTCCTGGCCAGGGCGGTGGCATGGGTAGAGAAGCAGGCGGGGAGTGGGCCAGGTGAGCAAGCCACTCAACAGGGGGAAGTTTCCTGAACCTGGCGCCGGCCCGGGGGCGCGCAGCCTTCCCGGTGGCGCTTTAGCAGGTGCTACCCCGCGGGGACGCCATGCCCGTCATGTCAGCCCTGATCCCCGCCGCCGACGGGCAGGACGGTGCCGGTGATGTACGAAGCTTCATCCGAGGCCAGGAACAAGATGGCATGCACCTGCTCGTCGATCGTGCCGTAGCGTTGCATCAGGCTGGAAGCCCTGGTCTGGTCGACGATGGCCTGGTACCAGATGGCTTCCTGCTCGCTCTGCGCTGCCATGTTGCGCGGGATCCTGCGCGGCGGCGCCTTGGTGCCGCCGGTGGCCACGGCATTGACGCGGATGCCTTCCCCCGCATGCTCGAAGGCAAGGCTCGCAGTCAGTGCGTTGACGCCGCCCTTGGCCGCCGCGTAGGGCACGCGGTGGATGCTGCGCGTGGCAATCGACGAGACGTTGACGATCACGCCGTACCGGCGTTCGACCATGCCGGGCAGCACCGCGCGGCAGCACCACAGCGTGGGGAAGAGTGAGCGCCGGATCTCGGCTTCGATCTGATCCTCTTCATAGGCCTGGAAGGGCTTGGCCCAGATCGTGCCGCCCACATTGTTGACCAGGATGTCGATACGGCCAAAGGCGGCTTCGGCTGCCTGCGCCATCTGCATGGCACCGGCATAGGTCTCCAGGTCGGCGTGCACGGCGATGGCCTGTCCACCAGCGGCGGCAATTTCGGCCGCGACTTCATCGACCAGCGCCGAGCGGTCGACCAGCGTCACCGAGGCGCCCTCGGCGGCGGCAGCAAGTGCCACGCCGCGGCCGATGCCCTGCGCGGCGCCGGTCACGATCATGGCTTTGCCGGCAAAGCGTGTAGCAGTTCTCATGTTGTCGCGCTCCTTGCTCATGCCGCGTTGCTGGCCGAGAACTTCTCGTAGTAGAAGCCGGCGGGCGTGATGCCGCTCTGCTGCAGCCAGCCACGCACAGCTTCCACCATCGCCACGGGACCACACAGGTAGATGTCGACATCGCCGCCGTTGAGCCATTCCGGTTCCACGTGGGCGGTGACATAGCCCTTGCGGGCGTGGTTGCTGGCAGGGTCCGCGACGCAGGTGCGGTATTCGAAGCCGGGCAAGGCCGCCTGGGCCGCATCGATGCGCGACAGCGCCACCAGGTCGATGTCGTTGGTGACCCCGTAGATCATGCGCACCGGCTGTGCGCAGCCGCTGGCGGCCAGCACATCGAGCATCGAGAGGAAGGGGGCGATGCCGGTGCCGCCGGCCAGGAACAGCACCGGCCGTGTCACCGCGCGCAGGTAGAAGCTGCCGTAGGGGCCCGAGAACGCCACGCGCTCGCCGGACCTGGCCTGGCTGGTCAGCCAGGTGCTCATCCGGCCTTCCGGCACGTTGCGCACCACGAAGCCGGTACGCGCACTGCCAGGCGCGGAGCTGAAGGAATAGGAGCGCGTCTGGCTGGTGCCCGGGATCTCGACATTGACATACTGGCCGGGCAGGAAGTCCAGGCCGGCGGCATCGTCCAGGTCGATGGCGAAGCCGATGGTCGAATCGGAGAGCGGCTCCAGCTCCGCCAGCGTCCCCTGGTAGGTGGTGACGCCGGTCTTGCACGCGGCCGACGAGGCCGGCACGCGAATCACGCAGTCCGAACGCGGGCGGGTCTGGCAGGCCAGCACGTAGCCCTGGCCAGCTTCCTCCGCCGTCAGCGCATCCTCGATATAGCTGGACTCGGGCAGGTCATAGCTGCCCGACTCGCACAACCCGCGGCAGGTGCCACAGGCGCCGTCGCGGCAGTCCAGCGGGATATTGATCTGCTGCCGGTAGGCGGCGTCGGACAGGGTCTCGTTCTCGCCGCAGGTGATGAAGCGGGTGACGCCGTCCTCGAATTGCAGGGCGATGGTGTGTTCCATGGCGCGTTCCTCCAGCCTGGATCAGATGTGATAGATGTCGATGACCTGGTTGATGTAGTCGTTCTTGAGCACGACGTACTTGTCCAGGATGCGTGGCTGCGCGCCGGAGAGGTCGAGCTTGTAGCGCGACATGCCGAAGTAGCTGTAGGTGGTCTGGTAGCGATGGCTCAGCGTGTGCCAGTTGAAGCGCACGGTGCAGGTGTCGCCGTCGATGCCAAGCAATTCGACGTTGCTCAGGTTGTGGCTGGTGCGCGTGTCCGGAATGGTGGCGCTGGAGCGCTCGGTCTTGATGCGGAACACGCGGTCTTCCAGGCCCTGGCGGGTCGGGTAATAGATCAGCGAGATCTCGCGCTGCGGGTCGGTGATCAGCTTGCCGTCGTCATCCCAGCATGGCATCCAGAACTTCGCGTCGGGGTGGTAGCACGCAAGCCATGCGTCCCACTCTTCGTCGTCGAGCAGGCGAGCCTCGCGGTACAGGAAGGACTGGATGGCGGCCAGGTCGACCGGCTTGTCGAGGGTGATGTCGGCGGTGCTCATGCTGCGCTCCCTGCGGCGGCGTCGGTGGCATTGGTGGCTTCGTTCGCGGCCGCGGCGGATTCCTCTGCCACGGCTTGCTTCATCACCTCCAGCCAGTAGCGGTGCTGCACCGTGTACAAACCCTCGTCCTCGGTGCGCACGCCGCTCATCACCGGCTTGAGCCCGATGCGCTGCGCGGCCTCGTCGGCACCGTCGATCCAGTGCTTCGCGCCGCGGCACATGTCGTTCCAGGCCAGTGCCTGGCCGGCGTAGCCCTGCTGGCACGCGCGGAATTCCTCGAGGTCGTCCGGCGTGGCCATGCCGCTGACGTTGAAGAAGTCTTCGTACTGGCGGATGCGGCGCGCGCGCGCCTCGTCGGATTCGCCCTTCGGCGCGATGCAGTAGATGGTGACCTCGGTCTTGTCGACGGCCAGCGGACGCAGCAGGCGGATCTGCGAGCCGAACTGGTCCATCAGGTAGACGTTGGGGTACAGGCACAGGTTGCGCGAGTTCTGGATCATCCAGTCCGCGGTTTCCGCGCCGCAGCGCCCGGCGAACTCCTCGCGGCGGCTGAAGTTGGGGCGGTCCTCCGGATTGGCCCAGCGCGACCACAGCAGCATGTGGCCATGCTCGAAGGCGTAGAAGCCGCCGCCCTGCTGCCCCCACTTGCCGGCGTCCATGGCGCGGATCTTGTCTTCCTGCGCGTTCGCCTGCTTGCGGTGGCTGGTGGTCGCGGCATAGTTCCAGTGCACCGCCGACACGTGGTAGCCGTCGGCGCCGTTCTCGGCCTGCAGCTTCCAGTTGCCCTCGAAGGTGTAGGTGGACGAGCCCCGCAGCACCTCGAGCCCGTCGGCCGACTGGTCGACGATCATGTCGATGATGCGGGCCGCTTCGCCGAGGAAGTCCTTCAGCGGCGGCACGTCCGCGTTCAGGCTGCCGAACAGGAAGCCGCGGTAGTTCTCGAAGCGCGCCACCTTCTTCAGGTCGTGCGAGCCTTCCTTGTTGAAGCAGTCAGGGTAGCCGGCGTTCTCGGGGTCCTTCACCTTCAGCAGCTTGCCGCTGTTGTTGAAGGTCCAGCCGTGGAACGGGCAGGTATAGGTGGCCTTGTTGCCGCGCTTGTGGCGGCACAGCATGGCGCCGCGATGGCTGCACGCGTTGATGAAGGCGTTCAGCTCGCCCTGGCGGTTGCGCGCAATTACCACCGGCTGGCGGCCGATATGGGTGGTGTAGTAATCGTTGTTGTTCGGGATCTGGCTTTCGTGGGCCAGGTAGATCCAGTTGCCCTCGAAGATGTGCTTCATCTCGAGTTCGAACAGGTCTTCGTCGGTGAAGGCCGCGCGGTGCAGCCGGTAGTCGCCGCTTGCCTTGTCTTCCACCAGGAAGGTATCCAGGTCGAGGCGCTTCGCGCCGGGGCGAACGGGGGCGGTGCCCTCCGGATAGATGGGGATCATGGAGTTGTCTCCTGCCGATGTCTTGTCGCCGGGGCGGCGCTGCGCATGGCGCTGCCGCCCGGACTGGATCTGCCGGCCCGCGCGGCGGGCGGCACTACGGAAAATCAGGCGGCGGCGCGCTGGCGCTCCACCTCGGCGGCGGGCGCGCCGGCCTGCTCCGGCAGCAGCCGGAAATCGAAGTCGATCGAGGCGAACGGCTTGTCCACGCCGTGCTTGTCGAGCGCGGCGGCGTCGGCGACGCGGGTCACCGCCGGCACCAGCCCCTCGCGGCTGGCGAAGGCGAAGTCATCCCACAGGTATTCGTCGCCGTCGATGTTGATCTGCGTGGTCAGCTTTCGATGGCCGTCCGCCGACACGAAGAAGTGGATGTGGGCCGGGCGCCGTCCGTGGCGCGCGAGCTGGTCCAGCAGGCGCTGGGTGGTGCCTTCCGGCGGGCAGCCGTAGCCGTTGGGCACGTTGCTGCGGAACTGGTAGCGGCCGTTGGCGTCTGTGACGATGGTGCGGCGCAGGTTGAAGTGCGACTGGGTCTTGTCGAAGAACGAGTAGTTGCCCATCAGGTTGGCGTGCCACACCTCGACCCTGGCGCCGGGCAGCGGCTTGCCGTCGGCGCCATACACCGTGCCCTGCATGAACAGGACTTCGCCCTTGCTGTCGTCGCTACCGTCGTCGAGCCGGGCAAAGCCGGTGCTTTCCGGGGCGCCGGCCACGTAGAGCGGGCCTTCGATGGTGCGCGGGGTGCCACCGGTCAGGCCGGCGCGGGCTTCGGCCTCGTCGGCGCGGACGTCGAGGAAGCGTTCCAGCCCCAGGCCGGCGGCGAGCAGGCCCAGCTCCTGGCTGGCGCCCGCCTCGGCGAAGTACTCGATGCCCTTCCAGACTTCGCTGGCGCTCAGGTCGAGGTCCTCGATCGCCTTGAACAAGTCCGCGGTCAGGCGGACGACCACCTGCTGCACGCGCGGGTCGGGGGTGCCTTGCGTGCCGGTGGCGACGATAAAGCTGTGGACCAGGGCGTCGATTTCCGAGTGAGTCATGAGGGTCTCCATATTTGTGGTGGGGTCCCGGTCCATGCTTTACAGGTATCAAGCTTGTCTTCCGGGCACGGATGGAGCATAGTCAACGGCAGTTTTGGCAGTCCAACACTGATTTAGTATCCGCTTGATACTCAGGAGGTATAGTCTTGGAATTGCGGCACCTGCGTTACTTCGTGGCCGTGGCAGAGGAACGCAACTTCACCCGGGCGGCCGAGCGGCTGCATATCGCACAGCCGCCGCTGTCGCGCCAGATCCAGCAACTGGAGGACGACCTGGGTGTGCAACTGTTCGAGCGCCACTCGCGCCCGCTGAAACTGACCGACACCGGGCGCTTCTTCTATACCCACGCGCTGCAACTGCTGGCCCAGACCGCGGAACTGCAGGCGATGACCAAGCGGGTTGGCAAGATCGAGCACAAGATCTCGGTCGGCTTTGTCGGCTCCACGCTGTACGGGATGTTGCCGCGCATCATCCGGCGCTTCCGGCAGATGCACGCCGATCTGGAACTGAGCCTGCACGAGATGTCGACCATGGACCAGATCAAGGCGCTCAAGGAGGGGCGCATCGACGTGGGCTTCGGGCGCATTCGGCACGAGGACCCGTCGGTGCGGCGCGTGGTGCTGCGCGAGGAGCGCATGATCGTGGCGCTGCCGGTTGGCCATCCGCTGACTGACATCAAGCCCCAGCTTGCGCTGCACGACCTCGTGGGCGAGCCGCTGATCATTTTCCCCAAGGCGCCGCGCCCCAGCTTTGCCGACCAGGTGCTGGCCGCTTTCCACGACCGCGCGCTGAAGCCGCGCCGCCTGCACGAAGTGCGCGAGCTGCAGATCGCGCTCGGGCTGGTGGCGATGGGCGAAGGCATCTCGGTGGTGCCCAGCAGCGTCTACGGGCTCAAGCGGGGCGACGTGACCTACAAGGAGCTGGACGACCCCAAGCTGGTGTCACCCATCATCATGAGCACGCGCATGCTGGACGAGTCGGCCGACCTGCGCTCGCTGCGGGACATGATCTACCAGCTCTACGAGGAAGAAGGCATGGCCTTCCTGCCGCCGCAGAAGGAATAAGGCGCAAACGGCGTTTCATACTTTCCAGGTATGAAATCAGACGCCGATGGTCTTGGACACCCCAGAATTAGCCTCCCATACTCCGATGCAACGTTCAACTGCATCAAAAAGGTATGGAAATGGCGACACAAGCAAGCGCAACGGCGATCGAGTCGATCGAGGCCATCCTGGTCGACCTGCCCACCATCCGGCCGCACCAGCTCGCGATGGCGACCATGCAGCGGCAGACCCTGGTGATCGTCCGCCTGCGCTGCGCCGATGGCGTTGAAGGCATCGGCGAGGCCACCACCATCGGCGGCCTGTCGTATGGCGATGAGAGCCCCGAGGGCATCAAGCTGACCATCGACACTTACCTCGCCCCGGCGCTGCTCGGGCAGGACGCTACCAACGTGCACGCCGCCATGGCACGGCTAGCCAAGGTGGCACGCGGCAACCGCTTCGCCAAGTCGGCGCTGGAAACCGCGCTGCTCGACGCGCAGGGCAAGCGTCTCGGCGTGTCGCTGTCGACGCTGCTCGGCGGCGCCGTGCGCGACACCCTGCCGGTGCTGTGGACGCTGGCCAGCGGCGACACCGCGCGCGACATCGACGAGGCCGAGCGCCTGCTGGCCGAGCGCCGCCACAACACCTTCAAGCTCAAGATCGGCCGGCGCAGCGTGCGCGAGGATGTGGCGCACGTCTCCGCGATCAAGCGCGCGCTGGGCGAGCGGGCGCGGGTCACCGTGGACGTCAACCAGGCCTGGAACGAGGCGGATGCCGCCACCGGCATCGCCATGCTGGAAGCCGCCGGCATTGACCTGATCGAACAGCCCACGCCACGCGAGCAGCGCGCCGCGCTGGCCCGGCTGGCGGCCCGCTTCGTGGTGCCCATCATGGCCGACGAGGCCGTATGCGGCCCCGAGGACGCGATGGAACTGGCCCGCCTCGGCGCGGCCGACGTCTTCGCGCTGAAGATTGCCAAGTCCGGCGGCATCTTCGGCATGCTGCGCACCGCCGCGGTCGGCGACGCGGCGGGCATCGCCCTCTACGGCGGAACCATGCTGGAAGGCAGCGTGGGCACCATCGCCGCCGCCCACGGCTTTGCCACGCTGCCGCAACTGGCGTGGGGCACGGAGCTGTTCGGGCCGCTGCTGCTGAAGGACGACGTCGTGGCCGAGCGCCCCGTCTACCGCGACTTCGCGCTGCACCTGCCGCAGGGTCCCGGCCTCGGCATGGCACTGGACGAGGACAAGCTCGCCCACTATCGGCGCGACCGCGCCTGATCCGCTGCAATCACCACTTCGGGAGCCGATATGACCCAGCCCTGCATCATCTCCGTCGCCATCACCGGCTCGCTGCCGCGCAAGCGGGACAACCCCGCCGTGCCGATCACCGTCAGCGAGCAGGTGGAGTCCACCCAGGCAGCGTTCGAGGCGGGCGCCACGCTCGTCCACCTGCACGTACGCAATGACGACGAGACACCGTCCTCGGACCCGGAACGCTTTGCCCGCGTGCTGGAGGGAATCCGCAAGCATGCGCCGGGCATCATCACGCAGGTCTCCACGGGCGGCCGCTCAGGCGCGGGAAGGGAGCGAGGCGGGATGCTGTCGCTGCGGCCGGACATGGCGTCGCTTGCCACAGGATCGGTCAATTTCCCGACAAGGGTCTACGACAATCCGCCAGAGCTGGTGGAGTGGCTCGCCGCGGAAATGAAGGCCTACGCCATCAAGCCCGAGATAGAGGCCTTCGACCTGTCGATGATCTTCCAGGCAGTGGCCATGCAACAGTCCGGCAAGATCGACGGCGCACTGCATATCCAGTTTGTGATGGGCATCAAGAATGCAATGCCGGTCGATCGCGAAGTGCTCGCCTTCTACGTGCACACCCTGCGGCGCCTGGCGCCCGATGCCACCTGGACCGGCGCCGGCATCGGCCGGGACCAGTTGACGATGGCGCGCTGGTCGCTCGAACTGGGCGGCCATTGCCGCACCGGCCTGGAGGACAACGTGCGGCTCGACAAGCAAACACTGGCGCCCTCCAACGCCGCGCTGGTCAGCCAGGTAGCGGCATTGTGCGAGGAGTATGGGCGCCCTGTGGCAACGGTGGCCCAGGCCCGCGCGCTCCTGGGGCTGCCATCCGTGATTCAATATCCTCCCGCAGCACTGCAGCGAGATAAAAAGGCTCCGTCACGCACGGTGGATTGAGGATCACCAGATCCCCCCGGCTACACCCGTACCGCAGATTCTGCGTTCCGGACAGCACAGTTTGCAATTCGATATGGACTAGATCGGCAAGATCAGCGTGATGCACGGCAACGTTGCACTTATGCTCGACTGCATGAGTAAGACCGTTGCATCCTCTCTACCGCACGCCCCAGGCCGCACTGCGGATGACCCTGATCATCCCCGCCTGGGCGCCGCGCTGGCCTATATTCACCAGCATCTGGGCGAACCGCTGCCACTGCCGCTGCTTGCCGACCTGGTTCAGCTCAGCGTCGGACGATTCGTGACCGTGTTCCGGCTGACGGTCGGGATGACGCCGCATCGCTACATCAGCTTGAAACGAATCCGGCGCGCGCAGTGGTTGCTCAGGCAGGGCCACTCTCCGGCGCTTACCGCGCACGAGTGCGGATTCTATGACCAGAGCCACTTCACGCGCTGCCTGAAGAGCGTCTGCGGCATGACGCCACGGCAGTTCCAGACGGCCAGCGCACCGCCCTCGGGGAATGCGAAGGCTGGCCGCAGCCCGCCAATGCCCAGGGCTCAGGTTGTCGATGGAAACAGGCGTTCGATCGGATAGTGCGTCTTGATGAAAGGCGACTTGATCACGATGAAGCTGAAGTACTTCTCGATCCCGATATTGCGCTCCAGCAGGCTTTCCATCAGTTCCTGGTAGTGATTGACCCCACGGGTGATGAACTTGAGCAGGTAGTCATAGCCGCCGCTGACAAGGTGGCATTCGACGATCTCGTCCACCGCGCACACCGCCTTCTCGAAGCGCGCGAAGTCCTCGCGATGGTGGTCCTCCAGCGTGATCTCGGTGAACACCGTGAGAATATCGCCCAGCTTGTCCATCCGGATCTGGGCGCTGTATCCGCCGATATAGCCGGCCTGCTCCAGCCGCTTGACGCGAATCAGGCACGGGCTTGCAGAAAGACCCACGGCATCGGCGAGATCCACGTTGGTCATGCGGCCGTTCTTTTGCAGCTGGGCAAGGATGCGGAGGTCGAGTCGGTCAAGTTTGATGGGGGCGGACATGGGCTTTCAAGACTGGGATGACTGAATCACATTGTCCCCGCATGGTTCGGCGAGGGCAATCGGGGCACGCCGGAAAGTGAGGCACCGCATCGCCTTTCAGTACCCTTTCGCACGGTCCACCAGCCCGATCAGCGGTTCGCCGCGCTGCAGGCGGCGCAGATTGTCGAGCACGACCCGCGCCGCCGTGCCCGGCTGCGTCATGCTGGCAATATGGGGCGTGAGCCATACCCTGGGGTGGCGCCACAACGGGTGGCCGGCAGGCAGCGGCTCGGGATGCGTGACGTCGAGAATGGCCTCGCCGATCTGCCCCGCATCCAGCGCGGACAGCAGGTCGGCATCGTTCAGGTGCTGCCCGCGCCCGACATGCACCAGCCCTGCCCCATGTGGCAGGGCGTCAAATACGCGAGCGCTCAATACTCCACGTGTTTCATCCGTGAGTGGCAGCAGGCAAACCAGGATGTC
Organism: Cupriavidus sp. IDO; assembly: GCF_000812465.1. Taxonomy (GTDB): domain Bacteria; phylum Pseudomonadota; class Gammaproteobacteria; order Burkholderiales; family Burkholderiaceae; genus Cupriavidus. The sequence goes on along the minus strand of NZ_JWMA01000174.1, from coordinate 37,518 downwards.
GGTGCGGGCCAGGAACGCGTCCAGGGTCTGCTGGCCGGCATAGCACTGCACCCCTTCCAGGCTGCGCGACGACCTTGCCCAGCCGGCACAGTCGAACCCGAACAGCCGCAGCCGCTCCAGCACGGCCTGCCCCAGCGAGCCCAGACCAAGCACGCCGAGGCGGCACTCATGTGCCGCGCGCACCTGCAGGGGCCTCCACGCTTCCTGCGCCTGCTGCCGCCGGTATGCCGGCATGTCGCGATGCAGCGCAAGGACCGAGAACACAACGTACTCCACCATCCCGTCGACGATGCCGGGCTCGATCATCCGCACCAGCGGTACGTGCGCAGGCAGCGCGTCCAGGTCGAACTGGTCGATGCCGGCTCCGGTCGAAAACAATACCTGCAGGTTCGGGAACCGCTCTGCGATGCGGTCCGGCGCCTCCCAGGCTGCCAGGTAGCCGACCTTGTCGGGATCGCCGATATCGGGCCAGATGCGGAAATCGATGCCAGGCGCCTCGCGCGCAAAGACCTTGGCCCAGTCCCGGCCGCGCACGGGATCGGCCTTGTACAGAAATGTCGTGTCTTGATGCATTGTTTTTATCCGAGGGCCTTGTCGGCCAGCGCAAAGGGAAGAAATGGTGCCGTTGGCGAAGCCGGGGTGCCGCGAGCCAGCACCGTCGCTTCGGCGACGTGCGCCAGGCCAAGGCAGCCGAGCCAGTCCTCGAGTTCGCCATCGGCGTGGACGTCCAGGCGCAGCACGCGCCCGGTCACCAGGCCGGCCAGGTGCGCGATCATGGCCTTGGCCGACGTCGCGCAGGGTGCGACCACGGGGCCGACCATCGCGCCGCGGCCAAAGCGCCGCAGGATCGCGAAGCCGCGGGGCCCGTCGGGGTGATCGAGCACCACCGTGCCGATCGACTGGCGCAGCCAGGCCTGGATCAGGGACGGCCGTGCAACACCGCGGGCCCCCTGCTCCATCCCGACCAGCAGTTGCAGGTCATTGCGCCCGCCAGGCCGCAGGCGGCAATCTTCAGGCAGCGCCATCAACGGCGCCGGCAACGCTTTGCCCTCGTATTGATGCACCTCGCCGATGCGCTCGAACCCCATGCGCGCATAGAAGCGATGCAGCTTCCCGGGGGCGTGAAGCAGCACGGTGCGGCCGTCCAGGCCGGCGCACAGCGCCTCCAGCAACACGCTGCCAATCCCCCGCTCGCGGAAGGCCCGGGCTACGATGAACAGCCCGACCGACGCGCCGCGCTCGTCCCACAGCCAGCGCATGCCGACACCGACCACCGCGCCGCCGACTTCGGCAACGCGGCCCTCGCCCATCTGGAACAGCATCTTCCAGTCGCTGGGGCGATGCGGCCAGCGTACATCTTCGGAAAGCGAAAGCGCGACGGGCAGATCGGACTGTGCCATCACGCGAATGGCGGGCGGTCCATCGCTTGCATGGAGGGGGAGCTGCGCGGAATTCATTGCAGTAAGGGCCAGCGCCGGACGAAAAGAGAGAGCCCTGATGATGCGACGAACAGGCAAGGCCCGGATAGGAAAAATTTGCTGCGTCCGATGATGCACCGATGCTGTGCCATGCCTAGGGTAATCCCGAGGATTGTTGCGGTGCACATGCACGCACGCAGTGCGCATGGCAGGCAATGCCAAACCGCACACGCGAAACCGCAGGTTTTACTGCCACGGCTTGCAATACCCCACAAAGCCATCGGTCGCACATGCTTCAATGTCAGGGAGATGACACGCTGCGCGCTCGTGCTGCCTCAGCAGGAGCTTGCCTCGCGCCGCATGGTCATGAGTTTCCACTTTCGCGATCCCCCGAACTCCGGCCCCCACCAGGAGCTATTGCCATGTCAGACAAGAAGCCGTTCGAGGGCCTCATCGGCCCTGCCGAATCCACCCGGATCATGAGCGCCCTGCACTATGGCGCCAGCAGGCGCGACGTCCTGAAGATCCTGGCTGCCGGCGGCATGCAACTGGGGCTTGCCGGCAGCCTTGCCGGCGCGGCCGTGTCGGCGCATGCGCAGACGCCGCGCCGCGGCGGCCGCATCCGTGTGGGCAGCGACAACGCGTCGCCCAGCGATACGCTCGATCCGGCCAAGCAATCCAACAAGACCGACTACTGTCGCGGCACCATGCTCTACAACGGCCTGACGAGCCTGGATGCGAAGCTGGTGCCGCAACCAGCGCTGGCTGAGTCCTTTGCCTCGCAGGATGCCGTGACCTGGGTCTTCAAGCTGCGCAAGGACGTCACCTTCCACGACGGCAAGCCGCTGACGCCGCAAGACGTGGTGTTTTCCCTGATGCGCCACAAGGACCCCGCCACCGCCTCGAAGGCGAAGACGCTGGCGGACCCGATCAAGAGCGTGAGCGCCACGGGCCCGAACGAAGTGACCGTGGTGCTGGACGGCCCCAACGCGGACTTCCCCGTCATCGTCGGCACGTTCCACTTCCATATCCTGCGCAACGGCACCACCGACTTCAACACCGGCATCGGCACGGGCCCCTACAAGCTCAAGGAATTCAAGCCGGGCGTGCGCTCGGTGGTGGTACGGAACGAAAACTACTGGAAGCCCGGCAAGCCCTACCTCGACGAGATCGAGTTCGTCGGCATTGCCGACGAGGGTGCGCGCGTCAATGCGCTGCTCTCGGGCGATCTCGACATGGTGGCCTCGATCAACCCGCGTTCGGTCGCACGCGTGAAAGGCACGCCCACGACCGATGTGTTCGTGACGCAATCCGGCCAGTACACCGACCTGATCATGCGCCGGGATACCGGCCCGGGCGCCAGCCCCGACTTTGTCCAGGGCATGAAGCTGCTGCTCGACCGTGAGCTGATGAAGAAGAGCATTGCGCTGGGCTATGCCGTGCTGGGCGATGACCAGCCGATCGATCCCACCAACCGCTTCTACTTCGCCGGGCTGACGCAGACCAGGCACGATCCGGAGAAAGCCAAGTTCCATCTCAAGAAGGCCAACATTGGCAGTGCCGCCATCCCGGTGGTGGCCTCCCCCGCCGCGCAGTATTCGGTCGACATGGCCCTGATCCTGCAGCAGTCCGCGCGGCAGGCGGGTGTCAATATCGACGTCAAGCGCATGCCCGCCGACGGCTACTGGTCCAATCACTGGCTCAACAGCCCGGTCGGATTCGGCACGATCCTGCCGCGCGCCAGTGCCGACACGCTGCTGACCCAGTTCTTCAAGTCCGACGCGGCGTGGAACGAGTCGCGCTACAAGGATCCGAAGTTCGATTCGCTGCTGCTCGCCGCGCGCGCCGAGACCGACCTGGCCAAACGCAAGCAGATGTACGCCGACATGCAGACCATGATCCGGCGGGACGCAGGGATCGGCATACCGCTCTTTATCGCCACCATCGACGGCTACAACAAGCGGGTCAAGGGCCTTTCCCCGATCCCGCTGGGCGGCCTGATGGGCTACTCGTTCGCCGAGCACGTCTGGCTGGCGGCCTGATCCAAGGAGACACCATGAACCTGTTTATTTTGCGTCTGCTGGCGCGGCGCGTCGGTCTGGCGCTGATCTCGCTACTGGCCGTCTCGGCCATCGTCTTCGCCATCACCGCGGTATTGCCCGGCGATGCCGCGCAGGAACAGCTCGGCCAGGACGCCACACCCGAAGCCCTGGCCTCGCTGCGTACCCAGATGGGCCTCGATGTCCCCGCGCCCGTGCGCTACGCGCACTGGCTGGGCGGCATGGTGACCGGCAATGCCGGCGAGTCGCTCGTGACCCACATGCCGGTGTCCGAGGCCATCGGCAGCCGGCTGCGCCAATCGCTGCTGCTGGCCGGCCTGACCGCGCTGATCTCGGTGCCGGTGGCGCTCGGCCTCGGCATCCTGGCGGCGGTCTACCGCGGCACATGGTTTGACCGCAGCGTCAGCCTGGGCGCGGTGGCGGTGGTCTCGGTGCCGGAGTTCCTGGTCGCCACGCTGGCGGTGCTGCTGTTCGCGGTCCACCTGCGCTGGCTGCCGGCGCTCGCCTATATCGGCACCGACGATCCGTGGGACAAGATCGTGCGTTCGCTTGCCATGCCGGTCCTGAGCCTGTGCTGCGTGATCGTCGCGCAGATGCTGCGCATGACCCGCGCGGCGGTGATCGACCAACTCAACGCGCCATATATCGAGATGGTGCGGCTCAAGGGCGCATCCTCGACCCGCATGGTGCTGTTCCACGCCCTGCCCAACGCCATCGGCCCGATCGCCAATGCCGTGGCACTGAGCCTGTCTTACCTGCTTGGCGGCGTCATCATCATCGAGACCATCTTCAACTACCCGGGGATCGCCAAGCTGATGGTGGACAGCGTCGCCCAGCGCGACATGCCCGTGGTCCAGGTGTGCGCCATGATCTTCTGTTGTGCGTACCTGATCCTCGTCACGCTTGCCGATGTGTGCGGCATCGTCGCCAATCCGCGTCTGCGCCACCGCTGAAGCCTTGAACGCCATGCAGGAGCTGCAACCCATGTCCCCTACCTCCGACACGCACACCACCCCCGCGCACGCCACCCCCGCCGTGAGCGCCCCCGACAAAAGCTGTCGCCGCCCGCGCCTGCCCAAACTGGGGATCACCGGCTGGATCGGCTGCCTGATCCTCATCGGCTGGCTGATTGCCGCCATTGTTGGCCCGATCCTGATCAGCCATGACGGCACGCCCACGGGCGAGATCCAGGTCTTCGGCCCGATCAGTGTCCAGCACTGGCTCGGTACCGACTACCTCGGGCGCGACATGCTGACGCGCGTGATCCTGGGCGCGCGCTATACCGTCTGCGTCGCGCTGGTCTCGACCCTGTGCGCCAGCGGCATCGGCATCACGCTGGCACTGCTCGCCACCGTCAGCGGGCGCTGGATCGATGCCGGCCTCAGCCGCGGCCTCGATACGCTCACGGCGATCCCCAGCAAGATGTTCGCGCTGATCATGGTCGCGGCCTTCGGCTCGTCGGTGTGGATGCTCGCGCTCACGGCGGCGATCATCTACGTCCCGGGTGCGTATCGGATCGCGCGCTCGCTGGCGGTCAACATCAACGCGATGGACTACGTCACGGTCGCCCGCACCCGCGGCGAAGGCACCGCCTACATCATGCGGCAGGAGATCCTGCCCAACATCCTCGGCCCGATGCTGGCCGACCTGGGGCTGCGCTTCGTCTACGTCGTGCTGCTGCTCGCGAGCCTCAGCTTCCTGGGCCTGGGCATCCAGCCCCCCGATGCCGACTGGGGTTCGCTGGTGCGCGAGAACATCGGCGCGCTGTCCGAAGGCAGCATGGCCGTGGTGGCGCCGGCGCTGGCCATCGCCAGCCTGACCCTCGCCGTCAACCTCGTCATCGACAACCTGCCGGGTCGCTCGGCACGTCACGGAGTCAAATAATGGGCACGTCCGTAAAGGTCAGCAATCTGCACATCACCGCAGGCCAGGCGACGTTGGTAGATGGTGTGGACTTCGAGATCGAGCCCGGCAAGGTGCTGGCGCTGATCGGCGAGTCCGGCTCAGGCAAGACCACCACCGCGCTGGCGCTGATGGGCTTCGCGCGCCACGGTTGCGAGATCTCCGGCAGCATCCGGGTCGGCACCACCGACGTGCTGCACCTGTCGCCGGGCGAACAGCGCCGGCTGCGCGGGCGCGAGATCACGTATATCGCCCAGAGCGCGGCGGCCTCGTTCAACCCGTCGCGCACCATCATGGACCAGGTGGTCGAACCGGCGCTGATCCACCGGCTCATGAATCGCAAGGCTGCCGAGAAGAAGGCGATTGCGCTGTTCCGCGAACTGGCGCTGCCCGACCCTGATTCCATCGGCGAGCGCTACCCCCACCAGGTCTCCGGCGGACAGTTGCAGCGCCTGATGGCCGCAATGGCCCTGATCACCGATCCCGACCTGGTGATCCTGGACGAGCCGACCACGGCCCTGGACGTCACCACGCAGGTCGAAGTGCTGCGCGTGTTCCGCCGCGCGGTGCAGGAACGCCGCACCACGGCGGTCTATGTCAGCCATGACCTGGCCGTGGTGGCCCAGGTGGCGGACCACATCCTGGTGCTGCGCGATGGCAAGATGCGCGAGCAGGGCGAGACCGACCAGATCCTGTACCAGCCCGCCGACGACTACACGCGCTGCCTGCTGGCCGCGGCGCGCCCGACCGAGCGTCCCGGCGCGCCGGTGGACCCGGACAAGAGCCCCCTGCTGCTCGAGGTCCGCGACCTGTCCGCCGGCTACGGTGCGGTCGATGCGCATGGGCAGCCGGCCTCGAAGATCCTGGAGGGCGTGGGCCTGAAGCTGTACCGGGGCCAGGCGATCGGCGTCATCGGCGAATCGGGTTCAGGCAAGACCACGCTGGCACGTGCCATCGCCGGCCTGGTGGCGCCGTGCTGTGGCAGCATTGCCTTCAACGGCCGTCCGCTGAAGCCGACGGTGGCCGAACGCAGCCGCGATGAGCTGCGGCGCATCCAGATCGTGTTCCAGATGGCCGATACCGCGCTCAATCCCGCGCGCACTATCGAGGAGATCCTGGCGCGGCCGCTGCAGTTCTTCCACGGCCTGCGCGGCCAAGCCCAGCGGGCGCGGATTCGCCAGTTGCTCGATCTGGTGCGGCTGCCGGCCGGCGTGGCCCAGCGCACGCCTGGTGGCCTCTCCGGTGGGCAGAAGCAGCGCGTGAACCTGGCCCGCGCGCTCGCGGCCGATCCGGAGCTGATCCTGTGCGACGAGATCACCTCGGCGCTGGACACCGTGGTCGGCGCGGCCATCCTCGACCTGATGGCCGAGCTGCGCAAGGAACTGGGCGTCTCGTATCTCTTCATCAGCCACGACCTGCACACCGTGCGCTCGATCTGCGACGAGATCGTGGTGATGCAGCATGGCCGCAAGCTGACCCAGGTCGCGCACCAGGACTACGACCGTGGTCCGCACCACCCCTACTACGCGCTGCTGGCGCGCTCGGTCCCCGAGCTGCGCCGCGGCTGGATCGACGAAGTCGATCTGCATATCGACGGCGGGATCGAAACTGGTGCCGCCGCTGCCACCGCCTGATTCCCATTCTCAAGGAGAGTTTGTTCATGCCTTTGTCCCTCCAGAACCAGACCTTGCTTCCCGGCCGCAACTTTATCGGCGGCGAATGGTGCGGCTCGGCCGACGATCGCACGCTGTCCGTGGCTGACCCCGCGACGGATGAAGTTTTTGCGGCGGTACCGGATAGCACCGCCGCCGACGCACGCCGCGCCGTCGACGTCGCGCACGCGGCATTCCCGGCCTGGCGCAAGACCCCTGCCAAACAGCGCGCGCAGATCATCAAGCGCTGGAATGACCTGATCGTTGACCACGTGGACGACCTGGGCCGGCTGATCTCGCGCGAGCAGGGCAAGCCATTGGCGGAAGGCAAAGGCGAGGTGCTGTACGCCGCGAGCTATGTCGAATGGTTTGCCGAAGAAGCCACGCGCGCCGATGGCGATGTGATCGCCGCGCCGGTGCCCGGCCGGCGCATGCTCGCACTGCGCGAGCCGGTCGGCGTCATCGCGGCGATCACGCCATGGAACTTCCCGGCAGCGATGATCGCGCGCAAGATCGCGCCGGCGCTGGCTGCCGGCTGCACGGTGGTGTGCAAGCCTGCCGAGGATACGCCGCTGACCTCGCTGGCGCTGGTCAGGCTCGCCGAACAGGCGGGCGTGCCGCCGGGCGTGCTGAACATCGTCACCGCCTCGCGCGAGCGCGCGGCTGAAGTCGTCGACGTATGGCTGGACGATGCCCGGGTGCGCAAGATCACCTTTACCGGCTCGACGCCGGTGGGCAAGCACCTGGCACGCCGCTCCGCCGATACGCTGAAGAAGCTGTCGCTGGAACTGGGCGGCAATGCCCCGTTTATCGTGTTCGACGATGCCGACCTCGATGCCGCCGTCGAAGGTTTGATGGCCTCCAAGTTCCGCAACGGCGGACAGACCTGCGTGTGCCCGAACCGCATCTATGTCCAGGACAAGGTGCATGACGCCTTCGTCGACAAGCTTGCCGCCCGCGTCGGCGCGCTGGTAGTCGCCCCTGCCACGAACCCCGCCGCGCAGATTGGTCCGATGATCAACGCGCGTGCGGTCGACAAGATCGAACGTCATGTGAAGAACGCGGTCAGCCGTGGTGCCCGCGTGGTCGTTGGCGGCGAGCGCATCCGCAATGAGCAATGCCAGGGACCGAACTACTATGCGCCCACGGTGCTGGTTGATGTGGATGCGTCCATGGACTGCTCCTGCGAGGAGACCTTCGGCCCGGTTGCGCCGGTCACGCGCTTCAGTACCGAGGCGGATGTGGTCGCGGCAGCAAATGCGACCCCGTTTGGTCTGGCGGCATATTTCTACTCGAATGACGTGCGGCGGATCTGGCGCCTTGCCGACGCGCTCGAGTCGGGCATTGTCGGTATCAACGAGGGAGCGCTGGCCGCGGAAGCGGCGCCCTTTGGCGGCGTGAAGGACTCCGGCTATGGGCGCGAGGGGTCGCGCTATGGCCTCGAGGAGTACATGCATATCAAGTACGTCTGCCAGGGGCTGCTGGACTGAGCACCCTTCTCTTCCTCTCGAGCGGCCGGCGCAAGCCGGCCGCTTTGCATTTGAAGCCCCGGCCCATCCCATCGAAGGAACTGCTGTTCCTATCGTCACAACAGAATTCGCTGCTGATCCAAGCCCCGAAATCGGTCAAAGCGAGACCAGCCTCGTCCCTATACTGGTCCGGTAATTGCCAGAAAGCGCTGGCGATAAGATCCCCAGCAAGCTTCCACCGTGCCGCACACGAACTCTATGACAGCGATGCCCCAACGCCAGGCCAGTGCGCCAGCCGACCTCAATGCACTGCTGCGGCTGCGCTCCCGACTGGAAGCCGAAACCACCGCTGAAGTGCGCTTCGACGCGGTCACGCGCGCCATCTACGCATCGGAAGCCTCGAACTATCGGCAGGTTCCTCTTGGCGTCGTCATTCCGAAGTCTGTCGACGATCTGGAGACCGCCGTGCGCCTGTGCGGCGAGCTCGGCGTGGCCATGCTTCCGCGCGGCGCCGGCACCTCGATGAGCGGCCAGTCTGTCAACGCCGCAGTCTGCATCGACCATTCAAAGTACCTGCACGCAGTTGAGCTGGTCGATCCGGTCCGGCGCATCGGGCGCGTACAGCCGGGCGTCATCTGCGATCACCTGAAGCAGGCCGCCGCCACGCATGGTCTCACCTTCGGCCCCGATCCCGCCACCCACAGCCGCTGCACGCTGGGCGGCATGATCGGCAACAACTCATGCGGCGCCCACTCGGTGATGGCCGGCAAGACGGTCGAGAACATCGAGCGCCTGGAGATCGTGACCGCCACCGGCGCGCGCTTCTGGGTCGGCGCCACCGACGAGGCCGCGTATGCCGAACATCTGGCGGCAGGCGGCGAACAGGCGCGCATCGTCAAGGCCCTGCGCGAACTGGCCGGGCGCTATGCGGACGATATCCGCACCGGCTTTCCGCGGCTCAAGCGCCGTGTCTCGGGCTATAACCTGGACCAGTTGCTGCCGGAGAACGGCTTCCACATCGCCCGCGCACTGGTGGGGTCCGAGGGGACCTGCGCAACCGTGCTGCGTGCCGACACGTCGCTGGTGGAGGGACTGCCCGAGCGCGTACTGCTGGTGCTCGGCTTCGATACCATCTTCGATGCCGCCGACTGCGTGCCCGAGCTGCTGCCGCTCGGGCCGATCGCGATGGAAGGCCTGGACACCGGCATCATCGGCGGACTGAAGCAGCTCGGACTGAAGCTCGGCGACATCGCCGAGCTGCCAGCCGGTAATGCCTGGCTGATGGTGGAGTTTGGGGCTGCCCTGCGCGACCAGGCCCGCGAACTGGCAGCCCGCGCCGAAAGCGCGGCACGCTCGTTCCCCACGCAGCCGAATATGAGGCTGGTCGACGATCCCTCGCTGATGGAACGCCTCTGGGCTATCCGCGAGACCGGGGCTTCGGCAACGTCGTTGTCGACCGTTCCCGGCCAACCCGATCCCACCGTAGGCTGGGAAGACGCCGCGGTCGAGCCGGCCCGGCTTGGCGCCTACCTGAGGGAATTCTCCGCCCTGGTCGAGCGCTATGGCTACAAGACCAATATGTACGGCCACTTTGGCGATGGCTGCATTCATTCCCGCATCACCTTCGACCTGCGTTCCCGGACCGGCGTTGGCGACTGGCGCCGGTTCCTGGCGGAAGCGGCCGCGCTGGTCGTCAAGTACCGGGGCTCCTTGTCCGGCGAGCATGGCGACGGCCAGGCCAAGGGAGAGTTCCTGCCCCTGATGTTCACGCCCCGGCTGATGCAGGCGTTCCGCGAGTTCAAGGCCATCTGGGACCCGAATGGCCTGATGAACCCCGGCAAGCTGATCGATGCCATGCCGGTGGACGCCAACCTGCGCATGGGCCCGTCATACCGGCAGGATCAGGCAACCAGCGTCTTTACCTACCCGATGGGCGATGGCCCGGGCACCGGCTTTGGCCGCGAGACCGAGCGCTGCATCGGCATGGGCAAGTGCCGGTCGCTCGATGGCGGCACCATGTGCCCCAGCTTCAAGGCGACCCGTGAAGAGCGCTACGCCACGCGCGGCCGCGCGCGCCTGTTCTTCGAGATGCTCAACGGCGAGGTCATCAGCGAAACCCGTGACGGCGAGGCGGTCAAGGACTCGATGGACCTGTGCCTGTCGTGCAAAGGCTGCAAGCACGACTGTCCGACGCATGTAGACATCCCCAAGTACCGCAGCGAGTTCCTGTATCGCTACTACAAGCGGCGCCTGCGCGCGCCGATGGATGCCGCGATCGGGCGGCTGGGCCAATGGCTGCCCACCGCCACGCGCGCGGCTGGCCTGCTCAATGCCCTGATGCGCAATCCGCTGACCCGGCGCGTCGGCCACGCTTTCGGCCTGGCCCGCTCCGCGGTGTTCCCCGAGATCGCCGCCACCGCATTCCGCCGCAGCGGTACGGCGACCCGCCTGCAACACGCGGGCACTCGGCCGTACGGCCAGCGCGACGTCGTCATCTGGACCGACACCTTCAATAATGGCTTCACGCCGCATGTGCTCGACGCCGCCGTCGCGGTGGTCGAGCGACAGGGATGGAACGCGCGGCTGAGCACGCGCCACGTCTGCTGCGGCCGGCCGTTCTACGACGTCGGCATGCTGGACCAGGCGCGCCGCAACCTGCTCGAGATCCTGGACGTACTGTCGGCGCCGATTGCCACCGGCGTTCCGGTGCTGGTGCTGGAACCGAGCTGCCTGTCGGTGTTCAGGGATGAAATGCCGGCCCTCCTGCCGGACGAACCGCGCGCCAAAGCGCTGGCAGCACTGACGGTCACGATGGCCGAGTTCGCCACCCGCGCCGGCATGGCGCTGGACAACGATACCGAGGTCCATCTGCACGCCCACTGCCATCACCGCGCCTGCGGCGGCACGGCGGCGGAACGCCAGCTTGGCGCAAGCGTCCTCGACACCGGTTGTTGCGGGATGGCCGGCGCCTTCGGCTATCACCGCAAGACGGCCGAGCTGTCGCGGCGAATTGGCGAGAGCACGCTGCAGCCAAAGCTTGCCGCACTCCCGGCCGATGCGCTGGTTGCCGCGGACGGCTTCAGCTGCCGCGCCCAGATCCGCAAGCTGACCGGACGCGAACCGCGCCACCTCGCAGAGATCCTTGCCGGCTCCAACCCTTCGCAACCACACCGCGACACCGACTTCGCGGAACCTGAACGAGGCGTAACGCAATGACCCAGTCCAACCAGGCCCATATCGCGGCCCGCACCCAACATGTTCCGCATGGCGTCGTCACCGCCCATCCGATCTTTGCCGACAGGACCGAGGGTTCATTCCTCTGGGATGTGGAAGGACGTCGCTATATCGACTTCGTCGGCGGCATCGGCGTGCAGAATATCGGCCATAACCACCCCAAGGTCGTCGAGGCGGTGCGCAGGCAACTGGGTCGGGTGACGCACGCAGCGTTTCAGGTGGTCGGCTACGACGTCTATGTCGAGTTGGCCGCGCGGCTGAATAAGCTGGTCGGCGGCGACGAGCACTACAAGACGCTGTTCGCGACAACCGGCGCGGAAGCGGTGGAGAACGCGGTCAAGATCGCGCGCGCCTATCGCAATGTGCCGGGGATCATCGCGTTCCGCGGCGGCTTCCACGGGCGCACGCTGCTCGGCTCGACGCTGACCGGCATAAGCACGCCGTACAAGCAGAACTTCGGGCCGCTGGCCGGCGACGTCCATCACACGCCCTATCCCGATGAATTCCGTGGCTTCTCGGGCTCGGATGCGATCCGGGCGCTGGAAGATCTCTTTGCCACGCAGATCGCCCCGGACCGGGTCGCGGCCATCATCCTCGAACCTGTGCAAGGCGACGGCGGCTTCCTGCCTGCCGGCAACGGGTTCCTGCAGGCCCTGCGCGCGCTGACCCGCAAGCATGGCATCGTGCTGATCCTGGATGAGATCCAGGCCGGCTTCGGCCGTACCGGCAAGATGTTCGGCTTCCAGCATGCGGGCATCCAGCCCGACCTGGTCACGGTCGCGAAGAGCCTGGCCGGCGGCATGCCGCTGTCCGGCGTGGTCGGGCGTGCCGAGATCATGGACGCGCCGGCACCCGGCGGCCTGGGCGGCACGTATGCGGGCAATCCGCTCGCCTGCGCCGCTGGGCTGGCGGTGCTCGACCTGTTCGAGGAAGAACAGTTGCTCGCCAGTGCGCACGCCCTGGCGGAAACCCTGCGCGCAGGGCTCGACCAGCTCGCGCGCGAGTTCCCCGCCATCGGCACCGTGCGTGGCGTTGGCGCGATGCTGGCGCTGGAGTTCGTCAAGGACAGCGACCCGTTCCAGCCCGACGCGGCATTCGCCCAGGGGGTCATCGACCGCTGCCGCGAAGGTGGCCTGCTGGTCATCAAGTGCGGCGTGCATCGGAACAACGTGCGCCTGCTGGCGCCGCTCAACACCTCCGCGGAAACGGCGCGGGAAGCGCTGGAGATCTTGCGCGCGGCGATTGCGCTGACCAGCGAAGAGGCGCGGTAAGGCGCGGGGCTCACCACGCTGGACAGATTGCTGACAAAGCCTGCGTGCTGCCGGTTTGCTTCCTTCTCCCGCTTGCGGGAGAGGGGCCGGGGGAGAGGGCAGGCGCATGGCAAGCATCATGACGCATAACTTCGTGGAGACTCCCGCCCTCTCCCCCGCCCCTCTCCCATAAATGGGAGAGGGGAGAAAACACTCGTAGTTGATCTTTGTCAGCAATCCGGACAATGCACACTGCGCAATGGACGTCCATAGTGTCGTCTGCCCGCGCTGTGCGCATTGTTTCGCCTGGGCGGGAATGACGAAAGTAGAGATTGATGCGTTATCTAAACTGCATTACCCCGCCCGCCCCGTCAGGCATCAAGCCAGACATGCTCCGCAAACGAATAGCCCATCAGCCCACCCAGCGGGATCGGTGACAAGCCCTTGAGCTTCGATGAATGTCCGTCGATGCTGGCCAGGAACAGCGGGATACCAATGCCGGCGTCCTCGTGGATCATGGACTGCATGTCGCCATACATCTGGCTGCGTTTGGCGGTGTCCGTTTCGGCCCGCGCCGCCAGCAGCAGCTGGTCGAACTTGGGGTTCTTCCAGCGCGATTCGTTCCACGGCGCATCGGACTTGAAGAACTGCGTGAGAATGGTGTCGGCGCTGGGGCGCGGGTTAACATTGCCGAAGCCCACGGGGCTGTTGAGCCAGTGGTTCGACCAGTAGCCGTCCGCAGGCATGCGCTTGATGTCGATGTCCAGGCCGACACGCTGCGCAGTCTGCTGCAGCACCGTCGCCATCTCGACCGAATACAGGGCGGCGGGCGAGGTCACCATCGGCACCTTGCCCGTCACGCCCGCCTTGCGCAAATGGTACTTAGCCTTGTCAAGGTCGAAGGCGCGCTGCGGCAGGCCCTTGGAAAAGAAGCGGTTGGTGGGATCGATCGGCTGATCGTTGCCGAGCACCGCATAGTCGAGCGCGATGGCCTTCTTCATCTGCGCGCGGTCTTGCAGGTACTTCATCCCCATCACAAAGTCGGGGTTCATGCCTGGACCCGCGTCCTTGCGCATGATCAGGTCTGTGTACTGCCCCGATTGCGTGACGAGGATGGCATAGCCCGGCGTACCCTTGACGCGGGCCACGGAGCGCGGGTTGACAGAGCCCACCAGGTCCATGCCGCCGGACAGCAGCGCGTTGACGCGCGCGCTCTCATCGCCGATACCGACGAACTCGATCTCGTCGAGGTAGGGCTTTCCCTGTCTCCAGTACGCATCGTTGCGCACCACCACCGTGCGCACGCCCGGCCTGAACTCCTTGATCTTGTAAGGCCCGGTACCGATGCCCGCGTTGAAGTCGGTGGTGCCGTCCTTGACGATGAGGAAGTGGAAGGTGCCCAGGATCACCGGCAGGTCGGCATTGGGGCTGGTGAGCACCACCGTGACCTCGTTCGGACCGGTGGCTTTCACGCTCTCGATCTGCTCGGCCAGCACCTTGGCCTTGGAAGCGGTGGCGGGGTCCTTGTGGCGCATGATCGAGTACACCACGTCGGCCGGGGACAACGCCTTGCCGTCGTGGAAGGCCACGCCCTTGCGCAGCGTGAAGACCCAGGTCTTGGCATCGGTCGTGTTGAACGACTCGGCCAGCGCCGGCCGCGGCGTCAGGCTGCCATCGAGCGAGGTCAGGCCGTTGTAGACCATGTTGCAGCGCACGTAGTCGTTCTGGTTCGACTGTTTGGACGGATCCAGCGTATCGGACGCGGCCGCCGTGGCGGCTGCCACGCGGATGCGGCCGCCCCGCTTGGGCGTCTCTGCATGGGCCTTGATCGCCACGCCGGCCAGGCTGCCGGCCAGCGTGGCCTGCATGCCGCCCGCCAGCAGCATCGCCAGGACGTCACGCCGCGTGGCGCCGCGCTTGAGCAGATCCATCACACGAAGGCTTTCGCCGGGGCCGACAAGGTTCTCGAACTCTTTACGGCTTTCGCTCATCGTAGTGCTCCTGGTTGGTCTGGAAAGGCCGGCAGGTGCGGACTTCTCACGACGCACCGCGAATGACTGCAGGTCATTCATGCTAGTCAAGAAGGCTCAGCATTTTTCCCTGTTACTGCCTGCGCTACCGCATTGAATTGCAAAACCGGCACCTCCGGCAGACGAATCTTGCAAGTTACGGATAAACCCCAACTCGTTCTGGCTCGACCGCCCGATGTCGTTCAAGATAAATGCCGGTGCCAACCTTTCTTCCCGAGGACAACGCCCATGTTTGCCCCGCTACCACATGCCCAGGACACCATTGCCGACGACGGCGTGGTGCTGCGCCCGATGACTGCCGACGACCTGACGCGAGCCCACGCCCTGTCGCAGGAACAGCGCTGGCCCCATCGCCTGACCGACTGGGAACAGATGTTCGCGCACGCCGAGGGCATCGTAGCCGAACTCGATGGCCAGGTCGTCGCCACTGCCCTGCGCTGGCGCTGGGGCAAGCACCACGCCACCATCGGCATGGTGATCGTCACGCCGGCGTGCCAGGGCCGGCGCATCGGCTACCGGCTGATGCGTGCGCTGCTCGATGGCCTGGACGAATGCACCGTGCTGCTGCACGCCACGGCTGATGGCCGCGGCCTGTACGAGCGCCTGGGCTTCGCGCGCACCGGCGAGGTCTGCCAGCACCAGGGCACGGCCCAGCCTGCCCCGTTGATCGCCCTGCCCGACGGCTGGCGCCTGCGCCCCGCGGGCCACAACGAGGCCGGCGCGCTGCACCGGCTCGACGCGCAGGCGCGCGGCATGCCCCGCGAGGCATTGGTCAACGACCTGCTGGCCAGCGCCGAGGCCTGCGTGGTGCTGGACTTAGAGGGCGAAGCGCGCGGCTTCGCCATGCTGCGCCGCTTCGGGCGCGGCCATGCCATCGGCCCGGTGGTAGCACCCGGTGCCAATGGCGCCAATGGCGCCAATGGCGCCAAGGCGCTGGTCGCATATCTGACCGGCCTGAATGCGGGCAACTTCACGCGCATCGACATCGACTGCGCCAGCGGGCTGGGCGAATGGCTGGAGAGCATTGGCCTGCCGCGTGTGGACGCGCCCACGACCATGGTGCGCGGTGCGCCGCCGGCCACGCCGTCGGGGGCGGCGGCACTGTTCGCACTCGTGACCCAGGCCATGGGCTGAAGACGCGCCAGGCTGCGCAAAGCGCACTGCCAAACAATCTGCTGCCACGGCCCGCATAACAGCAGCGTGCTTCGTTCAGCCCCCTCAATGCAGCATCACGCCATGTGCCGCCTGCCGTAATCTTGAGGCATAGGCCAGCCTGTTGTGCTGCGCACACGAATGGACGCGAACGGACCCTGCCATGACCCAACTCACCGACCTGCCCCAGCTCGCCGCGCTTGAAGCCGCCGATCGCGCACACCTTATCCACCCTGTGTCGCCCTGGCGCGTGCACGAGCGGCGCGGCCCCACGGTGCTGTCGTCGGGCCGCGGCGCGTGGCTGACCGACGCCAACGGCCACGAAGTGCTCGACGCCTTCGCAGGGCTGTGGTGCGTCAACGTGGGCTACGGCCAGGAAAGCGTGGTGCAGGCCGCCGCCGAGCAAATGCGCCGCCTGCCCTACGCTACCGGCTACTTCCATTTCAGCAGCGAGCCGGCGATCCGCCTGGCCGACAAGCTGGTGCAGATCACGCCCCGCTCGCTGAACCACGTATATCTCACTCTGGGCGGCTCCGAGGCGGTCGATACGGCCGTTCGTTTCATCACGCAGTACTTCAACGCCACCGGGCGCCCGTCGAAGAAGCACTTCATCTCGCTGGAGCGCGGCTACCACGGCTCCTCGTCGACGGGCGCCGGCCTCACCGCCCTGCCTGCGTTCCACCGCGGCTTTGACCTGCCGCTGCCGACGCAGCACTACATCCCCTCGCCCAATCCCTACCGCGCCGCCGATCCCACCGATGCGCAAGGCATCATCGACGCCTCGGTGGCAGCACTGCGCGCGAAAATCGCCGAACTGGGCGCGGACAATGTGGCCGCGTTCTTCTGCGAACCGATCCAGGGCTCGGGCGGCGTGATCGTGCCGCCCAAGGGCTGGCTCAGGGCCATGCGCGACGCCGCACGCGAGCTGGACATCCTCTTCGTGGTCGACGAGGTCATCACCGGCTTCGGCCGCACCGGCCCCATGTTTGCCTGCGAGGCCGAAGACGTCGCCCCGGACATCATGACGCTGGCCAAGGGCCTCACCGCCGGCTACGTGCCGATGGGCGCGACGCTGATCTCCGACCAGGTCTATGCCGGCATCGCCGACGGCGCACCCGGCGCAGCGCCCATCGGCCACGGCGCCACGTATTCGGCCCACCCGGTCAGTGCGGCAGTGGCGCTGGAAGTCCTGCGGCTGTATGAGGAAGGGGGCATCCTGGCCAATGCGCAGCGTGGCGCGGCAACCTTCGCAGCCGGACTGGATGCGCTGCGCAGTCATCCGCTGGTGGGCGACTCGCGCCATCGCGGACTGCTGGGCGCGCTGGAACTGGTGAGCGACAAGGCCAGCAAGCGCGGCTTCGACGCATCGCTGGGGCTGTCCGATCGCATTGCCGCGACCGCCTACGGCAACGGCATCGTTTTCCGCGCCTTTGGCGACAATATCCTCGGCTTTGCCCCAGCGCTGACGTACACCGAAGACGAATTCGAGCTGATGTTCGCGCGCGTGAAGCAGACGCTCGACGACGTGCTCGCCTTCCCCGAGGTGCGTGCCGCGCTTGCGAGCTGAGATAGCAGCAGTCAGACCATTGTTTCCAAACCAACGCCGAGCCGCCGCCATGCCCGACAACGCTCCCCCACTGCCCGCGCGATTCCTGCGGCTGGCAGAATCCGACCGTCCCGCCATCACCCTGCGCATCGATGGCCACAGTGCCACCGCCCTGGCGGGTGACACCCTTCTGGTCGCACTGCTGCTGAATGGCCGGCGCGTGCGCGACAGCGAATTCGGCGACGGCCCGCGCGCGGGGTTCTGCCTGATGGGCGCCTGCCAGGACTGCTGGGTATGGACGCCCGCGGGCGAGCGCCTGCGCGCCTGTTCCACGCCGGCCGAGGCCGGCATGGAGGTACTGACCCGTCCGCCCGCGCACCACTGGCCCGTGACGCCGGACCTGCAGGAATCGCTCGCGCGCCACGCGCCGGGAGCCGCCGCATGAGCACGCCGTCAACATCGCCCCGCATCGTCGTGGTCGGCACCGGCCCCGCCGGCGTACGCGCGGCCCAGGCACTGGTGCAGGCCGGACTGCGCCCTACCGTGATCGACGAAGGCCGGCGCGACGGCGGCCAGATCTATCGCCGCCAGCCCGAAGGCTTCAAACGCTCCTACGCCAAGCTCTACGGCAGCGAGGCGGACAAGGCCCAGGCGCTGCACCGCGACTTCGACGCGCTGCGCGCGCGAATCGACTACCGCCCCAACACGCTGGCGTGGAACCTGACCGAGGGTGAGTTGCACGTCGTGTGCGGGGACGAACCGCAGACGCTGCCCTTCGACGCACTGCTGGTGTGCTCCGGCGCCACCGACCGGCTCATGCCGGTGCCCGGCTGGCACCGCGCCGGCTGCTACAGCCTGGGCGCCTCGCAGATCGCGCTCAAGGCACAGGCCTGCGCCATCGGCGCGCAGGTCGTTTTCCTCGGCAGCGGCCCGCTGCTCTACCTGGTGGCCTCGCAGTACGTGCAGGCCGGCGCGCGCGTGGCGGCAGTACTCGACACGTCCCCCGCGAATAAATCCTGGGGTGCCATCACCGGCCTGCTGGCGCGCCCCCGGCTGGCGCTGCGCGGGCTCGGACTGATCCGCGGCCTCAAGCATGCCGGCGTACCGGTGCTGCAGGGCGTGACGCCGCTGGCGATCGACGGCGACGACCGCCTTGGCGTGCGGGGCGTGACCGTGCGTGATGCACGGGGGCGCGAGCAGCGCATCGAATGCGACGCCGTCGGCCTGGGCTGGCACCTGCGCGCCGAGACGCAACTGGCCGACCTCGCGCGCTGCGAGTTCGCCTTCGAACCCGTGAGCCGCCAGTGGCTGCCGCGCATCGATCAGGACGGCCGCAGCAGCGCCCGCGGCGTCTACCTGGCCGGCGACGGCACGCGCATCCTCGGTGCCGACGGGGCCGAAGCCGCGGGCCGGCTCGCGGCGCTGGCGGCGCTGGCCGACCTGGGGCATGAACGCGGCCGCACGCAATACGCCGCGGAGTCGGCTGCCCTGCGCCGCACCCTCGACCAGATGGACCGCTTCCGCCAGGGGCTGGCACGCGCCTTCCCGTGGCCGCACGCGCAGGCCGCCGCCCTGCCCGATGCCGCGGTGGTCTGCCGCTGCGAGGCCGTGACGGTGGGCGAGTTGCGCCGCTGCGTGACCGAACTGGACAGCCAGGAAGTCAACCGGGCCAAGGCCTTCAGCCGCGTCGGCATGGGCCGCTGCCAGGGCCGCTTCTGCGGCCATGCCGCGGCCGAGATCGTGGCGCAGGCCTGCGGCATCCCGATCGAACAAGTCGGTCGCCTGCGCTCGCAGGCACCGGTCAAGCCACTGATGATGAATACACGTGAGGTGCAGCCATGAGTGGCACCAAAACTAGCACGACAGCGAGCACGGCAACCAGGACGCACGACGCCGATGTGCTGGTGCTCGGTGGCGGCCTGATGGGCACCACCACCGCCTTCTTCCTGCGCCAGCAGGGCCTCTCGGTCGTGCTGCTGGAGCGCGAGCTGGTCGGGCGCCAGGCCAGCGGCACCAACTTCGGCAATGTGCGCCGCCAGGGACGTGCCCTGCACCAGATGCCGCTGGCCAATCGCGCGCGTGCCGTCTGGGGCCGCGTGAAGGAACTGCTGGGCGAGGACCTCGAGTTCGTCCCATACGGCCACCTGCGCGTGTGCTATACCGAACAGCAGGCCGCCGTGCTCGAGCAACATGCGCGCGACGTGAAGCCGCTCGGACTGGACCTGGAGCTTTTCACGGCGGAGCAGTTGCGCCAGCGCTGGGGCATCTTCGCGCCCGGCGTGGTCGCGGGATCGTACTCGCCGCAGGACGGCCATGCCAACCCGCGCCTGGCCGGTCCCGCCTTCGCGCGCGCCGCGCGTCGCGCCGGCGCGCAGATCGTCGAGCATGCCGAGGTGATGCAGGTCGAGCGCGACGCCAATGGCTTCGTTGCCTACACCGCCGATGGCCGGCGCTTTCGCGCACCGCAGATGCTGGTGGCCTGCGGCGCCTGGTCCAACCGCATGGCCGAGCAGTTCGGCGAGGGCGTGCCGATGGATGCACGCGGGCCACAGATGGGTGTGACCGAGCCGCTGCCCTATGCCATCGGCCCTTCCATCGGCGTTTCGACGCCGATCGAGCATGAGAGCCTGTACTTCCGCCAGATCTCACGCGGCAACATCGTGTTCGGCGGCGGCCTCAAGGGGCCGGCGTACACCGACCGCATCCGCGCCTACGTCAAGCCCGACAACGTGCTGCGCCAGCTGCGCGAGCTGCGCCGCTTCGTGCCGGCTTTCGAGCATGTGCAGCTGATTCGCGTGTGGAGCGGCATCGAAGGCTATACCCCCGACTGGCAGCCGGTGATGGGCCCGAGCGCCACGGTGCCTGGCCTGCATTACGCCTTCGGCTTCAATGGTGAAGGCTTTGCCATCAGCCCCGGCGTGGGCGAAACCATGGCGGAGCTGATCGCCACGGGCCGTACCTCGATCCCGCTGGAGGCCTATGCCATCGGGCGCTTTGCCGGCGTGCAGGTGCTGCAGGAAACGAGCTGATCCGGGTTATCGCAACACAGCCTGACAAAGCCTGCGTGCAGCCGGTTTGCTCCCCTCTCCCGCTTGCGGGAGAGGGGAGCGTATGCGTCGCCTCGTGGCTTGTTCAGATGCGCGAGCGTGCAATGTTCGTCCCCGCTCGCGTGCCGCTCACTGCAGAATCACATAGACCTTTCGCAGGAGCTCCAGGATCTCCCAGATGCCGGTCGTGTTCGCCGGGAAGAACAGCGTATCGCCGGTCTTGATCCGGATAGGCGTCCCACCCGTCGGCGTAAACAGGCATTCACCGGAAAGGATGTGCATGACTTCGGCTTCCGGAACTTGCCGTTCGTAGGAGCCGACTGTGCATTCCCACAGGCCGGCACGGTTCTGGCCGGCCCCCTCGAGGTCAAGCTTGAAGCTGCTGGTGCGGCACGGCGGTTGGCTTAACGGTCTGCCGACAGGACCGTCGTCGGTGAGGTCACTGCAGGACGCGGAATGCGCAATGATGGTAATGGGCATGGAGATCAGGGAGTGAGATGGATACGAGACAGCGGACGAGCAAGGGCGGTGCGACACAGCGACACCGCCCCCGGGTAGGACTGCGTTAATTGTTGTCCTCGACCGCATCCGCCAGTTGCGCCAGCGAGTGGAAGTGGTAGTCCGGTTTCGTCAGCTCGGGCACTTCCATGGTGCCGCCAAATCCCGGCTGTGCATGACGGCGCTCGATCCAGCAGGTCTTCAGCCCAAGCTTCTTCGCAATGCCGATGTCGTGGTATTGGCTCTGCGCCACATGAAGATTGTCTGCCTGCTTGTAACCCCATTTGCCGTCATAGCGGCCACGCGCATAGGCGAAGTACTGCGGATCGGGCTTTTCCGTCAGGGCATCGTCACAGGTGACCGTGTCGTCAAACGGGAAGTCCAGCGTCTTCTCGAAGTGAGTCAGTGCCCAGCGCTGGGCGTTGGTCATCGCCACCAGCTTGAAATGCTTGCGCAAACGCTTCAGCGCCTCGACCGAATCCGGGAACGCCTTCCAGTTGACCACGGAGTCCCGCAGGCCACGGGCGAGTTCATCGGAGTCGGGGAGGCCAAGGCTCTGCGCCATCAGGTGCCAGCAACGTTCCAGGTCATCGGGATACCACATCGTCTTGTCAGCGGCGCGGGTACGGCGATAGGCGGCCAGGAAATCCTCATCGCTGATGGCGCTGCCGGGCACGGCGCGACGGAAGTAGTCGAGCATCCCGCCCTCGAAGTCAATCAGCGTGCCAACCACGTCGAACGTAAGTACCTTGAAGTCTTTGAGTGCCATGAATTACCTCTGCTAGTAAAGAAGAGAAAGAAAACTGCCGACTGGTCGCGTATGGAGGCGACCGCGGTGCCAGACATCGAAACAAAGCTTGATTGCGCCACTTCCGGTTCAGTGGGCTCACGACACCAGGTCCTTGAGCTTGAAGTACAGGCCGACGGCGGGAAGGAACCACGGCGGTCCCAGATGGCCCGGGATGGCCGGCCAGTCGCGCGTGCGCCAGGGGTTGGCCAGGATATCGCCCGCCATCACGCGGGCCATGCGCTGCCCCATCAGCACGGCCATCTGCGTGCCATGCCCGCTGAATCCCATCGCGTAGTAAAGGCCGTCGCGCTCGCCGGCGTGCGGCAGGCGGTCTTGCGTCATGTCGACCAACCCGCCCCAGCAATGCGTGATCGCCACGTCGGCAAGCTGCGGAAAGGACTCCAGCATGGTGGCGCGCAGGATCTCGCCGCTGCGGGTATCGGACTGCGGCGCCGAGGCGGTAAAGCGCGCCCGGCCGCCAAACAGCAGACGGTCGTCAGGCGTGAGGCGGAAATAGTTGTGCAGGTTCGCGGTCGTGACATACGTGCGCCGCTCCGACAGCAGCTTTTGCGCACGGGCACGGCCCAGCGGCTCCGTGGCGATGACAAAGCTGCCGATGGGAACGATGCGCCGGCGGATCCAGCCGAAGCTGCGGTAGCCGCCGTGCTGCGTCGTGCCAGTGGCCAACAGCACCTGATTGGCCTGAACCGTGCCGCGGGTCGTGTACAGGCGGTGTCCCTGCGTCTGCCCGATGCGCTCGATCTTCTCCACGGCCGTGCGCAAATGGATCTGCGCACCCTGGCGCGCGGCTGCCTGCGCCAGCCCGTGGGCAAAGCGCCCCATATGCATCTGGCCGCTCTTGCGGTACAGCAGTCCGCCGGCGTAGCGGTCGCTGGCCACCTCCTGCCTGACGCGGCTTGCGCTCAGCAGCTCCACGTCCGGATCCACGCCGGAGCGCACGAGCTGTTCGCAGCTACGCGCGAGCATGTCGTAATGCTCGGGCCGCGAGGCGAGCTTGAGCTTGCCATGGCGAACGAAATCGCAGTCGATGCCTTCGTCGCGAATCAGCGCCTCCACGGCGTCCACGCCGGCGTCGTAAGCGTGATACCACTCGCGCGCCTGGTCGGCGCCAACGCGCGCGGCAAGCGTGGCGTAGTCGACGGCCAGGCCGTTGTTGACGTGGCCGCCATTGCGGCCCGACGCCTCTGCTGCAATCGAATCCTGCGCTTCCAGCACCACGACATTCGCCCCCTGCCTGGCCAGCGCCAGGGCCGCGGACAAGCCGCAGAATCCCGCGCCGACGATCGCCACATCGACTTTGGCGGGCAGCTCGGATGCCGCGGTCGGGAACGGCGCAAGGCCATGGTGCCAATAGGGGTCGGAAGAGCAAGGCGCGCCCGCATGGGCACGGTCCACCAGGATGCCCCTGCGGGTGATCAAAACGTTCCGCGATGCGTCCGACGCGGCCGGTCCGGGTGATGGTTGCGCCAGTTCCGGCGAGGCCGCGCTGGCGCTCAATGTAATAGGAGCGGCCAGGCAGCCATCGTCTCCCTTGCCGCCGGCAAATTCAACCGCGGATAACCCGATGTGACGCACAGACACGGCCTTGCTCCGATAATCCGTTGTACGATGCACAAAGTGTAGGGAGCCCCTGCCAGCGCGGCAACTTCCCAATTGTTGGGCCGAACATAATCTGAGGTTATGGCAAATTTCCGGCGAAAAATTCCCAGCGCCAATGCCCTGTTCGTCTTCGAAGCCGCCGGGCGCTGCGGCAGCCTGACCAAGGCCGCCGCCGAACTCTATGTCAGCCAGCCGGCCGTCAGCCGGATGCTGGCGCGCATGGAAGACCGCATGGGCGTGCGGCTCTTTAATCGGGTACGTGGGGGCGTCGAGCTGACCGAGAACGGCCGCCTGCTCCATCGCGCCATCACCGAAGGCTTCAACGTCATCCAGGCGTCGATCAGTGAAATCGAAGCGCGCGCAACCGGACTGGAGACCGTCACGCTCTCCGTTTCGACGGCCTTTACCACGCACTGGATCATGCCGCGCATGGAAAAGCTGCGGCGGGACTTTCCCGGCGTTGACCTGCGGTTCCAGCTGATCTCTGGCAGGGTGGGCGGGCCGCTGCATGACGTAGACCTCGGGCTTCGCTTTTTCTCCCCCGGCGAGGCAGCGCAAAACAGCGTGTTGCTGATGCCGGAAATCATCATGCCAGTATGCAGCCCGGCCTATCGGGACGATACCGGCCGCGACAGCGACGTCCTCATCAACCTGAGCGACAGCAATCGGGACTGGCCGACGTTGTTTCCCGCACTCGGTCAACGTAGCCGGGACTTGTACCACCTGAATTTTTCCGACTATTCGATCGTGGTGCAGACAGCGATGCTCGGCCAGGGCATTGCGCCGGGCTGGCTGAACGTAGTTACCCACTGGGTGAGACAGGGGGCACTGGTGCCGGCCATCGACCAGGTCCATGTCGCGAACCGGCAATGCTATCTGGTGCAGCAAGCGACCCCGTCGCCTCGCCCTACCGTAACCAGGCTGCGCGACTGGATCCTCGAAGAGACCTACCAGGATCTGGTGGAGATCGACCGCATGTATCCGGGCCTGGGCCTGTTGAAGCTGGTCGGACGCTAATGATGCCGCCTGCGGCGCAGTTCATTGCGCAGCGCATCTAAGGCACCATCAAATAAAAAGCCCACAGGCATGACTGCCTGTGGGCAAGGCTTCACAGCGAAGCGGAGACCACCAGTGAACGTCAACGGCTCGCAATACGAATCAGGCCGGCCGGAAAATTCCATAAACCTTGGTCACCTGCTCACGGCTATCCCAGCTGCACTGCGCATTCTGTTCGACCAGGAAGATATCGCCGCGCGAAAATGTCCCGCTACGGCCGGTTTCATCTTCAAACGTCACGCTGCCCTCCAACAGATACATCAGTTCGTAGTGGGGATAGAGCATCGCCCGACGATGGTAGGGAGTCGAATCCCAGGTGCCGCAGACGAACTGCCCGTCCTGAGAGCGATAGTCTGTGTAGTTGCGACAAGCTGGAGTCGGAGTGAGCAGCAACGCGGCCGAAGGCGCGCCGGACGGTTCCAGTGCCGGCTCTTCTGCGATCGGCAGCAGCGCGCGCGCACCAGGGCGGCTGTAGTTGTAGCGCATGAAGATGATCGACACCGCGCACTCAGCAGACCAGACGAACTCTGCATCATGTAACAACACAGCGCTGTTGCCCGGACCCAGCACGACCGTGCGATCCGGCTGGGTCAGCGTCAGCTTGCCCTCGCGGACGATGATGAGTTCATCTGCCGGCTGTGCCTTTACCGACCCGCGCCCGCCGTCCAGTGTGATAACGCCCACGGTTACCGGTCCCGGCGGCAAGTCCAGCATGCGACGGCGGAAAAGGAAGTCGTTTTCCTCGGAAGCGTCGGTGAAGGGAATACCGAGGGAATGGTCTTGCGCAAACGTGCGCAAATTGACAAAGGTAGCCGGCGTGGCGCGGACGGTGGCACCCTGCTGCAAACTCGACATGACTTGTTCTCGCGATTCAATGAGGATTACGCTGCGTGAGCCATAAGCCGCGCAAACCTTCAAGAGGGGAAAAGTTCGATCGGTGTAGGTGTGTCCCGACATGAATCAGCTCCGCCATGACGTCGCCTACGCCCCGGACAGAATTACAGCACCATCGAGCTTCTGGAGTATCCCGTTTGGACAGTGTCCACGCATAGAAACAGCGGCATTTAACGCGCAGTTCAGCATAATTTGCTGCATCCCGAACAAGTCGCTATTGATGGGCGTCGGGTCAATCCCCTGCCGTGGGAAAGTGGACTGCATCCCGCAAGCCCGTTGCAGGAGCGCGGGCGTAGCAAATTGTGCGGTCTGGCACTGGCCCAACGGCATAAGCTCTGCGTGATGAAGCGGCAGTCAGACGATCATGTGGAATCGTATTTGCGCCGTAAAGAGGCGGGAACACTGTGGCAAGATTGCTTCAGTTCGTAGTCCTGCCAGACGTGTTGCTGATTCGGCTTACTCAAAAGGAAGACACCATGCCAAGCCACGCTATCCATGCGCCAGTTTCCTACCGCGCGATGAGCGAAGAGGACGTGCCCGCCGCACATGAGCTGTCGCAAGCCTTGCGCTGGCCGCATCGTGCCGAAGACTGGCAATTTGTCCTTCGCCTTGGAATCGGCTTCGTCGCCGAGGAAGCTGGCGTGGTGATCGGCACCGGGCTTTGCTGGAAGCAGGGACAGCAAGCATCGCTTGGGATGATCATTGTGTCGCCGGCACATCAAGGCAAGCGCATCGGCAGTGAGTTGATGCGCCTGGTGCTGGAAGCGCTTGGCAACCGCTGCACGCTGCTTAATGCAACCCCCGCCGGACAGCCGCTGTATGAACGCCTCGGCTTCGTCGCGACCGGCACCATCAACCAGCATCAGGGAACGATGAATGCCGTCGACCCGGTTGCACTTGCCGGCGGGGAAACACTGCGTCCGTTCGAGCCCGGCGATATCGAGACGATCATCGAACTGGGGAATCGCGCTACCGGCATGTCGCGGTGCGAAGTGCTGAAGGCATTGCTCTCCACGGCCGAGACCGTGGTGCTGGAGCGCAATGGCGAAGCGGTCGGAT
This sequence comes from Cupriavidus sp. IDO, assembly GCF_000812465.1. GTDB lineage: Bacteria > Pseudomonadota > Gammaproteobacteria > Burkholderiales > Burkholderiaceae > Cupriavidus. The sequence goes on along the minus strand of NZ_JWMA01000174.1, from coordinate 10,841 downwards.
TCTCGGTCATGCGCCGCTTCGGGCGGGGCTATGCGATCGGGCCGGTGGTGGCCTCCGATAGTGAACGCGCGAAAGCCTTGATTGCCTGCTGGTCTGGCGCCTACACCGGGTCTTTCGTGCGCGTGGATGTCACGGGAACGAGCGGCCTGCAGGACTGGCTCGCGCAGGTGGGACTGGTTCAGGTGGATACCGTCGTGGCGATGGCACGTAATGGCGTGCCGCCGGCGGATAGCGCGCTCAAGCAGTTCGCAATCATCAACCAGGCGCTCTGCTGAGCCACGTCGAAACAGCCGCCATCTTATGACGGAAAAGGCAGGGGAATACCCAATGCCCAGTAGTCATGCCACCGATGAAGCATTCTGGTAACGCATTCGCGACGCGTATCCCAGGCAACAGCCGTTGCTGAACCTCAACAACGCCGCGGTCAGTCCCCCGCCGCTTGTGGTCGAACAGGCAATCATTGAGGCCTATCGCCTCGCCGACAGCATGCACCGTGTCGCACGTTGCATGCTGTCACTCATCGCCTGCATGGAACTCTGATACGAATGCCGGCGCTTCTTCCATGCGATAGCGTCCGTTCTGGCACACGTAGTACATAGCGTGCTGGCCGCTACATGCGAACGTCACACAGCAGGAATGCTCGAAGCGTCCGAAACGGGTGATACCGATGCCCGGCGATCCCGGCCACTCCCATATGCGCTGTTCCTCAACGCAGTCCAGAACGCGATGCTGTGTCCTGGGGTGCATGGACGAATCGAGCATCATGTCGATGTACCCAAATACACCCAGCGAAGGGTAGCGCTCCTGCATTGCCGTCCATCGTCGCTTAGGCGACATTGCAGCCCTCCGTGTCCAACTTGATGTTCCCTGCCTTCAGCACTTCATTTGCCTTCAGATGATGGTTCCAGTGCCCGTCCTTGATCGTTTCGAGCATACGCATGGGCTTGACGAAGGGATCGGCATAGCCCGCGACAGTGATCGCTGTCGGCTACGGCGGTACGTACTTTGCATTTCCTCGGCATGAACAGCGAGAGCAGGCTCGCGATCCGGATGAAGTATCGCATCGCAGCGCTGGCAGACGCCGCCTCTGTGGCTGACATGATGCGGAGGCCGGTCGCCAATGCGAAGCCGTCCTGGGACGGACGGCGCTCCAAACGTGGCAACCCTGAAGCCGAGCGGAGTTGTATCAAGAACCCGGAGATGCCTCCGGGTCTGCCCTAACGGACTTAGGCTCAGAACTTGTGGCGGATGCCAACGACAGCGCCAAACTGGTTTGCACCCGGCTGCACGGCTTCGCTGCTCGCACCCAACTGGTCATTGAATCCGTTCACCCCCAGATTCGACTTGCCGCGGTTCAGTGCGTATGAAACCGTCGTGTAAAGATCCGTGCGCTTCGACAGTGCATAGTCAACCAGCGCAACGAACTGCCACGGATTGCCGGCGTTCGACTGACGCAGGTTCTGGTAGTACGCGGAGCCACTGACCGACAGCGCCGGCGATACCTGATAGCCAACGCCGACCCAACCCAGGTTCGACACTGTGTTGGTCAGCGCAACGCCAGGGAGGGTGGCACCGTTGAACGCGTGGGCATATCGGTAGCCGCCGTAGAGCTTGGCAGGACCGAAAGTGTATGTCCCGGCGACTGCGGCCCGTCTGATCAGACTATTGGTCGAAAGAGCCGTGGCTGCCGACCGGTTCGACTGGTCGTAAATGGCGCCAACGGCGAATCCGCCCGCAGCATAGTTCACAGCGAACGAGTACTCACGCCCGTTGGTGAAATTGCCCGCGACCTCCTGGTTGTTGTTGTTGAAGCTATACAGGCCAGTCACGCTCAGGCCGCCGAACGTCCCCATATACTTGGCGGAGTTGTCGGCACGCGCCCCACCCATGAACGGGTCTTGTGCACCGATGGAATAGCGGCTCGCGATCGCCATGGGGTCGTAGGTAACGCCAAAGTCATAGAACGGCGTCGTGTGCCGGCCCAGAGTCAGCTGTCCCCACTGGTTCTGCAGACCGACGTAGGCGCCGCGACCAAAGAGACGGCCACCCTGCCCCGAGGCGCCGGTATCCAGGTTGAAGCCGCTTTCCAGCAGGAAGATGCCCTTCATGCCCCCACCCAGGTCTTCTACGCCGCGCAATCCCCAGCGCGATCCGGACTGGTTGCCTGATTGCATGGCCCACAAATTGTTGCCCTGAGTGCCGGCAGGTACGGTACCCGTCGAAGCAACGGCCTTGTTCAGGTATTCAATACCCACATCCGCAACGCCGTACAACGTGACGTTCGATTGTGCATAGGCGCTGGGGACCACCAGCAAGGCGGCTGCTAGGGTCGACAGTTTGAATTTCATGAAATGATTTCCTCGAAGAATGGTAAGTAGCCAATTCGTATCGATTCGAATTGTGGCGACTCAGATTCTGCATCTGTTTTTTGAGAATTCGCAAACGTAGTTTGTCCGTGATGTTGCTATTTAATCTAAAGCTTCTTTTAGGCGACCGCCTATATCCGTCAGGCAAGTATCGGCTTAGGATGTGCGGTAGCTCTGCTGTCTCGTGTATGTTCATCAGCATATATCGACACTTTCCATGGCTTTGCAGTAGAGCCCGTACGGGGCTGCTCTTGGGCAGCCCCATTTTTTTCACGCTACGGTGCTACCGCAGCGCTTGTAGTCAGGACTGGATCACCGCGTGCCTGTCCTTGACGAGGTAAATGGCCAGTTCAATTTCATTTCGCAGCCCAAGCTTACTCATGGCCGAGCACTTCTGGACGCTGATCGTTTTGACGCTGCGCTGAAATTTCCGTGCAATCTCCTGAAGCGGATAGCCTTGCGCCAGGAGGCGAATTACCTCGCGTTCGCGTGGGCTAAGACGATCGTCGCACCGGTCTTCGCAAAGGTGGGTCGGAGCCATCAACAAACTCTCAGTGGCGGGGTCTATGTACTTGGAACCTGAGAGAACGGCTTGACATGCATCCGCCACGAACTGCAGATCCATTGATTTTGCGACAAACGCGTCGGCACCTTTCGCCAGCAATTGACGAACCAGGCCGTTTGGACGCGCCCCGGAGAAGACCACGATCTTCACCTTGGGGTACATCCGGTGTAGTCGTTCTATCAGGCGTAATCCGTCGATCTCCCCACCATAGTCATAGCCGGTGATGACGATATCCGGCAGTAGCAATGCATGCTTCCTGAGTTCCGACAGAAGCCCATTGACGCTATCCGCGATGGCCATGACGTCAATGCCTTGACGCGCCATGTACGGCGCCAGTCCGGCGAGCACCACGGGATGATCGTCGGCAATCACAGCGGTAGTTTTGGTACTCATTGCCCGGAAGCAGATTAAAGCCGCACAATCTTTCAGTATCACGCGGCACGGTCGACAAGACCTGGCGAAGGTGGGGTCCGCGGCTGGGGCTGCCGGCACTGCAGCCTGATTCGGCAAGGCTGGCCGCAAGCCGCCAACCCTGGTGAACGCTCCCCTCTCCCGCAAGCGGGAGAGGGGAGCAAACCATCCGCATCCAGGGCTTGTCAGTAACCCGGGCCGGCTTGCGCCGGCCGCTTGTGAGGACTTCTTTTAAAGTCACTGGGTTCCCGCCTGCGCGGGAACGACGGTCGTAGCTGAACGGCGTTAGCGCCGTTGCGCCGGATTTGCAAGAGCACGGTGGAGCCAAGGCCTACCGCACTCCCGCCACCTTCCAGATCAGGCATCCAGCCAGACGTTCTCAGCAAACGAATAGCCCATCAGCCCCCCCAGCGGGATCGGCGACAGGCCCTTGAGCTTCGACGAATGTGCGTCGATGCTGGCCAGGAACAGCGGGATACCGATGCCCGCTTCCGCATGGATCATCGTCTGCATGTCGGCATACAACTGCTTGCGTTTGGCGGTATCGGTCTCGCCCCGCGCCGCCACCAGCAGCTGGTCGAACTTGGGGTTCTTCCAGCGCGATTCGTTCCACGGCGCATCGGACTTGAAGAACTGCGTGAGGATAGTGTCGGCGCTGGGGCGCGGGTTGACGTTGCCGAAGCCTACGGGGCTGTTGAGCCAGTGGTTCGACCAGTAGCCATCGGCAGGCATGCGCTTGATGTCGATGTCCAGGCCGACACGCTGCGCGGTCTGCTGCAGCACCGTCGCGATCTCCACCGAATACAGGGCGGCGGGCGAGGTCACCATCGGCACCTTGCCCGTCACGCCCGCCTTGCGGAAATGGAACTTCGCCTTCTCCGGATCGAAGGCGCGCTGCGGCAAATCCTTGAAGAAGAAGCGGTTGGTGGGGTCGATCGGCTGGTCGTTGCCGACCATCGCATAGTCGAGCGCGATAGCTTTCTTCATCTGCTCGCGGTCTTGCAGGTACTTCATTCCCATCAAGAAGTCCGGGCTCATGCCAGGACCCACGTCCTTGCGCATGATCAGGTCTGAGTACTGCCCCGATTGCGTGACGAGGATGGCATAGCCCGGCGTACCCTTGACGCGGGCCACGGCGCGGGGGTTGACCATGGCCACCAGGTCCATCCCGCCCGACAGCAGCGCGTTGACGCGCGCACTGTCATCGGCAATGCCGACGAATTCGATTTCGTCGAGATAGGGCTTGCCGGGCTTCCAGTAGGCGCCGTTTCGCACCACGAGCGTGCGCACGCCGGGCCTGAACTCCTTGATCTTGTAGGGTCCGGTACCGATGCCGGCACTGAAGTCGGTGGTGCCGTCCTTGACGATGTGGAAGTGGAAGGTGCCCAGGATCACCGGCAGGTCGGCATTGGGGCTGGTGAGCACCACCGTGACCTCGTTCGGACCGGTGGCTTTCACGCTCTCGATCTGCTCGGCCAGCACCTTGGCCTTGGAAGCGGTGGCGGGGTCCTTGTGGCGCATGATCGAGTACACCACGTCGGCCGGGGACAACGCCTTGCCGTCGTGGAAGGCCACGGCCTTGCGCAGCGTGAAGACCCAGGTCTTGGCATCGGTGGTGTTGAACGATTCGGCCAGGGCAGCCCGCGGCGTCAGGCTTCTATCGAGCGAGGTCAGCCCGTTGTAGACCATGTTGCAGCGCACGTAGTCGTTCTGGTTCGACTGTTTGGCCGGATCGAGCGTATCGGAGGCGGCTCCCGTGGCGACGGCCACGCGGATACGGCCACCACGCTTTGGCGTCTCTGCATGGGCCTTGGCGGCCACGCCGGCCAGGCTGCCGGCCAGCGTGGCCTGCATGCCGCCCGCCAGCAGCATCGCCAGCACGTCACGCCGCGTGGCGCCGCGCTTGAGCAAATCCATCACACGAAGGCTTTCGCCGGGGCCGACAATGTTCTCGAACTCGTTACCGCTATCGTTCATGGTTGGTTGTGCTCCTGATTATTCTGAGAGGGAAACAGCGAGATCGCGGCGAAAGCTCAGCAGGTGCGCAAAGCTCAGGCAAGCCGGTCCTTGAGCTGGTAGTACAAGCCCACCGCCGGCAGAAACCACGGCGGGCCGAAATGCCCGGGAATGGCGGGCCAGTCGCGCTCGCGCCACGGATTGGCAGCCGCGTCGCCGGCCATCACCGCAGCCATGCGCTCGCCCATGTGCACCGACATCTGCGTGCCGTGGCCGCTGTAGCCCATGGAGTAGAACAGGCCATCGCGCTCGCCGGCATGCGGCAGGCGGTCCTGCGTCATGTCGACCAATCCGCCCCAGCAATAGTCGAGCCGGACGTGGCCGAGCTGCGGGAAGATCTGGGCCAGGCCGGCGCGCAGGATCTCCCCGCTGGCAGCATCCTGCTGCGGGCTGGAGACGGCAAAGCGCGCCCTGCCGCCGAACACCAGCCGGTGGTCCGGCGTGAGGCGGAAGTAATGGTGAATGTTCGCCACCGTGACATAGGTGCGGCGTTTGGCCAGCAGTGCCCTGGCCCGCTCGGCGCCCAGCGGTTCCGTGGTCACGATGAAGCTGCCGATCGGCACGATGCGCCGGCGCAGCCAGCCGAAGCTGCCGTAGCCACCGTGGCGCGAAGCCCCGGTGGCGAGCAACACCTGCCGGGCCAGCACGGTGCCACGCGCGGTGTGCAGGCGGTGCATCTGGCCCTGCACGCGTTCGATGCGGCTCACGCACGTGCCAGTGTGGATCTGTGCGCCGTGCCGCTGTGCGGCGACGGCCAGGCCCTGCGCGAAGCGGCCCATGTGCATCTGGCCGCTGCGCTTGTACAGCAGACCCCCGTGAAAACGCTCGCTCTGCACCTCGGCACGCACGCGCGCCGCGTCGAGAATATCCACGTCGGTATCCACGCCGTCGGCGACCAGGCGCTCGGCGCTGCGCCGCAGCGCTTCCATCTGGTGAGCCCGGGTGGCGAGCTTGAGCTTACCGTTGCGCTGGAAGTCGCAAGCAATGCCCTCATCGCGCACGATCCGCTCCACGGTATCGACCGCGTCGTCATAGGCGTGGTACCAGCCGCGTGCGCGTTCCACGCCCACCCTGGCAGCCAACTCCGCGTAGTCCACCGCCAGCCCGTTGTTCACATGGCCGCCATTGCGCCCCGAGGCCTCGGGCGCCACGGTGGCCCCGGCCTCCAGCACCACCACGCTCGCGCCACGTCGGGCCAGCGCCAGCGCCGCCGAAAGCCCGGTGAAGCCGCCGCCGACGATGGCCACATCGACCTGCGGCGGCAGTTCGTGCGCGTCCAGTGCCAGTGTTGGCACCGAATCGTTCCAGTAGGAATCAAGCTTCATGGTGGGGACGGAATTGTGGAAGGTCAGTTCAAAGACCGACGACGCCGGGCAGGCCACCGATATCCTGGATCTCGGTGTAGCGGTACGCCGCGTTGCCCGGGCCGTGACCACGGTTCACGAAAACCTTGTTAACGATGCCGATGTCGTCAGCCGACATCAGGTCGTAGCGCAGGCTCGACGATACATGCAGCACATCCTCCGGGTTGCAGCCCAGCGAGTCGAGCATGTACTCGAAGGCCTTCAGGCGCGGCTTGTAGGCCTGGGCCTGCTGCGCGGTGTAGACGCGGTGGAACGGCGCGCCGAGCATGGCCACATTCTTCTGGATCTGGGCGTCCGAGGCGTTCGACAGGATCACCAGCGGAATCTCCTTGGCCACCCTGGCCAGGCCGGCGGGCACATCCTCATGCGGGCCCCACGTCGGCACGGCGTCATAGTATTGCTGGCCATCGGTGTCGAAGTACTGGATCTTCCACTTCTTGCACAGGCGGCGCACGGCGTTCTTCAGCACCACTTCGTAGGGCTGCCAGTCGCCCAGTACCTCGTCAAAACGGTAGGCGCTGAAGTCGGCGATGAACTGCTCCATCTGCTCGGCAGGGATGCGGTCGGCGAACAGTTCGCGCGTCATTTCGCCCATGCGGAAACGCGTAAGCGTGCCATAGCAGTCGAAGGTCACGTACTTGGGACGGAAGGTCATGTCTCTGATCCTCAGGGTTTTCCGGTCGGCGACCGGGGTGGAGCCGCGCATTGTCCGGCGCAGGCGACAGAATTATTTCGAAGGGATTAAAGCACGCGGCCGCACAGCGTTTATATGGAAATGAGGCCGTGGCACGCGGCGAAACTGCGGTTTGTCCGGGGTCCCGCAGCATGTCATGCGGTCGGCACCGCAGGGGTGCGCAGCGAGTGATGACGCACCGCTAACGCGCCGCAGCAAAATCGATCAGCACGCTTTTGAAGCGCAAATTCGCCTCTACGGCCTGGCGCCCCAGATCCTTGCCGATGCCTGACTGGTGGTAGCCGCCGGTGGGAATCACAAAATCCGAACTGCGCCCGTAGCGGTTGATCCACACCGTGCCGGCGGCGATGCCGCGCATGGCGCGCAGCGCTCTTCCGATATCGGCAGTGTGTACGCCGGCGGCCAGGCCGTAACGCTCGTGCGAGGCGAGCGCCAGGCCCTCTTCTTCGTCGTCGAAGGTTTGCACCGTGAGCACCGGACCGAAGATTTCCTCCTGCACGGCAGGATTGTCCGCGCGCACGCCTTCGATCAGCGTGGGCTGGAAGTATGCGCCGCCCGGCCCGCCGTCGAATAGCCCGCCGCCGCTGCGCACCTGCGCGCCCGGACCGCACGCGCGCTCGACGATGTCGAGGATGCGCGCCGCCTGCGCTGCCGAGATGATGGGCGGCAGCGTCGCCGCGTCATCCCAGGTCGCACCGGGCCGCAGCGCGGCAAAGCGCGCCGCGATGCGCTCGACCAGCGCCTCGGCGATGCCGCGCTGCACAATCAGGCGCGAGCCCGCGACGCATACCTGGCCTGCATTGCCGGTGATGGCGCCGGCAATGATCCCTGCCAGCCGATCTAGGTCCGGCGCGTCATCGAATACCAGTTGCGGGCTCTTGCCGCCCAGCTCCAGCGTGACTGGTTTGGGGCCATGCAACGCGCAACTGGCCATGATCGCGGCGCCCGTTTGCGTCGATCCCGTAAAGGTCATTTTCGAGATCAGCGGGTGGCGCGTGAGCGCGTCGCCCGTGGTCCGCCCGTCGCCCTGCACCACGTTGAACAGGCCCCGCGGCACGCCCGCCTCGATCGCCAGCTGGGCCAGGCGCACAGCGGAGAACGGCGTCAGCTCGGAAGGCTTGAGCACCACCGCGTTGCCGGCGGCAAGCGCCGCGCCCACCTTCCACGACACCATCACCAGCGGGAAATTCCACGGCGTGATCGCACCCACCACGCCATAGGGCTCGGCCACCACCATGCCCAGGTGATCGTGCTGCGTGGCCGCCACGTCCCCACCGACCTTGTCGGCATATTCGGCAAAGAATCGCAGGCCTTCGGCGGTGAAAGGCACATCCCAGGCCGAGGCAGCGTGCACCGGCCGCGTGGAGCATATCGCTTCGAGCGGCGCGAGACCCTGCACATCGGCTTCGATCAGGTCGGCCCAGCGGCGCAGCACGCGCGCCCGCTCGCGCGGGGCACGGCGCGCCCAGTCGCTGGTACGCCAGGCCTTCCACGCGTCCTGCACCGCCGCATCCACGGCGGCGGCGTCAGCCAGCGGCAGCTCGGCATGCACCTGGTTATCGGAGGGGCGCCGCACAGGGATGCGGCCGGCATCAGGCACGAGCCGCCCGCCAATGAAATGGCCCGAGGGAACGGAGACAGTCTGGGGGTCGAAAATTTGCACGGAAGGACGGGCGCCGCAGGTCGACACCGATAGTGGATTCATGCCTCCATGCTAGACAAGAAGGCTCAGCATTTGTCTCCGTTACGGACCGCGCTACCGCATCGAATTGCGAAACTGATACGCCAGGCGGACGATTCTTGCATCCCTCGGATAAACCCGAGGGCGTTCTGGCTCCGCGCGAACGATATCGCCTGCGGCATCGGCGCGCAGGTCGTCTTCCTGGGCAGTCCTGCAACTGGGCAAGCCGCTCTCCTCGCTCACGCACGAGGATCTGCTGGCCTACGAGCGCTTCCGGCCCTTTCGGGGTCTCCGTACGCGTGTGACCTCATGAGCCCAGTTCGACCTGCGCCCCAGTGACACCACTTCATTCAACGGTCGTCAGCAGGACATGCAGCATGCACGCCAGTAGCCTCTGCGTATCCGGCTCGGCCAGGTATTCCGGGTGCATGAGGGCCATCGCCCGCGGCAAGGCCAGAATGGTGTGAAATGCCATGAACCGCGTCTTCGCGAGATCCCGGACCCGCACTTCGTCGGGAAACCGCTCCATCAGCGCGTCCGTCGCCATGGACGTCCAGTACTGCTCCGGCTTCACCAGATCGAGCCGCACCAGTTCGTCGTAGTGGGATGACTTGACGAACAGCTCACGGTCAAGCTGCACCCACTTGTGCAGCATCGGAATGCCAATGCTGAGCAGCAGCCTGATCCCATCGAACAGCTTCGTCGATGGCGGCAGCGCCTGAAGCTCTACCACCAGCCGCCCGCGCGCCTCGGCACGAAAGTCATCGAAGATGGCAACGACCAGCGACTCCATGGTCGGGAAGTACTCGTAGATGGAACTGACGGCCACGCCGGCGCGCACGGACAGCCGCTCCAGCGACAGGGCATCGCGTCCTTCCTTCTCCAGGATCTCCCATCCCGCCTTCTTGAGCGCCTCCACAAGCATGACCGAGCGCTCCTGCCGCGGGCGCTTGCGCGGCCTGGCCGGCACCGCGATCTGCAGTGTCTCGGCGGGGATGGGATTCCTGCGGGATGTCATGGCCAACGCTCAAAGAAGTGGGAACAACGAGGTACGCAAGTGCCTGATCTGTCCCAGGCAAGCTGGTCAGCTTGCCTGCAATGGCCTGGCGTATCCCCTCCCTTTATGGACGTAGCCTGTGCGGCGATCCGCGTCCGCCACCCGACTGCCGGGAAGACAGAGTCTGCCCGCCACGGATCACCCGTTTTTCCTTTGAATTCAAGCAGTTGATGCAAGCAATCCGGCTCCGGAATCCGGAGACGGAATCGACTTGCGCGCTCCTATACTGACCTGCCGACATACCGTGGGCGTGCTTCCACCGAACACGGTCCCCGCCCCCCTTCCATTGTCGGATTCCCACTCCAGCTAGCGAGTTTTGTCCATGTCCCCTGCGGAAGTGTCTCTAGAGAAAAAAGCCGAGCTGCTGCTGAACGACCCGGCGGCGCTTGCCAACCATAGCGTCCATGCGTGGCAACACCTGCCCCGCGAGGAAGTCGATGCGATCCAGCTTGCGGCGCTGAAGCAGCGCTTCGCTTTGCTGCGCGACAGCGTGCCGCTACTGAAGAAGCTCGCCGGCGCCGAAGGCGTGACGCAGATCGATACGATTAACAACGTCGTACCGCTGTTGTTCGAGCACACCGTCTCGGCATTGGCCTGACCTCGCTGAGCACAAGCGGTGCGCTCTACAACGGCGGCGCCGGTGAAACGCCCGGCGCCCCTCGCGACGACACGGCCTGGGGGGCCTCG
>NZ_JWMA01000023.1 GCF_000812465.1 Cupriavidus sp. IDO | reverse complement strand
GCGCATACGTGTGAGGGGGGCGAGTACCACCCGATGATCAAGCGTGTAAGATCCGACGGACGTGTTGCTAAAAAGTTTTTCCACTGCCTGTGCTCCAAGATTCGGTGATAGTGCATGAATGGTGGCTGCAAATCCCTCGGGGCAGTAGGGGGCATATGGCAATAACAGTCATTCCGGAGGGGAATACGGGTCCGACTGCGTGGCGCTGCGACGGGACGCCGCCATTAGGGATGGCGGGAGCACCGTGCCGTGAGGGCGTACAGAGACGCGAAGTGCTGACTTGGCACTCCGCTACGATCAACTCAGTGATTTTCCGTCAGAGGGGTGGGGCGGATAAGGTTGTGCCATGGAGTCCTTGCAGAATTCCTCTATTAGGCTGCCGCCGCCGGTGGTGAGTTGCCCGATGACCTCATTCACAACGTTCTGAATCGACGGGAAGAGGGCCTCCAGCGAGTTAGTCCGTCGGCTTACGGCATCGGTCCCTTCGCACGCAGCCGGCAGCGACGACATCAGCCTAGGAGCCGACTGCGTTGATTCCCTCATTCGCGCAGCGCCTTTGCGCGCTCTGCCCATGCCCGATCGAGAATAGTGACCAATGGCGCGGCCTCGAGGCATCTCGGCTGCCGGTTCTCGGGAACGCTCCTAATTCCGTGCGCGCATCCAAACCGGCGGGGAGGCGCCACGCCATCAAATCGCGGCTGCTCCCGGTCGTTGGCTATACCGCCATCGGCGCGGTCGCTAACAAGCACAGTTGGGCCCTCGCCGAGTTGGTGGAGCCCATGGAGGGTCGTACGGCGCGCTCGCGCCAAGACCAGGTTCTGTTCACAATTGCACCAATGGTCCAAAGGCGCAGGCGGGCGATGCAAAGACGAGATAGCTGTCGGCTCGCTTGTCATACCGGGTGGAGACGCGGCGGAAATGCCTGATGCGGTTGAAGAAGCGCTCAACCAGATCGCGGGTGTGATACAGGGCACGACTGTAGCGTCGCTTGTTGACCCGGTTCGAGCGCGGCGGAATGACGGCCCTTGCGCCTGCGGCGCGAATAGACTGCACGAGATGCCTTCCACAATTCGTTGTTGATCTTCTTCCGTGCCATGACACATGGAAACGCTCAAACGCCATGTGACGATGACATGGTTTTGTTAGCCGCTCTTAATGGTCATAGAGAAGAGGCGCGGCGCCGACGCAAAACTGCATTCGTCGGGCCTTTTCGAGGGGGAAAGGCGCGGCTGCTATCACGAGGGTCGATTGTGGTGCATGGCTATAACCGTGTGCATGGGCACGCTGGACCGGTGGCGCGGGCGGGATATACCGCTTAGGCTGCGGTGGGTCCATACCACCCTCTCTCCGGCGGGGGACAGCGAGGTCCCCTCCTTTGTGGCGACGCAACACGGCGCGTCGCTTTTTTTCGCGGGGGACTGGACTATATCAACATTCGGGAACACGAGGGTGCTTCGGTAGGAGTGCAACTAACCGATTTAGGCGCCCAGTTCTGTGTTCAACGGAATAACTATTATTCCGAACCCGCTACTACCACACGACTCCACTGGCCCCTAGATTTCTAACTACCGACAGCCGGTCGGGATGCGTGCTCAGAGCGATGACGATGAAGATCGGATAGGGCTCTGGGCTCGAATGGCAATGATGAAATGGAGCTTAAAGATGGGCGTGAGAAGCAAGGTTTTGGTGGCGGGAGCAAGCGGACTCATTGGCGTAGCCGCTATTGAATCCTTCCTCTCGGCAGGCTGGGATGTCGTCGGCGTTTCCCGGCGTAAGCCGGAACTGCCGAGCGGTCGTGATTTCCAGTTCGTTTCGGTCGATCTGCGTGACGAAAAGGCGTCGCGCGAAGCGCTGGCAGCACTCGGGGATGTAACGCACGTCGCGTATGCAGCTATTTACGAAAATGCGAATGACCTTGTTGGGGGGTGGTCGAACGCAGAGCAGATCGAAGTCAACAATTCGATGTTGCGAAACGTCATTGAGCCTCTTCTCCTGAAGAAGGGCATGCTCAAACACGTATCGATCTTGCAGGGGACGAAGGCATACGGCGTCCATCTTCACCCGATTGCGATCCCTGCTCGGGAAAGCGATCCCCGGGACAACCACGCGAATTTCTTCTTCGATCAACAAGACTACGTCCGCGACACAGGTGCCGAGCACGGTTTCACATACACCGTTCTGCGACCGCAACTCGTCACGGGCAAGACCCCCGGCGCCCTCAATGTGCTCCCGGCCATCGGCGTGTATGCAGCTATCCGACGCGAAAAAGGTGAGCCATTCAGCTTCCCCGGTGGTCCTTCGTTCGTATGGGAGATGGCCGATGCTGACATCGTTGGTCAGGTGATGACTTGGGCTGCAGAATACCAAATTGCAGCGAACGAGATCTTCAATATCACCAACGGCGACGTCTTTGAATGGCGAAGCGTGTGGCCTGCATTCGCAAAGACGCTGGGTGTAACCCTTGGGGGCGACCAGCCCATGAGTGTGGCTCAGTACATTCGCGAGAACGCCGACGTTTGGGCGAAGATTGTCGCGAAGTACGGTCTGGCAAGCGGGGACTTGGCATCTTTTGTCGGCCAGGGTGATCAACATGTGGACTTCGCGTTCGCGTCCGGTGCCCCGGCGGGTCCGGTAGCGTTCGTTAGTACCATCAAGCTTCGCAAGGCCGGATTTGGCGGCGTGGTCGATACCCGTGATGCGTTCTGCGACGCGCTCCAGTCTTTCATCGATCGTAAGCTTTTGCCCCCTGCGGTATAAGGTCCGGCATTAGCAAGACGGATAGTCGGAGGGTGGTCTACAGGAGGCCACCAGCCGGCCGGCGATGTCTCAAGCGGAGTTGTCGCAGCAGGAGGCCGAGCAACGGCTTCCGCGTCGCCAGGATTCCCCTTACCGCATGCGCCTCCACGCGCGTGCGTCGGCAAGGCGCGTGAGGCAAATTGGCATGCCCAGATTGCGTACCCTCACTAGGAGGGGTAACAGGCAGGCCAGCTTTAGGTAGCTTGCCCGAATGAGCCCGTGCGCAAGCCCGCAAAAACCTTGGGCACGGAGCGCCTAGTACTTGCCGACCCCTATGCGGTTGTTCGCTCGCAGCAGCTGATTCTGTGGAGCACAATTGCCCATTCCCTTTCCGTTCCCGAAGCCCTATGACGAGGGATTGTGCTACTACGTGCTCGTACCGACGAACGCGGTGTCGTTGGGAATATCGCGGCAGAATTTACACGTTGCCAGAATTGAGTCCGCGCTTGCGGCGCTGCCCGATGGGCGTCGGTAGACGCTCTCACCATCCACGTGGTCACGATGGAGACATCACAGGCGCGCGCTGCTACGGCGCGTGCATCCTTTTGGCGCAGTTAGGCGTGACTCCCTGCCAGGTGCCCAGCGCGAACGGCTCCTAGGTGGGGTCGGCGAAGTTCCAACGTTCGCGACTCCAGTATCGCACATAAGCGGCGGCATGCAGCGTGCACGCGCCTGAGATGGGCGTGCTCATCGGGGCTCCTGGTTCTGGCTCTGCGATGCGTCTCACTGATGCGGCCGAGCCGCAGCCCCTACGGCCGTGGGCAGCGCCATATCGTCGTTTTCCGATATGTACTTGGCAGAGGCGCGCTACGCACTTGCCTGGCTCGGGGCACGCTGCGAATCACTTGATGGATGCGACTGCGGCGATGGCGGGTATTCATAAAACTCATGCAAGAGCCGAATTCTTTACGTTTGCCGCTCCCGCAGGCCAAGACCAAACTGCCTAAAGGCAAAGACACAAAGCTCGAGTGCCATTCGGAACATGAATGCGCCGCCGCCCCCCAAGAGAACTGGAGACAGATATGACATTGGCCGACTCTGCGCCGCAGCACGGAAAGTCCATCAGCTCAGCCTTTCCTTATCACATGAAACGCATCTCGGTACTCGACGCCGAGATGGCCTACGTCGACGAGGGTGAGGGCGATCCGATAGTCTTCCTGCACGGCAATCCCACATCGTCCTACACCTGGCGCAATGTCATTCCGTATGCGCTACCGTTTGGGCGCGTGCTCGCGCCAGACCTGATTGGCATGGGCCAGTCGAGTAAGTCGCCGCGAAGCGCCTATCGCTTTTTTGATCACGCCGACTATCTGGATGAGTGGTTCGCCAAGCTCGGGCTGCGTAGCAACATTGTCCTGGTCATTCAGGATTGGGGGGCGGCCCTAGGTTTTGACCGGGCAAGTCGCTTCCCGGAGAGTGTATCGGGCATTGTGTATATGGAAGCGATGGTCCGCCCGCGACTATGGTCAGACATGTCGCCTGAGCGTCAGGCCGTCTTTAAGCGCCTGCGCGGACCGGAAGGCGAGGACATGGTGCTGCGTGACAACTTCTTCGTCGAGAAGATGCTCTTTGAGTACGGCGTCATTCGCTCGCTGACAGACGAGGAAAAAGCCATTTACGCGGCGCCGTTCCAGACTCCGGAATCACGCAAGCCAACATTGGTCTTTCCGAGAGACATTCCGTTCGACGGCGATCCGCCAGACATGTACGCGCGAGTCAAGCGCTACAGCGACTGGATGGGAGCCAGTCACCATCTTCCGAAGCTTTTCATTAATGCAACTGAGGGCCATGGGACCGCAGGTGCTGCACGGGAACACTGCCGGCAGTGGCCGAACCAGACCGAGGTCACTGTGGAAGCGCGCCACTACGTACCGGAGGACTGCCCGCATGAGATCGGCGCAGCGCTGACCACGTTCCTCGAACGTGTGCGGGGACGAGCATGACGCCGGAAACGCCCCTACAAGCCACGCTGCAGGCGCGGCTAGGTGCCGCAGTGCGGTTCGATACTGCGCACCGCGCGGTCTACGCTTCAGACGCCTCGAACTATCGTCAGGTGCCCATCGGTGTTGTGGTTCCGGATTCGTTGGATGACTTTGTCGAAGGCATGAGGATCTGCCATGACTTTAGCGCGCCGGTATTGACTCGCGGCGGCGGTACCTCGATGAACGGGCAGGCAGTAAACGAGGCCGTCGTTTTTGACATGTCCCGGCGGTGCAATCAGATTGTTGCGCTTGACCCGGAGGCGCAATCTGCTCTTGTTGAGCCAGGGGTGGTGTGCGATGCACTACGGAACGCCGCGGAAAAGCATGGTCTGACGTTCGCTCCCGATCCGTCGACACACAGCCGTTGCACGATCGGCGGAATGGTCGGGAACAACTCCTGTGGGCCGCATTCAGTCATGGCGGGTAAGACGCTTGAGAATGTGGATGAGCTTGAGGTTCTGACCTATGACGGGGAGCGCTTCTGGGTTGGGCCGACAAGCGATGCAGAGCTCGAAGAAATCATTCAGGCTGGGGGCCGAAAGGGGCAGATATATGCGGATCTGAAAAAGCTGCGAGACCGGTACGGGGACCTTATCCGTGCCAAGTTCCCCAGCATCAAGCGACGTGTATCGGGATTCAATCTGGATCAGTTGCTTCCGGAGAATGGATTCAACGTCGCGCGAGCTCTTGTTGGGACTGAGGGAACGTGCGCTATGACGTTGCATGCGCGATTGCGCCTTGTGACGAGTCCGTCAGTGCGTGTTGTTCTCGTGCTGGGCTTCGATGACATCTATATCGCGGCCGACGCCGTGCCCGAGTACGAAAAGTTTGGGCCGATTGCGATTGAGGGATTGGATCGCGCCATCATCCGAGGACTTCAAGCGCGCAATCTTGCCCAAGCTGAGATCGAACTGCTTCCGATCGGAGACGCCTGGGTCGTGATGGAGTTCGGCGCAAGCACGATGGAAGCCGCAGTGGAGCAGGCAGAGCGCGCGGCAGAATATTTTCGCAATCGTCCTCATGGACCGCGGCCAAGTACACGCGTAGTGCCGGAGAAAGCTGTACAACAGCAAATCTGGTCAATCAGGGAGAACGGTGCGTCGGCGACCCAACTCTCGATTGACCCCGACATCCCGGATCCGCAGGTCGGCTGGGAGGATGCAGCCGTTGATCCGCATCGGCTCGGGGATTACCTGCGCGCCTTCCAGGCACTAGTCGACAGCTATGGCTACAGGACGTCACTGTTCGGTCATTTCGGGGACGGGTGCGTGCACGCTCGCGTAACCTTCGATTTGAGGTCCGCGGCAGGAGTGGCTCGCTTTCGAGAGTTCGCGCGTGAGGCGTCGGAGCTGGTAGTGGCCTATGGCGGATCGCTGTCTGGCGAGCACGGAGATGGTCAAGCTAAGGCTGAGTTCCTGCCCATCATGTTTGGCGAGGAACTGGTGGGTGCGATGCGGGAGTTCAAACGCATCTGGGATCCGCTTGGGAAACTCAATCCTGGAAAAGTCGTCGATCCGTATCGTGTCGACGAAAATTTGAGGGCCGGTCCTGACTACAAGGTCATCCCCATTGCGACAACACTGCAGTTCCGCAGCCGGGAAGGCAATGGCTTTCAACGTGCGGTAGAGCGCTGCGTCGGAATGGGACGCTGCAGGTCTGCGAAAGGCGGCACGATGTGTCCGAGCTATCGCGCGACGGGGGAGGAGCGGTACTCCACACGCGGCAGGGCGCGATTGCTGTGGGAAATGCTACAGGGGGATGTGGTTCGCGATGGCTGGCAAAGCGAGGCCGTAAAGGAGGCGCTCGACAGCTGCCTAGCTTGCAAAGGCTGTCGGAGTGACTGCCCCACGCATACCGACATGGCTTCTTACAAGTCGGAGTTCCTGTCCCAATACTACAAGGACCGTGGCCGCCCGCGGCAGGCGCTGTCGATGGGCCGGATCGGTGACTGGGCGCCACTGGCAGCCAAGGCCCCAGCATTGTCGAACTTCTTGACGCAAACGCCAGGTGTATCGACGATCGCGAAGTGGGTGGCCGGGGTCAATCAAGACCGCGAGTTGCCGCGCTTTGCTCGGCGCCCTTTTCGCGCCAGGATTAGGCGGCGAACGCCAGAAGCTGCGCAGCCCAGAGTCGTACTTTGGGTCGACACATTCTCCAACCACTTTCACCCGGAAGTCGCCGAGGCGGCGGTCGCGGTGCTGCGCCATGCGGGATTCAACGTGGATGTGCCGGAGGAGCCGCTCTGTTGCGGGCGTCCGCTCTACGACTTCGGTTACCTCGACCTTGCCCGTGACCGGCTGAAGCACATCTTGGATGCTCTGGACCCCCTTCTCGGGGGTAGCGAAGAGGAGCCTGTGCGACTCGTTGGTCTTGAACCAGGTTGCCTGTCAGTCTTCAAGGACGAACTACCGAAGCTCTTCCCGGATGACGCACGCGCGCAGCGCCTTGCGGATCGCGTGGTTCTGCTTGGCGACTTCCTGCTCGATCACAACTACATCCCCCCACGTCTGGAGGTGGACGTATTAGTGCATGCGCACTGCCATCAGAAGTCGCTTTTCGGTACCCGTGGCGACATGGCGATGCTCGAGCGTAGTGGCGCGCGCGCGACGTTACTCGATAGCGGCTGTTGCGGCATGGCGGGATCGTTCGGCTTTCATCCGGACCACATTGGCTTGTCGCGCAGCGTCGGAGAGCAGGTCCTGCTGCCGGAGGTACGCAAGCAGCCGAAAGATACGGTGATTCTAACGAACGGCTTCAGCTGTCGCGAACAGATCCACCAAGAGACTGGTCGCGACGTGCTGCATTTAGCCGAACTGCTTCATCGCGCGCTCGAACATGGCCAGCATGTAAGCGAGGTGTCGCCAAGTAACGAGTACGGAGGCAACCTCCCGGCGCCATCCACTGCCCAGGACATTGGTTGACAGCCATTGTTCGCTATAACAGAAAGGAGACTTTTGTGACATCTGTTGCATCCCAATCGCGCCAGGATCGGCTGCGCGGCGTGCTCGCGCCCGTGCTGACACCCTTTACCGCGAATCTCGATCCGGACTGGCCTGCGTATCTGAGGCATTGTCGATGGCTACTAGAAAATGGCGCAGGCCTCGCCATTTTCGGCACCAACTCCGAAGCTGCGTCCCTATCGGTTGACGAGCGAGTCGAGTTGACCGATCGTCTGTTGGATGCCGGCATTCCGGCGTCGCGTCTGATGCCAGGCACGGGTAGCTGCGCTCTAACCGACACAGTGCGCCTCACGCGCCATGCGGTCGAAAAGGGTGCGGGCGGCGTGCTTGTGCTTCCGCCCTTCTATTTCAAGGGTGTGTCGGAGGACGGCCTATTTGCCTACTACGCTGAAGTGATCGAACGCGTGGGCGACTCCAGGCTCGCTGTGTACCTGTACCACATCCCTCAATTGACGCAGGTTCCAATCTCGCTGTCGCTTATCGAGCGACTTCTCAAGCGATATCCTCAGGCGATTGCCGGCGCCAAGGACTCTTCGGGCGATTGGGGGAACTCGCGAGCGATGATCGATCAATTCTCGAGTTCTGGTTTCGACGTATTTCCGGCGAGTGAGTCGCTGCTTTCCAAGGCGTTACCTCTTGGCGGCGCGGGGTGTATTAGCGCCACCGTCAACGTCAACCCGCACGGTATTCAGGCTTTGTACGCAGCGCTGACGGCGGGTGACGAGCGTCAAGCGTCTGTGTTCCAAGCCGACGCGGACAAGGTTCGCCAGATTTACCAATCGTCCGCAATGATTCCAGCGATGAAGTACACCCTTGCCGAGGCTCACGGTCATTCGTCGTGGGCCATCGTGCGGCCACCGCTGGTACCCATGCAAAGAGAGGACGGCGCAGCGCTGCTTGCGCGACTGGACTTGGCGAGTTTCTCACTGAATCGCTTGCAGTAGGCGAGGCGAGGCAGAACGCGGCCGTAGAGCCGCGCTGCCGAGCCCTGTCAACGGACGCATTATCCAAGGAGACAAAATAATGGCCGCAATTGAAACAATCCCGTACGGCACCACATTCGAACCGAAAACGCGCTACAGCAAGTTGCAGCTATTGATGTTCCTGCTTCTGCTAGGTACGTCATACATGTTCAATGCGATGGATCGTCAGGTTTTTCCCGCACTCCTCGGTAGCATCCGCGCGGCGTACGGACTCACCCTACCGCAGGGGGGGATGGTGAGCACGATCTTCACCATCAACGTTGCGATCTTCGCCGCGTTGAGCGGGTGGTTCATGGCTAGGTTCGGACGGCGCCACGTGCTGCTGGGTGGGCTAGTCGCATACTCGTTCTTCACGCTTGCCACGCCTTTTGCTAGCGGCCTGGTGAGCCTGACAGTGTTGCGCGCATTGACCGGATTCGGTGAGGCGCTCCAAGTCGGCGCCGTCTTTGCGTGCATCGGTGGATACTTTGGTGCCAACCGGGGCGCCGCCATGGGAGCGATGCAGACCTTCTTCGGGCTAGGGGCCTTTCTTGGCCCGGTTCTTGGCACTCGGCTCGAGGCGTGGGCAAATGGTTGGGAAATCTCGTTCTATGTTTTCGGCGCAGCCGGGGTTGTCATGGCGCTCGTCGCCGCGGTGGCATTGCCACGGGATTTCACTGAAGCCGGCGAGGTGGCCCGCGTTGCTCAGACTGCGAGCTCGGATGAGCCTTCGATTTGGTGTCGCAACGTCGTGCTCGGATCAATTTCCTTTGGTCTGGTCGGTCTGGCGTTCTTCTCCTACACCGCACTTTATGCAAGCTACTTACACGGGGCCCTCAAGTACTCGTCCATCGACGCGGGATCTGCCCTCGGTATGTACGGGATTGGCGCAATGTGCGGTGTCATCGGAGGTTGGATCGGGGACCGAACGGGTCAACGCAGTGTCGTCATGGCGCTGCTGGTTCTCGGTACTGCAGGCTATCTCCTGTTCCACGGTTTCGCGTCGTTTTGGCTGCACGTGGTGATGTCTTTCGTCTTCGGCCTGATGGTCAGCGGCTTCCTTTTTGCGCGGTTCATGTCGGTAGTACAGCGCAGTTGCGTACCGAACAAGATTGGTCAATGTGGAGCGGTCGCGCTGGCCGCGTTCTATCTGCCAGGGCCGTTTGCCGGGTATCTGTTTGGAGAGCTCGTCGGGAAGGTGGGTTGGTCGGTGGCATCCCTAGCCATGGTTGTGGTACCGCCTATTGTGGGCGCCGTGCTTATGAGCTTCATTGATTATTCCAAGGTTCGCAAGCTTTAAAAGGAGACAGTTATGCAATACGCAGACAATTCCGGACGCCAGCGCCGTGCGATCATTATCGGTGGCTCGATGGCTGGCCTGTTTGCCGCCACGTTGCTACGCAAGGCTGGCTGGCGCACAGACGTCTATGAACGTACTGAGGTGGAGCTGTTTGGCCGCGGTGCGGGCATCGTCACGCACGACGATTTGATTCAGACGCTGGAACACAGCGGGGCGGACCTGAACGACCTTGGTGTGCGCATCAGCGAACGAATCGCGATCGACCAGGAAGGGCACGTAATCGAGCGCCTTCACTATGATCAGATCGTCACGTCGTGGGACAGACTGCATCAAATCATGCGTGCGACGGTTCCAGCGGATTCGCACCACCTCGGGTACAACCTCGTGGCGATAGAGCAGAACCTGACTTCGGTTACTGCTGTGTTCGAAAACGGTGTCCGGGAGACCGCAGATCTTCTGGTGGGCGCCGATGGGTTCCGGTCCACCGTACGTGGAATTGTCGCGCCGGAAGTTCAGCCGATCTACGCCGGGTACGTAGTTTGGCGCGGGTTGGCGGAGGAAGCCGATATTCCACCGGAGGCGCATGCGGCGGTGTTCGACAAATTCGCGTTCTTCTTGCCGCCGAACAACAAGAACATTGGGTATCCAATTGCCGGTCCGAACAACGACCTTCGCCCCGGCCATCGGCGCTTCAACTGGGTATGGTACCGGCCGGTGGATGCTTCTCAACTAGATGACATGCTAACGGATAGTGATGGCCAGCGTTATGACCTCTCGATTCCCCCGCCGAAAGTGCGTGCGGACGTAATTGAGGCACTGAAAGCCGATGCACATCGCATGTTGCCACCTCCGATGCGGGAAATCTTGATGTGTGTGGAGAAGCCGTTCTTCACGCCCATCTACGACCACGTGTCGCCGAGTCTCGTGTATGGGCGAGTGGCGCTCATTGGCGATGCAGCTGCTGTGTGTCGCCCGCACATTGGTATGGGTATTGCGAAGGCTGGGTCCGACGCTGAATCGCTAGCGCAGGAGTTGGCAGAAGGTGGCGACATCGACGCAAGTCTTGCGCGATTTAATCACGTGCGGCAGCCGATCGCCGTCCGCTCGGTGCAGCGCGGGCGGGACCTGGGTGAATACATGCTCGAGCACATCGATCCATCGGAAGGACAGAACGATCCGCACTGGTCCGAGTTCCACAGCGTATCGGGGATTCTCAAGCACACGGCTTCGTCGAAATTCCTTCGGCCAACAGAGTCACAAGGAGACGACAAGTGAAGCGCTCCGATCTACCGGTGCCGGATCTGGCGCGAAACATGCGGCTGATCGGCCATTCTGACCAGGGTGGTCGACCCGACGCGGTACAAGTCATGGTCCACCGCGGTTATGCTTACGTCGGGCATATGTTCTCGAATGGCTTTAGCGTGATCGACGTGCGCGATCCCAGTCAGCCACGGGCGGTGAATTACATAGCCGCGGCGCCGAATACTTGGAATATCCACCTTCAGACTCACGATGATCTGCTGCTTGTGATCAATGCCAAGAACATGTTCGCAGCGCAGGAGTTTCAGGATGAGAAGGCCTACTACAGCGGCGCGCTTGGGCAGAAGGTCGGGACGGCAGACGGCAAACGCGCAGCGCGTGATTGGCGAGCCGGCTTAGCCGTTTTCGATATTTCGCGTGGTGGAGAACCTCGAGAGATTGGTTTCATGCCGGTGGACGGGGGCGGTATCCATCGTGTTTGGTATACCGGTGGACGGTGGGCCTATGCGTCTGCGCTGATTGACGGCTTCACTGACTATATTTTTATTACCATCGACATGTCAGACCCGACCCGCCCACGAGAGGCCGGTCGCTTCTGGCTTCCCGGTATGAACCTGGCTGCAGGCGAGTCGCCGGACTGGGATCCGACGAGAAGGCATGGACTGCATCATCCCATTGTCCATGGCAATACTGCCTACTTGGCGTGGCGCGATGCGGGATTGGTGGTTCTAGACGTCGAGGACCGGACCCAGCCCCGCCTTCTTGCGCATAAGAATTGGTCGCCTCCGTTTGGCGGAGGTACCCACAACTGCTTGCCGCTGCCCGATCGCGACTTGCTCGTCGTACTTGACGAGGCAGTGCTTGACCATCAGGAGGACGGTGAGAAGTTGGTGTGGCTGTTTGACATCCGGGAGCCTTCCAACCCTGTGAGCATCTCGACGTTCAAGTCGCCGACTGACGGCGACTACAAGGCTAAGCCAGGTCATTTCGGGCCGCACAACCTGCACGAAAACCGTCCTGGTACCTTCGTGAGCTCTGAGTTGATATTCACCACATATCAAAACGCAGGCGTGCGGGTGTTCGATATCCGCGACAAGTATGCGCCGCGCGAGGTTGGGGCATTAGTGCCGCCGGCTCCTAAGGCATTGGTGGACTCGCGTCCGAATCGGCCGCAGGTCATTCAGTCCGCGGATGTTTTTGTGGACAGCGATGGAATGATCTATAGCACGGACTACAACGGCGGACTCTACGTCATGGAGTATCTCGGCTAGTAACGTGTGCTGTCCGGCCGTTGGTCCGGACAGCGCACCCGGCAACCCGATCCATCAGCAGTTCTCAAAGAGTTCGACACACATCGTATTGCCAGAATGCGCCGCTTTGCGTCCACGCAAGCGGCGTGGGGCGTTACTGCGCGTGAAATCACTAGCGACGGGTCGTAGCCTATTCGCGACGGGCAAATGGGAGGAGATACATGAAAAAGAAGCAACAGCATGCATTTAGCGATTGCGTCTGCCGGTTTTACGCGGCGATCCAACGGGGCGCGTTGCCGGTGGTGGCCGTGTTGGCGACCCAGTCTGCGTGCCACGCGCAGGGCGTGCAGCTCTATGGCCTCGTAGACTCTTACTTGGCCAGCACCAAGCTAAGCGGCGCAAGCCATTCCACCGTTGGTGTGGAGGGCGGTGGCATGCAGACGTCGTTTTGGGGCTTGGCCGGGACGGAGGACCTTGGCACGGGGCTGAGGGCGAATTTCCGGCTTGAAGGCTATCTGCAACCTGATACGGGTATCGGAGGGCGCAATACGAGTGACGGCCTATTTGCGCGCAACGCCTATGTAGGTCTGGAGCACCAGCGATTTGGCGAGGTCCGCCTTGGTCGCCTTGCAAATCCATTATTTCTAGCAAGCGGCATATATGACGCGTTTGGGTTTTCCACCAAGCTCTCGCCTTTCAACAACATGCTTTGGACACCTGCGGAAGGCAGGTATGTGGCAGGCGACACGGTGTGGAGCAACGCAGTTGGCTACTACTCCCCGGACGTCGCGGGTTTCAGTTTCCGCGGCCTCTACAGCCTAGGCGAACAGTCGGGTACCAACTCTGCCAACAACGCGGGCGGTACCTTGCTTTATGACCGCGGGCGGCTCTCGGCTGCTTTCGGGATCCAGCGCACGCGAGTAGGGCCTGGCCTGCCAACCGGCAGCTGGGCGCAGACGGCCATCCTGGCGGGAGTTTCCTATGACTTCTCGGTCGCGAAGCTGATGGCAACGTACGCCCACACAAGCACAAGTGGTGCTTCCACTCTGACCGACACCGCGCAGATTGGCGCGACGGTTCCGATTGGCAGTGGTAGGCTGTTGGCGTCGGTGGCGAGCTCCCGGGTGCGCAGCGAGGTTATGACGACCTACCGGCGTCACGCGGCATCCGCGGGCTACGACTATTCCTTCTCCAAGCGAACCGACATCTATGGCGCGGTCATGTTCGACAAGATCACCGGATCTGGTAGCGGCACCACCTTCGCAGCCGGCATCCGCCACAAGTTCTGAGTGCGCCGGGAGACTGGCAAGGAGCAGGTGGTGCAAGTCCGCCACGATGAAGGAATAGCTAACCACATCGGCCCCGAGCCGGGCGCGGGCCACCGCGAGGTGGTCGGCGAAGCGTCAGTAGGGGAACGTGCGGGCCAGGCATTGAGCCGCGATAGCTGTGTAATTCCGGGTGCCGACGCGGTTCAGAACGCGCAAGGCAACATGGTGGGGCGCGCGAGCGCGAGCACCTCGACGACCCGGCGTGGTCGAAGAGCCTGGCACGCGTGGACGCTCTTTGCGCGGGAAACGGGGAGATCTCTCGTCTGACAGTCGCAGCATGGACTGGTCCGCGTCGGGAAGGCGAGGAGCCGTAGCCGATGATAAACGGACGGGAAAAGTCAGACTCCGCCGTGGTAGCGATGAAATCTGCGAACAACGCCGGGAAATCGGCTGCGGAGTGGGGTTGCCAAGGGCGGGGACCAAGGGGAGCACGGGTCAGTCTAACACGTGCCGGGCACAGAACCGGATAAGCGTGCCACATGGATTGGAACGTGTACGGCTAGCTGCAAGGCAGCGGAAGAAGGAGCGGTTCACCGCGCTTCTGCACCACGTCACGGTCGACCGGCTTCGGGAGTCGCTTTATGCGCTCAAACGCAATGCGGCTTCAGGAGTGGACGGCATGACGTGGTGGTACTACGAGGCGGGACTGGAAGAGCATCTGCACACGCAAGTGCTCGGTGGGGGCGTGCACCTCATTAGGGAGCGATGCACCACGAACGCCAGCGTAGCACACACTCTCCGCTATGCGTGCCAGCTTCCCAGGGTTCCTGCTGTTCAGCAATCCGTTGTTTTATAACGATTTCTAGACCTTGTGGGTGCAAGGCACCGGACCATGGCACACCCTTTGCTTTGCTTGCGTCCAATCTTGAATACAAGATGGAACGCATGAACCAACAAGCCACCACAGTGCCGCTCATGTCGATCGGCACACTGCTCGAAAGCTACGCGCATCACGCGTTTACTCCTATCGACTGCGTTGCCGAGGTCCTGCGGCGGATCGAAGTCGCGGACCGACCTGAGGCATGGACCCACCGCGTCCCCGCCGCCGACCTACGGGCACGCGCCAACGCGCTGCAATCCCTGCTTGCCGAGGAGGGCGACGCTCTCTTGGGGCGCATGCCGCTGTTCGGTGTTCCGTTCGCGGTCAAGGACAACATCGATGTAGCGGGCATCCCCACTACCGCGGCCTGCCCGGAATTCGCCTATGTGCCGCACAGTTCGGCCTTTGCAGTGCAGCGCCTGCTCGATGCCGGGGCCATCCTGGTTGGGAAGACCAACCTGGACCAGTTCGCCACGGGGCTGGTTGGCACACGGTCTCCATATGGCGCCGTACGACAAACAACGTCTGCGAGACATGTTTCGGGGGGATCCAGCTCGGGCTCCGCCGTGGCGGTTGCAGCGGGGTGCGTGGCTTTCTCACTCGGCACCGACACGGCGGGATCAGGCCGCGTGCCAGCTGGCTTCAATGGCCTGGTCGGGATGAAGCCCTCGCTTGGGCTGGTCAGCACGCGCGGTGTCGTTCCGGCATGCCGCACTCTGGACACCATTTCCGTGTTTGCGCACGACGTCGCCGATGCGTGGCGCGTTATGGCGCAGCTTGCGGCTCCCGACGAGCTGGACGGTTATTCGCGTCGAATCGAGGCACTCGGTCTGCCGCGCGGCGCCATGCGCGTGGGGGTTCCCGATACGCTGGAATTCGAAGGCGATTTGCATGCCGAGCGGGCGTTTGCAGCGGCGCTGGACGGGGTGGCTACAGGCTTGTCAATTTTCCCCACATCAGTTGACTTCCAGCCGATGCAGCAAACGTCGGCACTGCTATACGACGGACCATGGGTCGCAGAGCGGCGCGCAGCGGTTGGTGCGTTCTTCGATACGCATCGCTTCGCGATGGATCCTGTGGTGGCCGCGGTCATTTCCAAAGCCGACCAGTACAGCGCCGTGGATGCCTTCAATGGTCAGTACCGCCTGGCGGAATTGAAGCGCCAGGTCGGGGCCCTGTTCGACGACATCGATGTGCTGATCGTGCCGACCACGCCGACACATCCGACCATCGAGGCAGTCAAGGCCGACCCCATAGGCGTGAACAGCAAGCTTGGCCGCTATACCAATTTCGTCAATCTGCTCGACCTGTGCGCACTGGCCGTGCCATGCATTCCTCGCGCAGATGGCTTGCCGGCAGGCATCACGTTGATTGGGCCCTCGGGGGCGGATCACCGGCTAGCGGTGCTCGGGACCCGGATCCAGGCGCTGTTCAGCAAGCGGTCTGTGGCTGAGGGGCTGGAGTACACGCCGCTGCCGTCCAGCGAGCCGACCGTGACCCTGGCCGTGGTGGGCGCGCATCTGCGCGGGCAGCCGCTGAACTGGCAGTTGCGTGAAGCTGGCGCGCGCTACGTGGCAACGACCACGACCGCGCCGTGTTACCGGTTGTATGCGCTGGCTGGGACCACGCCGCCCAAGCCTGGCCTTGCGCGAGCCGAGGACGGCGAAGGCGCTGCCATCGAGCTCGAACTGTGGGAGCTGCCGCTGCGCCTGTTCGGCAAGTTCGTGACCGACGTGCCGGCGCCGCTCGGTGTCGGCTCAGTCGAACTTGCCGACGGGCGGCGTGTGAAGGGTTTTATCTGCGAGCCCATCGCGCTCTCGAAAGAAAGCGGCGCTCGCAACATCACGGGCTTCGGCGGCTGGCGGGCGTACCTGCGCAGCCCCTCAGCCGCGGCGCCCGCCGGGCCCGCCGCCTGATTACTCCATCCATCCATCTCACCTGCGAAAAGCAAACCGCCATGACAAACCGCCGCGACTTTCTCAAACAGGCCAGCATACTCTCACTGGGCAGCGCGCTTCCTTTCGAAACCCTCCTGGCCGCTGAAAAGCTCACCGTGGGCGTACTCTACGTTGGCGCGCGCGGTGACTTCGGCTACAACCAGGCGCAGGCTGCGGCGACCAGCGTCATTCGAAAGCTGCCGAATGTAAAGGTGGTGGAAGAGGAGAACGTCCCGGAGACCATCGCCGCACAGAAGACCATGGAGGCGATGATCCAGCAGGACGGCGCATCGCTGATTTTCGCGACGTCCTTCGGCTACTTCGATCCCCACGTGCTGAAAGTGGCTGCCAAGTACCCGAAGGTACGGTTCGCCCATTGCGGGGGACTCTGGAAGCAGGGCAACCCGCCCAATATCACCAGCTACTTTGGCTATATCGACGAGAGCCAGTACCTGGACGGCGTTGTGGCCGGCCACATGAGCAAGAGCAAGAAGCTGGGCTTTGTCGCGGCCAAGCCGATTCCCCAGGTGCTGCGCAACATCAATGCGTTCACGCTGGGCGCGCAGTCGGTGGACCCGTCCATCACGACGCGGGTGATCTTCACCGGCGACTGGTCGATGCCCGTCAAGGAGGCCGAGGCCGCCAACAGCCTGATCGACCAGGGCTGCGATGTGCTGACCTGCCACGTCGACGGCCCCAAGGTCGTGATCGAGACGGCCGAGAAGCGCGGCGTGATGAGCTGCGGCTACCACGCCAGCCAGGCGGTGCTGGCCCCCAAGGGCTACCTGACCGGTGCGGAGTGGGATTGGGCCACACCGTACAAGGACCTTGTCGGCAACGCGCAGGCTGGCAAGCCCCAGCCCAACGTGCTCAGAGGGGGGCTAAAGGAGGGTTTCGTAAGGTCATCGGTCTATGGCGCGAAGGTGAGCGCTGCCGCGAAGCAGCACGCCGATTCAGTCAAGGCCAGGATGATGGCTGGCGACTTCGTCATCTTCAGGGGCCCGTTGAAGGATAACAAGGGCGGTACCGCGGTGCCAGCGGGCACCACCCTCGTGCAGACAGACTACACGCTCGAAAGCATGAACTACCTGGTTGCCGGTGTCGTCGGCCAGGGCTGACAACAGCAATCGTTGTATCTATTGACCGGAAGGCGGCGAACTCCCCCTCCACTCCCATGTTGCACAAGGTAACTCCTATGCGCGTCAATGCCAGTTCGGCGGCCGTGATGCTCGGTGTGCTGCCCGCGCTGCCCACCGTGGCGGCAGTGGCAGGCACGCTCCTGCTTTTCTCGCTGTTCCTGTCCCTGCAAGGTGCTCCCTCCCTGGAGGCGTTGCAACTGATTTTCCAGGGGGCGTTCGGTACGCCATTTGCCTGGCAGAGCACGCTGACACGCGCGGCGCCGTTGATGCTGACTGCGCTCTGCGTGGCGCTGCCCGCGCAGGTGGGCCTGATTGTGATTGGTGGCGAAGGCGCACTCGCGCTGGGCGGGCTGGCCGCGGCCGTGGTGCCGCAGTGCCTGCCGCAGGGCACCGTGTGGTGGCTGGCTGCCCTGGCGATGGCGCTGGCTGGCATGCTGGCGGGCGGACTGTGGATCGGCGTGGTTGGCCTGTTGCGGCAATGGCGCGGGGTCAATGAGACGATCAGCAGCCTGCTGATGTCCTATATCGCGATTGCGCTGTTCAAGCATCTGGTGGAAGGGCCGCTGCGCGACCCGGCAAGCCTGAACAAGCCTTCGACGGCGCCGGTGCCCGATGCCCTGATGATTGGCACGCTGCCGGGACTCAATGTGCACTGGGGCCTGTTGTTCGGTGTGCTCGCCTGTATCGGCGCCTGGGTGCTGGTCCGGCGCAGCTCGCTTGGGTTTGCCATGCGCGTGACCGGCGGGAATCCGCGTGCCGCGCGCCTGGTCGGGCTGCCGGTCGGCAGGCTGGCACTGGTGGCTTGCGCGCTGGGTGGCGCAGCGGCCGGACTGGCTGGCATGTTCGAAGTGGCCGCCGTACAGGGCAGCGCCAATGCCGCGCTGCTGGCGGGCTATGGCTACAGCGGCATCCTCGTGGCCTTTGCCGCCCGGCAGAACCCGCTTGCCATCATCGCTTGCGCGCTGATGGTCGGCGGTATCGAAACCAGCGGCAGCCTGCTGCAGCGCCGTCTGGAACTGCCGGATGCCACCACGCTGGTACTGCAGGGCCTGCTCTTTGCCAACCTGCTCGCCTGGGAAGCGCTGGGTGGACGCATCTCCGCGTGGCGCGTTCGCCTGCAGGCCATTGTGTTCGCCGGCAAGCCGGCGCCGCTGGAGACGCGCCATGCCTGATCTGCAATCGCCATGGATGGTGTTGATGCTGTCGCTGGTGAGCGGCGCGATCCGTGTCAGCACGCCTTACCTGTTTGTGAGCCTCGGTGAATGCCTGACCGAAAAGGGGGGCCGCGTGAACCTCGGGCTGGAAGGCATCCTGGTGTCCGGCGCCATGAGCGGGTATGCCGTGTCATACCTGTCAGGCTCGCCTTGGGCCGGCGTACTGGCGGCCGCGCTGGTGGGGCTGGTGCTGGGTTGCATCCACGGCCTGGTGTGTTCGCTGCCGCGCGTGTCCGATATCGCCTTCGGCATCGCGCTGATGCTGCTCGGCACGGGCCTCGCATTCTTCCTCGGCAAGCCGTTCATCGAACCGCAGGCGCCGGCCTTGCCCTCGCTCGAACTGGGCAAGTGGGCCGCGTCCGTCCAGGTTCAGCAGCTGCTGCGGATCAACCTGCTGTTCGTGATCGGCGTGGTGCTCGCGTTCGTCCTGCAGTGGGGCATGCGGGCGACGCGCTGGGGGCTGGTCCTGCGCCTGGTGGGCGATCACGCGGAGACCGCGCGTGCCATGGGCTATCCGCTGACCCGTATCCGCATCACGGCGACGGCGGTCGGCGGGCTGCTTGCCGGCATCGGCGGGGCCTACCTCTCGCTGGTCTATCCCGGCAGCTGGAACGAAGGCCTATCGAGCGGGCAGGGCCTGATGGCTGTTGCGCTGGTGATCTTCGCGCGCTGGCAACCGCTGCGCTGCCTGTGGGCCGCCCTGCTGTTCGGTGCCGCGGGTGCACTGGGGCCGGCCTTGCAGGCGATCGGCGTCACCAGCGGCTACTACCTCTTCAATGCCGCACCGTATGTACTGACGCTGGTGATCATGATCATCAGCTGCCGTCCAAACCGCGCGCTGGCTGGCGCGCCGGGCGAACTGAGCCTCACGCGGTAGGCCATGCATCCTCCAAGAAATGGAATCCTGAACATGAACCGAACCATCGACGCCAAGCCCTATCCCTGGCCCTATGACGGCAACCTGCGCCCGGACAACACCGCGCTGGTCATCATCGACATGCAGATCGACTTCTGCGGCTTCGGTGGCTATGTCGACCGCATGGGCTATGACCTGTCGCTGACCCGCGCGCCGATCGAACCGATCCGCCGCGTGCTGGCAACCTTGCGCGAGCAGGGCTTCACGATCATCCATACGCGCGAAGGGCACCGTCCCGACCTCTCGGACCTGCCTGCCAACAAGCGCTGGCGCAGCCGCCGCGCAGGCAGCGACGGCATCGGCATCGGCGATGCGGGCCCGTGCGGCAGGCTGCTGGTACGCGGTGAGCCGGGCTGGGAAATCATCGAGGAGCTGGCACCGCTGCCGGGCGAAGTCATTATCGACAAGCCGGGCAAGGGCTCCTTCTGTGCCACCGACCTGGAACTGATCCTGCGCACGCGCGGCATCGACAACCTGATCCTGACCGGCATCACGACCGATGTCTGCGTGCATACCACCATGCGTGAGGCCAACGACCGCGGGTTTGAATGCACGCTGCTGTCCGACTGCTGCGGCGCGACCGATCTGAGCAATCACGACGCGGCGCTGCACATGATCACGATGCAGGGCGGCGTGTTCGGCACGGTGTCGGATTCCCGCGCGCTGCTGGCGACGCTGGCGTAACGTCCATGAACGGCCATCCATCGCACGCCACGCAGGCGCTTGGCATCGAAGTGATTGGCGCCACCAAGACGTTTGGCGCATTCCGGGCACTGGACGGGGTGTCGATCAAGGTGGCAGCCGGGACCATCCACGCGCTGCTGGGAGAAAACGGCGCGGGCAAGAGCACCCTGGTCAAGGGGCTGGTCGGCTATTCGGTGCTCGATGAAGGACAGATCGTTGCGCGGCAGCGGGAAGTTCGCATCGACTCGCCACGCGCGGCGCAGGCGCTGGGCATTGGCATGGTGTACCAGCATTTCACGCTGGCCGAAGGGCTGACGGTGGAAGAGAACCTGCTGCTGGCGCGTGGTGCGCTGCCGTGGAAGCTGGACTGGGCGGCCGAGCGAGCGGCACTCGCCGCCTTCATGCAGCAGATGCCGTTCCGCCTGCCGCTGGATCGCAAGGTAGCGACTCTGGCAGCGGGCGAGAAGCAGAAGCTGGAGATTCTCAAGCAGCTTTATCTGCGCCAGTGCTTCCTGATCCTGGACGAGCCCACCTCGGTCCTGACGCCGCATGAAGCGGACGAAGTGCTGGGCCTGATGCGCGAGCTGACCTCGCGTGGCGAACTGACCGTGCTGATGATCACGCACAAGTTCCGCGAGGTAATGGATTACGCCGATGACGTGACGGTGCTGCGCAAAGGGCGGCAGGTCGGCACCAGCGGGGTATCGGCTACGAACCCGGAGCAGCTGGCGGCGTGGATGATGGGCGCCACCGCGGTGGCGGCGCCCTCGGACACCGAGGTATCGACGGGGGTACTTGCCGGCATCGACGCGAGGCGCACGGCGCGCAAGGCGCTCGATGCGCAGGCGCAGATCCGGCTCCAGGTCCGCGATGCAACGGTGTTCGACGAGCGCGGCCATGCCGCGGTGCGCGAGTTGAGCCTGGCCGTGCGTGCCGGCGAGATCCTTGGTATCGCCGGCGTGTCGGGCAATGGTCAGCGGGAGTTGGTAGAGGCGCTGGTGGGCCAGCGCCCCTTGTCGGCGGGAGCGATGGCCGTCGGCGGCCAGCCGTATCGCGCCACGCGCGCCCAGATGACGGCACGGCGCGTCTATGCGATTCCCGAGGAGCCGCTCAAGAACGCCTGCGTGGCAACGATGAGCGTCGCCGAAAACCTAGCCTTGCGGGAATTCGACCGCCGGCCGCTGAAGCGCGTCGGGGGACTGCTGGACCGGGCCGCGATCCGCGAGCGGGCCGTCAGTTTGATCGCCGATTTCAACGTACGCCCGCCGCTGCCGGAGCAGCAGATCGGCACGCTTTCCGGTGGCAACGTGCAGCGCGCGGTGCTGGCACGCGAACTTGGGCGACCGGTGGATGTGCTGATCGTCGCCAATCCGGTCTTTGGCCTTGACTTCGCATCGGTTGCCGATATCCACGCACGTTTGCTGGCGGCCCGGGACGCCGGCGCGGCGGTGCTGCTGGTCAGCGAGGACCTCGACGAACTGCTGGCCCTGGCGGACCGTATCGCGGTGATGGCCGAAGGGCGGATCGTTTTCGAGACGACGGCGGCCGGTGCAGAGCGTGCCGAACTGGGCCGGCATATGGCGGGGCATGGCCATGCGCCTGGCCCGGATCCGGTGGCGCCCATGATTGTTCCGGAGTTGAGCGCATGAAGCCGCTTGCCGCATTGCCCACTGAGAAGACCGTGGACGCGCTCCCGACACCGTTGCGGCTGGACGATGCGCGCACCGCGCTGGTGACCATCGACATGCAGCGCGATTTCATCGAGGCCGGCGGTTTCGGGGCATCGCTAGGCAACGATGTCTCAATGCTGGCCGGCATCGTGCCCACCGTGGCTGCGCTGCTGGCGCTGGCGCGTCGTGCAGGGTGGGATGTCGTGCATACCCGCGAATCGCATGCGCCGGACTTGTCGGATTGTCCGCCGGCTAAGCGTCTGCGTGGCGCGCCATCGATGCGGATCGGCGATCCCGGCCCGATGGGGAGAATCCTCGTGCGGGGCGAGCCCGGCAACGCCATTGTCGACGCGCTGGCGCCGTGCGAGGGGGAGTTGGTGATCGACAAGCCGGGCAAGGGAGCGTTCTACGCGACGGGGCTGGACGAGCATCTCAGGGCGCGCGGGATCACGCACCTGGTCTTCGCGGGCGTGACGACGGAAGTATGCGTGCAGACCTCGATGCGCGAGGCCAACGATCGCGGCTACGAGTGCCTGCTGGTCGAGGATGCCACGGCAAGCTATTTCCCGGCCTTCCGGCAGGCCACGCTGGAAATGGTGCGCTCGCAGGGCGGAATCGTTGGCTGGACGGCGCCGTTCCGGGCATTGGCCACCGCGTGGGAGTGATGCATTGGGAGAGCAAGGAATGGAAGTGAACCGTGCGGAGGTCGTCGCGCAAGTGTCGGCGGCATTTGAGACCTATGAGCGGGCCCTGGTCGACAACGACATCGGCATCATGAACGCGTTGTTTTGGGACACGCCGGAAACGGTGCGCTACGGCATTGCCGAAGTCCAGCTGGGCAGCGACGCGATCCGCGCATGGCGGCAGGCGTGCGAACCCGTGCCGCGCAGCCGGCGCCTGCTGCGTACCGTGGTGACGACCTTCGGCGCGGACTACGCCACGATCAGCACCGAGTTTGTCAGCGATGCCACGCCATTGCTGGGCCGGCAGATGCAGACCTGGGCCAGGGTCGGCACGGAGAGGGATTCCTGTGCCGGCTGGAAAATCGTTGCCGCCCATGTCAGCCTGATTCCGGCGCCCTAGCGGCCGGGACTGGGGCCGGGACTGGGCCGGGAGTGAGGAATAGTAGGCATAATCGGCCAATCCGCGCCGTAATCAATTTGTTCTCACGGACTCATGGAAGCACTAGCGTCAAACGCGCCCAATGCGATGGCCGAGCAGGTCTACCAGCGGCTCAAGAGCGATATCTTCAACTTCCGCCTGTTCCCCGGGGATCGCTTCTCCGAGCACGGCATTGCCGCCCACTACGGTGTCTCGCGCACACCCATGCGCGATGGGCTCTTTCGGCTGCAGCGCGAGGGCTATCTGGAAGTGGGGTTCCGGCGTGGCTGGCGGGTGGCGCCGATCAACTTCGAGCAACTCGATCAGCTGTACGACCTGCGCATCGTTCTGGAGCTGGCTGCGCTGGACCGGATCCTGTCCGTGGAGCATGGACGGGAGGCAGTGGAAGCGCTGAAGGCTGTCTGGTGTGTCACCCCGGAGCATCGCGAAGCGGACCCTGCGACCATGTTTGAAATGGACGAGGACTTCCATCGGTGCCTGGTCGCGGCCACAGGCAACCTGGAAATGCTGCGTGTGCACAACGACGTGACAGAGCGGATTCGCATCATGCGTCGGCTGGACTTCCTGAAGCCCCAGCGGACCAGCGCCACTTACGACGAGCACGGCAAACTACTGGAACTCCTGGAGCGGAACCGCCACGCCGAGGCGACAATCCTGCTACGCGCGCATATCACGCAGAGCAAGGTGGAAGTGCGAAAGATCACGCTCTCGATGCTGGCCGCTGCCCGCGACCAGAAGCTGCCGTTCGTGACCTGACGGTGCGTCCTCTCATCTGCTGCGACGCAGGGATACCTTGTGCAGCCACGCGGGCCGACGTGGCAAGCGCAATAGTCTGCGTTCTTGCAATTACAGCGCTTCCTTTACCGCCGTCGCGACTGCGGCAACATATGGATCATGGAAGCCGCAGGCGCGAAGAGAGTCATCCAAGCGAAAGACGTAGTCTGCATTGCTTCCCAACTTGCCCGAGGCAACCGCTATTGCTGGGGCAACAGAAGAAACGCTGGAGTCCACTTCGTAGAATGGATGATCGTGGTTCATCACGAAGACAATGGCCAAGGCAGAACTACCGTCCGGCATGGAGATTTCCGACCACTGTGGCACATACACACCGGTTACCATCTCCCGGGTCCAGACTAGTCCAAGTTCACGCGCTAGCTCATTCTCGGAAAGTCGGAACGCCACACCTTCCGTTCGTCCGCCGGATTCTAAGGCGAGCATTCGACCCGGCTTGTCATGCTGACCGCGGCCAGCAATTATGCGGATGCAAAAGCTTCGGTGCCATCCGTGAAGAACCGCGCGTTCCTTAGCCTCAAACTTGAACAGAGGGTTCCATATCAGAGAGCCGTATGCAAACAGCCAAATTGGTGTCCCTTTGGGCCGCCGTGTCAGTGTCTCGCAAAGCGAGGTTCTAACTTGCTCCGCGGTCCACCGAATGCCGTCTGGCACCGCATCAAATGCATGCAGATACGCACCCGTACTGAGCAGATCTCTAGTAAGCATAGCCCTTACATTTGCGGAGGATTTCCTAGACTGCGGTCACTGAACCGTATGGGAAGTGCCAGAGCCTTCCGCGTCCGCCGTTGTGGGCGCCCAGCCACCACCAAGGCTTCGAACTAGTGAAACGGTCGCCGAAGCCCGTAGTCCAGCTACGGCATTCGCGTCCCGTTGCGACTGCAGCACCGTGCGATCCGCGTCGATTACCGTTAGATAGTCGACTGCGCCAGCGTCGTAGCGGCTGCGCGAGACGCGTTGCGCCCGCTTGGCGCCGGCGAGTGCGCCGTCCAGTGCCGAGGCCTGCTGGCTGAGCCAGCGTACATCCGCCAGGCCGTCCTCCACTTCGCGGAAGGCCACCAGAACGGTCTGCTGGTAGCGGGCCACGCTTTCCTCGTGCGCGGCGCGGGCGCCGGCGAGGTTCGAGCTGTTGCGGCCACCGTCGAACACGGTCTGCGCCACGGTAGTGCCCACCAGCGGCCCGAGCATCCAGGTGCGCGACGACCACTTGAACAGGTTCGACAGATCCGCCGACTCGAAGCCGAATAGGGCCGTCAGCGAGATGCGTGGGAAGAACGCTGCCTTGGCGATGCCAATGCGCGCGTTCGCGGCCGCCATCTGGCGCTCTGCCGCCGCGATATCGGGACGGCGCTCCAACAACTCCGACGGTAAGCCGGTTGGTACGGCAACCGGCGGCGTATCAAACGGTTTCGCGGCTAGTCCGAATTGCGACGGCGCTACGCCGGTCAGTACGGCCAACGCGTGCTCCTGGTTGGCGCGGCGGCGCTCGATGCTGGCCAAGTCAGCACGCGCGGTGCCGAGTTCAGCCTCGGCACGGGCCGGATCCAGATCAGTGGTTTCGCCGGCTTCATAGCGCTTGCGGAGCAGCGACAGCGCATCTTCACGCAGCTTGATAGTCGCATTGAGCAGTTCCCGGTCGCTGTCGAGTGTGCGCAGCCCGAAGTAGGCTTGCGCCGTATCCGCTTGCAGCGCGAGCTGCACCGAACGGTACAGCTCTTCGGCACTCTTCTCCTCAGCACGAGCCGCATTTACGCTGCTGGCCACGCGGCCGAATAGGTCGAGCTCGTAGCTGGCAAATGCGCGCGCCTTGAAAACGGTCTGGGGCGATACCCGCGTACCATCAGGAAACCCCTGTGAGGCGGCCGACGGTTGCGAACGGGTCGGGTCCAGGCCCACGCTCAATTGCGGATACATGTCCGCCTCGGTCGCGCCGGTGAACGCACGCGCCTGCTTGAGGCGGGCCGCAGCGGCAGCCAGATCCTGGTTATGGGCGTTTGCGGCTTCGATCAGGCAGTCAAGCTCTGCGTCGCCGAACACCTTCCACCAGTCGCCACGCTGCCGGCCCTCGGCCGGAGTGGCGGTCTTCCATTGCGCACCCTCGGCAGCGGCCGCATCAGCCTCCTTGAACGTCGCGGCGGTGGGCGTCTCAGGCACCTTGTAGGTTGGCGCCAGTGAGCAACCGGCCAGCACCAGCGCGGCGGACACGACGGAAAGCTTGGGCAGGTATTGCTTCATCACGTTATGCATGTCTTTCACCATCACTCTGCGGACGGCACGGCGTGCGAGGTCGAAGTAACCACCGAAACCGCCTCCCGGCGCTGCTTTCGGGTGGCCAGTAGACGCAGCGCGACGTAGAACACCGGCGTCAGAAACAGGCCGAAGAACGTCACGCCCAGCATCCCTGCGAATACGGCCACGCCCATGGCATGGCGCATTTCCGCGCCGGCGCCTGTGGAGACCACCAGCGGCACCACACCCATGACGAACGCGAGCGAGGTCATCAATATCGGGCGCAGACGCAAGCGGCTAGCCTCGATTGCAGCTTGGACCACAGTGCGGCCCCGGTGCTCGAGTTCGCGAGCAAACTCCACGATCAGGATTGCGTTTTTAGCGGACAACCCAACCAGCACGATGAAGCCAATCTGCGTGAAGATGTTGTTGTCACCGCGCGTCAGCCAAACACCGGTCATGGCGGCCAGCAAGCTCATTGGCACGATCAGGATCACGGCCAGCGGCAACGTCAGGCTTTCGTATTGGGCAGCCAGCACTAGGAACACCAGCAATACGCATAGCGGGAAGATCCACACGCCCGCGTTGCCGGCCAGGATGTCCTGGTAGGTCAGTTCTGTCCATTCAAACTTGATGCCCTTCGGTAAGGTTTCGCTGGCAATGCGCTCGGCTGCGGATTGCGCCTGGCCGGAAGAAAAGCCCGGAGCTGGGCCACCATTAAGGTCGGCAGCCGTGAATCCGTTGTAGCGCACAACGCTGTCGGGGCCGAAACTCTGCTTGACGGTCACCAACGACGAAAGGGGAACCATATCGCCGGCGGTGTTGCGCGCCTTAAGTTGAAGCACATCCTCCACATGAGCCCGGAACGGCGCATCTGCCTGTACCTTTACCTGGTATGTGCGTCCGAATTTGTTGAAATCGTTGACATACGCGGACCCCAAATAGGTTTGCAGCGTGTCGAACACGTCCGTGACAGGTACGCCAAGCTGCTTGGCCTTCACCCGGTCCAGATTTACATCAAGCTGGGGCACGTTGACCTGATAGTTGCTGAATACGCCGGTTAGCTCTGGCGTGGTGCGAGCCTTATCCATGAACGCTTTGGTGGCGTTGAATAGCGCGTCGTACCCCAGCGATCCATGATCCTCGATCATCATCTTGAAGCCACCGATCGTTCCGAGTCCCTCAACGGGTGGGGGCGGGAAGACCGCAATGTAAGCCTCCTGAATTGAGGCGTACTTGGCATTGAGTTGCTCAGCGATCGCGGCGCCAGAGAGATCTTTGCTCTTGCGTTTATCAAATGGCTTGAGCGTCGCAAAAACGATCCCCTGATTGGGACTGTTGACGAAGCCGTTGATAGACATCCCTGGGAAGGCAATAGCCGATTCAACACCAGGGTGCTTCATCGCAATGTCGGACATTCGACGGATCACGTCCTCGGTACGATCTAGCGTTGCCCCGTCCGGCAGCTTGGCAAAGCTCACGATGTACTGCTTGTCCTGTGCCGGCACGAAGCCCTTCGGAACCATTTCGAACATACCCCAGGTCGCCGCAACCATGATTCCGTAGACAAGGAAGACGGCGCCCTTGCGCGACACCACCCGCTTGACGCCACTGCCATAGCGCTCCGCGCTATTTCCAAACAGTTGGTTGAAGCGAGCGAAGAACTTGCCAAACGCTCGGTCCATGAGCTTGGTCAGCCAATCCTTCGGAGCATCATGGCGGCGGAGCAGTAGGGCTGACAGTGCCGGTGACAGCGTGAGTGAGTTGAAAGCCGAGATGACGGTCGAGATCGATATCGTCAGCGCGAATTGTTTGTAGAACTGGCCTGTGAGCCCCGTCATGAACGCCAGGGGAACAAAGACGGCGATCAGTGTTAGAGCGATGGCGATGATCGGACCGCTTACTTCGCGCATGGCACGGTATGTCGCCTCCTTGGGGGACAGCCCTTCGGCGATGTTGCGCTCTACATTTTCGACGACAACGATGGCATCATCGACGACCACACCAATTGCCAGGACCAATCCGAATAGGGAGAGTGCATTGACCGAGAATCCGAAGGCATGCATCAGCCCAAACGTACCGACGATGGACACCGGAACAGCAAGAAGGGGGATAATCGACGCACGCCACGTCTGCAGGAACAGGATCACCACCAGCACTACAAGGGCAATGGCCTCGAAAAGAGTGTGTGTTACGGCTTCGATGCTGGCCCGCACGAACTGCGTCGGATCATAGGCAATGCGATATTCCACGCCATCGGGGAAGCTTTGCGCGAGCTCCGCCATGGTCGCGCGAACCTGATTGGAGATATCAATGGCGTTTGAGCCCGGCGATTGGTAAAGCGGAATTGCAACAGCTGATTTGTTATCAAGAAGTGAGCGCATGCCGTACTCAGCGGCACCAAGTTCGATTCGAGCTATGTCCTTGAGGTAAGTAACGCCACCCGTGTCGGAGGTGTGGATAACAATATCGCCGAACTCCTCGACGGTCGTCAGGCGACCTTGGGCGTTGACGGAAAGTTGCAAGTCCGTTCCGGGTAGGGACGGGGACGCACCAATGACCCCTGCGGCGACCTGGACGTTTTGTTCCCGGATTGCGCGCATGACGTCCGCGGAAACAAGCTTGCGCTCCGCCATCTTCTGCGGATTCAGCCAGATACGCATCGCGTAGTCGCCAGCACCGAACATCCGTACCTGCCCGACGCCACGTAGCCGCGCGAGACGGTCACGCACATTCAGCAGTGCGTAGTTCCGCAGGTAGTTCATGTCGTAGCGGCCGTTGGGTGAGACCAAATGCACCACCATGGTCAGCGCAGGCGTGCTCTTCACTGTGGTAACGCCGAGACGCCTCACGTCTTCTGGCAACCGCGGCTCCGCTTGCGCAACCCGGTTCTGAACTAGCTGCGTGGCCTTGTCCGGATCGGTGCCCAGCCTAAACGTGACGGTTAGCGTCAGAATGCCGTCGCTGGTTGATTGGGACGACATATAAAGCATGTCTTCCACGCCGTTGATTTGCTCTTCGAGCGGCGTGGCTACGGTCTCGGCAATGACCTTGGGGTTCGCTCCAGGAAATTGTGCCGTCACGACGACCGTCGGAGGCACAACTTCTGGATACTCGGAAATCGGCAGCTTTGCCATCGAGATCGCACCGATCAGGAAGATCAGCACGGACAAGACCCCGGCAAAAATCGGCCTGTCTATGAAGAATTTTGAGAAATTCATAATGACCTCGACAAAGCTCTGCCCGGGGGCTGGCGCCAGACTGGGCAAAAGCTATGGGGAGAAGAAAGATTTACGACGACGTGTGCAGGCATTGGCGCGTGGCGCACCTAGCCTTTCGATTTGACGCTTTGCGAGCTGTCGTCGGAACCACTGGCGAGCTTCCGGCTTTGCAAATTGGATCTGTCCTCCAATTCACTGCGATAGGCCATGTTGACCAGCTTCGGCGCTACCGTATCGCCAGGGCGTACGCGTTGCAGGCCATTGACGACGACTTCCTCGCCCGCAGAGATGCCTACCCGGATGACCCGCAGCCCTTCAAACGCCGAACCGAGCTCAACTTCGCGATAGACAAGCTTGTTGCTCTTGTCTAGGATAAGCACAAACTTCTTGCCTTGATCGGTTCCAATCGCGCGATCGTTGACCAGGACGGCCGGGTGTTCAACGCCTCCACCGAGCTTCACTCGTGCATACAGCCCAGGGAGAAGGTGGCCATCGTCATTGCTGAATACCGCGCGCACCCGTACGGTGCCAGATCGAACGTCCATGCGATTGTCAACGGCAAGAATGCGTCCTGTGTGCGGATGCCCTTCCTCATTGGCAAGTCCTACATAGACCGGCAGATCAGTCCTTGTGCCTCCCGCACCTGGTGCGGCAAAGCGCAGATAGCTCTGCTCATCGACATCGAAGCTTGCATAGATCGGCGAGACGGATACGAGCGTGGTCAGAGCCGGAGAAGCCGCTCCGGCGGCCACCAGGTTTCCGACCGTGATTTCGGCCCGGGATACCTTGCCCGAAACAGGCGCGACAATGCGCGTGTAGCCGAGATTGAGGCGAGCAGACTCCAAGGCAGCTTGCGCGCCGCGCACATCCGCACCTGTTTCGCTCGCGGTGTTGATGCGCTCGTCGTATTCGCGCCTGGAAATGGCATTGTCATCAAGCAACCGTTGCGCGCGCGCCCTTTCGGCCTGCGCGTGGGAAGCGCGAACCTGCGCGGCGGCCAACGCCGCCTCGGCGCGTGCAACCTCGGCCGCGTAGGGCCGCGGGTCAATGGTAAAGAGCAGATCGCCCTTCTTTACCGTGGCGCCTTCACGAAAGTTGACAGTATCTATGGTGCCGGACACGCGCGGCCGGATCTCAACTCGGTCGACAGCCTCCATGCGCCCCGAGAACTCATCCCATTCGGTAATGGTTCTTCCAACTGCATGGGCGACTTCGACGGGCATTGGAGGGGATGCCGCCGGCGTGCCTGCAATCGCCTCACTTCCATGCCATGGACGCAGTAGTGACGTTGCGATACCCGCTGCGGCGACGATGGCGGCCGCGGCGATCCATTTGCGTTGATGTTCTCTGATCATGGGATCACTCCAGACTTGTGTAGGCGGCGGCGACAGACCACGGCGCTGCCGGAAGTTGCCCGAAGTGTAGGGACCGATGGCAAAGCCCAGTAGTGAGTCAGCCAGACTATCTTCTATTCCACGCAGGAATGGCGCGCACTATATTCTCCTGGGAATATCACTTATGGCCGAGCGTAGGGTTCACGCTACCTATGACGTGTCCCTAGCAAGGCTATCCTTTCGTTCGCGTATCTCTGGCAATCGACCCATGGACAAGCTATTTTGATGCGCATATTTGCGAGAATCGTTGAGCTCGGCGGCTTCACACGTGCAGCCGAATCACTCGGGATAACCAAGTCGACGGTTTCACGCGGGATGCAGGTGCTAGAGGACCGCCTTGGCGTCAAGCTCGTCCACCGAAGAACGCGGAATATGAGCGTGACGAGGGAGGGTGCGATGTACTACGAACGTTGCTTGCGCATCTTTGCAAGTATCGAAGAGGCGGAGCACCACATTGCTATGAGGCGGCGTTGGCGGAGCATTGGCGGTGACTATTCCGCCGGCGCGCGAGGATGCCTATCTCTCGGATCATTGTACTTTATAGCGATCAGAATGGCGCTCATAATGGCGGCCTTCCTAGCATCGACTGCGAAACGGTGATGGACAAAATGGTTGCAATGGAGACTCTGGTCGCGGTTGTCGAATCAGGGTCGTTCTCTGGTGCTGCCCGCGTATTGAACGTTGGTCAGCCCGCCGTATCAAAGATTATCGCCCAGCTTGAGGCGGAGTTGGGTGTGCGATTGCTCATTCGCTCGACGCGCGGCCTGGCGCCGACTGAGGCCGGCACAAATTTCTACGATCATGCTAGGCGAGCAATTCAAGCAGCGGAAGATGCTGAACTGGCCGCCAAGGGGGCCAGCACTGACTTGTCCGGTCGGCTACGCGTCAGTGCCACGGTTACGTTCGCGAGAATGCGGGTCGTTCCGCATCTCATGACTTTCCTGTCGAGGCATCCCAGGCTCACTGTGGATCTATTGCTCGACGACGGGAACGTTGATCTCTTGGAGCAGGGCATTGATGTGGCCCTGCGCCTGGGCAAGTTGGCCGATTCTACGATGACGGCGCGCCGTATCGCGCAGTTTTCCCGCATGCTCGTGGCGAGTCCGCTTTACCTCGCCCGTGCCGGCATACCGGACTCGCCTCGCGCACTGGGAGTGCACGAATGCGTGGTCTACGACCGCGGTGGCGGAGGGACCGCGTGGTCGTTCAAGCGCGACGGAGAGTCGGTGGATGTGGATGTGGCGGGACGAGTACGAATAACTGCAGCCGAAGGAGTTCGCGCTGCCGTGTTGGCTGGAATGGGTCTGGCGGTGTCGACGGACTGGATGTTCGCACCCGAGCTTGCATCGGGTGAAGTGGTGCGAGTCCTTCCCGAGTGGGACTTGCCAGCCGTCGACTTATGGGCAGTCTATCCTTCGGGCCGACTCGGCAGCGCCAAGGCTAAGGCGTTTGTGAGCTTCGTCGAGGAGACGCTCAAGCCTCCTCCTGTGCCATCACCGGCCGAAGGACCGCAATAGTTCGTACTCATCATTATCAGGTCGAATGTGTGCCGCCCCTACGTTTTCCCAGAGGTGTCGGGAATTTCGTCGTCGGACCTATCGGTCGGCAAATGCTCTGACGACTTTTCAAGATGTAGCCTAAGGAACGCAGGGGAAGCCGTAAACGCAATTAATCGTCGGGATTGAGATCCAACGTAAATCAAAGCCAGTAGGAGCGAGGGGATGTCACCCACTGTTGTTCGCAAGCAACGCCCTTTGGGGAGCCGCGTTCACTATTTCCGCGAACGTGGATCGCCGGTCAAGTAAATCGCCTAGTTGGCGGGGCTGGATGCCGCCGAGAACAGCGCCTCCACGGCCTTCGAACCTGTAGGTACGCGCGAGCGGGCCGGACTCATCGTCCCGACGTCGCCGCCGATGCTTCCCGACGGAACGGATAATACGTATACCCTCGTGCATCACAGCCATAGAACGTCGTCCGACCGTAGCGCGCCAGCGGCGCGCCGCTCCTCAACCGTTCCGGCAGACCGCGTTCGATGGCGACTCGGGGTACTGTTTCGGCGCAGTCGTTCATCATCCGCGGCTGAACGGTCAGGCGGCCGAGTTTCTTCGGAATGACGCAGGTTTGAACAGGGAGATGCAGCACATGGATCGACTC
Organism: Cupriavidus sp. IDO; assembly: GCF_000812465.1. Taxonomy (GTDB): domain Bacteria; phylum Pseudomonadota; class Gammaproteobacteria; order Burkholderiales; family Burkholderiaceae; genus Cupriavidus. The sequence goes on along the minus strand of NZ_JWMA01000023.1, from coordinate 3,043 downwards.
GCGGCAATGGAAACGTATGTCAGCGTCGTGGAAGCCGGTTCGTTCTCGGCGGCCGCGAAGCGGATGGATCTCGGTCAGCCCGCGATTTCCAAATCGATCGCCCAGCTCGAGGAGCGCCTTGGCGTGCGCCTGCTGCTGCGCTCGACGCGCGGGCTGACGATGACCGACGCCGGCCAGCGCTTCTACGACCATGCCAAGCTGGCGATCCGCGAGGCCGACGAGGCAGAGCAGGTCGTCCGCCACGCGTCCGTGAGCCTGTCCGGCAAGCTGCGCGTGAGCGCGGCCGTGTCGTTCGCCTGCCTGCACGTGCTACCGCGGCTCGATACCTTCCTGAACCGCCATCCGGACCTGGAAATCGACCTCGCGCTCGACGACCGCAACATTGATCTGCTCGAAGAGGGCACCGACGTGGCGTTGCGGATGGGTACGCTGCTCGACTCGTCGATGACCGCACGCCGCATTGCGCGCAGCGCGCGGCTCGTCGTCGGCACGCCGGAATACTTCGCGCGTGCCGGCGTGCCAAGGGCGCCGGCTGACCTGATTCGGCATCAGGCGATCGTTTATTCGCAGCGCGGCGGCGGCGAAGCGTGGTCGTTCAACAAGAACGGTTCCGAGGTCGCGGTGACCGTGTCGGGCCGGCTGCGCGTGAGCGCGGCCGAGGGCATGCGGACCGCCGTGCTCGGCGGCATGGGCCTGGCGGTCGCGTCGCGCTGGATGTTTTTGCCGGAGCTGGAGTCAGGGCGCGTGCAGGCCGTGCTGACCGATTGGCAGTTGCCGCCGATCGATCTGTGGGCCGTGTTTCCGGCCGGCCGGCTGGTGACGGCGAGGGCGCGCGCGTTCGTCGAGTTCGTCGAACAGGCGCTCGCGGACGGTGAACGCATGCCGGCTGCCTGATTGCCGCTCAGAACGACGCCTTCCCGATCGACGTACTGCCGTCGAGGTAAAGCGGCCGATGACGCGATGCCCGGTGCGCACGAGCCGCTCTGAGCGCGCCTGATGCCTTTGGTCGCGCCGGTGATCAGGAAGGTGCGGGAATGAGCTGCGCCACTTGCATCGGCGCGGCCCGGGCGACCGATCAGATGTTGGCGACCTTTTCGAGGACCGGGAACATTTCCGACGGATCCGGGCGATGCGTGTAGTCGGGGTTGACTTCGGAATACAGCACCATGCCGTCCTGGCCGATCACGTAGCGCGCGGGCATCGGCAGCGTCCAGCTCGGATCGTCGTTGAACGCAGGCAGGTCGTTCCTGAGCATCTTGTACAGGTCGACCAGGTAGTCGGGCAGGTTGAAGCGCAGGCCGAATGCGGCACCCGTCTCGCCCCGTGCATCGTTCAGCACCGGAAAGCCCAGCTTGTTCGTACGCACCGACTTGCGACTGTTAACGGCCGTCTGCGGCGAGATCGCGACTAAGTTCGCACCCAGCGCCTGGATCTGCGGCAGCGCTTCGTTCATCGCCTGGAGTTCGAGGTTGCAATACGGGCACCAGACGCCGCGATAGAACGTGACGACGAGCGGCCCCTTCGCGAGCAGGTCGGCCGACGACACTTCGTTGCCGTCCTGGTCCTTGAGACGGAATTGCGGCGCGCGGTCGCCGGCCTTGATTGCGCGCGCGGCCTGGCCGCTGGCGATGAGTTCGGCCGTCGCGCGCTCCATGATCGGGTGGATTTCGCGAGGCGCGTTGTACGGCGGTTTGCCCGCCTTGAAGTCGGCCTTAAATGCGTCGAGTTTTTCCTGGAGCGACATGGCGAATTTCCTTGAGGTAGGTGGAAGTCGTGTTTCCGGGCAGGCGAGCGATCGGCTCGTCGTGGAACCCATCTTCCGTGAACCCCTGTCGCGCGGGTAGCCGGCACGGGCGAATAACTCCCATTCCCATGAGGCATGGCGAAGCGGCGTGCTCACGGCGGTTTGCCGTCGTCGCTGCCGGTAAGCACGCCGAGGCCGTCGCCACGGCAATGTCGGCGACAGGCCCGGACAGCACGGAGCCGGATTCGAACGCCGGTGGTGCACTTGTGCTTAGTTGACAGGCGGGAAGTCGACCACCGTATCGTTTATGCGGTTGAACGAGTTGGCGAAGATCGTCAGCGCGATGGCGGCGGAGGAGACCCGGGGGGCACGAAGGGGTTGTGCCGGGATAAAGCCGGAATTGACACATAAGCCAAGAAGTAATAAACACCGCGGCCTATTTGTGATCAGAGGCCCATTTCGACCGCATCGGGATGGCTGCGCACGGCTCGCACAATGACGATCTTCAACAACAACAACAACAACAACAACAACAACAACAACAACAACAACAACAACAACAACAACAACAACAACAACAACAAACCAGCGAGTTTTGCCGAAGCTAAAATGCAATTAATCGCCATGCCTCGCCTGCAACCGTGAAGTGTAGTAAAGATGGGTCTTCCGCACTTTGTGTGACGACGAACTTTCGTGACATGGGTGCGCTGGCGTGGAAGACGGACACGCGTGCGAGCCAGCCTCGTGCCGGCCGCACGAGCTTACCCGCCCGGAATGGCGATCGGACTAGCATGTCAAGCAGTCGGTATGGCCCAGAGATAGCTACACATAGCTAGCCGGTTATATCTCCGAGGTCATGGCTTCTGACCCTGGAAAGGCGAGTGTGAAAATGATGCATAAGCACTTTCAGTATTTAAGGATTACCTAATCAACTGTTGTGCGCAGCTCCCCCTCGGCATAGAAGGCAGCCAGCCCCGATCCAGATTATAATTTCACTTTAATGAAACAATACGGCCAGCAGCCTTCACGCTGGCTTGCCTTCTTCATGGGACGAGCCCCGATGCCGCGACCACTACCTGATCCAACGCCACCGTCGCGCGCGACAATTCGCACCATTCACCAGCTGGGCGACCGCATTCGATCCACCCGCGCAGGGGACGGGATGCCCATTGACCAGGCGGCGAAACATTGCGGCGTCTCGGTTGGCATGCTGTCCAAGCTGGAGAACGGCAAGGGCGTCAATCTCGAGCACGCCCTGCGGGTGATGGACGGCCTGGGTTTGACAATGCTGGTCGTTCC
>NZ_JWMA01000173.1 GCF_000812465.1 Cupriavidus sp. IDO | reverse complement strand
CCGAAGTTTGAGGGCCCGAAACGCAGCTAAGCAAGACATGGCGCGCCTTTGCGCCATTTTTTGCGTCCTAGTTGTTCCCATGTAAATGGTTCAATGTTTGGGGAGATTTGCCTTGAATTACAGGCTTCATTGGCTATGCTTTAGCCCATGTATATCGAGACCGTCCCCAATCGAAACTCCCCGCCCGCGATCCTTCTGCGTGAGGGCTATCGTGACGGCGGCAAGGTCGTCAAACGCACCCTTGCCAATCTGTCGCACTGGGATCCGCAACTCATTGAACACTTCCGCGTCTTGCTCAAGGGCGGCATCGCCGTTGAGTCAGCCCAGGCGCTGATGAGCATCGAGCGGTCGCTGCCGCATGGCCATGTGGCCGCCGTGCTGGGCATCGCCCGGCGCTGCGGCCTGGCCAAACTGCTTGACCCTGCGCCCGCCCCGGTGCGTTCACTGGTGCTGGCCTTGGTGGTGGCGCGCGTGTTGGCACCGGGCTCCAAGCTCGCCACCTGGCGCATGTTGCAGCCGCAGTGTGCAACCCATTCGCTGTCGCAGGTGCTGGGACTTGGCGCGTTCGAGGTCGAGCGGCTCTACGCAGCGCTGGACTGGCTCGGCGAAGCGCAGCCGCGCATCGAACGCAGCCTCGCCCGCCAGCATCTGAGCGACGGCGTGCTGGTGCTCTATGACCTCACCTCGACGTGGGTCACCGGCCGGCACTGCGCGCTTGCCCGCTACGGCTACTCGCGCGACGGCAAACGCGATGACCCGCAGATCGTGTTTGGCTTGCTGTGCGCCGCCAATGGCTGTCCGGTGGCGGTCGAGGTGTTTGCCGGCAACACCGCCGATCCGGCCACGCTAGCGGCGCAGATTAGCAAGCTCAAGGAGCGCTTTGGCCTGTCTCAGGTGGTGTGGGTGGGCGATCGCGGCATGATTACCGCTGCGCGAATCGAGCAGGTGCTGCGCCCGGCCGGCATGGGCTGGATCACCGCGCTGCGCTCGCCGCAGATCGCCGAGTTGATCGAGGAGCGCGGCCCTTGGCAGCCCTCGCTGTTTGACGAGCGCGGCCTGATCGCATTGGACAGCGCGCGCTATCCGGGTGAGCGGCTGCTGGTCTGCCGCAACCCCGCGTTGGCCGAGGAGCGCGCCAGAAAGCGCGCCGAGCTGCTGGCGGCCACCGAAGTGGAGCTGGCCGCGATCGCGCAGGCCACCGAGCGCACCCGCAATCGCCTGCGCGGCCAAGACAAGATTGGCTTGCGCGTGGGTCGCGTGATCGAGCGCTATCGGATGGCCAAGCACTTTGAGCTGGTCATCACCGAGACGAGCTTTACGTTCACCCGCAAGCAAGAGCAGATCGATGCCGAGACCGCTCTCGATGGACTCTACGTACTGCGGACCAATGTGCCGAGTGAACGGCTATCCGACACCCAGACGGTCCTGGCCTACAAGAGCCTGGCGCAGGTCGAGCGCGCCTTCCGCTCGATGAAGACGGTCGATCTGCAGGTGCGTCCGATCTATCACTTCAGCGAGTCGCGCGTGCGCGCGCACGTGTTTCTATGCATGCTGGCCTACTACGTCGAGTGGCATCTGCGCCAAGCGCTTAAGCCGCTGCTCCATGACGATGAGGACCTGGCAACGCTGCGTGATCAACGTGCCAATCCGGTCATGCCGACGCCGCGCTCGGCGGGGGCCGACGCCAAAGCCGCGCGCCACCGGACCGACGACGACCTGCCCGTGCATAGCCTGCAGACGCTGCTGCAGGACCTCGCCACGTTGACCTATAACATCACCTCGACCTCGGTCAACCCACAGACCAAGATCGTCATCACGACCCGTCCCACGCCGTTGCAGCGCAAAGCCTTTGCGCTGCTCGGCATCGACCCCGGCTGTTCCCAGTAGCCAACCCTCTGCTGCTTAAAAATCTCTCGGCGCTTCAACAGGTTAGCTTGGTCTCCGAGTCAAACTTCGGGCTAG
>NZ_JWMA01000172.1 GCF_000812465.1 Cupriavidus sp. IDO | reverse complement strand
GGGCAACTCGCACTCGCTCTCTCCACGCTGTGTCGCAGTAGCGCATTGGAGACGCCGAATTCATATAAGTTCTATCAAGAACGGAACACTACACTAGCTGCACGAGTTGCCCCGCCATGTCGGCAATGCTCAAATTCATGCCCAGCGCTCTTGCCAATGCATAAAGGGTTCCCCCCAGTAGGGCTAGGGACAGAATGCCCATCTTGACTTCGCTCACGACGCCTCCTCGCTATCTGCCGACTTGGGTCCGAGTTCCCCCGGCATAGCTGCAGCGAGCAGCGGCGTTGTAATTTATCTGGCCTCGTCACGTTTCTTTATAGAAACATTGGCACACCAGGACGCGGACACTCTGTGCGGCATCCCGCTCACCATGCGACGGCCGGTCGCCTCACGCTAGCGACTGCGTGGGGCCATTGGGCGTCACGCCCACCGCCAACAAGCTCTACAGCCTGGTGCGCAAGGGCAGCATGGGGACGCCCGCCGAGGTGCTGCTGCGCGCTCGCACGCGCGTGACCATCGAGCACCCCGACCTGCCGGATGCGTTGAAACACGTCGCCGCCGAGGCGGTCCAAACGATCTGGCAGGCGGCCAGCGTCGCCGAGGCCGAGCGCGAGGCCGCACAAGCCGTGGCCGCGCGCGAGGACGTCGCGGCGACCACCGCCCAACTGGCCGAGGTGCGGCAGTTGCTCGCGGAGAACCAGGCGGCGCTCACCGCCGAGCGGCAGGCCCACGCCGCCACCTAGGGGCGGTTCGAGGCGGGGCGGGCCGAGCTGGACGCCGCCGGCCGTCAGCTGGCGGAATTGCGCACCCAATTCTCGACCGAGCTGCAGCGGGCCCGCGAGCAGGTGACCATTGCCCAGGAACGGGCCGAAGCCAGTGAGCGCCGCGCGCTGCGTGAGCTGGACCAGGAGCGCACCGTGCGCCAGAAGAGCAAGCGCGTGGCCGAGGAGTTGCGCGGCGAACTGGCGGTCGCGCGCCACGAGGCCCGCGACGCGGCGGTGGCGAAGGCCGAAGCCCAAGCTGCTGGCAGCATTGAGCGTGGCGCCGCGCGAGCGGGAGGGCGGGCGGCGGCGCAAGGCCGGCGGCGGCCCGGCGCCGACAACGAATCAAGGGGCGGACACGCCCGCAGCCCTTCTCAACCCGAATGACGGCAACGATGACGGTGAAAAAATGAGCGGACGGACGCGATCCGCTGGATCCAGGCGCAGATGGCCGACTACGGGCTGCCCATGGAGGAGCTGGCGGCGGCGGGGTGCTTCGATCAGCCACCGCCACCACCGCCTCCCGCGGTCTGCTACCGCAACGCCGAGGGGTCTCCATGACATTGGACTCTCGCACCGGAGGAGGGAATATTACCTCAGTCATTTCAGGTGGCCTGCCGACTGTGAGAGGGCTCTCGGCCCTTGCGGCTGGCCGACCGACGCTGACCAATGCCCGCTCACGGGCCAAACTCAGTCGACCGATCGACACAAGGGCCGATTGACCGAAAGTGGCTGCCGGCTACCGCCGTTGCGATTCCGCCAGCCTTGGCCAGTAACGGTTAGCCGCGACGCGCGGGGCAAGGAACAATGTGAGGCCGGCGTTGCTGGGACGCGGCGATAAGGCACGATAACGGTGCCTTGTCGTGCTTCGTTAGTACGCGGATGTGTTGCGAGCTTGTCGGTGGTCGCGGCCGCCGCTTCGGACAATGCAGGCAGGTAGTGCAGCGCCAGGGTGCACGGCAGACGCGCATTGGCTGCGTGGGCCGCTGCGCGGCAAGCCGGTCGCGCACGGCCTCCCACTTCGCCCGCCGATGGCCGGCAACCCGCGCCGGGAATGTCCTGCTTCAGTTGACGCCAGGGCCGTCGATGCGGTCGATCAGCGTGTCCTGCGCTCTTACGCCGGGGGAGGGCTATGAGGCATAAGCGACACACCGAGCAAAGAGACCAACCCTATGAACCTCTTCAGCGGTTCTGTATGGCTCACTTAACGGCTATAACGCCGGATTTCACTGCGCGGCCGACTTTCAGCATCCGATGAAAACGCTAGCTACAGTGAAAATTTGCCATTATTTCAAGACCTAAGGTATTTTCAACGGATGTTGAAAGGGGTTCATTCAATGAAAGAAGCAGAAGCCCGTGCTGGCGAGGCGTTGCGACGGCTGCTTGAGAAGGTCCCGATCCTTCATATCGAAGACATCGAAGACATCGAAGGCGCCGCTGTGTCCGGCGATTGGCGGCCGGACTTTATCGCCCGGTTGCTCGTGGACGGGCGGAAGCACCTGCTCATCTGCGAGTACAAGTCGAACGGCCAGCCGCGGTACGCCCGTTCCGCGCTGCTCGAACTGCGTAATTTCGTGGCGCAACGATCCCCGCAGGCGACGCCCGTCTTCATCGCGCCCTACCTCTCACCTGCGGTGAGACAATTGTGCGCAGAAATGGGCGTCGGCTATCTCGACTTGGAGGGAAACGCCCGGATAGCCTTCGGCGGCGTGTTCATCGAACGCATGGTGTCAGACAAGCCCGCTGCCGAACAACGCGAACTAAAGTCGCTGTTCAGGCCGAAGTCGGCCCAGGTTCTACGCGCCATGCTGCGCGAGCCCGACCGTGCTTGGCGCGTCACCGAGTTGTCGGAAATCTCCGGAGTTAGCCTGGGGCACGTCAGCAATGTACGCACCGGCTTGATTGATCGGGAATGGGCGAGCGCGTCGGACGATGGCCTCGTCCTCTCAGCGCCCGACGCGCTGCTTGATGCATGGCGGGACAGCTACACCCAGCCGTCAGGTGAGCGGCTGCGGTTTTACACGCCATTGCATGGCAGCGCGCTGGAAGGCGCGGCCCGCAATGCTTTGGGCATGCAAGACAGTCAGAGACATGCTGCCTTTGCGTCCTTTTCGGCCGCACAGTGGCTTGCACCTTAGAAGCCCTAACAAAATGAGCTTGCAGGGCTGTTAACTTCAAGTGACTTTTGTTAACCTTTGCGTTGTTTCCCTCGCGCAAAGGACATGGCCAAA
>NZ_JWMA01000171.1 GCF_000812465.1 Cupriavidus sp. IDO | reverse complement strand
TTGGGCAGGACGTCCTGCAATGCGCGTCGTTCAAGCATTGCATTGGCTTAAAGACACCATTGCCTCTGACAGCGAGCGGATAGCAACTGCGCTTCGCACCGTGCTCGAACACCCCGACCATGGTCAGTCAATCCGCGAGGACCTGATGGCCGGCCTCGGTGCCATGCCAGCATGGATGCGGACCTTTGTTCGCGATCTCCTGGATTGCAATGGCACAGGCGCCGCCACCGGCGAATGCGATGCGAAGAACGGGAAGGTGTCCCATGAAGCCTGACTATCGTCAAATCATCGAGGCAACCGACACGGACCGGCGAGACCTGTTTATAACTACGGCGGCAAGACTCGGGACGGCAGTCCAGCATATCGAGAAGGATTTTTGGGTGTGTTGGGCCCTAGATGCGCTGTTCAATGGAGTAGCTCAGCCGCCCCGCATCCTGTTCAAGGGAGGAACTTCGCTGTCGAAAGCGTTCTCGTTGATCACAAGATTTTCCGAGGACATAGACATAACGGTGTTCCGGGAAGATCTTGGGCAGCCAGTTCAGGTAGCGGAACTCGCCGCGCTAAGCGGGAAGAAGCGGCGCGTGCGGCTAGAAGAAGTTCGGCAAGCCGCGCAAGCCCACATCGCAGGCCCGATGCGTGAACAATTCGAAGTGCTGGTGCAAGACCAGATGCCAGCAGGACGTTACCGGATCGAGCTTGACCCCGCCGACAGAGACAACCAGACGATCCTTTTTTGGTATCCCGCGGTCACCGCCGACGACAATGCGTACATCCGTTCTGCAGTGAAGATCGAAGCGGGAGCTAAGTCGGCCCTGGACCCGCATGTAATGGCCTCCATCACGCCATATGTCGCGAATGAGCTCGCTTATCTTGATCTCGCCGTTCCCAACGTGACGACTGTGGCGCCCGAACGGACGTTCTGGGACAAAGTGATCATTGCGCACGGCCTTCGGCAATGGCACGGGCACAGAGGGGAAATCCGGCATGGTGGTCAGCGGGTGACACGACATTACTATGATCTACATAGCATGCTCGAATTGGCCAAGCGCAGCGGATGGCATTTGCGTGATGACTTGGCCAATGACTGTGCCACCCACGCGGACATGTTCTTCGGCAGCCCCGATCTGCGCTTGGATCAAGCAAGGCGGGGAAGTTTTACGCTAACGCCAACGGAGGATATGCGAGAAGCTTTGGAAAAGGACTATCAGGCGATGAGCGGCATGATTTTCGGTGAAGTCCCAGCCTTTTCAAAGGTGATCACTGCCGTCGAAGAGCTTGAGCACCTCGTAAATTCGGAGAGCCAATGATGAAGGCAAGGTTGGTTCGGTGCGACGGTCAAGCGAGACACTTTCACCCGGAATTCCTGAGTGAAACGTAAATCCATGTCACAGCAAACCATCCGCGTTTGCTGTGACCGCAAATTCAGGTCATACGCTAGTGTCCTGCGCCAGAAATTCGTAGACAAAATCGCTTGATGCTGGCGAAGATGTCATCGGCAGACTTCGTCCACACGAATGGCTTGTGGTTGGCGTTGTTCAGGTCAAGGTATTGGCGGATGGCTTGCTCAAGTTGTTGGGTTGAGCGATGCGTGCCGCGGCGAATGTATTGTTCAGTGATGGTCGCAAACCAGCGCTCCACCTGATTGATCCATGAGGCAGAGGTCGGTGTGAAATGAACATGGAAGCGCGGATGGCGAGCGAACCAAGCCTTGATCGACGGCGTCTTGTGCGTGCCGTAGTTGTCCATGACGAGATGCACATCGAGCGTGGGTGGCACGTTGGCTTCGATCGTGCGTAGAAACTGCAGGAACTCACTGCCGCGATGCCTGCGATGCAATTCACCGATAACTTCTCCTGTGGCGATGTCCAGCGCAGCGAACAACGTTGTCGTGCCATGGCGCATGTAGTCATGCGTGCGTCGCTCGGGGAGGCCTGGCGCCAGCGGCAAGATGGGCTGCGTACGGTCCAGTGCTTGGATCTGGCTCTTCTCGTCAACGCACAACACCATGGCCTTGAGCGGTGGGTCGAGGTACAACCCCACGATATCGCGCACCTTCTCCACGAACAATGGGTCGGTGGAGAGCTTGAAGGTCTCCTGTCGATGAGGCTGCAGTCCAAAGGCACGCCAGATACGCGTCACGGTCGACGGCGATAGATTCGCCGCGCGAGCCATACTCCGCGTGCTCCAGTGGGTGGCGCCGGCCGGCACGGATTCGAGCGTCTGGGCAATAATCGCATCCACCTGCGCATCACCGATGGTCCTCGGTGCCCCTGGTCGCGGCGCATCGAGCAGTCCGTCGAGCCGATGTGCCACATAGCGCGCGCGCCATTTCGATACGGTTTGCTGAGTGACACGCTGCCTTGCCGCGACGGTCTTGTTGTCCAAGCCTTCAGCGCTAGCCAGCACAATGCGCGCGCGTAAGGCCAACGCCTGTGCCGTCTTGCGCCGCATTGTCAGCGCCTTGAGTTGCTCACGTTCGACCTCACTCAACACAAGTTCCGCCTTTGGTCTTCCTCTCATCACCGCCTCGCCGTTTGCGTGCCTTCAACGCAGACTACTACGCAGTGTCAATAATGCAATGAATTTCTGACGCGGGACACTAGTGTAGTGCGTCATAAATAATGCAACTTAATCGCGATTTGCGAGTCTCCTGTTTGTGCAAGGAGGGAGAACCCATGAGAATCGCGGCACAAGTTGAGCTGAATGAAGGCAAGCGCAAACAGTTGGAATCATGGGCGGCTGGCCGGCGGGTCCCGGTTCGACTGGCCGAGCGCGCCAAGATGATATTGCTCGCGGCGCAGAGCCACACAGACAAAGAGATCGGTGTGCAGCTCGGTATTTGGCGAGGCACGGTGGCGCGCTGGCGAACGCGTTTTATCGCGAATGGTGTGGCGGGGATCGAGCGGGATGAGACGCGACCCGGGCGCAAGCCGAAGATCTCAGCACGCAAGGTCAAGGCCATCGTGGCGCTGACGACGCAACAGCGTCCGGATAACGCGACGCATTGGAGCACGCGCAGTATGGCGGCGGTGAGCGGTGTCAGCGCGGCGAGCGTGCGGCGCATCTGGCAGGCGCATGGACTCAAGCCGCATCGGGTAGAAATCTTCAAGATATCGAACGACAAACACTTCAAGGAGAAGCTGGAAGACATCGTCGGGTTGTATCTCTATCCTCCGGAACACGCATTGGTCTTCAGTTGCGATGAGAAGTCGCAGATCCAAGCGCTTGAGCGGACCCAGCCGGGCTTGCCGATGAAACGAGGTCGCGCTCAGACGATGACGCACGATTACAAACGCCATGGTGTGACGACATTGTTTGCCGCGCTGAACACGCTGGATGGCAGCATCATTGGCCAGTGCGAGACGAAGCATCGTCATCAGGAGTGGCTGAGCTTCCTGCGCAAGATCGATCGCAGCACCCCCAGGGACAAGGAACTGCATTTGATTGCCGATAATTACGCAACGCATAAACACCCTGAGGTAAAAGCGTGGCTGGCCAAGCACCCACGATTTCACATGCATTTCACGCCCACCAGCGCCTCCTGGCTCAACATGGTCGAGCGCTTCTTTCGTGATCTGACAGAGAACCAGTTGCGCCGCGCAGTCTTGCGCTCGATACCCGAATTGGTCAGCACGATCGAGCAGTACATCGACAAGCACAATCGTGATCCCAAACCGTTCATATGGACGGCTAAAGCGTCCGACATCTTGGCGAAAGTCACACGCGCCCGCGCCAAGCTGAATAAGATGCAATCCGTTTGACGCACACCACTAGGTGGGGTTGGTGGACCCCACGTATGGGGTATCGATGCGATGCAAGTGGATTTTTGAACATAACGCCCGTTCTAGTGTAGTGTTCCGTTCTTGATAGAACTTATATGAATTCGGCGTCTCCAATGCGCTACTGCGACACAGCGTGGAGAGAGCGAGTGCGAGTTGCCCC
>NZ_JWMA01000022.1 GCF_000812465.1 Cupriavidus sp. IDO | reverse complement strand
GCCGCCGAGGGCGCCACCCCGCCGCTGGCGGCACTGGTGGCGCTCACGCACAAGCTGGCGGCGCGCCATCGGCGGGGCGGCTGAGGGAGAGTGCGGATATTTGATGAAGAGGTCGTCTGGAGGCGAAGCCCCAAAAGAAAGCAAGGGCAACACTCATCACCGATATGCCATGACCAGGCGCTAGGATGCCGGCGCTGGCTGGCGTTCGGCACTGCCCGCTGCGGCCCCGGTCACGTCATTCCATCCGCCACCAAGCGCCGTGAACAGGCTCACCTCGGCGCTCAGCTGGTTCAGCCGGCTGGTGATCAGGACCTGCTGCGCGTTGTATAGCGAGCGCTGCGCGTCGAGCACCGCCAGGTAGTTGTCCACGCCGGTGCGGTAGCGCTCGTCAGCCAGCCGGTAGGCGTCTTCGGTGGCCTCGACGAAGCGCTGCTCGGCCTGGATCTGGTCCATGAAGGTGCCGCGCGCCGCGAGCCCGTCGGCCACTTCGCGGAACGCGGTCTGGATGGTCCGCTCGTACCGCGCGATGTTGATGTCCTTCTGGATCTTCGCGAAGTCCAGGCTGGCGCGCAGGCTCCCCGCGGTAAAGATCGGCAGGTTGATGCTCGGCTCGAACAGCCACGTGCCGGAGCCCGCCTTGAACAGCCCCGAGAGCTGGCTGCTGGCGGTGCCGGCGCTGGCGGTCAGCCTGATGCTCGGGAAGAAGGCCGCGCGCGCGGCACCGATGCTGGCATTGGCCGACCTGAGCTGGTGTTCGGCCGCGAGGATATCCGGCCGGTTCTGCAGCAGGTCGGACGGCAGGCCGGCCGGTACATCGGCAAGCAGTTTCTGGTCCAGCTCCAGGCCTGGCGGCAGATCCGGCGGCAGGCTGGTGCCGATCAGCAGCGTGAGTGCATTGGCGTCCTGCGCCACCAGCCGCGTATAGCGCGCCAGGCTGGCCCGCGCATTCTCGACGGCGGTCTGCGATTGTCGCAGGTCGAGCCGCGAAGCGATGCCTTCCTCGTAACTGCGCCGCGTCAGCTTGTAGCTGCGTTCATACGCAACGAGCGTGCTCTGCGTCAGGTCCAGCAGCGCCTCGTCCGCGCGCAGGGTCAGGTAGGCATTGGCCACGTTGGCCACCAGCGCGATATGCGCGCTGCGCCGGGTTTCCTCGCTCGAAAAATATTGCTCGAGCGCGGCCTCGCTCAGGCTGCGCACGCGGCCGAACAAATCGATTTCCCACTCCGTGACACCCAGCGCAATGCCGTACTGGCTGCCAATGATGGGCTGCCTGGTGGTGGACAGGTCGGCAGGAATCCGTTGCCGCGCGGCCTGCGCGGTCACGCCGACCTGGGGGAACAGCTCCGCGCGCTGGATCTGGTACTGCGCGCGGAAGGCCTCCATGTTGAGCACCGCCACGCGCAGGTCGCGGTTGTTCTCAAGCGCGAGTTCGATCAGCCGCTGCAGGCGGGGATCGGCAAAGAAGTCGCGCCAGCCGACTTCGGCCGCGGGCGGCGCCTGCGTTTCGGCGGTGCCGGCAGGCGGATAGGCGGGGCCTTGCGGATAGGCAGAATCGACCGGCGCCGCCGGACGGTGGTATGCCGGGATCAGGCTGCAGCCGGCCAGCATGGCGGTGGCAAGGCAGAGGACCGTCGCTCTCATGGCAGCGCCCCCTTTTCGACGGATGCGTCGTCCTCCTTGGGCTTGTCCTTGCTTTTCTTGAACAGCGCACTGACCGCCACGAAGAACAGCGGCACCCAGAAGATGGCCAGCACGGTGGCAGTGATCATGCCGCCGATCACGCCGGTGCCGATCGCATGCTGGCTGCCCGCGCCCGCGCCGGTCGACACCGCCAGCGGAAACACGCCGAGCATGAACGCCAGCGAGGTCATCACGATCGGACGCAGCCGCATGCGGCAGGCTTCCACGGCCGACTCCACCAGGCTCTTGCCCTGCTCGTGGAGCGCCTTGGCGAACTCCACGATCAGGATGGCGTTCTTGGCCGACAGGCCCACCGTGGTCAGCAGGCCGACCTGGAAGAACACATCGTTGGACAGGCTGCGCGCCAGCGTTGCCAGCAGCGCGCCGATCACGCCCAGCGGCACCACCAGCATTACCGAGAACGGAATCGACCAACTCTCATAGAGCGCCGCCAGGCACAGGAACACCACCAGCAGCGACAATGCGTACAACGCCGGCGCCTGCGAGCCGGACAGGCGCTCTTCGAAGGACAGGCCCGTCCACGAATAGCCGATGCCGGGCGGCATCTGCTTCATGATCTCCTCGATGGCCTTCATGGCTTCACCGGAACTGCGGCCCGCCGCAGGTTCGCCCAGGATTTCCACGGCAGCCACGCCGTTGTAGCGCTGCAGCTTGGGCGAGCCGAAGCTCCACTGGCCTGTGGCAAACGCCGAGAACGGCACCATCGCGCCCTTGTCGTTGCGCAGGAACCATTTTCCCAGGTCTTCCGGATTCATCCGTGCATTGGGGCGCCCTTGCAGGTACACGCGCTTGACGCGGCCGCGGTCGATGAAGTCGTTGACGTAGTTGGAACCCCACGCAATCGCGACGGTGCTGTTGATGTCGGCAGGCGACACGCCCAGCGCCTGCGCCTTCTCGTCATCGATTTCCAGCACGTACTGCGGCTCGTCGTTCAGCCCGTTGGGACGCACGCGCTGCAGCACGGGACTCTTCGATGCAAGCTGCAGGAACTTGTCGCGCGCGCCCATCAGCGCCTGGTGCCCCAGGCCGGCCTGGTCCTGCATGTAGAAGTCGAAGCCGGTGGCATTGCCCAGCTCCTGCACGGCAGGCGGCGCAAAGGCGAAGGCGAGCGAATCGCGGAACGTGCGGAATTTCTTCTGCGCGCGGTCGGCAAGCCCGAACACGCTGGTGTCATCGCCCGTGCGCTCCTCCCATGGCTTGAGCAGGATGAAGGCAAAGCCCGAACTCTGTCCCCGCCCGGCAAAGTTGAACCCGCTGACCGTGAAGAGCGAACTCACCACCCCGCGCTCGTCGTTCAGCAGGTACTCCCGCATCTGGGTCAGCACCTTCTGCGTGCGCTCCGCGGTTGCGCCAGGCGGGGTCTGCACCTGTGCGAACAGCACACCCTGGTCTTCTTCCGGCAAGAAGGAGGTCGGGATCCTGGTGAACAGCCAGCCCATCAGCACCACGATCGCCAGGTAAGCCAGCAGGAACGGCAGGCGGCGCCTGAGGATGCGCTTCACGCCGCCTTCATAATTGCGCGTGGTCGCGATAAAGCCGCGGTTGAACCAGCCGTAAAACCCGCCCTTGTGCTCGCCGTGGTCGCCCTTTTCGATCGGTTGCAGCATGGTCGCGCACAGCGCCGGCGTCAGGATCAGCGCCACCAGCACCGACAACACCATTGCCGAGACGATAGTGATGGAGAACTGCCGGTAGATCACGCCGGTGGAGCCGCCGAAAAACGCCATTGGCAGGAACACCGCGGACAGCACCGTCGCAATGCCCACCAGCGCGCCCTGGATCTGGCCCATCGACTTGCGTGCCGCCTCCTTCGGCGACGACCCGTCTTCGGCCATCACGCGCTCGACGTTTTCCACCACCACGATGGCATCGTCCACCAGCAGCCCGATGGCAAGCACCATGCCGAACATGGTCAGCGTGTTGATCGAATAGCCGAACGCCGCCAGCACCCCGAAAGTACCCAGCAGCACCACCGGCACCGCAATGGTCGGGATCAGGGTGGCGCGGAAGTTCTGCAGGAACAGGTACATCACCAGGAACACCAGCGCGATGGCTTCCATCAGCGTCTTCACCACCTCCTTGATGGAGCCGGCGATCACCGGCGTGGTGTCGTACGGGAACACAGACTCCATGCCCGGCGGGAAGAACGGCTCCAGATGGTCCAGCGTCTTGCGGATGTTCCGGACGGTATCGAGCGCATTGGCGCCGATGGCCAGCCGGATCGCAATCCCGGATGCCGGGCGGCCGTTGTACTGGGCGTTGATGGTGTAATCCTGCCCACCCAGCGTCACGTCGGCCACGTCCTTGAGCCGCACCTGCGAGCCGTCCGCGTTCACCTTGAGCAGGATGTTGCCGAACTGCTCGGCGGTCTGCAGACGGGTCTTGCCGATCACCGTGGCGTTCAGTTGCTGCCCCTGCACCGCGGGCAGGCCGCCGAGCTGGCCCGACGCCACCTGCACGTTCTGTGCCTTGATGGCGGTGCTGACGTCCAGCGGCGCCAGCTGATAGCTATTGAGCCTGGCCGGATCCAGCCAGACCCGCATGGCGTACTGCGAGCCGAACACCTGGAAATCCCCCACGCCGGGCGTGCGCGACAGCGGGTCCTGGATGTTGGAGACGATGTAGTTGGAAAGGTCCTCCCGCGTCATGTTCTTGTCTTTCGAAATCAGCCCGACAATGACCAGGAAGTTGCGCACCGACTTGGTCACGCGGATGCCCTGCTGCTGGACTTCCTGTGGCAACAGCGGCGTCGCGAGCTGCAGCTTGTTCTGCACCTGCACCTGCGCGATGTCAGGGTTGGTGCCCTGCTCGAACGTCACCGTGATGGTCATGCTGCCGTCGGAATTGCTCTCCGACGAGATGTAGCGCAGGCCGTCAAGCCCGTTGAGCTGCTGCTCGATCACCTGCACCACCGTGTCCTGCACCGTCGAGGCCGATGCGCCCGGATAGGTCACGGAAATGGCGATGGTCGGCGGCGCGATCGCCGGATACTGGTTGATCGGCAGCGCGCGGATCGACAGGACGCCCGCCAACATGATGACCAGCGCGATCACCCACGCGAAGATGGGGCGATCGATAAAGAAATTGGACATGGCGAATCCTCGCTGGCCGCGGCGTCAGGACTTGGCTGCCGGCTGGGCAGCAGGCGCGGACGCCGCGCCTGCGGGTGCCGTGCCGGCCGGCACGGCCTTGACCTTGGCACCGGGCTTCACGAACTGGAGCCCGTCGACAATCACCCGGTCGCCGGCCTTCAGGCCCTCGGTCACCAGCCACTTGTCGCCGACCACGCGGTCGGTCTTGACGATGCGCAACTCGACTTCATCGTTCGGATTGACTACCAGAGCCGTCGCCTGGCCCTTCAGGTCGCGGGTCACGCCGGTCTGGGGCGCCAGGATGGCGTCCGCCCGGACGGCTTCCTGCAGCCGCGCGTGGACGAACATGCCGGGCAACAGCTCATGCTTCGGGTTCGGGAACATGGCGCGCAGCGTGACGGAGCCCGTGCCAGGGTCCACGGCAACTTCCGAGAATTCGAGCCGGCCAGGCTCGCCATACTGGGTGCCGTCCTCCAGCACCAGCGTGACCTTTGCCGCGTTGGCGCCGGCGCTTACCAGTTGCCCGTTGGCCAGCTCCCGGCGCAGGCGCAGCAAGGCGGTGGAGGGCTGGGTCACATCGACATAGATCGGATCGATCTGCTGGACCGTTGCCAGCGCCGTGGCCTGCCCGTTGGTGGCCAGCGCGCCCTCGGTGACATTGGAGCGCCCGATGCGCCCGGACAGTGGCGACAGCACCTTCGTATAGCGCAGGTTGATCTGCGCCCGGTCCACCGCCGCCTGCGCCTGCAGCCAGGCCGCGCGGGCCTCGTCATACTGCTGCTTACTGACCGCCTCGTCGGCTACCAGCCTGCCGTAGCGCTGGGCAAGCAGGCGGGTGGATTCCAGCGTGGCCTCGGCGCTCTTGTAGGTGGCCTCGTAGGTGGCGGGGTCGATCAGGTAGAGCTGCTGGCCTTGCTTGACGTCGCTGCCTTCCACGAACAACCGCTTGAGGATGATCCCGTCAACCTGCGGCCGCACTTCGGCAATGCGGTAGGCCGCGGTCCGCCCCGGCAGTTCGGTATTCAGGGGCACCGACTCGCTCTTGAGCGTCACCACCCCAACCTGCGGCGGTGGCGGTGCGGCGGCCTTCTTCTCGCCGCCGCAGGCGGCCAGCAGCATGACGGCAAGACCGAACAAGCCGGGTATCGAAGCCCGCCTGGCGCACGATGGTTGCATAGCGACTTCCTGAAGGAACGAACCGCATCAAACGAACGCACGACCCCGGCAACACGCAGGCGCCCACGCCTTCGTGCCTTGCCACCTCATTGCTGCCAGACCGGGCCGCGAGCGCGGTCCGGCAAGACTCCCGGACATGGAGTGCGGCATCAGCAACTTCTGCGCCGGCCGGACGCTTCATGCGCTTGCATCGCAAGGCCCGCAGCGCGCCGGCCCCCGGGAAAGTAGCCTTCTTGTCGGGGGCTTCTCCGGGCGATTATAGGTTTGAATCACGTCGGGTTCATGGGTGGCGAGAGCGGCATGAGAACCTGCTGCGGAATTCCGGTGGACGGCCGCGCTATCGCCTAAAGTGGATGGTGCTGCGCCGGCCGCGGGCCGGCCCGCCAGCGCGCACCAGGGGGAGCGTCATGACCGTGACCAACCAGCAGTCCGGCACCAACGTGCATGAAATCGCGGACGGGATCTACCGTATCAATACGCCGGTCAGGATCGCCGGCGGCGCAGTCGGTTTCTCCTTCAACCAGTACCTGATCGTCGACGACGAGCCCCTGCTCTTCCATACCGGGCCCCGCAAGATGTTCGCGCTGGTGCATGAGGCCGTGGCCAGCGTGATCGACCCCGCGCGGCTGCGGCATATCTCCTTCTCCCACTTCGAGGCCGACGAGTGCGGCTCGCTCAACGAGTGGCTGGCGGCAGCGCCGCGGTCGGCGCCGTTGTGCGGTGCGATTGCCGCGATGGTCTCGGTCGAGGATATCGCCGACCGGCCGCCGCGCGCGCTGGACGACGGCGAAGCGGTCGCGCTTGGCCGGCACACCGTACGCTGGCTGGCAACGCCGCATCTGCCGCATGCCTGGGAATGCGGGCTCCTGATGGAGGAACACACCCATACGCTGCTCTGCGGCGACCTGCTCACCCAGGGCGGCGCCGACCTTCCGGCGATGACCGAATCGGACATCCTCGGCCCCAGCGAAGCGTTCCGCCGGCAGATGGACTACTACTCCCACACCCGCGATGGCGACCAGATGCTCCAACGGCTGGCAGGACTGCAGCCGACCACGCTGGCCTGCATGCACGGCAGCACCTGGCGTGGCGATGGCGCGGGATTGCTGCGCGAGCTGGCGGCTTCGCTGAAACGCTAGGGCAGTGTCCGACGCCGGGAGATTTCGGATCAAAATACTCGCGTGCGCCACCATGTTCCGGCGCAGGAGAGAACCGACATGCAAATTCGTTTGGGCAGGTTGTTGTGCGCGGCCGCGGTTGCGCTCAGTGCCTGCGCCAGCCTGCAGCCCGAGCAGGCGGGACAGAAGCTGATCGGGAGCGACGAGGGCGTCGTAAGAAGCACTTTCGGCACTCCCACCGAGGTCTACCAGCTGGCCGGCGGAACCAGGCGGTGGATCTATTCCAGGCAACCACTCGGCCATGAGGTCTACGCGGCGGACTTCGACGCAGCCGGCAAGCTCAGCAACTACCGCCAGATGCTGACGGAGAACGAGATCTACCAGGCCAAAGTCGGCGCCTGGACCAAGCGCGATATCGAGGAGCGCTTCGGCAAGCCGAAGGAACCCGTCCAGTATTACGCGCTGATGAAACGCGAAGCCTGGTCCTACCGCATGTACAAGGATGGCTACCAGACCGCGCATTTCAGTTGCTACTTCGACGACCAGGGCGTGCTGCAGCAGACCATGATCATCGTCGACGCGCTTGGCGGCGACCGCCGCGGCAGGTCACGCTGACCGCTTCGCAGCCTTCCCGTCCGGCCGCGCACCAGGCCGGCCGCCGGGTTCCAGCGTCGCCCGAAGGGGCTCCCTGAGATTTCCCGCTTTTTGGCAGAGAATGATCGTGGCTGTCGGACCATGCGCCGACCGCATGACGGCGTGCATCGTGCCGCCGTCACGCCTCACACGGGAAGATGACGTGACCACTGCAATCCTGCTCGAGAACATCCATCAAAGCGCCACCACCCGGCTGGACGAAGCCGGCCTCAAGGTCGAGCGCCGCACCGGCGCACTGGCCGGCACCGAACTGCGCGAAGTCCTGGCCAGCCACGACCTGATCGGCATCCGCTCCGCCACGCACCTGCGCGCGGACGATATCCGCAGCGCGCCGGAGCTGCTGTCGATCGGCTGCTTCTGCATCGGCACCTCGCAGGTTGATTTGGAAGCAGCCACCGCGGCGGGCATTCCGGTCTTCAACGCACCGTTCTCGAATACCCGATCGGTTGCCGAGCTGGTGGTCTCTGAAGCCGTGATGCTGCTGCGCCGGATTCCCGAGAAGAACGCGCTCGCGCATGCCGGCAAATGGGCCAAGGGCGCCAGCGGCTCGTTCGAGGCGCGCGGCAAGACCATCGCCATCGTCGGCTACGGCAATATCGGCTCGCAGGTGGGCGTGCTGGCCGAATCGATGGGCATGCGGGTGGTCTACTACGACGTGCTCGCCAGGCTCTCGCACGGCTCCGCGCGCGCCGCGGGCTCGCTGGAAGAAGCGGTAGCGCATGCCGACGTGGTCACGCTGCACGTTCCGGCCACCCCGCGCACGCGCAATATGATCGATGCCGGCGTGCTGGCGTCGTTCAGGCCGGGCGCGATCCTGATCAATGCCTCGCGCGGATCGGTCGTGGACATCCCCGCGCTGGCCGCGGCGCTGCGCGAGAAGCGCCTTGGCGGCGCGGCCATCGACGTGTTCCCGGAAGAGCCGAAGACCAACCACGATCCGTTCGTCAGCGAACTCCAGAACCTGCCCAACGTCCTGCTGACGCCGCACGTCGGCGGCAGCACGGAAGAGGCGCAAGAGAACATCGGCACGGAAGTGGCCGCCAAGCTGGTTAACTTCCTGAACACGGGCGGCACCGTTGGCGCGGTAAATTTCCCCGAAGTCGATCCGGGGCCGCTGCTGGCGCCTGCCCGGCTGCTCAACGTCCACAACAACGCGCCGGGCGCACTGGCGGCGCTGAACACGCTGCTGGCGCAGGATGGCGTCAATATCAACGGGCAGCATCTGCAGACGCGGGGCAGCACGGGTTACGTGGTCACCGATCTGGATCGCGCGCCTTCCGAAGGACTGGTTGCCGCGCTGCGGGCACATACTGGATTTGTGCGGTCGCGGGTGGTGTTGAAATAGGAAGGTTTATCGCTGGATTGCGGGATATTGGCTCTCGGAGGCGTGGCTGTTTCGCCGGCGTAGCCGGCGACTCGCTGTCCTCCCAACCTCGTGAGAGCGGAGTGGCTCCGTGATCGGGGGCCTCATGCCACCACAGCCTCCCGTCGCGGCAAACTCATGACCGACAAGGCAAACACCGCCAGCCCACCCATCGCCAGCAGCATCCCGACCCAACCCGTTGAAGCCCAGCCGAGTCCGGCGGCAATGGTGACGCCGCCCAGCCACGCTCCCAGCGCATTGGCCATATTGAACGCCGAGTGATTGAGCGCCGCGGCAAGCGTCTGGGCGTCGCCAGCCACATCCATCAGGCGGATCTGCAGCGCCGGCCCCAGTGCCACCACGGTACCGATCAGCAGCACATTGACGGATGCCAGCCACAGGTTGGATGCGGTGAACACGAACATCCCCAGCACCAGCGCCGACCAGGCCAGCACGCCGCCGATGGTGGGCATCAGCGCGCGATCAGCCAGCTTCGCGCCGATCAGGTTGCCGGCGACCATGCCCATGCCGAACAGCGCTAGCACGAACGGGATGCAGCTTTCCGGCAGATTCGCCAGTTCCAGCATGGTCGGCTTGATATAGCTGAATACCGCGAACATGCCGCCAAACCCGATCGCGCCGATGCCCAGCGTCATCCAGACCTGCTTGCGCGCGAAGGCGCCCAGCTCGCGCAGCGGGCTGGCATGGCGGTCGGCGGGCACGAACGGCACCCAGCGCCAGACCAGTAGCGCCGTCAGCGCGCCGATGACGCCCACCAGCGCAAACGCGGCGCGCCAGCCCAGCCACTGGCCGATGGCCGCGGCAATTGGCACGCCGATCAGCGTGGCCGTGGTCAGGCCCAGCATGACCAGCGCCACCGCGTGAGCGCGGCGCTCGCGCGCCACCAGGCTGGCGGCCACCAGCGCCGCCACGCCGAAGTACGTACCGTGCGGAAAGCCGGTCAGCAACCGTGCCACCAGCATCGAGCCATACGCCGGTGCCAGCGCGCTGGCAAAGTTGCCCACCGTAAAGGCCGCCATCAGCGCGATCAGGAGGCTGCGCCGCGGCCAGCGCGCGCCCAGCACGGCCAGCAGCGGCGCGCCGATGACCACGCCGAGCGCATAAGCGCTGATCAGGTGGCCGGCTTCGGGAATCGAGATGGCCAGGTCGCGCGCGGCGTCTGGCAGCAAGCCCATGATGACGAATTCGCCGGTGCCGATGCCGAATCCGCCCACGCCCAGCGCGAGCAAGGCCCGCCGGCTTGACGAGGGATCGTCACTTTCGGTTGCGGTCAGGTGGGAGGAAGGAGCGTTTGTATCTGTATCAATGCCGTCAGGAACTGCCATAGGAAAGCCAGGGAGAGTGAGATCGCGGGGGTTTTATGTGTTTGAGCTCCCGGGATGCCGGGCTGGCTTGCGGCGCGCCAGTCACCTGATACGGGGCATCCAGGGTCCGGCCAAGCGCCGGAAGCCGACATTCTGCAGCAATTCCGCAATATGCGTCGGGCACCGCTTGCGCGGCGCGGCCGTTCGCGTGGCGCTACGGCGCGTTGCGATCCACGATGCGGAAAACTTTCCCGCTCGTGCCGGAAGCGAAGGTGTCCGCCAGCAGATAGAGCTCGCCCTGCCCGTCCATGCCGAACGACAGCACGCTGCCGGGAGCGGCAATGCCCCAGTCCAGCTTCTCGGTCACGCCGTCCCGGAACGCGAAGCTGCGCAGCCACCCGCTGCAGAGATCCGAGTACAGGTAGCGCCCCAGCAAGGCAGGCATGGCATTGCCGCGGTAGACGTAGCCGCCGATCACGGCGCATCCGCCTGAGGGGCCGTGGTCGTATTCCAGTTGCGGCAGCGTAAGGCCCTGCGTATTGCAGGACGCCGCCAGGAAGCACAGGGTGCCTTCGGTCACGTTCCAGCCGTAGTTGAGCCCGCCGCTGGCAGCGGGCTCGACGTCGATCTCCTCGCGCTGATCCTGGCCGACATCGGCGATATACAGATTCCCGGCGGGCGGGTCGAAGGCAAAGCGCCACGGGTTGCGCAGCCCCGTCGCCCAGATCTCGCCGCGGCGGCCCGCCTGGCCGACGAAGGGGTTGTCGGGCGGAATCGCGTAGGGCTGGGCGCCGCTGTTGCTGACATTGATCCGCAGCAGCTTGCCGAGCAAGGTCCCCGGATCCTGCGCGTGGCCGGACGGATCGCCTTCGCCGCCGCCGTCTCCGACGCCGAGATAGAGCATGCCATCGGGGCCAAAGGCCAGCAGCCCGCCATTGTGGTTGTTGAAATCCGGATGCGGAATCGTCAGCACGATGGCGCCCGTCGTGCCGGCCAGGTTGGGATCGGCGGCCGACACCTGGTAGCGCGCGATCACGATATTCCCGCCGAGGTTGGTGTAATAGAGGTAGAAGCGGCCGTTAGCGGCATAGCCCGGGTCGAACGCCATCGACAACAGCCCGCGCTCGCCGTCCGTCGTGGTCAGTGCGGAAATGTCCAGGAACGGCGTCGGCAACAGCGTGCCGTTCTGTACGATGCGCACGCGCCCGGCACGCTCCACCACGAACAGGCGGCTGTCGTTGGGCGGCGCGGTCAGGTGCACAGGCGCCGCCAGACCGGTCACGACTTCACGCAGGGCCAGTGCAAAGGCCGCCGTGGCGCTGTAGGTGACCGCCACGGATGATGTACCGCTTCCGACCGCCACCTGCTGGGTAACCGGCTGCGGGGAGAGCGTGGTGCTGCCAGTCAACACGTTCCCGGCCACGACGGTGTAGGTCCCCGGCACCAGGCCGGTCAGCGTGGTCGATGTTGCCACGCGCTGCCGGAATCCGTTCGGACCGGTCACGGTCAGGTCGCCGCCAGTGCCTTGCGGAAGCCCGGATATCGAGACCGCAATGGCTCCCCGCCCCGGCGTACCCGTACCTGTACCTGGACCTGAACCTGAGCTGACCGACACCTCGGAACTGCCCCCGCACGCCACCAGGACGAGCGCGAGCAAGAGCATGAGGAAGCGCCGGGCATATAGTCTTGCAGTCGCCATCATTCCGCCCTCCTCTGCTTCACACCGACCCGGCCTGTCGCGCCGTGGTTCCCTAAAGATTAGCTGCAGCGGGAAGCCATACCAAGCCACCACGAACCCGGCACACCGCAGGCATTGCACGACACGCACATTTCACCCGTGGTGGTCGGAAAATTCAGAATGCGGTCCAGGGCACCACTGAATACACCGGGCCTCCTGGCAGCGCCCTAAAGAATGCCGGCTCCAGGCCGCTATCCCGTCTGTGACGGCGTTTGCCGGGGACGCAGTTGCATCGGCGTTGACCAGCCTTCTGCGCGTGGAGCCGGCATCGGCGCAAAGATGCGTTGGCGTGGCGTTGACGAGGCTTTCGCCCCGGATCGTTCTGGAGTGATTATGGAAATGGCAAGGCTGGCGAACTGGCTGAAACGGCCGATGATCGTGATGGCATGCGTGACAGGGGTGGCCAGCGCGCAGACTGGCACCATCACGTTCCACGGGGCCATCACCGATCCCTCCTGCGATTTTGAACCCACCCTTGAAGGGCTGGCGGCGAGTTGCATGACAGCGTCCGGCAAGACGATCACGACGCCGGTCCGGCTTGCGCGCGGCAGCATGCCCAGGCATACGCGCATCGGACTGGCCGAGCTCGATGCCGAACCGCTGTTCCGGAATGGGGGCAGCGAGCACCGCAGCAGCCCGACCGCGTATGTGCTTGTGATTACCTATCAATAGCTGGCGGACCGCCGAATTCGGCCGCAAGCCCCGGAGTGGCGTCTGCACGCGGAGCTTTTAATATGCGGTGCATCGACAGTTTCCGTCAGGAGCCAACATGCCCGCAGTTTCCCGAGCGAAGCATCCGGAAGAGATCGCGCGCCGCATCGATGCCATCGACTGGCGCCGCGCCGGCACGGATCTGGACGACCACGGCTGCGCCGTCATCGAGGGCATGCTGAGCGCACCGGAATGCGATGCGCTGGCGGCGCTCTACGCGCAAGACCGCCGCTTTCGTTCACGCGTGGTCATGGCCCGGCACGGTTTCGGTCGCGGCGAGTATAAGTACTTCGCCTATCCGCTGCCTGCGCTCGTTGCGGATCTGCGCACCGCGCTGTATCCGCACCTGGTGCCGGTTGCCAACCGCTGGAATGCGGCGATGGGGATCGACGTGCGCTACCCGGCCACCCATGCGGACTTCATCGCGCGCTGCCACGACGCCGGTCAACTGCGCCCCACCCCGTTGCTGCTGGAGTATCGCCAGGGCGATTACAACTGCCTGCACCAGGACCTGTACGGCGAGCATGTATTCCCCCTGCAGGTTGCGATCCTGCTCTCGGCGCCCGGCCAGGACTTCACCGGCGGCGAGTTCGTGCTGACCGAACAGCGCCCGCGCATGCAGTCGCGTCCCGAGGTGGTGCCGCTGGGCAAAGGCGACGCCGTCGTCTTCGCGGTCAGCCAGCGGCCGGTGCAGGGTACGCGCGGGCCATACCGCGTGAACCTGCGGCATGGCGTGAGCCGCGTGCGCTCCGGGCACCGGCAGACGGCTGGCATCATCTTTCACGACGCCGCCTGACAGCGGCACCTGTACCGCCCACATCACACTGAATTTGAAAGCAAGCCGCGGAGTGCAGGAAACCCGGCAGGCTTCTACATTGCAGGTATCGACCTCCAGCACGCCCCGCACTGGGACACCGCACCGACATCATGCAAAAGCCAGCCACCCTTGCCACCACCGACCCGCGCTGGGCCCGGGTCGTCGCCCGCGACGCCAGCGCCGATGCCGACTTCGTCTACGCCGTGAAAACGACCGGCGTCTACTGCCGGCCCAGCAGCCCGTCACGCCTGCCGCGGCCCGAGAACGTCGAATTCTTCGATAGCGCGGCCGCCGCGGAAGCAGCCGGCTACCGCCCCAGCAAGCGCGAAGCCGCCGACCAGTCCGCCGTGCGCCGCGCGGCGATCGTTGCGGCCGCATGCCGCCGCCTCGAAGCCGCCGAGACAGCGCCTGCGTTGGAAACACTGGCAGCCGAGGCCGGCGTCAGCCCCTGGCATTTCCACCGCATGTTCAAGGCCGTGACCGGCCTGACCCCGCGCGCCTACGCCGCCGCGCACCGCGCCCGGCGCCTGCGCGAGCAGCTCGGGCGGGGCAGCTCCGTCACCGAGGCCATCTACGATGCCGGCTTCAACTCGAACAGCCGCTTCTATGAAGCATCCGACGACCTGCTCGGCATGACGCCCACCAGCTTCAAGGCCGGCGGCGCGGATACCGAAATCCGCTTTGCGATTGGCGAGTGCTCGCTCGGCGCCATCCTGGTGGCCCAGAGCGCCCGTGGGGTATGCGCGATCCTGCTGGGCGACGATCCCGACGCCCTGGCGCGCGACCTGCAGGACCAGTTCCCCAATGCGACCCTGATCGGCGGCGATGCCAGCTTCGAGCAACTGACTGCGCGCGTGGTCGGCCTGATCGAGGCGCCATCGCTCGGCCTTGACCTGCCGCTCGACGTGCGCGGCACCGCCTTCCAGCAACGCGTCTGGCAGGCCCTGCGCGAAATCCCGCCCGGGACGACCGCCAGTTATGCCGAGATCGCCGCGCGCATCGGCTCGCCGAAATCCGTGCGCGCGGTGGCGCAGGCGTGCGGGGCCAATCACCTCGCGGTCGCCATCCCCTGCCATCGCGTGGTGCGCAGCGACGGCAACCTGTCCGGCTATCGCTGGGGCGTGGAGCGCAAGCGCGAGCTGATCGAGCGGGAAGCGCACGTTCCGGCGCTCGCGTCCGGGACCTGATGCCACGTCCGCATCCCGGAAGCGGCGAGCCGTGCGCATCACTATTCCGCATTGCACAATACAGCATGACCCTGCTTGCCCAGGCAAGCATTCGCGCCCAAGCTGGAATGGGCACGAACAGGAGAACATCATGCTTGCAAGCAACTTCGTCTGGCACTACACGGTCGGCACGAGGTTATCTGCCATCTCTGATTCCGGCCGGCTGATCCCGACACGATCCCCTCATGCCGGCGCCTCGCTCGGCGTGCTGTGGTTCTCGCGGCAACAGAGGTGGGAACCGTCGACCGCGCGCTCTGCGTGGATGCGGCACCAGGCCGCACGAGCGGCATTTCCCCTTGCGGACGGCCTGTACCGCTTCGGGCTGCCGGCTTCTGACTCGCGACTGATTCCATGGCCCAACGTCACGCGCGTGGCCGACATCGACATCCCCGAGGCTATGGCGATGGTCTCGGCCGGCCTGCGCCGGGGCGCGACCCCGACTGACTGGCTTGGCGCGTTGTCCGCGATTCCGATGTCCGGGTTACGTTTCCAGCGCTGGAATGGCGAGGCATGGCAGGACGCGGACCTGCAGGAGGCCGCGCAAAACGTCCGTGCCCCCGGCAAACCCGTGCCTGCACCAGCCAGGGCCAGTGCGCATGCCCACCCCGCGCAGCGGCGCAATGCATGACGTGCATTAAGGGCAAACCGGCGCTTGCAGCGTCTCGCGCAGGTTCGCCAGCATATCCGCCACCATCTCCTTCAGCCCGTACTCTGCCTTCCAGCCCCAGTCGGCACGGGCCACCGAATCGTCGATCGAGTCCGGCCAGCCCTGCGCAATCGCCTGCCGGTAGTCCGGCTCATAGCGGATATCGAACCCCGGCACCTGCTCGCGGATCGCCGCGGCAATCTGCGCCGGCGTGAAGCTCATCCCGGCTATGTTGTAGCTGCCGCGCTCGGTCAGCCGGCCGGCCGGGGCTTCCATCAGCTCGATGGTCGCGCGGATGGCGTCGGGCATATACATCATCGGCAGTGCCTCGTCCTCCTTCAGGAAGCAGGTGTAGGGCTCGCCCTTCACGGCCGAGTGGAAGATGTCGACCGCGTAGTCGGTCGTGCCGCCGCCAGGCGGCGTCTTGTGCGAGATCAGGCCCGGATAGCGCACGCTGCGCACATCCACGCCGTGGTTGGCGTGATACCAGCGGCACCAGCCCTCGCCTGCCTGCTTGGAGATGCCGTAGACGGTCGTGGGTTCCATCACGGTCTTCTGCGGCGTCTGCTCCGACGGCGTGGTCGGGCCGAAGGCCGCAATCGAACTGGGCCAGAAGACGCGCTCGATGCCGGTCTGGCGCGCCAGTTCCAGCACGTTGAGCAGGCCCGTCATATTGAGGTTCCACGCCCACTGCGGCGCCTTCTCGCCGGTGGCCGACAACGCCGCCGCCAGCAGGTAGATCTGCGTGATGCCGTGGCGCTCGACCACGGTCGCCAGCTCGCCGCGGTCGGTCGCGTTGACCATCTCATGGGCGATATGGACGTGGCGGCCGGTGGGCACCACGTCTGACGTGACCACATTGGTGCGGCCGTAGCGCTCGGCGAGGGCCAGCGCGAGTTCCGAGCCGATCTGGCCGTTGGCGCCGACGATCAGGATCTTTGGATTGCCGTCAGCCATCAGATCAGCCCCAGTTCGCGGCCGGCCTGGCCGAATGCCTCGAGCGCGGATTGCAACGCGGCTTCGTCATGCACGGCGCTCATCTGCACGCGAATGCGCGCCTGGCCCTTCGGCACCACCGGATAGAAGAAGCCCACCACGTACACGCCCAGCTCCAGCAGCCGCTGCGCGAGCTGCTGCGCCTTTTCCGCGTCGTAGACCATGATCGGGATGATCGGGTGGTCGCCCGGCTTGAGGTCGAAGCCCAGCTTGTCCAGGCCCGCGCGGAAGAATTTCGTATTGCGTTCCAGCCGGTCGCGCAGCTCGGTGCTGGCTTCCAGGAGATCGAGCACCGCGATCGACGCGCCCACGATGGCCGGCGCCACCGTATTCGAGAACAGGTACGGACGCGAACGCTGGCGCAGCAGCGCCACCACTTCCTTGCGCGCGCTGGTAAAGCCGCCCGAGGCGCCGCCCAGCGCCTTGCCGAGCGTGCCGGTGATGATGTCGATCTTGCCGAACAAGCCGCGCAGCTCGTGCGTGCCGCGCCCGCGCGCGCCCAGGAAGCCGGTTGCGTGGCATTCGTCGATGCCGAGCAGCGCGCCGTGCGCATCGCAGATCGTGCGCATCTCGTCGAGCCGGGCCACGGTGCCGTCCATCGAGAACACGCCGTCGGTGAACACCAGCCTGTGGCGCACCCCGTCCGAGTCCGCCTGCGCCAGCTGCGCGCGCAGGTCGTCCATGTCGTTGTGCCTGTAGCGGTAGCGGCGCGCCTTGCTCAGGCGGATGCCGTCGATGATCGAGGCGTGGTTGAGCTCATCGCTGATGATCGCGTCTTCCGCCCCGAGCAGCGTTTCGAACAAGCCGCCGTTGGCGTCGAACGCCGAGCCGTAGAGGATGGTGTCTTCGGTGCCGAGGAAGGCGGAGAGCCGGGCTTCCAGCGTCTTGTGCAGATCCTGCGTGCCGCAGATAAAGCGCACCGAACTCAGGCCAAAACCATGGGTGCGCAGCGCCTCGTGCGCCGCCTCGATCACGCGGGGATGCGACGACAGGCCGAGGTAGTTGTTGGCGCACAGGTTGATGACCTCGCGGCCGTCGGTGGTGCGCACGCGCGCCCCCTGCGGCGTGGCAATCACGCGCTCGTTCTTGTACAGCCCCGCCTCGCGGATGCCTTCGAGCTCGGCGCGGACGGATGCATAGAATGCCTCGGCACTCGACATGGTTTGACTCCCGGTGTGCTAGGATGCGATCGATAAATCGAACACGTTCTATATATCGAACGTTTCTAGCAATATAACGAACATCACTCCATGACGCAAGTCCTCGCCCAGACCACGCAGGCCGAAGGGCCGCCAGCCGTTGGCATGGCCCTGCAGGCGCTGCGGCAGCAACAGCGCCTGTCGCTCGACGAACTGTCTCGCCGTGCCGGCGTGTCGAAATCGATGCTGTCCCAGATCGAACGCAACCTGGCCAATCCCACGGTCGCCGTGCTGTGGCGCCTGGCCAATGCGCTGGGCGTGAACCTGACGGACTTCCTCGCTGGCGGCCCGGCGGAGCGCGCCGGGGGCGGCATCACGGTCGTGCAGCCACATGCCACACCCTCGCTGAAAAGCCCCGATACCCGCTGCGACCTGCGCATCCTCGGCCCGATCGACCTGGCCGGGCGCTTCGAGTGGTACGAGCTGACCATCCAGGCCGGCGGCGTGCTGGCCTCCGAGCCGCATGAAGCCGGCACGCAGGAGCACCTGTCGGTGCTGAGCGGGTCGATGTCGGTGCGGGCCGGTGCGGACGAGAAAAAGCTGCGCCACGGCGAGACGGCGCGCTATGCGGCCGATGTCGCACATGCGATCTCCAATGGCGGCAAGACCACTGCCACTGCACTACTGGTTGTAGTGCATCCGGGCTGACACGGACAAGAGGAGAGGCGCCGCCGGGACAGACCGGACGGCGCGTGCGCAGGGCATTGCCTTGCGGATACTGCGCTGGCTTTCACGGCGCCTGCATCGACACCCCATAGCGGGCAAAGATCCGCTCCAGCTCGCCGTTGCGGCGAATGGCGTCGAGCGCGTTCTGCAGGGATTCCGCCAGCTCGCGCTCCCCGGACCTGACTGCCATGCCCACGGCCCAGCCATGTGCGGGCAGCAGCGGCGAGCTCATGTCCACCGCGGCAAAGCGTGCGGCGGACTGCCCGGCCGCCCTGAGCGCGCTTTCGTACTGCGCGCGCGTCACCATTGCCGCCGCGATCTCGCCGGCGAAGAGCGCATGCAGCGCGTTGTCGGCCCCGGCGTAGATCTTCACCTTGTCGCGCAGGGCGCCGCGCGCGCCGGACAGCAAGGCATTGGCGCCGGCGGAGCCGCCTTCGGCTCCGGTCGGCTGCCCGGCCAGGTCTTCCAGCGCGCGCACCTCGGGCACGCGCTGGCGGTCATGCACCAGCACGAAGGTCTCGCGGTAATAGGGCGCGAAGATCAGCGTCTTGTCGTTCTCGCGCATAAAGGCGCGATCGACCGGCACATGCAGCATCACGTCCGCCGGACCGAAACCCAGGTAATGGCCGCGCCAGACCATATTGCGCAGGTCGTCCGCCATGTTCTCGTCGGCATCGAAGGGCAGCAGCGACACCGACAGGTCCATCTCCTTGCTCAGGGCTCTGGCCAGCGCCACGTCGATGCCCTCGGGCTGGCTGCCCGCCACCGCGGAGAACGGCGGCAGGTCCTTGTAGATGGCCACCTTCAGGCTGCCGCTCTGGCGGATCTTTGCCAGGTCCGCCTGCGCCGGCTGCGCGCAAAAGATCGCGGCAACCGCCAGCAGGCTGGCGGACGCACGGCGCAGGGCGGAACCGGCTGATGGGAGGGGAACGGCGCCCCGGGCAGGGCTGGCACACATGAAAGGTCTCCTGGAACATGGAATGAGGCCGGCATCGACGGGCCGGTCCGGTGCAATGCGGGTGGACGTTGGGATGCCCCCTTATTCGTGCCGGGATTCCAGGTAGGTCTTGATGGCCCACACCGCTTCCTGGTTCAGCGTGCCTTCGAACGGCGGCATGTAGACGCGTCCATCGCGCGTGCGCCCCTTGCGCACGGTGGTGGTGAAGTACTGGGAGATCTCGCCCATGCAGGCCTGCTTCTTCTTCGCATCGGCCAGCGACAGGCAGTCGCTGTCGAGCTTGCGCAGGTCCGGCGCGATGCCGCCGGAGACGGCTTCCAGGCCGTGGCAGCGCGCGCAGTTCTGGTTATAGGCCGAAGTGCCGATGCGCAGGGCTTCCTGGTGCGCATCGCCGCTCCGGTATGGATTATCCGGACGCCATTCTTCGCCAAGCTGCGGTAGTGTCTTGGTATCCACGGCTTGCGGGGTGACATCGCCGTGTGCCAGGGCGATTCCGGGTGCGCTCCCGGCCAGAAGTGAACAAAGCGACAGCAGGGAAAGCAGGCGGCGGGGAAGTTTCATGTTTGTCTCCTACAGTGGACAGATGTTGTTCTCGATTTTCTGCAGGCCACTTCCGCAAAAGCCGTACCAGTTGGCCAGGGGGCCCTAAAAGCCCGGTCCACGCCCGGTCCGGACCGGAGCCGGCGCTGGGTGCGGTGCAGCATTACTGTCCGGGTGTCCGGGAATGCAACAGCCTGGCAAGTGTTTTGCTACATGACGCAACACTGCGGGCCGGCGCGTATGCAACGCACGAGCCGGCAGCAACGAGCCGCGCAAAGATCGCGGGCGGAATACTCACAGGAGACAGCGAAATGACTTCTCAACCGGCAGCCGGCCTGCGCGTGCCCGATGCCGCAGCCGCCGCAGTGGCTGGCGGAGCGCAACCCGAGGGTCCCGGCCTGATCGCCGAGGCTCACCGGCGCTCCGCCTCGTATGGTCTGCGCCCCTATGAGTCGCCGGACTTCTGCCCGGTGCGCCAGAGCGAGCTGAGGACGCAGATCGAGCGCAGCCAGTCGCTGTTCACGTATGCGCTGCCGGTGATGGAGACGCTCTACGACCAGATCGTCAACACGCAGAGCATGGTGATCCTGACCGACGCCGCCGGCCTGATCCTGCACTCCATGGGCGATGACGACTTCCTCGCCAGGGCCGACAAGGTGGCCTTGCGGCCCGGCGCGGTGTGGTCGGAGGAAAGCCGCGGCACCAATGCGATCGGCACGGCGCTGGCCGAGAACCGGGCCACCCTGGTACACGGCGCGGATCACTTCCTGGAGGCCAACCAGTTCCTGACCTGCTCCTGCATGACCATCCTCGATGCCTACGGCAAGACGGTCGGCGCGCTCGATGTGACGGGAGACCATCGCGGTTTCCACAAGCACACCATGGCGCTGGTGCGGATGTCGGCACAGATGATCGAGAACCAGCTGTTCGCCAATGCCTTCCAGGACATGGTGTGCATCCGCTTCCACGCGCGCGCGGAGTTCCTCGGCACGCTGGTGGAGGGCATTGCCTCCTTTACGCCGGGCGGCCGCTTCCTCTCGGCAAACCGCAGCGGGCAGTTCCAGCTCGGCCTGTCGAACGGCGCATTGCACGCGCACACCTTTTCCTCGCTGTTTGGCCTGTCGATGTCGCAGCTGTTCGACGCCGTGCGCCAGGCGCCGGCGGGCATCGTCCAGCTGCATCTTCCGAGCGGCGTCAGGGTCAGCGCGCGCGTGGAGTGGAAGTCCCCCACTGCCTCCATCCCGGGCAATGCCGTAGACAGCGGCCGCACCGGGGCGGCGGAAAGCGCAGCCATGCCCCGCCTGCCCGCCGCGCCGCTTCGCCAGCTGGCCGGACTGGACGAGCTCGACACCGGCGACGCCCAGATCAAGGCCGTCATCACCAAGCTGCGCAAGGTCATCGGCAAGGATATTCCGGTGATGGTGCTGGGCGAGACCGGCACCGGCAAGGAGCTCCTGGCACGCGCGATCCACGCCGACAGCCCGCGCCACGCGGGGCCCTTCATTGCCGTCAACTGCGCCTCGATCCCGGAAAACCTGATCGAGTCCGAGTTGTTCGGCTATGAAGAAGGCGCCTTCACCGGCGCCCGCAAGAAGGGCGGCATCGGCAAGATGCTGCTGGCCAACGGCGGCACGCTCTTCCTTGACGAAATCGGCGACATGTCGCTGCAGCTGCAGGCACGCCTGCTGCGCGCGCTGCAGGAACGCGCGGTTTCGCCGCTGGGCAGCAGCAAGCTGATCCATGTCGACGTTTCGGTGATCTGCGCCACCCACCGCAACCTGCGCGAGCAGGTCGCCAACGGCCTGTTCCGGGAGGACCTCTATTACCGCCTCAACGGCCTGGTCGTGCGCCTGCCGGCCTTGCGCGAGCGCAGCGATCTCGACGAGGTCGCCGCCAAGCTGTTGCGCCTGGACCAGCAGGACGCCGAAGCGCCACGCATCAGCGAATCCGTGATGGCGATGTTCCGCGCCTATCACTGGCCCGGCAATATCCGCCAGCTCGGCAACCTCCTGCGCACGGCGCGGCTGATGGCCGAAGGCGAGCCCGAGATCACAGCGGACCACCTGCCCGACGATTTCCTCGACGACTTGCATGCGCGGCAGGGCCAGGATGCCATGCCGGCAACAGTGCCGGGCGCAGCGGCGCAACAAGCCCCGCGCGCCCAGCCGGTTCGGCTGGCCGATGTCGAGGCGCTGGCCATCCTCGCCGCGGTCAAGGCGCACCACGGCAATATCTCCGCGGCCGCGAAGGCCCTGGGCATCTCGCGCAATACGGTCTACCGGAAGATGGACGAGGCGCGCGGGCTGCCGCAGGACGAGAGCTGAACGCCGCCGGCACCCGCCAGCGGCTCGCCCTGCATCCACAGGTCTTCCGGTTCGCGCCAGACGCGCCGGACATTCAACGGATGGCGCGACGCGAAGCCGCGCCTTTCACCGCTGCCAGCCCGCCGCACGGATGGCGGCCACCAGCGCACCGCGCATGGCGCCAGTGGCCAGGTGGCCGCCCGGCACCCAGGTCAGCCGCGCCTGGGGCATGACCGCGAGCAGGCGCGTGGCGTTGGCGGGGCGGCAGACCGGGTCGGCGCGGCCGTGCAGCAGCGTGACCGGCAGGCCCCGCGCGCCGATCTCCAGTGCCGCCCTGAGCAGCGCCGGCTTGCCGAGTCCGGCGCGGTTGCGCAGGTAGTGCGCCTGGATCCGGTACTTGTTCGCCGCCGCCACGCGCTCGCGCCATGACCGTGCGCGAGCGGCTAGCATCGGGCCAAGGTGCAGCATTGACCGTTCACGACTTCGCCATCCAGCGGCGGTGTCTCGTTTCTGAACAGGCGTACCACTTTGCAACACCCTTGACACAGTGAGCAGAGTGGCGCGCGCGTCCGGCAGGCGCTCCCCGAGCGGCGTGACGCAATGCAGCATGCGGCGTCCGCCATGGCGCGGGACGAAGAGCCGGAGCATGTCGTCGCGCCCGGTCAGGAAGGTCCCGCGCAAGACCAGCGCGGCCACGGCGTCCGGAAAGCGCTGCGCATACGCCAGCGCCAGCGCCGCGCCCCACGATCCGCCCACCACGCCCCAGCGTCCGATGCCGAGTCCCTCGCGCAGTTGCTCCAGGTCGCGCAGCAGCGTGCCCACGTTATTCCGGCGCAGGGTCCCCGCCGGCCTGGACCGTCCGGCGCCGCGTTGGTCGGGCATCACCACGCGGTGCACGAGCGGGTCGAACCAGTCCGCCATGGCGGGATCGCAGCCGCTTCCCGGCCCGCCATGCAGCACGAGCCAGGGCTCGCCATCGGCCGGCCCGCTCAAGCGGACGTGAACGCGCTGGCCGTCCGGCGTACGCATGAAGAAGCAGGAGGATGTCGGTGGCATTGCGGGCATGGTTGTTGCCTCGTTCGGAATGCGGCGGGGTTCACCGCACGCGATTCACTAACCATGCCAACAGAGGAGACAGACATGAACTGGACCACGCCCGCCTACACCGAACTGAGGCTCGGCTTCGAAATCACGATGTATATCGCCAACCGCTGAGCGTTAGCGGCCGAGGGCACTTCCCGGCTCGCATGCGCGCCGAGGTTGGCGACAAATCCCGCAGTCCGCTTGTTTGCTCCCCTCCCCCGCAAGCGGGAGAGGGAGCCCGCTAGCGGTAGCTGTTAGCGCATCGCCATTGGCGGAGCAACGACAACCACAGACATCCCGCACCATGACCACCATCCGGGTACTGGGCTCGGCCGCCGGCGGCGGCTTTCCCCAGTGGAACTGCAACTGCCACAACTGCGACGGCGTGCGCCGGGGCACCCTGCGTGCCACGCCGCGCACACAGTCCTCCATCGCCCTGTTCGATGATGGGGCCGAAGCCATCCTCGTCAACGCCTCCCCGGATATCCTGCGGCAGCTTCGCGACACGCCCTCGCTACAGCCCGCGCGCGCACCGCGCGACACCGCCATTGCGGGCGTCGTGCTGATGGACGCGCAGATCGACCACGTCACCGGCCTGCTGATGCTGCGCGAGCACCGCCGCGCCCTGCCGGTCTACGCCACCGGCACTGTCCTGGACGACCTTGGCGCCGCCTTTCCGCTCACCCGCATTCTTTCGCATTATTGCGGGCTGGAGGCGCACGCCCTGCCGCTGGACGACACACCATTTTCAGTGCCGCCGCTGCAAGGCGTGGCGCTCACCGCCGTGCCGCTGGAAAGCAAGGCCCCGCCCTATTCGCCCAACCGCCATGCGCCGCGCCGTGGCGACAATATCGGCCTGCGAATCGTCGACCGCCACAGCGGCCGCCGTGCCTTCTACGCCCCCGGCCTGGGCCGCGTCGACGATCACGTCTTCACGGAACTGCGCATCGCGGACGTAGTGCTCGTCGACGGCACCTTCTGGCGCGACGACGAAATGCAGCAGGCCGGCTTTTCCGGCAAGACCGCGGCCGACATGGGACACCTCGCCCTGTCCGGCCCCGGCGGCATGATCGAGATCCTCGACCGGCTGCCCGCCAGCCGCAAGATCCTTATCCACATCAACAACACCAACCCGATCCTGGCGGAGGACTCGCCCGAGCGCGGCGAGCTGACGCGGCATGGCATCGAGCTGGCGTATGACGGCATGGAAATCGCGCTATGACACATTCCACCGCGTGGAGCCCAGCGGAGTTCGAGGCGCGCCTGCGCGCCAGGGAATCCGGCTACCACATCCACCATCCCTTCAACCAGCGCATGGCGGCCGGGCAATGCACGCCAGCCGAGATCCGGGCCTGGGTGGCCAACCGCTTCTACTACCAGGCCTGCATCCCGCTGAAGGATGCCGCCATCCTCTCCAACTGCACCGAGCGCGACACGCGCCGCGAATGGGTCGTGCGCATCCTCGACCACGACGGCACCGGGACCGCGCCCGGCGGCATCGAGGCCTGGCTGCGTCTTGGCCAGGCCGTGGGGCTGGAACGCGACGCGCTGCTGGCCCAACGGCATGTGCTGCCCGCCGTGCGCTTCGCCGTCGACGCCTATGTTAACTTCGCGCGCCGCGCGCCGTGGCAGGAAGCGGTGTGCTCGTCGCTGACCGAAATGTTCGCGCCGGAGATCCACAAGGAGCGGCTGGCCGGCTGGCCCACCCACTACCCGTGGATCGAAGCCGCGGGACTGGACTATTTCCGCTCGCGCATCCCGCTCGCCCAGCGCGATGTCGATCATGGCCTGCGCGTGACCCTCAACCACTTCCGCACGCCGGAGCAGCAGCAGCGCGCCCTCGATATCCTGCAGTTCAAGCTCGACATCCTCTGGTCGATGCTCGACGCCATCCAGCAGGCCAGCCCATGACCACAAGCGCTCCAGACCTCGCCAGGCCCACGCTGCACCGGACCTTCCGCCTGCAATGGGAAGAGGCCCAGCAAAGCTGGGTCCTGCTGTATCCGGAAGGGATGGTCACCCTCAACGACAGCGCCGCCGCCATCCTGCAGCGCTGCGACGGCGGCCACACGCTCGACATGCTGATCGACGACCTGCAGACCGCCTTCGGCGTGCAGGGCATCGCACCGGAGGTACATGCCTTTGTCAAACATGCCATCGAACGCGGCTGGCTCGTCTGAGTCGGCTGCACAGCCCGGGCCGCCACTTTGGCTGCTGGCCGAGCTTACCTACCGCTGCCCGCTGCACTGCGCCTTCTGCTCCAACCCGGTGGACTATGCCAGCCACACCACGGAGCTCGACACCGCACAGTGGTGCAATGTCTTCAGCCAGGCCCGCGCGCTGGGCGCCGTGCAGCTCGGCCTGTCCGGCGGCGAGCCGCTGCTGCGCAAGGACCTGGAGGAACTGGTGCGGCACGCCCACGGGCTGGGCTTCTACACCAACCTCATCACCTCCGGCGTGGGCCTGACCGATGCCCGCCTTGCCGCGCTGCGCGAGGCCGGACTGGACCACATCCAGCTCTCCTTCCAGGACTCCACCCGCGAGCTCAACGACTTCCTCTCCAGCACCCGCACCTTCGACCTGAAGCAACGCGTGGCCCGCATGATCAGGGCGCACGGCTATCCCATGGTGATGAATTGCGTGCTGCACCGGCACAACCTCCCCCACGTCGGCGCCATCATCGAGATGGCGCTGCGGATGGGCGCGGAGTACCTGGAGCTGGCCAATACGCAGTACTACGGCTGGGCGTGGGAGAACCGGCTGGCATTGATGCCCACGGGGGAACAGCTGCGTGAAGCCGAGGCCGTGGTCAACGACTACCGTGCGCGCATCGGCAGGCAATGCCAGATCCTGTTCGTGGTGCCGGATTACTTCGAGCAGCGGCCGAAGAAATGCATGAATGGCTGGGGTACGACCTTCCTTGGCGTCGCGCCCGATGGAACTGCGCTGCCCTGCCACGCGGCTCGCATGCTGCCGGGGCTGGTGCTGCCGAATGTTGCTGCGCAGACGCTGCGGGAGATCTGGGTGGAGAGCGATGCCTTCCGGCGATTCCGGGGTACCGGGTGGATGCAGGAGCCTTGCCGTTCGTGTGACCACCGGGAGGAAGATTATGGTGGCTGCCGGTGCCAGGCGTTTCTGTTGACTGGAGATCCCGCTGCGACGGACCCCGTATGTGGGCATTCTCGCGAGCATGCCGCGGTCAGCGAGATCGTGATGCAGGGGAGCATGGCGAAAGCGAAGCCGATGGTGTTTCGTAGCGATGGGAATTCGTTGCGACTGGTTGGCCAGCGGCGCGAGACCTAGTGTCCTGAGTCGGAGATTCGTTGCAGAAATAAGTCTGTCGAGAAGGCGTGGAAGCCTAGGAACGAAGCGCAGCAAGGCTGGAGCCTTGCGAGCAGGAATACGCGGCGCTGATCAGGTCTGACCTGGCAAAGTGGGGCAAGGTGGTCAGGGAGGCGGGAATCCAGGCGGAATAGTGGCAGTTGCTGCTCCGCGAGGTTGAATGATGCAGCCTCCCGCTTGCGACGCCCCGCGCGCTTCTTATCGGTGAAGTAGCGCGAGGGCGCGCCGGCAGACGTTCTCGGCGGTGAAGCCGTATTCGCGCAGCATCACCTCTCCGGCCGCCGATGCACCGAAGCGATCTACCGCTAGCACCTCGCCACGCTCGCCGACATAGCGATGCCAGCCCTGCGAAACGCCAGCCTCGACCGCGAGCCTTGCGCCAACCGCCGGCGGCAACACGGCATCGCGATATTCCTGCGGTTGTTCGTCGAACAATTCCCAGCTCGGCATCGAGATCAGGCGCACCTTGATGTTCTGTGCGAGCAATTGTCGGTAGGCAGCGACGATCAGGCCGACTTCCGACCCACTGGCGATCAGGATCAGTTCCGCCTTGCCGTCCGCCGCATCGGCCAGCACGTATGCACCGCGCAGCAGACCATCGGCGGCAGCGAATTGCGTCCGGTCGAGTACAGGGACGTTCTGCCGCGTCAGTACCAGTGCTATCGGCCGGTCGCGTGTTCTTACCGCAACACGCCAGGCGCTCGCAGCTTCATTGGCATCGGCCGGACGCACCACGACGAGGCGCGGCACCGCGCGCAAGCTGGCAAGCTGTTCCACGGGCTGGTGCGTGGAACCATCCTCGCCGAGCGCGATGCTGTCATGGGTAAAGATGTAGACCACATGCAATCCCATCAGTGCGGCCAGGCGGATCGACGGACGCAGATAGTCGGAAAACACCAGGAAAGTCGCGCCGAACGGCAAGGTGCCGCCATGCGCCGCCAAGCCATTCATGATCGCGCCCATTGCATGTTCGCGTACGCCAAAATGCAGATTGCGGCCCGCATAGCTCCAGCCGCCCTCCGAGCCTTGCCGGTCGCGCGCGCTCGCGCCGGGGGGCTGAAAGTCCCCGAGCCCGATCAGCGCGGTATGCGTCGACGGATCAAGATCCGCCGAGCCGCCTATCAGCGTCGGTAAATGCGCTGCAATGGCGTTCATGACCTTGCCCGATGCCACGCGGGTGGCCATGCCTTTGGCGTCGGCGGGAAACTGCGGTATATCGATATCCCAGTCCTCCCGATGTGTGGCTACGCTTGCGCGAGCATCGCGCCTGTCCTGCATCAGTTGCCGCAACTCCGCCGCGAGTTCGGGAAATTTCGCTTCATAGGCGGAAAATCTGTCGTGCCACGCCTGCTCGCTCTTCTCTCCTCGTGCAAGCGCTTCGCGAAAATGCGCGCTTGCCTCCGCGGGAACGTGAAACGCCGGTTGCTCCGGCCAGCCAAGGTTCCGTTTGGTCAGGCGGACCTCTTCCGCGCCTAGTGGTGACCCGTGGGCCTCGAATGTGTCTTGCTTGTTGGGCGAGCCATAACCGATATGGCTTCGCACCAGAATCAGCGAAGGACGCCCGTTCTCGGCACGGGCCGCATCCAGCGCCCGCCCGAGCGCCGCGAGGTCATTGCCGTCGGGCAGTGCCTGCGTGTGCCAGCCATATGTGTCGAAGCGTCGCGCGCGGTCCTCGGTAAACGTCATGTCGGTACCGGCCGACAGCGTGATCCGATTGTCGTCATACAGGTAAATCAGCTTGCCCAGTTGCAGATGGCCGGCCAGCGATGCGGCTTCCGATGCGATGCCTTCCATCAGGTCGCCGTCACTGACGATTCCGTACGTAAAATGATCGATCACGCGGCAGTCGTCGCGGTTGTAACGCGCGGCCAGGTTCGCTTCGGCGATCGCCATGCCGACACCGTTGCCGAAGCCCTGACCAAGCGGGCCGGTGGTGATTTCGACGCCGGGCGCCAGGTCCCGTTCCGGGTGGCCCGGCGTGATGCTGCCCCACTGCCGGAATTGCTGTAGCTGTGACAGCGGAAGGTCGTAGCCTGTGAGGTGGAGCAGGCTGTACAGGAGCGCCGAACCATGCCCGGCGGAAAGCACAAACCGATCGCGGTCGAACCAGCGTGGATTGCCGGGGTTGTGCTTGAGGAAGCGTGTCCACAATACATAGGCCATCGGTGCCGCACCCAACGGCAAGCCGGGATGCCCGCTGTTGGCACGTTGCACGGCATCGACCGACAGAAAGCGTAGCGTGTTGATACACAAATCGTCAAGCGCGGGGTTGGTTCGAGATGCATTCATCTGGCGCCTCCTCGGTAGCTCGAGTTTTTCAAATCGGCGATATGCCCGATCCGCAGTCCGGCAGGAACACAACGTCATCGCGCGTTTTCATGTCGCCGTCTCATCCGTTACATGGCCATGCCGGTTGCCGCCGGTTGCAATGTCGCCGCCAGTTGCACCCGATTCTGCCGCATGGCGGGGTTGCCGCTCCCACAAGCGAAAGCCCCCCAGAAACGCATTGACGTTGTCGCCACGGCGGGACAGCAAAGGCAATTCCTTCCGACGTACGGCATTGCCACCACCCAGCACGATATAGTCGGGCAACAGCGCCGCGCGGAAGCCATCCACCACATCCACGACCTTGCGGCGCCACTTCTTGTTCCCCAGGCGCTGGCGGCTCCGCTCGCCGAGATCGTGCTCATAATTGCGTCCCTTTCCGTTGCGCAGATGTCCCAGTTCCATGGGAGCAATCACGCCGTCGAGGATAAGCGCCGATCCCAGCCCGGTGCCGAGCCCGAGAAATAGCATACGGCCGCCTTCGTAGCCGCCGAGAGCCTGCATCGCCGCGTCGTTGATGATCTTTACCGGACATCCGAACGCTGCCTGAAAATCGAAGCCGACCCAGCCCGAACCGAGGTTGTTCGGTTCGCGCGCGATCCGCTCGCCGAGGACCACACCCGGATAGCCGATCGAAACTGCATCGTAGTGCCAGCCGGCGGTGATCTCCCGTAATTTCTTCATCATGCGATCTGGCGTCATGTTCCGTCCCGACCTGAACGCAACAGCGTCCTTGTGGCCGGTAGCGACACACTTGACATGGGAGCCGCCGACATCGACCACCAGCACATTCAACTGTCTTTTTGATCGGGGAGCGCCATTATCGATGGGATTCATCTTGGTGTTTTTCCTTCCCCTTCTCGTCATGTCCGCCAAACTGCTTGCGCATCGCAGACAAGACCCGATTGGCGAAATCGGCATCGCCGCGCGAGCTGAAGCGTTCATAAAGCGCGGCACTGAGAACCGGCGCTGGCACCGACTCGTCAATGGCCGCAGCGATCGTCCATCGCCCCTCCCCGGAGTCGGAGACGCGGCCCGCATAGCCCTTCAGGTCGGGGCTGGCCAGCAGCGAGGCAGCGGTAAGGTCGAGCAGCCACGAGCCGATCACGCTGCCGCGGCGCCACACCTCCGCGACCTCGGCAAGGTCCAGGTCGAATTGGTAATATTCCGCCTCGCGCAGCGGCGCGGTTTCGGCATCCGCCTCGCGTGCGCGTTTGCCGGCGTCGGCGTTGTGCAGGATATTCAGGCCTTCCGCATATGCCGCCATGACGCCGTACTCGATCCCGTTGTGAACCATCTTTACGAAGTGGCCCGCGCCGTTCGGACCGCAATGCAGATAGCCATGCTCGG
The DNA here is from genome assembly GCF_000812465.1 of Cupriavidus sp. IDO. Classification (GTDB taxonomy): domain Bacteria; phylum Pseudomonadota; class Gammaproteobacteria; order Burkholderiales; family Burkholderiaceae; genus Cupriavidus. The sequence continues at coordinate 77,864 of NZ_JWMA01000022.1, read as the reverse complement.
CCGACGTGGGAGTGCCAGTCCTGCCGGGCGTGCGGGATGCTGCCTCGACTCCGGGCGCAATACTCCTGAAAATCGGCTCCAGATGCCTGACCACTTGCTCCTCGCCGCCAATCATCAGACAAAAGCCGCGCTCCACCCCGAACACGCCGCCACTGGTGCCGCAATCGACAAAATGGATGCCTTTCTGCTTGAGCGCCTTCGCGCGTAGCAGGTCGTCGCGGTAATAGCTGTTGCCGCCATCGATGATGATGTCGCCCTCATCCATGCGGGCGCCCACCGCCTCGATCGTGTTGCCGGCCACGCCGGCGGGAACCATTAGCCACACCACGCGTGGCCTGGCCAGCTTCGCGACCAGTTCGTCGATCGAGGCACGCCCCTGGACACCGGCGCCGGCCATCTTCCTCACGGTAGCGGGATCCACATCGTAGACGTCGCATGTATGGCCATCCCTGGTAAGACGCTGTACCAAACTGGCGCCCATGCGTCCCAATCCGATCATGCCGAGGTGCATTTTTATTTCCCTCTCTGGATGAAGTGGCCCTGATTAATGCATTCTATTGAATGATTTCCGGTTATACGCTTCATCAGTGGTGCGACGACCGCTGCATTCGACGATCCACGCGCTAAAACAGGCGGCGCGCAAATACGAGCCAATATTGATGTCGCCAGGCAGCTGGCGTAGTCCGGCCAGCAAATGATGAGTCAGTGCCGGATAACGAGGAGAAAGAGAATATTCGACGTCGGCTCATCCAACCTGCCGACAGCCCGGAACCCGAATGCTCACCTTATGACAGACAGCATATTGAACGGTGGCAACGACTGACCTGCGACCAGCACCGCTTCTTCCGGATTTGACCGCTCCTCGGTGCGGGGGTTCGTGGCTCACGATGGATTGAAAATTTTTGATCGCTAAAACAGCGCTATCTTGTTATTCGGTAAGCCCGAAAATCTTTCCATCGGTAATGCTTTGGACTTCCAACCTTTTTGGATCGCAGCAATGTGGCTGCTTGCCAACATTGTTGTTGACTGTCCGCTTTCGGAAAATATGAATGTCGGCTCTGGGCCGGCAGCGATCGCGGAAGTCGGTGCGCGTCGAGACAGACCCCCACCCCGCAGATCGGCCAGGATCCAATAGAAGCCAAAAGACCGACATCCGACGGCAAACCCAGGCAGCCCACCCGGCCACCGCAGGATGTCGTGTCAAGCCAGCATGCGCTGGACCAGCCTGCTTCTTATCGTCAGTTCATCCGTCCACTGCTACCCAAGACTCAACACCCACTCCGCCAGCTTCCTGGCATCGTCCTCCCCAAGATTGCCGTGCGGCGGCATGGGAATCCGCCCCCACACCCCCTTGCCGCCTTCGCGGATCTTCGTGGCCAGCCGCCCGGCCGCCTCGGCGTCGCCCTTGTATTTGGCAGCCACTTCAGCAAACCCCGGCCCGACTACCTTTGCCTGCATGCCGTGGCAGGAAAAGCAGCCACTCTTATCCGCCAGCGCCTGCATATCGGGTGCCGCCCCGGCCCGTGCCGCGTACGACAGCGCCGAAGCGACGACCGCCAACACCAGAAATCCATGCTTCATACCTTTATCCCGCTGATTCACATTGCAACCGCGCCCGGCGCAAGCCGGCACGGCATGCCGTGCCGGCGCGCACCAGGCAGTGACATCGATGACCGGCTTCAGCTCTTGTGGAGCTTGAACACCCACACCGATCCGCCCTGCTCCAGGAAGTTCACGCGCTTGGCGACTTCACCGCCCCACAGCGGCACTGCACCGCCCCAGCCGGACACCACCGCGACGTACTGCTCGCCGTTGTCCTCCCAGGTGACCGGCGGCGCCACGACGCCGCTGCCGGTCTGGAACTGCCAGAGTTCCTTGCCCGTCTTCGCATCGGCTGCTTTCAGGTAGCCTTCCGGCGTGCCCCAGAACACCAGGCCGCCGGCCGTGGTCATGACGCCTCCCCACAGCGGAGCGTTGTTCTTGACTTCCCATACGATCTTGCCGGTCTTGGGATTGATGGCGCGCAGCGCACCGATGTAGTCCTCGTTCAGCGGGTGGATGGTAAAGCCCGCGCCCAGGAAGGCGGCACCCTTCTTGTAGCTGACGGGCTCATTCCAGATGTCCATGCCCCACTCGTTGGCGGGCACGTAGAACAGGCCGGTCTGCGGGCTGTAGGCCATCGGTTGCTGGTTCTTGCCGCCAAGGAAACCGGGCGCGGCAAATACAGACTGGCCCTTCTTCGGATCGCTGCCCCCGCTCGGGTCGCCGGGGCGGCCTTCATTGATGAAGTTCGGGCGGCCGGTCTTGAGGTCGATGCCGCTCGCCCAGGTGATCTTCCTGACGAAGGGGAAGGCATTGACCAGCTTGCCATTGGTGGCGTCATTGACGTAGAAGAAGCCGTTGCGGTCGGCCTTGCCGCCCATGCGCTTGCCGTCGAGGTCGAAGGTCACGAACTCGTTGACGCCGTCGAAGTCCCAGCCGTCGTTCGGGGTGTTCTGGTAGTGCCAGACGATCTTGCCGGTGGCAGGGTCGAGTGCCACCGTGGAGGCCGAGTAGAGGTTATCGCCCTTGCGGATGTGGCTGTTCCACGGTCCGGGGTTGCCGGTACCGAAGTAGACCAGCCCGGTCTGCGGATCATAGGTGCCGCCCAGCCAGGTGGCGGCGCCGCCGGTCTTCCAGGTCTCGCCGGGCCAGCTTGCGCCGGTGGTGCCGGTCACGCCGTTCTCGGTCTTGTTGCCGTCCTTGTCATACCGGTAGCCCATGTGGCCTTCCACCACGGGCCGCGACCACACCAGCTGGCCGGTTCTGGCGTCGCGCGCCTCGACCCGGCCCACCACGCCGAACTCGCCGCCCGAGACGCCCGTGAGCACCATGCCCTTGACGATCAGCGGCGCCGCCGTGTACGAATAGCCGGCCGCGTAGTCCTCGATCTTCTCCTTCCACACTACCTTGCCGGTCTTCTGGTCGAGCGCCACCAGCTGCGCGTCGAGCGTGCCGAAGATCACCAGGTTGTCGTAGAGCGCGGCACCGCGGTTCACCACGTCGCAGCAGGGCATGATGCCTTCCGGCAGCCGATGCTCGTATTTCCACAGCTTGCGGCCGGTCTTCAGGTCGAGCGCGTAGATGCGGGAGTAGGAGGCCGTGACGAACATCTTGCCGTCGTGGATCAGCGGCTGCGATTCCTGGCCGCGCTGCTTCTCGCCGCCGAAGGAGAACGACCAGGCCGGCACCAGCTCGCCGACGTTCTTCGTATTGATGCGGGACAGCGCGGAATAGCGCTGGCCCTGCGGGCCCATGCCCCACGACAACACATCGCCCGGCGTCTTCGCGTCGTTCTCGATCATGGCATCGGTTACCGACGTCTGCGCCGCCTGCGCGGCAAGACTCGCGGCGGCCGCCGCGAGCACCATCATCATTCGTAACGTCCTTAACGTCCTCATCGTCATCTCCTCTCCTGTTGTGATTCCCACCGGTGCGCCACTCACACCAGACAGGCAATTGGCAATTCCCATGCCAATGACATTCCCGCACTGACAGGGCGGCCACGGCGTCGCCACGCCTTTGCGGCAAACCGTTTGCCGATCGGGAGCGTTTCCCCACGCCGGAGGCATGGAACCTGCTCCCGGCCCCTCTGCCGGTTCGAACCAGGGCGCTACCCAACGCAGGCAGGCCCGCGAGCCATCCGGAGGAGATGCAAGATGCCAGCCAACCCGTCCACCCACGCCACCGCGATCGCGCTGGCCGTGGCCCTGCTGATCGCCCGGCCCGCTGTTGCACAAGAGGACACCGGTGCGCCAATCGGGGACAGTGCCGTGCTGCCCGAAGTGATGGTGGTTGCGGCCGCCCCGCTGCCGGGCATCGGCGTGGACAGCGATCTGGTGCCCTACACCGTCCAGACCGTGCGCGGCGACGACCTGGGCGGATCGCGCGCCGGCAATCTGCCCGACTACCTGGCCCGCAACCTGGCCGGCGTCAATGTCAACGACATCCAGGGCAGCCCATTCCAGACCGACATCACCTACCGCGGCTTCCGCGCTTCGTCGATCCCGGGCGTGCCGCAGGGCCTCTCGGTCTACCTCGACGGCATCCGCGTCAACGAGCCCTTCGGCGATGTGGTCAGCTGGGACATGATTCCCGAAGCCGCGCTGGAGAGCGTCTCGCTGGTGTCCAGCGCCAACCCGGCGTACGGCCTCAATACGCTGGGTGGCGCGCTGGCCATGACCACCCGCTCCGGCCTGGGCTCCCCCGGCTTCAAGGCGGACCTGTCCTACGGCAGCGGCAATCGCAAGCGCGCCGACCTGTCGGGTGGCGTACGCAGCGCCGAAGGCTGGCACGCCTTCGCCGCCGGCACCCTGTTCCAGGAGCAGGGCTGGCGCGACCATTCGGAGGGCCGTCTCGGCAGCCTCTTCGTCAAGGCGGGGCACGCCGGCGACGCCGACAGCTGGGACGTCTCGCTGCTGCACGGCCGCAGCAACCTGATCGGCAATGGCCTGTTGCCCAGCGTTCGCGCAAGTGGCAATGCCACGCTGCCGGGCCTTTACGAGAGCAATCCGCGCGCGGTGTACACCTATCCGGACCAGACCCGGAACCAGGTCACCCAGGTCGCGCTCAACGGCCGCCACTGGTTCGACGACAAGACCAGCGCCGCCGCGCTCGCCTACGTGCGCACCAGCCGACGCGACACCACCAACGGCGACGTGAACCCTGACTATGCGAACTACGCCGAAGACTGCGAAGACGGCTTCCTGGCGGACGGCAGCCCGCGCAGTGCCCGCTGCGGCTTTACCCGTGCCGAGGGCGCGGCGCTGCCGCCGGCCATCGTCAACACCACCCACATGTGGCAGCAGACCGTCGGCATGGCACTCAGCCTAGCGAAGGAAACCGAGAGCCATGTGATGAACGCCGGGCTGAGCCTGGACCGCAGCCGCCTGACCTATTCGCAGTACCAGCAGCCCGGCACCTTCACCGACGACCGCGGGGCAGTCGCCGACCCGGATGCGCCGAACGCGCTGTTCTCCGGCGTCAGCGGCACCTCGCGCACGCTCGGGCTGTACCTGTCCGACACGTGGTCTGTCACGCGCAGCACCTTCCTTACCGCCTCGGCAAGATGGAATCACGTCGCGGTCAGCAACACGCTGCGCAACAGCGACGGCTCCGAACAGCCGAACGAAAGCTTCACCTACGGCAGGCTCAATCCCGCCCTGGGCCTTGCGCAGAAGCTGGGCGCAGGGGTCACGGTATTCGGCGGCTACGCCCAGAACAACCGCGTGCCCACGGTGCTCGAACTGGGCTGCGCCGATCCGCAACAGCCCTGCCGCCTGCCTGCCGGGCTGCAGGCCGACCCGTACCTGAAGCAGGTCGTGTCCCACTCATATGAAGCCGGGGTGCGCTGGCGCCCGTCGAAGGACACTGACGTGTCTGCCACGCTCTACCGCATCGACAATCACGACGACATCCTCTTCCTGCGCGCGCCGAACACCCAGCAGGGATACTTCGCGAACTTCGACCGTACCCGCAACCAGGGGCTCGACCTGACCGTCCGGCAGCAACTGGGCAGCGTCACGCTGCGGCTCGCCTACAGCTACCTGCAGGCGACCTACCAGGCCACCGGGCAGCTCGCCGTGGGCGAGCGCACCATCAACATCCGGCCGGGCATGCGCATGGCCGGGCTGCCAACCCACACGGTCAAGCTCGGCGCGGACTGGCAGGCGCTGCCCGGCCTGACGCTTGGCGCCGACCTGGTGGCCGTATCCGGCAGCGTCACCAGCGGCAACGAAGACGGCCTGCGCAGCGACCCGCAGCCGGGCAAGGCGCCGAAAGCCGCGGACTGGGGCACGCCCGGCTATGCCACGGTCAACCTGCGCGCCGCTTACCAGGTGAACAAGCATTTCGAGATCTACGCGCGCGTGGCCAATGTGTTCGACCGCCGCTACGAGACCTACGGGCAAATCGCGAATGACATGTTCCCCAACGGCAATTTGCTGCAACCGCACGTAGCGCCGGCAGACAGCGCGAGCGCGCTCTTCGTGGCACCCGGCGCGCCGCGGAGTTTCTGGCTCGGGGTGACGTATCGCATATAACGCGGCACGGCGACGCACAAAATGCCACTTCGGGCACGGAGGCAGCGAGCGGTTCGACATCGCCCTGTCATCTTCCTGCGCTATATGCAGTACGGATCATCGAGACGGCGCCCTGGCCATATGTAACCGCAAATTCTCGTACGGAACCGGGCCTTCGCTGCCTCGTCAAACAATCTATCCGCCGGGGACGGTGTGCCGCACTGCAGCATGCACGCGAGCACTTGCCAGCACGTCAGCAAGGCAACGTCTTCTGCGGTATCGTTTCTCCTGCGCGGCGTCACGCGCCGTGCCAATCCCAGCAAACGCCCCCCTCTTGCCAAGGAGACGAACGTGCTGAGTCCGCATGAGCTTGCCACGCTGCTACTCATCAGCGATGGTCCCGATTCCCTCGATTCCACCGATTCCCGCCAGATCGATCCGGCCGACCTCAACGCGCTGGTCGACAAGCAACTCGTACAGCTTGAAGTCCTGCACGGATGCCACCAGTCGCCGCGCATCACCAGCCACGGCTATTCGATGCTGAAAGCCATGGGGCGGTGACCGCCTGGCGCTGCCAATGATGCGGAGTTGCGATGAAAGCCCGCGAGCGTGCCGCATCAGCCTCGAACCAGACCCGCCGCCGCTTTCTTGGCCAAATCGGTGCCCTGCTGGCAACAGCAGGCCTGGAGCCTGTGCTTGCTGCGCCGGCGGATGCCTATTTGCCACCGGCAGCCTGCCTGCTCACGCCCGCCGCCACGGAAGGCCCTTTCTATCTGGATGACGCGCTGGTGCGTGCGGACATTCGCGACGACCGCCCCGGCCAGCCGCTACGTCTGCGCCTGCTGGTGGTCGACACAAACCGTGGCTGCGCGCCGGTGCCCGGTGCGCTGGTCAGCGTCTGGCACTGCGACGCGGAAGGCAGCTATAGCGGCGAAGGCAGGCGGGGCGGCAAGGCCGCGCGCTTCCTGCGCGGTGTGCAGCCAACCGGCGCCGACGGCGTCGCCACATTCACATCGATCTATCCCGGCTGGTACGCGCCACGCGCCATCCACATCCACTTCAAGATCCTGCTGGGCCGCAATGAAGTGCTGACCAGCCAGCTCTATTTCAGCGACGCGCTCAACCGCGAAGTACTGGGCAGCCATCCTGCCTACCGCGCGCACGGCGCGCCGACGCGCGCCAATGCGCAGGATCCGATCGCCGGCAGCCGGCCCAACCTTGTGCGGGTGCACAAGCTGGCGGACCCCGACAACACGCTCGAGGGCGATTTCACCGTGGGGGTCGTGCGGGCCTGAGCGCGGCGCTCGGCTTCCCGCTGTTTGCTTGTCATGCGGCCGCCATATCGACCCGCGCTAGCCGCCAGTGCCGTAGTCGAGCTTCGGATACCAGTCAGTGCCGCGGCCTTCCGGCGTGGTGTCGAGCAACGTCCAGAGCGGATCCAGGTCCGGCGCGCCGCGCGGGTCCTGGCCGGGATCGGACATGGTGGCGTAGATCTCGCCGCTCCAGAAATGGCGGATCTTGCCGTCGCGGCGCGTGAAAACCGTGTAGGCGGGCACGTCGGCATCTTCGGGACTGACGTAGTCACGCGTGAAATCGCCGTCTGGGTCGGAGTAGACCTTCAGCTTCGTCCAGCCGCGTGCCTTTTTTGCGGCCACCAGGCGGTCGATTGGCGAACGGGCGACCATCGCCAGCGCCACGCGCTGCTCGATATCCGGCACCTTGTGATCCCACGAACCCATCAGCGATGTGCACATCGGACAGGGCTCTTCCCGCTGCGGCCTGAACATGTAACTGTAGATAACAAGGGTGTCCTTGTCGCCGAACAGTTCGGCGAGCGTGACGAGCCCGTTTTCTCCCTCGAAGGTATAGCGTTTGGTCACCTCGCCGCCGGGCGGCAGCTGGCGGCGCTGCTCGGCCACGCGCTCGATATGGCGCCGCAGGTCGATCTCTTCTGCAAGCAGCGCATTGCGCGCCTGGCGGTACTCGGCGCTTTCATTGGGAAAGCGGACGGGGTTGCGTTGCGCCAGTTCCGTGGCTGGCGTGAGTTTGGCATTCGCGTGCATATCGACCCTCCTGTCGGGCTTGCGGTTGCCGCGGAGATGTGCGCTCCCCGCCGCCGGGCGGACCGCATCGGCTCCACGGCCCCATCATCGTTCGTGTCCGTGCGCGGCGAATCGTTCCGCGCGACGCGCGGCCGCGCGGGCGGCGCGTGCTCTACACTTGCTTGAGTCTCTCCCATCAATGACAGGGCACAACCATGGACCAGACATTCCACCGCTTTTCCGAATTGTTTGCACAACTTGGCCTGCCTTCGGATGAACAGGGCATCCGCGCATTCCTGGCGGCGCATTCGCCGCTGCCAGACGACGTCATGCTCGCAGACGCCCCGTTCTGGACGCCGGCGCAGGCGACCCTGCTGCGCGAGGAGATCCAGGAAGATGCCGACTGGGCCGAGATCGTCGACCAGCTCAATGCGGCACTGAGGTCGCCCGCGCCCTGACGGCCGATCCGTCGCGCGCCGCCTTGTCTTCATGTCCGGCTTTCCTGGCATGCAGACATTGATGGAATACCCAGGTTGTCCTTCAGCCTGCTGGTGACCCGCGCACTCCGGCCACCGCCACCGGCATCCATGTCCGCGCCGCCCCACACTTCCGCGACCGGCTTCAGCAGCGACATTCCCGCGCGTCTCGACCGCCTGCCGTGGTCGCGCTGGCACTGGCGCGTGGCGATTGCGCTGGGCGTCGCATGGATCCTGGACGGGCTCGAAGTCACGCTGGTCGGCTCGGTCGGCGCCGTGCTGGAGCGGCAGGACACACTGGCGCTGACAGCGGGGCAAGTCGGATGGTCGGGCTCGCTCTATATCCTCGGCGCGGTGATCGGCGCACTGGTGTTCGGCCGGATGGCAGACCGCCTCGGGCGCAAGCGGCTGTTCCTGGCGACGTTGCTGGTCTACATGGCGGCAACGCTCGCCACGGCGTTTTCGCCGGGCTTCACGATGTTTGCGCTATGCCGCTTCTGCACCGGCCTTGGCATCGGGGGCGAGTACGCGGCGATCAACTCGGCCATCGATGAACTGATTCCCGCGCGCGTGCGCGGGCGCGTCAACCTCGCCATCAACGGCAGCTTCTGGTTCGGCGCGGCGCTGGGCGCCGGCCTGAGCCTGCTGCTGCTCGATGCGCGCGTGCTGGGGCCGGTGTGGGGATGGCGCGTCTGCTTCGGGCTGGGCGCGATCCTCGCGATTGCCATCGTGCTGGTGCGGCGCCATGTACCGGAGAGTCCGCGCTGGCTCGCCACGCACGGGCGTCATGATGAAGCCGAAGGCGTCATCGCCTCGATCGAAGCCGACATCCGGGCTGCGCACGGCGAGCTGCCGCCAGTGCCTTCCACGCGCACGCGGATGGGCTTCCGGCAGCAGGCAGCGCCGGCCATCGGGGACGTCATGCGGCTGCTGGTGCATCGCTACCGGCGGCGCAGCGTGATCACGCTGGCGCTGATGGTGGCGCAGGCGTTCTTCTACAACGCCATCTTCTTCACCTACGCGCTGGTGCTGACCCGCTTCTACGGCGTGCCCGACGCGCGCGTCGCGCTGTACATCTTTCCGTTCGCACTCGGCAATGCCGTCGGCCCCTTGCTGCTGGGGCCGCTGTTCGACCACGTCGGACGGCGGCGCATGATCGCGCTCACTTACGTGCTCTCCGGCCTCGGCCTGGCACTGACCGGCTGGGCCTTCACGCAAGGGTGGCTCGATGCGCGAACCCAGGCACTGTGCTGGTCCGCGGTGTTCTTCCTCGCCTCGGCAGCCGCGAGTTCCGCCTACCTCACCGCGAGCGAAGTATTCCCGCTGGAAATGCGTGCCCTGGCCATTTCCGTCTTCTATGCCGTGGGCACGGGAACCGGCGGCTTCGTGGCACCCGTGCTGCTCGGCACGCTGATCGAAAGCGGCAGCCGCGGCGCGGTGGCAGCGGGCTACGGCATCGGTGCCGCGCTGGTGGTGATTGCGGGACTGCTGGCGCTGCGTTTCGGCGTTGATGCGGAACGGCGTCCGCTTGAAGAGGTGGCGCCGCCCCTGAGCTTCGATGAGTGATATCCACACAGACATCCAAGAATTAAGTGATGCTACAGCCAGCCCTTACACATTCTTACAGCAAGGGCGGAGACACTTGACTAGCCTTAACACCAGCGCGGCAACCCGAATTCATTTCATGTAGTGCTTCAACGGGTTGCCATATTCGTGGCTCAAGGGCCATTGAACGAAAGTGCCCGGATGTAACGGGCGATCCAACGGACCGGTGTGTGCCGGTCCGCTTTGCAAGGTGCTCCGACGTGGCCGATGGCCGTGATCGAGATGCGCTGCAGACAATAAGCTGAACTGGGGACATGCAAGCCGGGCTTCGTGCAATTGCCCTTGCGCGAGGGACTGGTTTTGCCTTACGAACACTCGCGGCGTTGCGGTAACGGACAGCCGAGTGTGCATTGACCTGCTTGCCGGAGAACAAACGAAATGCCCGACCAGCTCGACAACTTGTCCAGACAGACCACTGCACCGGCCCGCCTGCCGTACGGCGACGCACGGGTGCCGGAGCGCCGCCAGCCGGTGGCCGTTCCGCTGTGGCACATCGTGCCGCGCATGGCCGGATACGGCGTGGTGCTGTTCATCATCTGGGCCGTGCTCACCATCATGTTTCCCAATGTCTTCACGCGTTCTTCGGAACGGGCCGTGGTCAACAGTCCCGTCAGCCTGGTGACTTCGCCGGTAGAAGGGATCGTGATGCAGCAGATGGTGGCAGCGGGACAACCCTTTGCCGCCAACCAGCCGCTGATGACGGTGCAGAACCCCAACATCGACCGCTCGCTGCTGGTCGAGCTCACCGGCAAGAAGCTCGACACCCAGCAGCGCTATGACGCCGCCAAGGCAAAGCTCGCGAGCAACCAGCGCCTGCTGGCGTCGACCGACCAGGACCTGCAGAAGTACAACGGCGCCGCGCAGCGCGAACACGCGGCAAAAGTGCGGGGGCTTGAAGCGCGCGTAGCCGCGGCCAACGCACAGGTGGACCAGCAGGAGGAAGTGGTCAACCGCAACCAGAACATGCAATGGGCCGGCGCGGTGAGCGAGGCCTATACCAATGCGTCACGCTACCAGCTTTCCATGCTGACCAACGCCAAGGCAGCGGCAAAGGCTGAGCTGGAAAGCGCCGTTGGCGAAAGCGAAGCCTCGCGCAACAAGGTCTACGCTTCATCCGCCGACGGGCCGATGGCGACGCTGTCGCAGCGGCGTCAGCTGCTTGGCGCGGAGGCCGCACAACTGACTGCGGAGCTGCAGCAACTCGAGGAATACGGAAAGTCGGTCGACCAGCTGATCGCGACCGAGCAGGAACGCATCGACCGGCTTTCGAACCTGGAGATCCGCTCGAGCGAGCCTGGCGTGATCGAAGACGTGATTGCACATCCCGGCATGCGGGTCGCCGCAGGCGCCACGCTTGCGCGCGCCAGCAACTGCGCGCAGACCCGCGTGGTGGCGGTGTTCCCGCGCAGCCTGAGCGATGACCTGCTGCCGGGCGCGCGCCTGAGCGTGCAGGTAGACGGCGTGCCGGTTGCGCTGGCGGCGTCGGTGGCGGAAGTCCTGCCGCGTGCGCCCGATGGTGAACAGGCGCGCTACTTCGTGCCGTTCCCACCGATCGAGAAGAACGAGATCTACGTGATCGCCAAGCTGGACCGTCCGCTCGGCAACGTGCAGGGCAAGACCACCAACGGCTCTTCGGGACGTTGCGCGATGGGACGGTGGGCCAAGGTTTCGCTCGACCAGAGCTGGCTGGGCCGCGTGAGGACCACGTTGTCCTGATTGCACATGGACACCGGAATGCACGCCTATGCGCCAGCCCAATCCGCTTTCCCTCAAGCCTTGTGTCGCGCGTCGCTGGACCATGCTTTGCACGACGCTCGCGCTGACACTGTGCCTGCTTCCCGCGGCGCCCGCCGCGGCAAGCCCGCCCGCGCGCGACAGCTTGCTGGCTGACGGTTGCAAGACGCTGGCGGGACGCGTCAGCGCGGTGCCGGGCACGGGCCCGGTGTTCCTCGGCAGCTATGAGCCTGCGCCTGGCGGCGAGCCGCTCGCGCCTGCCCTGCGCCAGGCCGCCTTTGTCTACGACAACGCGCTCGCCGGCATCGCGCTGGTGGCCTGCCGCAAGGTGCCCGAAGCGCGGCGCATTGCCGATGCCATGCTGCAGGCCAGCCAGCAGGACCGCCACTACCACGACGCGCGCCTGCGCAATGCCTATCGCGCCGGGGCGCTGCCGCCGGGACCGGCACCGCTGCCGGGCTGGTGGGACGAGCCAAGCAAGCGCTGGTTCGAAGATGCTTACCAGGTTGGCACCGCCACCGGCAACGTCGCCTGGGCTGCGCTGATGCTGCTGGCCGTCTATGAGGCCACGCAGGACAAGCGCTACCTGGACGGCGCCGCCGCGCTGATGGGGTGGGTGCAGGCGAACATGTTCGACGCCACCGCGCCGGCGGGCTATATCGGCGGCTTCTTCGCCCATGAACCCAAGCCGACGCGCCAGGGCTGGAAATCCACCGAGCACAACGTCGATACCTACGCCGCCTTCAGCTGGCTGGCGCGCCACCGCAGCGACGCGCGCTGGCGCGAGGCTGCCGCGCGCTCGCGCGCCTTCGTCGATGCGATGTGGCAGCCGCGCGAGGGCCGCTTCGTCATCGGCACGCGTGATGACGGGCATACGCTGAACAGCGAACCGTCGGCACTCGACGCCGCATTGTGGCCGCTGATTGCCGACCCGGAACCGCCGGCCGACTGGCGCCGCAGCCTGGACTGGGTGGGCGGCCATCACAAGGTGCGCAACGGCTACGGCTTCAAGGCGAGCCCCGACGGCGTGTGGACCGAAGGCACCGGGCAGGCCGCGCTGGTGCTGCAGGCGATGGGGCGCGAGCAGGAAGTCCAGCCGCTGTGGGACCTGCTGCTCTCGCAGCGCGCGCCGTCCGGGCTGCTCTATGCCACGCCGGAAACTCGCATCCGCACCGGACTGCAGATTGGCCCCACATCCACCACCGACGACTTCTATTACTTCCACCTGCCTCACCTGGGTGCCACTGCGTGGGCCGTGCTTGCGGCCGCGCGCTGGAACCCGTTCCGGCCCGCCGGCTGCCTCGACGCGCAGTGCGGCACCGCCACCATCGCGGTACCCCCGCGCAAGGAGTGACGATGTTCGCCCTGTTCCTCGAAAACCAGACACTGCTCGTCATCAACGGCGGCGTGCTGCTGGCCGTGATCATGCTCAGCCAGCTATGCCGGCAGGACCGCACGACTGACCGCATGCTCTTTGGCGGCATCACCGCGGTGCTGCTGCTGGTGTACCTGATCTGGCGCGCCACCCAGACCCTGCCCGAGTTCCACATGGACTTTGCGAGCGTGTGGGCGCACGTATTCTTCGCCTTCGAATGCATGACGCTGGCCTACACGCTGATCTCCATCGTGGTGATGTCGCGCACCAGCAACCACTCCCCCGACGCGGACGCTGGCGAGGCCGCCTTGCGGCGCGCGCAGCAGGTGCCCCGCGTGGATATCTTCATCGCCACCTACAACGAAGGGCTGGACATCCTCGAGAAGACCATCGTGTCGGCACTCGCCATCGACTACCCGGACTTCCGCGTCTGGGTGCTCGACGATACCCGGCGCGACTGGCTCAAGGCATTCTGCGAACGCGTGGGCGCGCACTACGCCACGCGGCCCGACAACACGCATGCGAAGGCGGGCAATCTCAACAACGGGTTGCGTCTCAGCGCGGAGTCGGGCGGCGCGCCCCACATCCTGGTGCTCGACGCGGACTTCGCCCCGCACCGGAACATCCTGCTGCGCACGGTCGGGCTGTTCAACGACCCCAAGGTGGGCCTGGTGCAGACGCCCCAGTTCTACTACAACGCCGACCCCATCCAGTACAACCTGCGCGCCACGGAATGCTGGGTGGACGAGCAGCGCGCGTTCTTCGACGTGATGCAGCCGGCCAAAGACGCCTGGGGCTCGGCCTTCTGCATCGGCACGTCGTTCGTGGTGCGGCGCGACCTGCTCGAGCTGATCGGCGGCTTCCCGACCGGCACCGTGACCGAGGACATCCACCTGACCTACCGCCTGCTTCCACACGGCTACATCACCCGCTGGCTCAATGAGCGCCTCAGCGTGGGCCTGTCCGCGGAAGGCCTGCCCGAGTACATCAGCCAGCGCAGCCGCTGGGGCCTTGGCACGATCCAGGTTGCGCTGACCGCGGACGGGCCGTTGCGCGGACGCGGCTATACCTTCGTGCAGCGGCTGCACTACGTGCACGGCCTGCTGCACTGGCTGTCGCGCCCGTTCACGCTGATGCTGCTGGCCGGACCGCTGCTCTACTGGTACTTCGACGTGCCGACGCTCTACGGCGAGCCGCTGCAGTTCCTTGCGTACGGCGTGCCGGCACTGGTTGCCTACTGGGCGTACAGCATCTGGATCACCGGCCAGCGCGCGCTGCCGATCTTCACGGAAGTCACGCAGATTGTTGCCGCGATGGCGGTGACGGCTTCGCTGGTCAGTGCCATGTTCAAGCCGTTCGGGCGCCCTTTCAAGGTCACCAACAAGGGGCTGGACCGTTCGAAGGTAGTCATCCACGGCAAGTTCGCCGCGCTCTATGCCGGATTGGCGGGGCTGTCGGCACTGGGGCTCGGCCACGCGCTGCTGGCCGACCCGGATTCGCAGGGGCTGGCCTTCAACACGGTCTGGACCGGCATTGCGCTGATGCTCTACCTGGCCTCGCTGCTGGTGTGCGTGGAGCTGCCGCGGCCGCGCAAGGAGGAGCGCTTTCCCTATCGGGCACGCGCGATGCTGCGGGTGGGCGAGCGCGAACTCCAGGTCACCACTACCGACCTGTCGTGCAACGGCGTGGCGGTGACCACGCCGCTGGCGGCCATGATGCCGGTCGACGCCGAGGGCGCAGTGTGGCTGGCGCCGACCGGCTGGGTCCCTTGCCGGATCGTGCGGCGCAAGGACCAGTTGCTGGGCCTCGCGTTGCATGCGGACATGGCGGCACGCCATCGCCTGATCCGCACGCTGTTCACCGACCCGGCGCACAACATCGCCAGACAGGGCCGCCCGCGCCTGGCGATCTCGCGTTTCATGCGGCGCGCGCTGATGGGTTGAGCGCGTCTTCTAACCACAATGAGATTGCCCATGCGAAGCCTGTCCCCGACTTTCAATCCGATGCGCGTGCTGCCGTGCGCGCTTGCCGTGGCACTTGCCGCATGCAGCCTGGAGCCCAACTACCAGCGTCCCGATGCGCCCATCCCGTCCGCGTACCCGCAGGGCGCGGCCTACAACGGCGCGAAGCCTGGCGCGGCGGCGCAGCCTGGGCAGACTGGCCAGCCACAACCCGCCGGCCCCTCGGCGGCTGACCTGGGATGGCGCGATGTCTTTGTCGATCCGAACCTGAGGCAGCTTATCGAACTGGCGCTGGCCAACAACCGCGACCTGCGCATGGCCACGCTGGCCATCGACGAATCGCGCGCGCTGTACCAGATCGAACGCGCCGCGCAGTTCCCGACCGTGGACGCCAACGCGGGCCTGGTGGCGCAGCGGCTGTCGTCGAAGATCCGCGCGCCGGGCCAGCCGGCGCAGATCACGACCTATAACGCCGGGATCGGCTTCACCGCCTTCGAACTGGACTTCTTCGGCCGCGTACGCAGCCTCAAGCACGCCGCGCTGGAACAATACATGGCCACCGAGGAGGCACGGCGCAGCGCGCAGATCAGCCTGGTGGCGGAGGTAGCCAACGCCTACCTGACGCTGCTGGCGGACCGGGCTTTGCTCAAGCTGTCGCAGGACACGCTCAAGACCCAGCAGGACGCCGCCGAGATGGTCAGCCGCGGCCGCCGCGCGGGCGCGATGGCGCAGATCGACCAGCATCGCGTGGAAACGCAGGTGCAGACCGCGCAGGTGGGCGTGGAGCAATACACCCGGCAGGTGGCGCAGGACGAGAACGCGCTGAGCCTGCTGATCGGCGGCAAGCTGCCCGATGCCGTGGGCGACCCCATCACCGCAACCGCGGCAGGCCCCGCACCGCTTGATGGCAGCAACCTGCTGGCGGAGTTTCCGGAGGGCCTGCCCTCCAGCCTGCTTGAGCGCCGCCCCGACATCCTCGATGCCGAGCACCAACTCAAGGCGGCCAATGCCAATATCGGCGCCGCTCGCGCAGCGTTTTTCCCGAGCATCACGCTGACCGGCGCCGTGGGCGCAGCCAGCACCAGCCTGGCGGGGCTCTTCTCCGGCGGCCTGGCATGGGTGTTCGCGCCCCAGATCACCGTGCCGATCTTCAACGCCGGGCGCAACCAGGCCGGCCTGGACCTGGCCAAGGTGCGCAAGGACATCTTTGTCGCGAACTACGAGAAGACCATCCAGACCGCCTTCCGCGAAGTGGCCGACAGCATGGCGGCACGTGCCACCTACGAGCGGCAGGCCAAGGCACAGGAAGCCCTGGTGAAGGAAGGCACCGAAACCAGGCGGCTTTCCGAAATGCGCTTCCGCAACGGCGTGGACGACTACTTCGGCGTGTTCGATGCCCAGCGCCAGCTCTATGGCGCGCAGCAGTCGCTGATCACCTACCAGCTGGCCAGCCTGACCAGCCGCGTTTCGCTGTACAAGGCGCTCGGCGGCGGCTGGCGGGAAGTGAAGGATGATGGCGCCACTGCGCCGCCCGCGCCAGTGGCCGCGCAGCCGAAGGCACCAGTGGCCGCGCAGCCGAAGGCACCGGTGGCCGCGCAACCGAATGCTCCGGTGGCGGCATCGAACCGGCAGTGAGAGCCGCCTTGCCGCCGGCCGCTCAGCGGCAGATGCCCTTCAGCTGAATCGCCATTAGCGGAAACCGCCATGCCCACGCAACACCGGCGCGTGTCAGCGCCAGCACGACAAGGCACACCTCTCGCCGGTACGGGAAGCCGCAGGCATCGCGCCAGCCGTGTCCTGTCTCACCGGAGAGCCAGGCTGAATCGCCGGCCTGCAGCGCGGCCGCGGCGAAGGGCTGGCGCGCGCCCTCAGTAGCGCGTCGGCACACCCGGACGGCGAGCGGGAACGGCTTTCAGCTCAGGCCATCGAGCACCACGTGCTGCCCATGGATGGCCTGCGCGCCATCCGAGGCAAGGAAGGCGACCACCCGTGCCGCCACGCCCGTGGACACCCACACCGACGGATCGGCCGCAGGCATATCGCGCCGGTTGGCGGGCGTATCGAGAATGCCCGGCGCAATGCTGTTTACGTTGATGCCGGCGCCCCGCACCTCGCGCGAGAGGCTTTCCACCAGCCGCTGCAGCGCACTCTTGGACGCGCAGTAGGCCCCCATCGCCGCGGCACCGGCACTGGCGCCGCGCGCGGACACGGCAATCACCTTGCCGCTGTGCCGGGCCAGCATCGCCGGCATGAAATGCCGCGTCACCGCCACCAGCGACCAGGCGTTCAGGTCCATCATCCGCATCCACGATTCACGGCTGATGGCGTGCGTGGGGTCGCCCATCTCGAAGCCGCCGGCTACGTGGACCAATACATCGACCGCGCCGAAGGTGCCGAGGATGTCCTGGGCGACCTTGCCCATGCTGGCTTCCGAGGTGACATCCGCCTCGAACAGCAGCATGCCGCTGTCGGCATCGGGGTGGGCAAAGACGCTCTGCAGGTGCTGCAGATCGCGGTCGATCAGCGCCAGGCGCGCGCCCTCGCCGGCAAAGCGGCTGGCGACGGCCTGCCCAAGCGAGCCGGCGGCGCCGGTGATGACAACATGACGAACAGCGGCGGCAGATTCCATCTTTCGGCTCCCTGAGCATTGCGCTGCTACCACCATAGTCGCGGCGGCACCGGAAGGGAAAGCCGGAAATGCCGGCAACTGTACAGGTGACAGACGCCCCTGGCCGTATATGGCGACGCAAGGCTGAATGGTTCAAGATGCGGCAGCGCCACGCAGTGCCCGCTTAACAGGACCTCAATTGCCTCTCGCCCGCCTCAAACAAAGCTCCACCCTGGTCGCCGTGCTGGCGCTGACCGGCTCGATGGCCTCGCTGTGCATCGGCACCTCGTTCGCCAAGAGCCTGTTTGCCGCGCTTGGCGCGCAGGGCACCACTGCGCTGCGCGTGGGCTTCTCGGCCCTGATCCTGCTGTGCGTGTGGCGGCCCTGGCGGATACCGCTGACCCTGGCGAACGCGCGTGCCATCGCCCTGTACGGCGCGGCGCTGGGCGCGACCAACCTGCTGTTCTATATGTCGCTGCGCACCATTCCGCTGGGGCTGGCGATTGCGATCGAATTCACGGGGCCGCTGGCGGTGGCGGTGCTGTCCTCGCGCCAGGCCATCGACTTTGTCTGGATCGGATTTGCCGTGATCGGGCTGGTAATGCTGCTGCCGCTGGGCCAGGCCACCGGCACGCTCGATCCGGTCGGCATCGGCTTCGCGCTTGCGGCGGGCGTGGGATGGGCCCTATATATCATCTTCGGCCAGATGGCCGGCAACGCCCATGGCGGGCAGGCGACCTCGCTGGGCCTGACGATGGCCGCGCTGGTGGTGTTTCCGTTCGGGCTGGCTCACGCCGGCGCCACGATGTTCAGCCCGTCGCTGCTGGCGGCCGGGCTTGCGGTGGGCGTGCTGTCGAGCGCGATCCCTTACTCGCTCGAAATGGTGGCGCTCAAACGCCTCCCGCGGCGCACGTTCGGCATCCTGCTCAGCATGGAGCCGGCAATGGGCGCACTGGCGGGGTTGGTGTTCCTGCACGAGCAGCTGAACGCCCGGCAATGGCTGGCCATTGGCTGCATCATCGTTGCATCAGTGGGTTGCACGGCCACGGCGCGCGGCAAGCGGCAGCCCGCCTGAGGAAGCCATCAGCGCGCACCGAGCCAGTCCGCCGGCAACCGCTGCGGCGCCGCGGCAGACTGCGCGAGCGGCATCGTCACTTCGTGCAGGAAACTGTCTTCCGGATTGCGCCGGGTGCTGAAGCCGCAATCGCGCAGGATGGCGAGCATGCGGCGGTTCTCGCTGAGCACGTCTCCGCGCATCAGCCGCAGCCCTGCCGAGCGCGCCAGCTGCTGCAACTTGTTGATCAGGCGGCGACCCAGCCCCTGTCCTTGCCATGCATCGGCGACCACCACGGCGAATTCGGCAACTCGGTCGCCCGTGACCACGTACTGGCCGTTTGCGATGACGGCTTCCTCATCGCCATGCCTTGCCATCACCACCAGCGCCACGCCGCCCCGCCCCGGTGCTACCAGGCCGTCGACAATGTGTTCCACCACGCGGCCGCCCGTCAGGAAGCGGAAGTAGCGGCTTTCCCGCGACAGCCCGTCCACCATCTGCCGGACCGCTATCTCGTCCGCCGCGTGCGCGGAGCGCAGCGTGACGCATTCGCCCCCGCGCACGCGCCAGCTTTCTTCCTCCACGGGTTGTTCTTGTGCTTCGACTTCCGCCAATTCCGAACTGAACATGTCGCACCCCATCTGACTACAAACTCAGTAGTCAGAGTATAGGCAAACACCTGACTTTTGCAAATGAAGTTAGGGTGCTATGCTTGAATCCATCATGAAAGCCACTGCTTCGGACCTCCGTTACTGCTCGATCGCCTCCACACTTTCGCTGATCGGCGAAAAGTGGACGATCCTGATCCTGCGCGACGTTTTCCACGGCGTGACGCGCTTCGATGAATTCCTGCGCCGGCTCGAATGCTCTCCTGCCGTGCTCTCCGCGCGCCTGAAGACACTGACCGAAGCCGGCCTGCTGCGCCGGGTCGGCTACCGCGAGCCCGGCGAGCGGGAGCGCTTCGAATACCGCCCCACGCGTGCCGCCGTGGAGTTGCTGCCCGTGCTGGTCGGCCTGATGCAATGGGGCGACGCACACCTTGCGCAGAACGGCGAAGGTCCGGTGCAGATCCGCTCCCGCGCTAACGGCCAGCTGGTGCACGCCGCAATCGTCGATGAGGATGGCGAGCTGGTATCGCCCAGGGATATGGAACTCCTGCCCGTCGCTAGGGGCACTTCCAATACCTGAATTTCTTCCGCACCGCACCGTCGCAGCACACTGCACTGCACCATGACTGTGCCGTCCCTCGCGCTGCCGCCCCACGGCAGCGCATCGCAATAGCCCTCTGCGTCGCCTGAACGGGCCTGAGCCTCCTCCATCGTCACTTCCGTAACTGGCACGGGCCTTGCGTAATGGAGTGCGGGCCGATCAACGGCGATCCGCCCACCCCACACACGCAGCGGCTATCCCATGTAGCCGCTGTCAGGACAACGGCGTCCCCTGAAACGGTCCAAGACCGGTTTGCGGGACGCCATTTGTTTTTGGAGCAAGCGACGATGACCGGCAAAGCCACCCGCATTCAACTGCTGACTCTGCGCACCCCGCAGATGCGCGCCTTCCACCTGACCTGGATGGCGTTCTTCGTCTGCTTCTTTGCGTGGTTCGCCTGCGCGCCGCTGATGCCGGTGCTCAAGGGCGAATTCGGCCTGACGCCGGGCCAGATCGCCAATATCAATATCGCGGCGGTGGCGGTGACCATTCTCGTGCGCCTGGTGATCGGCCCGATGTGCGACCGCTTCGGCCCGCGCAAGACCTACACCGGCCTGCTGGCGCTCGGTGCGCTGCCCGTGCTGGGCGTGGCGCTGGCGCAGAGCTACGAGACCTTCCTGTTCTTCCGCCTGCTGATCGGCGCGGTTGGCGCGAGCTTCGTCATCACGCAGTACCACACCTCAGTCATGTTCGCGCCCAACGTGGTCGGCACCGCCAACGCGGCCGCGGCCGGCTGGGGGAATGCCGGCGGCGGCGCGGCGCAGGCGCTGATGCCGCTGCTGCTGGGCGCGGTGCTGATGCTCGGCGCCGACCACGCGCTCGGCTGGCGCATTGCCCTGCTGGTGCCGGGTGTGCTGATGCTGGTGATGGCCGTCATCTACTGGCGCTTCACGCAGGACTGCCCGGAAGGCAACTACTCGGACCTGCGCGCCCGGGGCATCGCCATCGTCGGCAAAGACGGCGGCAAGGGCGGCGGCTGGGCCAGCTTCCGCGCCGCCAGCGCCAACTACCGCGTGTGGCTGCTCTTCATCACCTACGGCGCCTGCTTCGGCGTGGAGATCTTCATCCACAACATCGCCGCGTCGTACTACGTGGACCGCTTCGGCCTGAGCCTGAAGGCCGCCGGCTTGGCTGCCGCGAGCTTCGGCCTGCTGGCGCTGTTTGCCCGCGCCCTGGGTGGCTGGCTGTCGGACAAGGCGGCACGCCGCCGCGGCCTGGACGCACGCTCCACGCTGCTGTTCGTGCTGATCATGGGCGAAGGCCTGGGCCTGCTGTGGTTCGCGCAGGCCGGCAGCGTAACGCTGGCCGTGGTCGCCATGCTGCTGTTCGGCCTGTTCACCCACATGGCCTGCGGTGCCACCTATGCGCTGGTGCCTTTCATCGACCGCAAGGCGCTGGGCGGCGTGGCCGGGATCATCGGCGCGGGCGGCAACGTGGGCGCCGTGGCGGCCGGCTTCCTGTTGAAGGGCCTGGGCGACCTGCAGCACACGCTGACCGCCCTGGGCGTGATGGCGACGATCGCCGCGCTGTGCGCCATCGCCGTGCGCTTCAGCGCCGAGCACAAGGAACGCGAGCAGGCCCTGTACGACAGCGCGCTGGCCAACTGAATTCCCCGCATCTCCTCAGCAGCACACAACAAGCAGCAAAGACTGACTACCGGACAAGGAAAGCATCATGAAACTGATCATCGTCGGCCACGGCATGGTGGGTCACAAGTTCCTGGAGTGCCTGGCGGAAGCCGGCGCGCAGAACGTGGAAGTGACCGTGCTGTGCGAAGAACCGCGTCCCGCCTACGATCGCGTGCACCTGTCCGAGTTCTTTGCCGGCAAGTCGGCAGAAGACCTGTCGCTGGTGCCCGCGGGCTTCTTCGAGCAGCACAACAACATGCTGCTGCGCCTGAATGCCCGCGCCGTGGAGATCGACCGCGCTGCGCGCACGGTGACCGTGTCCACCGGCGAGACCCTGTCCTATGACAAGCTCATCCTCGCCACCGGCTCCTATCCCTTCGTGCCGCCGGTGCCGGGCAAGGACCGCAAGGACTGCTTTGTCTACCGCACCATCGAAGACCTGGAAGCGATGCGTGAATGTGGCGCGCGCTCGAAGACCGGCGTGGTCGTCGGCGGCGGCCTGCTGGGCCTGGAATGCGCCAAGGCGCTGCACGACATGGACCTGCAGACGCACGTGGTGGAATTCGCCCCGCGCCTGATGGCCGTGCAGGTCGACGAAGGCGGCGGCCGCATGCTGCGCCAGAAGATCGCGGGCCTGGGCGTGACCGCGCACACCGGCAAGAACACGGTGGAGATCATCGACGGCGAAGACGGCACGCACCGCATGGTGTTTGCCGACGGCACGCACCTGGACACCGACATGATCGTGTTCTCGGCCGGCATCCGCCCGCGCGACGAGCTGGCCCGCGCCAGCGGCCTGACCGTGGGCGAGCGCGGCGGCGTCGTGGTGGACAACCAGTGCCGCACCTCGGACCCCGACATCTACGCCATCGGCGAATGCGCGCTGTGGCAAGGCAAGATCTACGGCCTGGTCGCGCCGGGCTACGACATGGCCCGCGTTGCCGCGCGCCACCTGCAGGGCGAAGCCGCCGAGTTCGGCGGCGCCGACATGAGCACCAAGCTCAAGCTGATGGGCGTGGACGTGGCCAGCATCGGCGACCCGCACGGCACGGTGCCGGGCGCGCGCTTCTACCAGTTCTGCGACGACCGCAAGGAGGTCTACAAGAAGCTGGTGGTGTCCGACTGCGGCAAGTACCTGCTGGGCGGCGTGCTGATCGGCGACGCCAGCGAGTACGGCACGCTGCTGCAGATGATGCTCAACAAGATCGAGCTGCCGGAATCGCCCGAGTTCCTGATCCTGCCCGACAGCAGCGGCAAGGCGAAGCCGGCGCTCGGCGCCGACGCCCTGCCCGACACTGCCCAGATCTGCTCGTGCAACAACGTCTCGAAGAGCGAGATCTGCGCGGCCGTGTGCGACGGCGCTACCAGCATCGGTGCGCTCAAGACCTGCACCAAGGCCGGCACCGCGTGCGGCGGCTGCGTGCCGCTGGTCACGCAGATCATGAAGGCCGAGATGAAGAAGCAGGGCATGGCCGTCAACAACCATCTCTGCGAGCACTTCCCCTACTCGCGCCAGGAGCTGTACCACATGGTGCGCGTGGGCAAGCACAAGACCTTCGACGAGCTGCTGCACGCGCATGGCAAGGGCCTGGGCTGCGATATCTGCAAGCCTACCGTCGGCAGCATCCTAGCTTCGTGCTGGAACGAATTCGTGCTGAAGGAAGAGCACGCCAGCCTGCAGGACTCCAACGACTACTACCTCGCCAACATCCAGAAGGACGGCACCTATTCGGTGGTGCCGCGCATGCCGGGCGGCGAAGTGACGCCCGAAGGCCTGATCGCCGTCGGCCAGGTCGCCAAGAAATACGGCCTGTACACCAAGATCACCGGCGGCCAGCGTGTCGACCTGTTCGGCGCCCGTGCCGAGGAACTGCCCTATATCTGGGAAGAGCTGATCGCCGCCGGCTTCGAGTCCGGCCACGCCTACGGCAAGGCGCTGCGCACGGTGAAGTCCTGCGTGGGCTCCACCTGGTGCCGCTATGGCGTGGGCGATTCGGTCGGCCTCGCCATCGAGCTGGAGAACCGCTACAAGGGCCTGCGCGCGCCGCACAAGATCAAGTTCGGCGTCTCGGGGTGCACGCGCGAATGCGCCGAGGCGCAGGGCAAGGACGTGGGCGTGATCGCCACCGACAAGGGCTGGAACCTGTATGTGTGCGGCAACGGCGGCATGAAGCCGCGCCACGCCGAACTGCTGGCGAGCGACCTCGACCACGACACGCTGGTGCGCTACATCGACCGCTTCCTGATGTTCTACGTGCGCACCGCCGACCGCCTGCAACGCACCAGCGTGTGGCGCGACAACCTGGAAGGCGGCCTGGACTACCTGAAGGCCGTGGTCCTGGACGACAAGCTGGGTATCGCCGCCGAGCTGGAAGGCGAGATGCAGCATGTGGTCGACACCTACGAGGACGAGTGGAAGAAGGCCGTGACCGACCCCGAGACGCGCAAGCGCTTCCGCCACTTCGTCAACAGCGACCGCCGCGACGACAACCTCGTCTTCATGGAAGAGCGCGGGCAGATCCGCCCGGCCACGCCCGAGGAACGGATCTTGCAACGCTCCCGCCTGAGCCACATCCCCGTGGTTGCCGTGCCCGCAAAAGCAGCCTGATACCAAGGAGAACGTGATGAGCCCTGCCCACTATCCCGAAACCTGGACCGCCATCTGCACCCTGCGCGATATCGTGCCCAATACCGGTGTCTGCGCACTGGTGGACGACCGCCAGGTTGCCGTATTCCGCATCGGCCGCGGCGAAGAGGTATATGCCATCGACAATTTCGATCCCAACTCGCAGGCAGCCGTGCTCTCGCGTGGACTGGTCGGCAGCCTTGGCGAGCGCGTGGTGGTGGCCTCGCCCATCTACAAACAGCACTTTGACCTGAGCACCGGTGAATGCCTGGAAGCCCCGGACCACTCGGTCAGCGCCTATCCCGCGCGTGTCTATGACGGCAAGGTATGGGTCGCCGCCAGCGTGCTACGCCGGGAAGCCGAGGAAGAACTCGCAGCCTGACGCCCCCTGACGCCCGATATCGGACCCGACACCATGCTTTCCACGGAGATGTCGCGCATGACGCCATCCGCCCCCCCCAAAGCCCGACAGCGCCTGGTCGTTGTCGGCAACGGCATGGCCGGCATGCGTACCGTCGAAGAGCTGCTGAAGCTCGCGCCGGACCTCTACGACATCACGGTGTTCGGGGCCGAGCCGCACGGCAACTACAACCGCATCCTGCTATCGCCGGTGCTGGCGGGCGAGAAGACCGTTGCCGACATCATGCTCAACACGCGCGAGTGGTATGAGCAGAACGGCATCGAGCTGCTGGCCGGCGACCCCGTGGTGGCCATCGACCGCGCGCGCCGGCTGGTGCGCTCGGCATCGGGGCGCGAAGTGCGCTACGACCGCCTGCTGCTGGCGACCGGCTCCAAGCCGTTCATCCTGCCGGTGCCGGGTCACCAGCTCGATGGCGTGATCGCCTTTCGCGACATCCAGGACGTGGAAATCATGCTGCACGCCGCCAGCAACCACCGCCACGCGGTGGTGATCGGCGGCGGCCTGCTGGGGCTGGAAGCCGCCAACGGCCTGCTGCGCCAGGGCATGGACGTGACGGTCGTGCACCTGTGCGACTCCCTGATGGAACGCCAGCTCGACAAGCCCGCGGCCGCGCTGCTCCAGGGCGCGCTGGAGCGCAAGGGCCTGCGCTTCCTGCTGGGCGCGCAGACTGCCGAGATCATTGGCACCGAGCGCGTCACCGCGGTGCGCTTCAAGGACGGCAGCGAGATCCCGGCCGACCTGGTGGTGATGACCGCGGGCGTGCGCCCCAATATCGAGCTGGCCGCCCAGGCCGGCCTGCACTGCGAGCGTGCCATCGTCGTCGACGACACGCTGCAGACCTATGACCCGCGCGTTTACGCCGTGGGCGAATGCGTGCAGCACCGCCAGGCCACCTTCGGCCTGGTGGCGCCGATCTGGGACCAGGCGCGCGTGTGCGCCGCCCACCTGGCGGGCGCGGGCCACCGCCGCTACATCCAGCAGGCCACCGCCACCAAGCTGAAGGTGACGGGCGTGGACCTTTACTCCGCCGGCGATTTCATCGGCGGCGAAGGCAGCGAAGACCTGGTGCTGCGCGATCCGCGCCGCGGCGTGTACAAGCGGCTGGTGCTCGAAGGCGGTCGCCTGGTCGGCGCCGTGCTGTACGGCGACGTGCAGGACGGCCCGTGGTACTTCGACATGATCCAGAGCCGTGCACCGGTCGGCGCGCTGCGCCAGCGGCTGCTGTTCGGCAAGGCCCAGTGCGAGGCGCTCGCCGCCTAGACTGAATCAGAAGCAAGACATCGCCCCCCGCACGGAGAACGCGTGAATCTGTCCGACATCCCGGTCATTTCTGCCACCCTGACCAAGACCACCGCCACCACCTGTCCGTATTGCGGTGTTGGCTGCGGCGTGCGTGCCACACCGCGCGCCGACGGCCAGCTGGAGATCGAGGGCGATGCGGCGCATCCGTCCAACCAGGGCCGCCTCTGCGTGAAGGGCTCGGCGCTGGGCGAAACGGTGGATCTGTCGGGCCGCCTGCTGCATCCCAAGCTGCGCGACGCGGACGG
The DNA here is from genome assembly GCF_000812465.1 of Cupriavidus sp. IDO. Classification (GTDB taxonomy): domain Bacteria; phylum Pseudomonadota; class Gammaproteobacteria; order Burkholderiales; family Burkholderiaceae; genus Cupriavidus. The sequence goes on along the minus strand of NZ_JWMA01000022.1, from coordinate 51,519 downwards.
CACCCTGCAGCAGGTCTCGTGGGACCACGCGCTCGACGCCGTGGCACAAGGATTCTCGGACATCATCCGCCAGCACGGTCCGGACTCGGTCGCGCTCTACGTCTCCGGCCAACTGCTGACCGAGGACTACTACATCGCCAACAAGCTGATGAAGGGCTTCATCGGCAGCGCCAATATCGACACCAATTCGCGCCTGTGCATGTCGTCCGCGGTCGCCGGCCACAAGCGCGCCTTCGGCGAAGACCTGGTGCCGGGCAACTACGAGGACCTGGAACTGGCCGACCTGGTCGTGCTGGTGGGCTCCAACACCGCGTGGTGCCACCCGATCCTGTTCCAGCGGCTGTCGAAGGCCAAGGAAGCGCGCCCCGATATGAAGATCGTGGCGATCGATCCGCGCCGCACCGCCACGTGCGAACTGGCCGACCTCCATCTAGCGCTGCGCCCCGGCACTGACGTGTGGCTGTTCAACGGCCTGCTGAGCTACCTGGCACGTGAAGGACGGGCGAACGCCGCCTTCGTCACAGGCAACACCACTGACCTCGACGCAGCCTTGCAGGCCGCGGATGTCGACTGCGCCGATCCGGCCGCTGTGGCACGCGCCTGCAAGCTGGATGTGCAGGACGTGCTGGCGTTCTACCAGCTGTTTGCCGAAACGGAGAAGGTCGTCACGGCGTTCTCGCAAGGCGTTAACCAGTCATCGGCCGGCACTGACAAGGTCAACAGCATCATCAACTGCCACCTGCTGACCGGGCGCATCGGCCGCCCGGGCATGGGCCCGTTCTCGCTGACCGGTCAGCCGAACGCGATGGGCGGGCGCGAAGTCGGCGGACTTGCCAACATGCTCGCGGCGCACATGGAGCTGGCCAATCCGCTGCATCGCGAGATCGTGCAGGGCTTCTGGCAATCGCCCGCCATGGCTGACCGGCCTGGCCTGAAGGCGGTAGAACTGTTCGAAGCCGTCGAAGCCGGCCGCGTCAAGGCCGTGTGGGTCATTGCCACCAATCCCGTCGTGAGCCTGCCCGATGCCGACCAGGTGCGCCGCGCGCTGGCGAAGTGCGAACTGGTGGTCAGCTCGGACATCATCGAGCGCACCGACACCAACAACGCCGCCCACGTGCTGCTGCCCGCGCTGGGCTGGGGCGAAAAGGACGGCACGGTCACCAACTCGGAACGCCGCATCTCGCGCCAGCGGGCCTTCCTGCCCGCGCCGGGCGAGGCCCGTGCCGACTGGCACATCCTGTGCGACATGGCGCGCCGCATGGGCTTCGCCGGCTTCGAGTTCGACAGCCCGCACCAGATCTTCGACGAGCATGCACGACTGAGCGCCTGCCGCAACGCGGAAGCGCCCCGCGCCTTCGACATCGGTGGCCTCGCGGGCATGGACAAGGACACCTATGACGCCTTCGAGCCCATGCAGTGGCCGGTGCCTGCACACGCGGCAGCCGGCACGCAGCGGCTGTTTGCCGATGGCCGCTTTGCCCATGCCGACGGCCGCGCACGCTTCGTCGCCACGCCGACGCGTGCGCCGGCACACGCGCCGGACGACGATTTTCCGCTGATCCTCAACACCGGCCGCGTGCGCGACCAGTGGCACACCATGACGCGCACCGGCAAGTCCGCACGCCTGGCCGACCACCTGCCCGAGCCGTTCGTCGACATGCATCCGCAGGATGCGCTGCTGTGCGGCGTCGGCGAAGGCAAGCTCGCGCGCGTCAGCACGCGCTGGGGGGCGATGGTGGCGCGTGTGCACCACGGCGGCGGTATCCCGCGCGGCAGCGTGTTCGTGCCGATCCACTGGAACGGGCAGTTCAGCTCGGATGCGCGCGTGGGTGCGCTGGTGAATCCGGTGGTCGACCCGGTCTCCGGAGAACCTGAATTCAAGCACACGCCGGTGCGCGTGGAACCGTTCGGCGTAACCTGGCACGGCTTCGCGCTGAGCCGGGGCGAATTGCCCGCGGACGCGCTCACTTACTGGACGCGCGTGCAGGGCCGCCAGTTCCAGCGCTACGAATTCGCCGGCCGGGAGGCCATTTCCGATCGCACCGCCTGGGCCCGCGCACTGCTCGGCGTGACCGACCCGGACGCCGACTGGCTCGAGTACGAAGACCGCAGCGCCGGCGTCTACCACGCAGGCTATGTGGTCAACGACCGGCTCGAAGCCTGCGTCTACGTTTCCGTGCGGCCCGAACTGCCGTCGCGTGCCTGGCTGTCCGGCCTGTTCGGCCGCGAGCGGCTCGAAGACACCGACCGCATCGGCCTGCTGCTGGGCCAGCCGCTGGAGAAAGGCGCCGACGCCGGCCCCACCGTATGCTCGTGCTTCGGCGTGGGCCGCAACACCATCTGTGATGCAGTGCGCAAGCACGACCTGAAGACGCCGGCCGAGATCACCGCCTGCGTCAAGGCCGGTGGCAACTGCGGCTCGTGCGTGCCGGAGCTGAAGAAGCTGCTGGTGGAGATCCGGGTGGCGGAGACCGCCTGACGATCGGTGGCCTGGTGCACTGCACACAACGGCCCGCGCCGGAACCTTCCGCTATGAATTAGGGAGCCTTCACGAGATCCAGATTGCCGTCTCCAGACGCCGACGCCATGCTAGTCGCGCGCCCCTCGAAAGCCAGCCCCGATACACGGGACGGCACTCATCTGGAGACAGCAATGAAGGATGCAAGGATCCTGCACGCCGGCCCGCGATGGCTGGCCGGCGTGGCATGTCTGTTTATCTCGGCCGGCTCAATGGCCGCAGACGCCTATCCCGCCAAACCGATCACCCTGGTCGTTCCCTATTCCGCCGGCGGGCCAACCGATGTCGTGGCGCGCACGCTGGCCCATGCGATGTCGCAGGATCTCGGCCAGAGCGTGGTGGTGGAAAACCGCACCGGGGCGGGCGGCACGGTAGCCGCCGCCTTCGTCGCCCGCGCGCAGCCCGACGGCTACACGCTGCTGATCCATCACAACGGCATGGCCACCGCGCCGGCGCTCTACAAAAAGCTGTCATACGCGCCGCTCAAGGATTTCGAGTACGTCGGGCAGGTGGCGGACGTGCCGATGACCTTCATGGGGCGCAAGGACATCCCCGCCACGACGGTGCCGGAGCTGATCAAATACGTGACGCAGAACAAAGACAAGGTATCGCTGGCCAATGCGGGGCTGGGCGCGGTTTCCCAGTTGTGCGGCCTGCTGTTCGAGGAATCCGTCCACGTCAAGCTGAACGCCATCCCCTACCAGGGCGCCGGCCCCGCGTTGACCGCATTGCTGGGCGGACAGGTCGACCTGCTGTGCGACCAGACCACGGCAACCCTGCCGCATATCCAGGCTGACCGCGTCAAGCTGTTCGGCGTCACGACCCCTGCGCGTATCAAGGCGCTGCCCAATGTGCCGACATTGCAGGAAGGCGGCCTCAAGGGCTTCGACGTCAAGGTCTGGCACGGCATCTACGCGCCCAGGGGCACGCCGCCCGCCGCCGTGGCACGGCTGACCAGGGCGCTGCAGAAGGGCCTGCAGGATCCGATGGTGGTGAAGAAGCTGGACAGCCTCGGCGCGCAGATCGTGCCCGTGGACAAGCAGACGCCGGAAGGCCTGAGGACGATGCTCAAGGCCGAGAGCGACAAGTGGCAGCCGTTGTTGAAGACGATGAAGGTGGAGGCGGACTGAGCCTATCCCGCATGGAACGGCCTCGCGGATCCCTGCCGGATTCGCGGGCCATCGACAGGTCGTGGGGCGGGCCGCACCGGGCCGGCATCACGTCGTCACACCTCCCCCGCATGCTGCACCTTCCCCGCCACCTTAGCCTCCTGCGGCGCCAGCTGCATGAAGATCCACGCCGACGCGCAAGTGATCAGCCCCATGCAGATGAACGTCGCATGAAACGCCGGCAGCACGCCTGACGGCCGGTTGCCGAAGCCCTGCTCGAAAGTCGCCAGCAACGCCCCCGCCGATGTCACCGCCAGGCTCATCGACAGCATCTGCACCATTGACAGCATGCTGTTGCCGCTGCTCGCGCCGGTGCCGCTCAGGTCCTTGAGCGTGACGGTGTTCATCGCCGTGAACTGGATCGAGTTGACCATGCCGAACAGCGCCAGCAGCGGGATCACCAGCCAGAGCGGACGCTGCGGCGTGATCAGCGCGAACGCCGCCATGACGACGCCAACCGCAAAGGTGTTGGTCACCAGCACGCGGCGATAGCCGTGGCGCTGGATCAGCTGCGTGGCGAGCCGCTTGGAGGCCATGCCGGCGGCGGTGACGGGCAGCATCATCAGGCCGGCGTTGAACGGCGAATAGCCCAGGCTGATCTGCAGCGTCAGCGGGATCAGGAACGGCATGGAGCCGTTGCCGATGCGGGCGAACAGGTTGCCCAGCAACCCTACGCTGAAGCTGTGAATGCGGAACAGCCGCAGGGCAAAGATCGGCTGGCGGCGGCGGCCGGCGTGCAGGACGTAGGCGGTCAGCGCGGCCATGCTGGCGATCAGCAGCATCAGCACGGTGGCGTGCTGGAAGCCGAGTTCGGCCAGTCCGTCCAGCGAGAACGACAACGCCAGCATGGCGACGGCCAGCAGCACGTAGCCCGCGATGTCGAAGCGCCCGATGCCAGTCTGCTTTGCGTTTGGCATGTAGCGGACGGTGGCCAGCGCGCCGAGCAGGCCGACGGGCACGTTGATCAGGAAGATCCAGTGCCATGACAGCGCCTGCGTGAGCCAGCCGCCGAGCGTCGGGCCGATCAGCGGGCCGATCATGCCGGGGATGGCAACGAAGCTCAGTGCCTGCAGGTACTGCTCCTTCGGAAAGGTGCGCAGGACCGAGAGCCGCCCCACCGGCAGCAGCATGGCGCCACCCACGCCCTGCACGATGCGCGCACCGACCAGGAACGGCAGCGTCGTCGCATAGGCGCACAGCAGCGAGCCCGCGACAAACAGCGCGATCGCGGTCTGGAAGATGGTGCGCGTGCCGAAGCGGTCCGCCAGCCAGCCCGACGCCGGAATCACCACTGCCATGGTGAGCGAGTAGGCGATCACCACCGACTGCATGCGCAGCGGGCTCTCGCCCAGGCTGCGCGCCATTGACGGCAGCGCCGTGTTGACGATGGTCGAATCCAGCGTCTGCATGAAGAAGCCGACCGCCACCACCCATAGCATGATGCGTCGGGTGTGGTCGTCGGGCATGGGCGTGGTCATGGCTGCTTGCTCCGGGGCCGGCCGCCTTCCCTTGTGACGGCCAAAGCCGACACCTTATGCCGGCTGCGGGCGATCAGGCAAGTACGGCGCGGTTTGCCGCGGGCAACAAGCTGCAGCCATTGCATGGGACCATGCAGGCGGAAGCCGGCCTGGCCGGGCTCTGGCAGCAACGCCGGGGGGGCGCCCTGCTCTAGGCGCTGGCGCTCAGGCTTGCGTGCGACCGGCATCCGGCGCGCGGTCAGGCAGCCAGAAGCCGAAGGTGGAAACAGAGATGCCGGAGCGCCGGTTTCTGTGCCATGTGCGCAATGCTGCGCCAGGCCGGTATGCAGTTCGGCACTTGCCGTCCGTGCCTGCCTCGACAATTCCCACAAGCAGCCTATCTTAAGGGTGTGTCACTCCCCGCCGCGATCCGGAACGCCGCCTTGCATGAGCCAGGATTCGCCCCCCAGCCAGACCTTCGATGATGCCCTGCTCGGCATCGTGCGGGAGATGTCGTCAGCAATGTGCCAGCCGGGCGACGGCGAGGCCGAGGCAGCGGTCTCGCTGGACAGCACGCTCGAAGCCGAACTGGGCTTCGACAGCCTGACGCGTGCCGAGCTGCTGACCCGCATCGAGCACAGTTTCGGCGTCAGCCTGCCGGAGCAGGTTTTTGTCCAGGCCGACACGCCGCGCGCCCTGCTGCGCGCCGTGCTCGCCGCCAAGGACATGCCGCCGGGAACGGGCAGTGCGCACCTGCGGCGCGCCGGTCCGCTGCCGGCCGCACAGGCGCCCGACAGCGCCGCCACGTTGCCGGACCTGCTGCGCTGGCACCTGCGCCGCCACCCAGACCGCACCCACATCGTCTTGCAGGACGGCACCGGCGAAGACACGCCGATCAGCTTTGCGCAGCTGCACCGCCGCGCCGCGGCCGTCGCCGCCGGGCTGGCCGATCACGGCCTGCGGGCGGGCATGACGGCAGCCATCATGCTGCCCACCAGCCCCGAGTATTTCTACACCTTCTGCGGCATCCTGCTGGCGGGCGGTATTCCGGTGCCGCTCTATCCGCCGGCGAGGCTGGCGCAGATCGGCGACCACCTGCAGCGCCACGCGGGTATCCTGGCCAACGCACAGGCGCCGGTCCTGATCACGGTACCGCAGGCCAGGCCGCTGGCTGCGCTGCTCAAGGCCAGCACGGGAACGCTGCACAGCGTGCTCACACCGGCGGAGCTGGAGGACAGCACCTGCGCCCCGGTCCAAGCCATGCTGCGCACGCACGACATCGCCCTGCTGCAATACACCTCAGGCAGCACGGGCTCCCCCAAGGGCGTCGTGCTTACCCATGCCAACCTGCTGGCCAACCTGCGCGCCATGGGCGAGACACTGGCTGTCGGCTCGCAGGACGTCTTCGTCAGCTGGCTGCCGCTCTATCACGACATGGGCCTGATCGGCGCGTGGCTGGGCAGCCTGTACTACGCGTACCCGCTGGTGGTGATGTCGCCGCTTGCCTTCCTGGCGCGGCCCGAGCGCTGGCTCTGGGCAATACACAAGTATCGGGGCACGCTCTCCGGGGGTCCCAACTTCGCCTATGAGCTGTGCCTGCGCAAGCTTGCCGCTGCCGATCTGGCCGGGCTGGACCTTTCCAGCTGGCGCTTCGCCTTCAATGGCGCCGAGCCGGTGAGCCTGCGGACCATGCGCGCCTTCATGGAGCGCTTCGCCCCTTACGGCCTGCGCCCGGAAGCTGCCTCCCCGGTGTATGGACTGGCGGAAGCCTCGCTGGGCCTGACCTTCCCGCCGCTGGGCCGCGGGCTGCACGCCGACCGCATCGACCGCGCCGAATTCACGCGCGCCGCCATGGCTGTGCCCGCAGGCGAGAGCGAGCGCGAGACCCTGGAATTCCCGGCCTGCGGCCGGCCGCTGCCAGGCCACGAGGTCCGCATCGTCGACGCGACCGGGCGCGAACTGGCCGAGCGTCGCGAGGGACTGCTGCAGTTCCGCGGCCCTTCCGCCACCAGCGGCTACTACCGCAATGCCGAACAGACCCGGCAGTTGTTCGACCGCGGGTGGCTGAACACGGGGGACTATGCCTATATCGCCGCGGAAGACATCTACATCACCGGGCGCGCGAAGGAGACCATCGTACGCGGCGGCCGCAATATCTATCCCTACGAGCTGGAACAGGCGGTCGGCGCCATCCCTGGCATACGCAAGGGCTGCGTCGCCGTATTCGGCAGTCCCGATCCTGACAGCGGCACGGAGCGCATCGTGGTGATGGCCGAAACCGCCGAGAAAGATGTGCGCGCGCGCCGCATGCTGCATCGGCACGCGTTGAAGACCGCCCTCGACGTACTGGGCATGCCGCCTGACCATATCGCCCTGGTGCCGCCGCACAGCATCCTGAAGACGTCGAGCGGCAAGATCCGGCGCGCCGCCTGCCGCGAGCGCTTCGAACACGGACGTCCGGGCCGGGGCGTGGAAGCGCCCTGGCTGCAGATCGCGCGCTTTGGCTGGCACGCCCTGCGGCCGGAGTTGCGTCGCGGGCGGCAGACCGCTGCGGGCCTGTCATACGCGTGCTACGTCTGGCTCCTGTTCGCAGCGCTGGCGCCGGCGACCTGCCTGGCCTCGGTCGCGCTGCACCGGCCGGAACTGGGCTGGGCGCTCAGCCATCGCGCCGCCCGGCTTCTGCTCAGGCTGGGCGCGGTACCCTGGTTCGTGCAAGGGCTGGAACACCTGCCGCGCGATCGGCCCTGCATCCTGGTCTCGAACCACGCCAGCTACCTGGACGGCATCGTGCTGGTGGCGGCCCTGCCCTTGCCGGTATGCCTGGTCGCCAAGCGCGAACTGCAGAGCCAGCGCATTCCCGGCGCCTACCTGGCCAGCATCGGCGCCGACTTCATCGACCGCTTCGACACCGTGCGCGAGCACGAAGACGTGGAGCGAGTGGTGGCGGCGGTGCGCGCCGGGCACTCGGCGCTGTTCTTCCCCGAAGGCACCTTCGGGCGCGCGCCGGGACTGCAGGCCTTCCGCTCGGGTGCCTTCCTGGCGGCCGCGCGGGCCGGCGTGCCGGTGGTGCCCATTGCCATCCGCGGCACTCGCTCGGTGCTGCGCGACGGCCAATGGCTGCCGCGCCGGGGGCCGATCGGCGTGGTCATCGGCAGCCCGCTCTGGCCGGACGGCAACGACTGGCCGGCCGCCATGCGCCTGCGCAACACCGCCCGCACGGAGATCCTGCATTACTGCGGCGAGCCGGATGCCCTGCGCGGGTGATACCGCGGGACGCAAGTCCCGCGCCGTTCAGAGCGCCGCGCGCAAGCCGACGAAGAAACGCCGCCCGGGCGCCGGCTCGAAGTACCGGCCGTTGGCTTCATTGACGATCACCGAACCGATGTACTTGCGGTCGGTGATGTTGTCGATGCGGCCGAAGACGTAGAGGCGTGTCGGCCCGACGCGGAATTCGTAGCCGGCGCGCAGGTTGAAGATGGCATAGCCGGGCGCGGCCTGCGTGTTGAGATCGTCGGCATAGATGCGGCTGTCCACGCGCATCTCCGCGCCAAGCGTGAGCGGCGGCAGCGGCCGGTACGCGATGTCGGCGAACAGGCTGTGGCGCGCCGTGCCGGGCAGCCGGTTGCCGGCGGCTACGGTCATGCCCTGCGCGTTGGCGAAGGAATCCCCGAAGTAGGCGTCGAGATAGGTGTAGGCCAGCCCGGCCTCCACCCTGCCGCCACCGCCCTTGCCCGGCTCCGCCGCGCCGACCTGTCCGAAGAAGCTGCCGCGCCAGCCCAGTTCCAGTCCGCGCCGGCGCACGCCGTCCACGTTCTGATAGACGGTGCGGCCTGCGTTGTTGGATAGGGGCACGACTTCATGGCGGCTGTCGGCATCGAACAGCGCTGCCTCCAGCCGCTGGCCATGATCCTGCCATTTGACGCCGATCTCGCCCTGGCGGCTGGTGGACGCCTGCAGGCCCAGGTTGCTGCCGCTGCCGGTGGGGCTGTAGGCCACCTCGGTCAGCGTTGGCGTCTCAAAGCCGCGGCCGAGGTTGGCGTAGACGTTGAGCGTGTCCATCGCGTGCCAGACCAGGCCCAGCACCGGGCTCACGCTGTTGTACGTGGAAGTGCCGCTGTCGTCCGGGCTGGCGGGTGTGATGAAATGATCGTCGATGCTCAGCTTGACCCGGCTGGCCCGCACGCCGCCGACCAGTTGCCATGCGGGATGAAAGGCCCAGTCGAACTGGGCGAAGGCGCCGAGGTCGGTGGCCTCGTCGGTCTCGTCGCGGCGCAGCGCGCCTTGCGTGCCGTTCTGGTTAACGAAGCCGGTGCGGCCATCGCGCATGCCGTTGGCTTCGATGCCTGCGCTCCAGTTCAGCGGCAGGCCGCCTGCCGTGGTGCGGCGTGTCCATGACAGGGCGGCGCCGCCGTAGGTGCGGTCGAGATCGACGATGCCGCCCGACGAGCTGGGTGCAATGCCGCTCAGGCCGAGCTTCTGGTTCAGCTGGCGGGTGCCACCATAAAGCCGCGCCGTCAGGCTGTCGATCCCGGTCAGCTGGTGATCGATCACCACGCCGGCCTGGGTCTGCTCGACCGTCTTGCCGGTATCGAACTGCGTGGCCGCCGCCGCGGCCTGGCGGGGATTGGCGTCGGCCTGCGCGCGGGTCAGGCCCAGCGGATCCTGCGCCAGCGGCTGGTTGAAGTAGTTGAACTGGCCCGTCACGCGCGTACCGGCCGCCGGCTGCGCGACCACCTTGGCATTGAGCTGGTAGCGGCGCGCCGCACCGTGGTCGCGATAGCCGTCGGTCTGGTAGGTCCACGCATCCAGCGTGCCGCCCAGTTTGTCGTTTCCGCCGCCAAGCTCGACGCCTGCCTGCCACTGCCCGTCGGAGCCGAATCCGGTGGAGGCGCGGCCGGTGAAGCCGTCCTTGGGCGGATCCGGCGTGAACACCTGCATCACGCCGCCTGACGCATTGCCATACATCTGCGCGAATGGGCCGCGCAATACCTCCACGCGGCTCGCGTTGGCGAGGTCGGCCGTGGCGGCCTGGCCCTGCCCGTCCGGCATGGTGGCGGGAATGCCGTCGACGAACAGCCGCACGCCGCGGACGCCGAAAGTGGAGCGCGTGCCAAAGCCGCGCACGGACAGCTGCAGGTCCTGCGAGTAGTTCTGCCGGTCCCGTATTGCCACGCCGGGCACGATGCTCAGGACTTCGGAAAGGTTGACCAGCGGCGTCGTGGCGCGCAGCGGATCGACGGGAACGCTGTCGACGGCAGCAGGCGCGTCGAAGCGGCGCTGCTCGCTGCGGGTGGCGCTGACCACGACGTCCGGCAGGGATTCGAGGCTGGGAGCAGGCTCGGCCGCCTGCGCCGCCATCAGCGGCACAAGGCAGGAAACCGCCGCCATCCATTGACGCCGACGCGAGCGGCGACGGGTGCGCCGGACTGCCAAGATCTGCCTGCCGCCTGGACTCATTGTTGTGGGAGCGGTTGCCGGGTCCTGGCGCGATAGCGGCGCCGGGTGAGGTGAATGTCACTTAACTTTATATCGTCCGGCGGGGGAATTCCATGCCGGCGCTTCGGGGAAAACCCGTGCCGTGGCGCCCTTGCCTCACTCCTTCCGGCAATTGTGTACACGCGCCAGTAGTATTTCAAAAATATTCAACAACCCGTTGAGAAGCCGTCCCATTCAGGCAGGCCGTAGCCTCCTACACTAGCTTCACACGCGGCACACACAGCAAAGTGTCGCGAGGCATCCAGATTCAATTTTTTGAACTACCAGCGAGACCAGATACCATGAGCGCCAACCAAACCCGCGTTGCCATCGTCTACCACAGCGGCTACGGCCACACCGCCAGGCAAGCACAGGCCGTCGCCCGCGGCGCAGCCAGCGTCGACGGTGTCGACAGCCTCCTGATCAGCGTCGACGATATCGACCAGCACTGGGACACGCTCGAGGAGGTCGACGGCATCATCTTCGGCGCGCCGACCTACATGGGCAGCGCCTCGGCCCAGTTCAAGGGCTTTATGGATGCCACCTCGCGCAACGTGTTCGCCAAGGGCGGCAAGTGGGCCAACAAGGTCGCAGCCGGCTTCACCAATTCGGCTTCGCGTTCGGGCGACAAGCTCGCCACGCTGCAGCAGATTTCGATCTTCGCGGCACAGCACGGCATGCACTGGGTGAACCTGGGCCTGCCGCCGGGACACAACAACTCGAAGTCGACCGAGGATTCGCTGAACCGGCACGGCTTCTTCCTGGGTGCCGCCGCGCAGTCGAACGCCGACGAGAGCGCCGACGTGGTGCCGCCGCTGGCCGACCTGCGCACCGCCGAGCACCTGGGCGCCCGCGTGGCGGAAGTGGCCCAGCAGCTGGCCGCTGGCCGCCGTGCGCTGACCACGCTGAAGCAGGCCGCCTGACGCCAAACCTGCCGCGATCATCGCAAGCCTTTCCGGCCCCCTTCGTGGGGGCCGGAGTCATTTGCGGCAGCCGGCGCCGCTGGCTGAAAAGCGCGGTGGAGGGCTGAGCGAGCCTCTTCGGCCAATGTGTTGCCGCAAGCACGAACGGACCACGTGCGGCGCTATACTGGGAACCCGCTCACCGCAGCCCGGGCAGGCGTGGCATCTCCATGGAAATCGCCGCCAGCCGGGAGAAGGTCCGAAAATTGGCTGATGACGATCTGGCAAAGCTGAAAATCGACCGAAGCGCCGTCTCGGCGGCGCCGCGGCGGCGGCGCCCCTGGCTGCGCTACGCCGCCATCGCGCTGGTGATTGCCGCGGTGCTTGGCATAGCCGCCAGGATGGCCGGGCCTCAAACGGTGGAGACGGTCACCGTCACGTCCGCTTATCCCTCACAGAATTTCACCCTGCTCAATGCCACGGGCTACGTGGTGCCACAGCGCAAGGCCGCGGTCGCCTCGAAGGCACAGGGTCGCCTCGAATGGCTCGGCGTGCTGGAAGGCTCGCGCGTAAAGAAGGACGAGGTGATCGCGCGGATCGAGAGCCGGGACGTCGAGGCCACGCTGGCCCAGGCCACGGCGCAGGTGAAAGTCGCGCAAGCCAATCTCGAGCTGCAGCAGGCCGAACTGAAGAACGCCCAAGTCAATCTGCGCCGCTCCGAGATCCTGATCGTGCCGAACGCCATCTCCAAAACGGACTACGACGCGGACGTGGCGCGCTACAACAAGGCGAAGGCGTCGATCAACAATTCCACTGCGGCCATTGTTGCGGCACAGGCCAATGCCCGCGCGGCACAGGTCGCGGTGGACCAGACGGTCGTCCGCGCCCCGTTCGATGGCGTGGTGCTGGTCAAGCACGCCAACGTCGGGGACAACATCACGCCGTTCTCGGCCGCGGCCGACACCAAGGGCGCGATCGTGACCATTGCCGACATGGAAACCCTGGAAGTGGAAGCGGACGTGGCAGAGTCCAATATCGCAAAGATCACCGTGAACCAGCCGTGCGAGCTCCAGCTCGACGCGCTGCCCAACCTGCGCCTGGCCGGACAGGTCTCGCGCATCGTGCCGACGGTCGACCGCTCCAAGGCCACCGTGCTGGTCAAGGTGCGCTTCGTGGACCGCGATGCTCGCGTGCTGCCGGACATGAGCGCCAAGGTCGCGTTCCTGTCCCGGCCGGTATCGCAGCAGGACAAGCAGCCGGTGGTGGCGGTGCAGCCCGCCGCTGTCGTCACGCGCGACGGCAAGCCGGTGGTGTTCGCCGTCAGGGACGGCAAGGCGCGGGAGGTGGCGGTCACGACGGGCGCGAAGCTGGGCGAGCTCGTCGCGATCCATGGCGTGGCGCCGGGCGACACGCTCGTGCTGGCGCCCGGTGACAAGATCAGGGACGGCGCCGCGGTCACCGTGGCGAAGAAATAGCGTGGACACCGGGCCACTCGTCGATATCCGCCACGTCGCCAAGTCTTACCAGCGCGGCGTGCAGACCGTGCCGGTGCTGACCGATATCTCGCTCGAGATCGGCGAGGGCGATTTCATTGCACTGATGGGCCCTTCGGGATCGGGCAAGAGCACGCTGCTGAACCTGATTGCCGGCATCGACCGGCCGGACAGCGGCGAATTGCGCGTGGGCGGGCTGGACATTTCACGGCTGCCGGAAGCGGCGCTGGCCGACTGGCGCGCAGCCAATGTCGGCTTTATCTTCCAGTTCTACAACCTGATGCCTGTGCTCACGGCCTTCGAGAACGTGGAGCTGCCGCTGATGCTGACCCGCCTGAGCCGCGCGGAACGCCGCGAGCGAGTAGACATGGTGCTCGGGATGGTGAACCTGGCCGACCGCATGAGCCACTATCCTTCGGAGCTGTCCGGCGGCCAGCAGCAGCGCGTTGCCATCGCCCGCGCACTCATCACCGATCCGACGCTGATCGTGGCCGACGAACCGACCGGGGACCTGGACCGCACCTCCGCCGCGGAAGTCCTCTCCATGCTGCAGCGGCTCAATGCAAAGGTCGGCAAGACCATCATCATGGTCACCCACGACGCGCACGCCGCCGCCGCGGCGAGATCGCTGGTTCATCTCGAGAAGGGGGAGCTGATCCGTGGACAAAATCCCTGAGCTGCTTCGCGGGCGCGCGCCATGTATGTCCTCAAGCTGATCATCCGGAACGCACTGCGCCACAAGCTGCGCACTGCCCTGACCGTGCTCGGCCTGGTCATCGCGGTGCTGGCCTACGGGCTGCTGCAGACGGTGGTGGACGCCTGGTATGCCGGAGCCGCGGCAGCCTCCAATGCGCGGCTGGTGACGCGCAACGCGATCTCGCTGGTCTTCCCGCTGCCGCTGAGCTACGAGAACCGCATCCGCGGCGTGGAGGGCGTCACGCTGGTGGCCCGCTCCAACTGGTTTGGCGGCGTCTATCGGGAACCCAAGAACTTCTTTGCCCAGTTCGCCGTATCGGACAACTACCTGGACCTCTACCCCGAGTTCGTCGTGTCGGCGCAGCAGCGGGCCGACTACCAGCGCGACCGCAAGGGAGCGCTGGTGGGCCGCCAGCTTGCCGACCAGTTCGGCTTCAAGGTGGGCGACGTCATTCCGATCAAGGGCACCATCTACTCCGGCACCTGGGAATTCGTCGTGCGCGGCATCATGGAAGGGCGCGATGAAAGCACCATCACGCGCCATATGCTGTTCCACTGGGAATACCTGAACGAAACGGTGCGCAAGCGATCGCCGAAGCAGGCGGATCAGGTCGGGGTCTACGTTTTCGGCATATCCAACCCCGACAACGCCGCCGCCATCTCGCGCAGCGTCGACAGCGTCTTCAAGAACTCCCTCGCAGAAACGCTCACGGAAACCGAGCAGGCATTCCAGCTGGGCTTCGTCGCAATGTCGAACCAGATCGTCGCCGCGATCCGCATCGTGTCGTACGTGGTGATCGTCATCATCATGGCGGTGATGGCCAATGCCATGGCCATGAGCGCGCGCGAGCGCACGGTCGAGTACGCCACGCTCAAGGCACTGGGCTTCGGACCCGGCTTCCTGGCGCTGCTGGTGTTCGGGGAATCGCTCGCCATCTGCTTTATCGGCGGCAGCCTCGGCATGCTTGCGACGCCGCCGGTGGCAAGCCTGTTCAAGCAGGCCGTGGGCGGCGTGTTCCCCGTCTTCAGTGTCTCGCGCGAAACGGCCCAGTCGCAGGCAGCATGCGCGCTGGTGGTCGGCATCGCCGCCGGGATCGTGCCGGCGGTGCAGGCGGCGCGGGTCCGCATCGTCGAAGGCCTGCGGGCGATTGGCTAACCAGATGGCAATCCCGCTCACATACATCGCCCGCAATCTCTGGGCACGCCGGCTGACCACGGCGCTGACCGCCGGCGGGCTGGCGCTGGTGGTCTTCGTGTTCGCCACCATGCTGATGCTCGACGCCGGCCTCAGGAAGACCCTGGTGACCACCGGCGAGCACGACAACCTGGTGGTGATCCGCAAGGGCGCCGAAACCGAAGTGCAGAGCTCGATCAGCCGCGACCAGGCCAGCATCATGGAAATGCATCCGGCGGTCGCCATGAGCGGCGCGGGGCGGCCACTGGCATCCAAGGAAGCGGTGGTGCTGATCTCGCTGGTGAAGACGGCCACCAGCCAGCCGTCGAACGTGGTGATCCGCGGCATCTCGCCGCTGGGACTGGACCTGCGCCCGCAGGTGAAGCTGGTGGCCGGACGCATGTTCCGGCCAGGCTCGGCGGAGATCATCGTCGGCAGCGGCATCGCGAAGGGCTTTAGCGGCGTACGGATCGGCGAGCATCTGCGCTTTGCGCAACGCGACTGGACCGTGGTCGGCCACTTCGACGCCGGCGGCAGCGGTTTCGATTCGGAGATCTGGGGCGACGTCGACCAGCTCATGCAGTCGTTTCGCCGCACCGCCTATTCATCGATGGTGGTCCGGCTGGCGCAGACCAACCTGTTCGACCGCTTCAGGGCCGACATCGATGTCGACCCGCGCCTGGCCAACGATGCCAAGCGTGAACAGGCCTTCTACAGCGATCAGTCGAAGGCGCTGTCGACCTTCATCAACATCCTGGGCTTTACGCTGTCGACCATCTTCTCGATCGCGGCCATGATCGGCGCGATGATCACGATGTACGCATCGGTCGCCAACCGCGTCGCGGAAATCGGCACGCTGCGCGCGCTTGGCTTCAAGCGCGTGAACGTGCTGGCTGCGTTCCTCGTCGAAGCCGCGCTGCTCGGGCTGGCCGGCGGCATTGCGGGGCTTGCCTGCGCGGCGCTGATGCAGTTTGCCTCGTTTTCCACCACCAATTTCCAGACCTTCGCGGACCTTTCGTTCCGCTTCATCCTCACCCCGGATGTCATGGCCAAGACGCTTGCATTCTCGATGGGCATGGGCCTCATCGGCGGCTTCCTTCCGGCCATGCGGGCGGCACGCATGAATATCGTGGATGCCTTGCGCGCGCATTGAGCGTGCGCTGGCGGCTGCCGCCCGGTTCAGCCCGGCCGGGGCGACTGGCCCAATGGGCTGGCGCCTTCCAGCTGCGCGCGCACGGCGGCGATATGGTCGCCCGCCTGGTCAACAGCCTTTTCGAGGTCGTCTTCGGTACATGCGAGTTCGCGGCACCAGTACTGCACTTCTATGGGATCCATCAGGTTGATGCGTCCCGGATCCAACGGCCTGAAGCTTGACAAATCCATCATGCTCCTCCCTTTCGGTGAACTGATCGCCCGGCGGCTCTTGCCATTGTAGGTGAGGCTGCGAAGCAGGCGACGCACTGCAACATTCCTTCGTAAGTAATTGTAAGTTAAGTTAACGTTACATCACTTTCAATTGTCATTGTTCTAAGACTTTTTGGGTATGTACCTAGGGATTGAATCAGGGGAAGGACCCTAGGATCTCCAGTCGGATGCTGCGCTGCAGGATTGGCGGCGCGACCGTCCGGAAACGATCCTTGCCGGATTGTATTTACAGCGCCTTCGGGCAAATCCGGTCATTCAATCCACAGGAGATTACGCATGTCCGCACCTATTTCCGATCAGTTTGCTGCAGTGCAGAAAGCCAACCTGGGCCATTTGTTCGCGCTGACCAACACGG
Source organism: Cupriavidus sp. IDO (assembly GCF_000812465.1). Taxonomy (GTDB): domain Bacteria; phylum Pseudomonadota; class Gammaproteobacteria; order Burkholderiales; family Burkholderiaceae; genus Cupriavidus. The sequence continues at coordinate 34,855 of NZ_JWMA01000022.1, read as the reverse complement.
CTTTCGAAGGCTTCCAGAAATTGACCGAACTGAACCTGCAGGCAGTCAAGACGACGCTTGCCGAAGGCCAGGGAAACGTCGAAGCGGTACTGGAGGGGAAGGATCTGCGTGAGGTTTTCGCCGCGCAAGGCAACCTGGCCCAGCCTGCAGCGGAGAAGGCCGTCGCGTATGCGCGCCAGGTGTACGAAATCGCAGCGAGCACGCAGGCGGAGCTGTCGAAGGCTGTCGAGGCACAGTACGAACAGCACAATCGCAATGTGCAAGCTTTCGTCGACACCTTCGTGAAGAACGCACCGGCCGGTGCCGAGGCGATCACCGCGCTGCTGCAATCGACCGTGGCTGCCGCGAGCAATACCTATCAATCGATCCAGAACGCGGCAAAGCAGACCGCCGAAGTCGCCCAGGCCAACCTTGCCACGGCGGCCGCCTCGGCCACCGGCGCAGCACAACAGGCAGCGTCCCGCGCTTCCAAGCAGTAACGGCGTACCACTGGCAGCGCAGGCCCGGGACATCGGCTCCCCGGCCTTGCGCATCGCAACGCCAGCCTTTCCGCAATGACAAAAAAGAGACCGGAAGCATCCGGTCCGGCCTGCCCTTGCCGATTCACGCGCATGGGCAAAGAAAATTTGCTCGGGATGCACAGACACGAAGGCCTTCCCCGACAGGCCAGGGGTCCATCAACTTTACGAGAACGAAGCAGGCAGCATGACGAAGAGAATCGCATTAGTGACAGGCGGCATGGGCGGGCTGGGAGAAGCCATCAGCACCAGGCTTCACGACGCCGGCCATACCGTGGTGGTGACGTACTCGCCGGGCAATACGAACGCACAGAACTGGCTTGCCGCAATGGCTGCCAGCGGCCGCGAAATGCGCGCCTATGAGGTGGACGTGGCCGATTACGACGCTTGCCAGGCCTGCGCCGCTCAGATCCTGGCGGACGTTGGCCGCGTGGATATCCTGGTGAACAACGCCGGCATTACCCGCGACATGGCTTTCAAGAAGATGGACAAGCCGAACTGGGACGCCGTGATGCGGACCAATCTCGATTCGGTCTTCAATCTCACCAAGCCGCTTTGCGAAGGCATGGTCGAGCGCGGCTGGGGACGGATCATCAATATCTCGTCGGTCAACGCTTCCAAGGGTGCATTCGGGCAGACCAACTATGCCGCTGCCAAGGCGGGGATGCACGGCTTTACCAAGTCGCTGGCGCTGGAAGTCGCAAGGAAGGGCGTGACGGTCAACACGGTCTCGCCTGGCTACCTTGCCACCAAGATGGTCAACGCCGTGCCGAAGGAAATCATGGAGACCAAGATCCTGCCGCAGATCCCGGTCGGCCGCGTCGGCAAGCCGGAAGAGGTTGCCGCGCTGATCGCATTCCTGTGCTCGGAGGATGCGGCTTATGTAACCGGCTCGAATATCGCCATCAACGGCGGGCAGCACATGCAGTAAGCGCTGGCAGGTGGGCCGCTCCCGCCCGGGACGGTCCACTGCGGCGAGTCGGCGAAACAACAAAACAAAAAAGGGCCGATGCGAGATCGGCCCCAACGAGCCCCTCAATTCAAACGGCAAGGGTCGATATGATCGTGCCGCGTCTGCCGGGCACGGCGTCCGGCGGACGCTTTCTTCACTGTCCTATCCCTGTCTTATGTTCAGATACAGGGGAATGCGCCGGCCCCGGCCGACCCGACCGGGCCCTAAGAACGGGTAACCGGATTGCCCGACTCCCGGCGGCCTGTGCATTCTGGTGCGCTTGCGTGACCCGTATATGTCGTAATGCCCACAATGCCCCCCATTCAATGCTGACCCGCGGCCTTGATTTCCCCGCCTTGCGATGAAGGCCGGCACGATTTGGTAGGATTCAGTCTTTTCGTAGACGGTAATGCCAGTGCAAAGCGCTGCAACGTGCCCTCGCCTCCTGGCCAAAGCGTCATGAGGCTGGTCCAGATCAAGTCCCTGCTAGCCCGCTTTTCAGCCTCGACGCTGGTTCCGCTGGCAACCCGCCTGCAGCCGATGGCGCGCCTGAAATCCCTGCGCCACCCAACCCGGCGCGGCGTACTCCTGTCACTGGCAGCCGTGCCCGCGGCGTTCTTCCTCTATGTGCTGGTGCTGATCCCGTTCACGCCCGGCATCAGCGATATCCGCAAGGCCAAGTCCGAGCAGCCGGCGCAGGTGCTGTCGGCCGACGGCAAGGAGCTGGCGCTGTTCAAGTGGGCCAACCGCGACTGGGTGAAGCTCTCGGACATCTCGCCGAACGTGGTGGCTGCACTGATCTCGACCGAAGACCACCGCTTCTACCAGCACCACGGCCTGGACTGGCGGCGCACCGCCTCGGCCGCGCTGCATACGTTCTCGGGCGACCGCCAGGGCGGCTCCACCATTACGCAGCAGCTGGCCCGCAATCTCTATCCGGACGAGATCGGCCGCGCGCCGACCATGACGCGCAAGCTCAAGGAAGCCATCACCGCGTTCAAGATCGAGGCGCTCTATACCAAGGACGAGATCCTCGAGACCTATCTCAATACGGTGCCGTTCCTGTACAACGCATTCGGCATCGAGATGGCGGCCCGCACCTATTTCGACAAGCCGGCGCGCTCGCTCGACGTACTGCAGAGCGCCACGCTGATCGGGATGCTCAAGGGCAACAGCTACTACAACCCGGTCATCAATCCGGAGCGCGCGCTGGAGCGGCGCAATACGGTGCTCGCGCAGATGGTCAAGCGCGGCCGGCTTGATCCGGCAAAGTACGAATCGCTCAGGAAGCGCCCGCTGCGCATCGACTTCGAACGCCAGACCGAACCGCCCGGCCCGGCGCCCCACTTTGCGCAGCAACTGCGCAAGTGGCTGATCAGCTGGGCGGACCGCAACGGCTACGACATCTACACCGACGGGCTGGTCGTCCATACCACCATCGACTCGCGCCTGCAGGCCATGGCAACGCAGGCGCTCGCCGCGCAAGGCAACCGGCTGCAGACCATCGCCAACGCGGCATGGGCGCCGCGCGCGGGCTGGGCGGACAACAAGGCGCTGGTGCAGGCTTTCGTGCGCGAGTCGCCGGAGTACCGCGCGGCCACCGCCGCGGGCACGCCGCCCGACGAAGCGATGAAGCGCCTGTTCGGCGACTGGGCATTCATGCAGGCCCTGCGCCAGCAGAAGACCCGCATCCAGGCCGGCTTTATCGCCATCGATCCGCGCAACGGTGAAATCCGCGCATGGGTGGGCAGCCGCGACTACACGCAGGACGCCTTCGACCACGTGCAGCAGGCGCGCCGCCAGCCGGGCTCGACCTTCAAGCCGTTCGTCTATGGCGCGGCCTTCCAGCAAGGCAAGTCGCCGGACGATACGCTGATGGACCAGCCGGTGGAAATCGAGCTGGCTGGCGGCGAGATCTGGCGCCCCACCGACGAGGGCCGCCCCACCGGCCGCGCCATGTCGCTGCGCGACGGGCTGGTCTATTCACGCAACACCATCACCGCGCAGCTGGTGCAGGAAGTCGGACCGGCACGCGTGGCGCGGCTGGCGCGCGAAATGGGCGTGCGCGAGAGCAAGCTCGAAGCGGTGCCGTCGCTGGCGCTGGGCACCAGCCCGGTCACGCTCAAGGAGATGGTTGCCTCGTACGGCACCATCGCCAATGCCGGCGAGTACATCGCACCGACCATGGTCACGCGCATCGAAGACCGCAATGGCAAGGTCCTGCAGGAATTCCGCGCCTCGCGCCCCGAGCGCGCGCTGCCGGTAGCCACCACGCAGACGCTGCTGGATGTGATGCGCGACGTGGTCGACCGCGGCACCGGCGCCAGCATCCGCTCGCGCTTCGGCATCCGCGCCGACGTGGCCGGCAAGACCGGCACCACGCAGGACAATGCCGACGGCTGGTTCATCCTGATGCATCCGGAACTGGTAGCGGGCGCCTGGGTCGGCTTCAACGACAACCGCGTCACGCTGCGCAGCGACTACTGGGGCCAGGGCGCGCACAGCGCGCTGCCCATCGTGGGCGACTTCTACCAGCGCTCGCTGCACGCCCGCCTCATCGATGGCCGCGCGCGCTTTGCGGAGCAGGAAGAAACGGGCATGTTCGGTTCGCTGTTCACGCAGGTCCGCGGCTGGTTCAGCCGCGTCTTCAGCCGCGAGTCCAAACCCGAAGCTCCCGCCGCGCCGCGCCCGGCCCCGCGCCGCCCTGCGCTGCCGCCGGTCGAGGCAGACGCCACGCCGCCGGCCAGCACGCCGCTGGCCGATACGACCGGAGCGCCGGAAGAGAACGGCATGGCCCTGGATCACGGGGAAGTGGTGATCGCGGCGCCGGGGCCGGCGCCCGGCCAGCCTTCCCCGCCCACGAGCGATGCCACGGCCAGCCTGCCGGCGGTGCCGCCGGTAGCACCTGCCGCTCCGACACCTGTTCCGGCGCCGGCAGCGCCTGCGATTGCCGCCCCCGCCAATCCGGATACCTCGGGCTGATCGCCCGCTCCCTGCCTCCCGAACGCCGGCTCCGCTGCGCCGGCTCCGCTACGCCGGAAACGGATACTACGCCCAAGCGCGCCAGCACGCTCCGTCAGGAACTCGATCAAGGATCAGAAGCGCAGCCGGGTCCGGCTATACCAGCCCGATATCGCGAGACCTTGCGCCCGGAAAGACCTGCGCGATCCGTGCGTCATCCAGTCCGTAAAGCCTGCGGAAGATGCCGCCCAGCAACGCCCGGTATTCATTGCGCACCGGCCAATCGCGGTTCTGGTTGAGCGTGGCCGGCTCCACCGCCACCTGCTCGCCGGCGATGCGGCCGCCGCGCACGGCGCCGCCCGCCACCCAGTAGACGGTGCCGTGCCCATGGTCGGTGCCGCGCGTGCCGTTCTCGCGAAAAGTCCGGCCGAACTCAGAGACCACGACGACGGTGGTCTTCTGCCAGGCCGGCCCCATCTCGGCGGCAAAGCCCGACAGCCCTCGCCCGAGGTTGTCGAGCAGGTTGGCAAGCTGGCCCTGCGCCGCGCCCTGGTTGACGTGCGTGTCCCAGCCGCCGACATCGATAAAGCCCAGGTTGAACTTGTCGCGCATCAGCCCGGCCATGCGGCGGGCTTCCACCTCGAAGCCGCGGGCGCTGAGCGAGCGGCGGTTGGCGGCCTGCATCTCCTGCATGCGCGCCGCCATCATGTCGGGGCTGCCGGCAGGCGCACCGCTCATGGCGGTGCGCTCCTGCATGGCCTGCGCCTGCTCGGCCACGGTCTGCCGCAACTCGAAGCCCTCATCGATCAGCGATTCGAAACGCGTGCCCCGATACATCTGCGCCAGCATGCGGGTCTGCCGCGCATCGAACGGCGCGCGTCCGGTGCCTTTGAGCGAGACATTCGGCACGTCCTGCCTGCCGGTCAGCACCATCGGCAGGCCGTCGGTGAAGGCCACCGGCGCAGCCTGCCCTCCCATCGCCAGCGCCAGCCGGTTCAGGAAGCCGCTGCCGCGCAGCGATGCCAAGTCGTGGCGTTCATCGCCCGCGCCGGGCAGGCCGGCTTCGATCGAGTCCTGGGTCTCGAAATGGCTGCGCGACATGTCGTTGGTCCCCGCAAACGGCACGAACGCGAGCTGCTGGCGGCTCCAGAGCGGCAGCATGGTTTCCGCCAGTGCGGGATGCAGGGCCCAGTCGCCGATGCCACGCTGCGCGCTGTCGGCAGAAAAGGCGCTGGCCAGCGCCACGGCAGCGCCCGGATCGGCGGCAGCGCCAGAAGGTGGCGGGCGGCGAATGGCGATATTTGGGCGTGCGGCATAGTAGAAGTCGCTGCCGGCGGGCACCAGCACGTTGGTGGCGTCATAGCCGCCGCGCAGGAACACCAGCAGGAAACGCGCATCGGCCTGCGTGGGCAGCGCGTAGACGCGTGACACCGTCGCCGGCAAGGCCAGCGCCAGCCCCGCGCCTCCGATTGTCTTCAGCCAGTCACGACGTTTCATCGGTTGCTCCTGTTATCCCCTGCGCGCTCAGCGCTGCATCCACTCGGGCGAACTGAGCAGAACCGTGTTCCATTCCGCCTGAGTCTGCGCCTGCGCCAATGCTTCGCGCGTGGCGGTGCCAAGCGTGCCCTCGATGGCGTCGTAGTAAGTCTTGTTGCCGATCACCGGGAAGCGCGCCTGCCCCACAGGCTTGCCGTCGTCGCCGGCAAACAGCCCGGCCGGGCCGGATCCGATCGCGCGCGCGATCTCGAATCGCTTGACCATCTGGCCCGAGCTCGCCCACGCGCTTTCCGCCGACGGGTAGCCGTCAGGCGTCACGTGCCCGTACAGCGGCTGGCCCAGCTGGTTCAGCCAGTTCATCACCGGACGCAGGTTGCTGACGGTGCGCCCGTCATACGCCAGCCGCATCGACGACATCACGTAAGCCATCGGGTCCTTGAACTTGCGCGCAGGTGCGGCCAGCGCGCGGTCAAGCTCCGGCGAGCGGAACAAGGTAGTGAGCACAGCGGCGATATCGCCGTCGGTCCGCGTAAAAGTCGCGGTCATGCGGTCGACCAGCGGCGCGGGCGGGTTGTCGGCAACGAAGTAGGCAGCGAGCTTGGTGCTGATGAACCTTGCCGTGGCGGGCTCGCGCGTGAGGATCTTCACGGCGCGGACGACTTCGTCAAACCCGGTCGGCTCGATGCGCTGGCCCAGCAGGGTCTTTGGGCCGAAATCGTGGCGATTGGGATTGAACTCGAACAGGCCGTCGCTGCGGTAGAGCGCCTGGCGTGCCGGCGGCAAGCGGGGCGGCTCGCCGCGCAGGTTGATGCCGACACCGGTCAGCACGCGTGCCAGTTCCTGCACGTCCTGCTGCGTGTAACGCGAGCCGCTGGGCCCGCCGGAAACGCCCAGGGTGTGCAGCTCCATCAGTTCGCGCGCGTAGTTCTCGTTGATGCGGTTGACGGCGCTCTGCGCGTTGTCGAGGTATTCAAGCATGGCCGGCGCCGTCACCGTCGCGAGCACGAGATCGCTGAACTTGCCCAGCGCGCGCGGCCGGATGGTGCGCTCTTCATAGTCGGGCAGCGCCAGGCGGACCTGCCCCTTGCCGGAATAGACACTAAAATGGTTCATCCAGAACCAGGTCATCTGCTCGCGCAATTGCGCCGGGGAATACAGCGCGCGCAGCAGGTGCCGGCGGCTGGCATCGGCCACGGTCTCGCGCGCCTGGCGGTTCAGGGCTTCGCGGGCCTGCTGCTTTGCGGTGTCGTCGGCCAGGCCGTTGATGCGCTGGCGCTCCTCGCGCACCGCACGTGTGCGTTCGGCGGCATCGCCCTGCAATTGCGGCAGCGCGGCAATCTCCGCCGCCAGCGCCGGCGGATCGGCAACGGGCATGCGCAGCTGCTCTTCAAGATAGCGCTCCCGGCCAAGCGCCTGCAGGCGGCGGATGCTGGCCTGGTCCGCACCGAAGCTGATTGTGTCGAGCCAGTGCAGGTCGGCCGCGCTAATGGCGCCCGATCCGGTCGGCGGCTGCTGGGCGCAGGCTGCCAGCCCGGCCACGGCGGCGCGCGCCACCAGCACGGCCAGCCCGCGCCATGCCGTGGCGACAAAAGAACCCGCTGAACGGTGCTGCAGGCCAGGAACCATGCCGTCTACCTCAGGATCTTGCCGGACATAAGGGATCTTACGTGCGGGGCGGGCTTTGGTTGACGTGCTGGGCATGCGGGACTGTTACGAAAACTTTCAGGGGTGAAAGGCGCCACGCTGTCGCGGATCATTCACGGCCATGCGGCCATTACGCCGGACATCCCCATCCGGCTCGAGGAAGCGCTGGGCGCCAGCCGCGAGATGTGGAGCGGCATGCAGATGACCTACGACCTGTGGATAGCAGCGCAGAAGCCGCGCAAGCGCATCAGGCCGGTGAAGCGCAAACCGGCTGCGGAATCTGCCGCCAATGACTGATCAGGCCGCGCCCTTGCCGCGCTTCAGATGCAGCGAGACGCTGACGCGATCGGCCGGATAGAGCGTTTCGGTCATTTCGAGAATCCTGCCCTTCTCGTCCTTGTAGTGCCGCAGCAGCCGCAGGCCGGCTGAGCCGGCATCCGCCTTCAGCACTTTTGCCATCGGCTCGTCGACGAGCGCACCGGAGATGGTCTGCCGGATCTCCGCGATGGTTTGCCCGCACTCCCTTTCGATCAGGGCGCTGACCAGCGTCTGCGGGTTCTCCTCGACCTGTTTCGTGATATGGGCGAAGGCAGTATCTATATAGATGCCGGCCCACGAGACCGGGCTGTTGCCCTTGCGCACATCGACGCGCACGCCCGACAGGCACACCCACTTGCTGCCGACAGGCGCCTCCAGCCGCCGCGCCATGGCGCGGTCGAGGGTGACCTCGCGCACCGACTGCACCGAGCGGACTTCAGTCGCCGCAACGCGGACCAGGTCATCGATGGTGCCGAACGACTGGGAATAGGAGACGCTCGGGTTGGCGCTCTCCACGCGGGTACCCACCGACTTCTTGCGCGAGATATAGCCGCGTTCCTGCGGCACGTCGAGCGCCGAGCGAACGGTATGCCGGCTGACGCCGTATTGCCGGGCAAGATCCGGCTCGGTCGGAAGCAGGCAACCAGTAACATAGCGCCCCTCGACGATGTCCTTGACCAGGCTGCTGGCAAGTTCCAGGTAGCGGGTAGTCTGCGCCGCGGACGGATCGGCAACGCTACGGCTGGAATCGTTCTTCATGGAATATGCGCATCGATCGGCAGGCGGCGCGGAGGAACCGGCGCCGAGGCCGGCATTATAAACGGGCCCCGGGGCGAGCCTTCCCCCGCGATTGCCGGATTTGCCAAGACAATCCCGCCACGCGCGGCTAGGCTTGCGCCTTCAGCAATCATCGGCCCGCCGCGGCCGAGTCCGTCATGTCGCGCCCTTCCGCACCCGCCGCCTGGCTGCCCGCTCTGGCCTTTGTCCTGATCTGGTCCACGGGCTTCATCGTCGGCAAGGCCATCGTGCCGCTGGCGGATACCAGCCTGTTCCTGCTCGCGCGCTTTGCCGTGGCAGGCGTGGTGTTCGCCGTCGCGGCCCTCGCCTCGGGTGCGAAGTGGCCGCGATGGCGCGAGGTACCCCGCCATCTGCTGGCCGGGGCGCTGATGCAGGGCGTGTACCTGTGCGCCGGCTATGGCGCGGTGGCCCACGGACTCTCGCCTTCCGTGATGGCGCTGCTGGGGGCGCTGCAGCCGCTGCTGACCGCGCTGCTTGCCATCCCCCTGCTCAAAGAGCTACCTTCCAGACGCACGTGGCAGGGGCTGGCGCTGGGCTCGCTCGGCGTGGCGCTGGTGGTAGCGCCGGCGATGCAGGCGAACGCGCCGCAGCCGGTCTCGCCCTGGATCGTGCTGACCGGGATACTCGCCATCCTGTCGATCACCATGGGAACCATTCTTCAGAAAACCTCGATTGCGGCATCCGACCTGCGCACGAGTTCGGCCTGGCAGAGCGTCGGCGCGATGCTGGTGGCGGGCGCGCTGGTCAGCATGAACCCGGCGCCGGCCTGGCATGGCGGGCCGGCGCTGTGGGCGGCGCTCGCCTGGGCCGCGCTGGTGCTGTCGGGCGCCGGCACCTGGCTGCTGCTCGGCATCGTCCGGCGCGGGCAGGCGGCCAGCGCTGCGGCGCTGATGTTCCTGGCGCCGCCGCTGGCGGCGGTGCAGGCGTGGCTGCTGTTCGGTGACAGCCTTGGCCCGGTGCAGTGGCTTGGCATGGGCGTGGCTGGTGCGGGGGTCTGGCTCTGCCAGACCCGAGGGAGCGTCAGGCATGCCGCCGCGCGCTGAGGCCGCGGGGCGCGCGGCGCCGCTGGTCGAGCGCCGCCGCTATCAGCCCTGGGCCTACGGCCACCAGCACGGCTACCACCAGTTGCTGTTCGGGCTGGACGGTGCCACCGAGCTCGAGATCGACGGCCATGTGTACCGTGTCGACAGCCGTTCCGGACTGGTCGTGCCGGCGGGCAGCCACCATGAGTTCCTGGGCCTTGCAGGCAATCTGCAGCTGGTGGCGGACTTCCCCGCCAGTTCGGTCGCGCTGCCTGCGCGGCTGATGGCCCGGCCAAGGCCGTTCACTCTGGATGGTGCGTTCGGCACACGCGTGCGCGCACTGGCCGCGCTGCGCACCGCTGCCGCCCGAGCGCCACAGTACGACTGGCAGCTTGCCGCGACGCTGGCCGTCGAGCTGGCCGGGTGCCTGGGCCTGGCCGGCGACAATGAAGTCTTCCCGCTGATGGCCATAGACGCCTACCTGCGCGCCAACCTGTCCACACCCGTGCGCGCCGGGGAACTCGCCGGCCATTTCGGCTGGAGCGTGCGGCGTTTCCATACCCTGTTCACCGAAGCCTTTGGCGATACCCCGCATCGCTACCAGACCCGCCTGCGGCTGGACCAGGCCGTGCAACTGCTGGCCCGCACCGGCCTGCCGCTGGCCGAGGTCGCCCTGGCTGCCGGCTATCCCGACCAGACCACCTTCACCCGCGGCTTCACGCGGCGCTTTGGCCAGCCGCCGGGCGCCTGGCGCGAAGCGATGCGAGGCTGAATGATCTTGGGAATTCCGGGTGCATTCACCAACACTCGCAGAGCTGCTGGCGGTGTTGTATTACCGCCTGCGCATCCAGGCGCGCGGCCCGGTTTCGTATCAGGCCTGACACCACGCCTGCTGGCGTCTCGCTACAATGGCTCCCGGGCAATCCAACGCCAGGGGGCCAGATGTCCGAGAGCTTTGCCGCGCCACCCCGCCAGGACGGGGCAGCCGAACCAGAGACCGCCGCGCACCAACGCGGCACCGGCGCCGCAGCCAATACCGCTGCGGATGCCGAAGCCCGCGCCACCGCGGTGGCCGGCACGATCGCGCGCAACGCCATCGAGCAGGCCGACCACGCCATGCGCCACTGGACCGATCCGTCGCCAGACCCGGTGCGCATCGGCTCCCCGCAGCACCTGCGCATGTTCTGCAACATGCTGCTGCAGACCCACAACCCTTACAAACCTGCAGTGATCGAGTGGCCCGCGCTGGCGCCCGACGCCCTGCAACGCGTGACGTCGCTGCCGATCTGGGACATCGCCGTACAGACCGAGGGCCGCGCCTCGATCCGCGTGAAGACCTTTGCCGAAACCGTCAGCGACCCGCTGCTGCGCTGCGCGCTGGATATGGACGGCGGTGAAGAGGCCCGCCACAAGGTGGTGCTGTCCCGGCTGGTCGAGGCCTACGGCATCCCGCTTGCCCCCGAACCGGACTATCCGCCGCCCGACGATCCAGAATGGGGCTGGCTGGTGACCGGCTACAGCGAGTGCATCGACAGCTTCTTTGCCTTCGGTCTGTTCGCCGCCGCCAGACGCTCCGGCTTCTTCCCGGCCGAACTGGTCGAAACCTTCGAGCCGGTGATCCAGGAGGAAGGCCGCCACATCCTCTTCTTCGTCAACTGGGCGGCCTGGTACCGCCGCAACCTGCCGTGGTGGCGCCGCCCGCTGTTTGCGCTGAAGGTGGCGCGGGTCTGGGCCTTCCTGATCTGGGAGCGCATCGGCATCGCGCGCGGGATCGATGCCGACGGCGCGGCGCAGGATGCCAACTTCACCATGAACGGCTCGGCGGCACTGGGCGAGGCGCTGTCGCCCGGTGCGATGATCGACCTGTGCCTGACCGAGAACGACCGCCGCATGGCGGGCTATGACCATCGGCTGCTGCGCCCGGAGACCGTGCCACGGCTCGCCCGGCTGGCGCGGCGCTTTGTGAAATAAGAGACACGATGACCGTTGCGTTTGTGTTGTCGCTGGCTTGCCTGGCGATCTGGTGCGGACTGCTGCTGGCCCGCGCCGGCTTCTGGCGGGTGCGCCGACCGGCTCCCGCGCCGGAGCCGGCCCGGTGGCCCGATGTCGTCGCCATCATTCCTGCGCGAAATGAAGCGGACGTCATCGGCCGTGCGGTTGCCGGAGTGCTTGGCCAGCAATATCCCGGCAAGCTGTCGCTGGTGGTGGTCGACGATCACAGCAGCGACGGGACGGCCGACCTGGCCACGGCTGCTGCGGCCATGACGGCCAGGCCGGATGCCCTGACCGTCGTCTCCGCCCGCGAACTGCCGGCTGGCTGGAGCGGCAAGGTCTGGGCCCAGTCCGAAGGGCTGATCGCCGCTGACCGCGTCGCGCCGCAAGCCGGCTATGTCTGGCTGACCGACGCCGACATCTGGCATGGCCCCGGCGTGCTGGCCGGGCTGGCGGCCCGTGCCGTCCACGAGCGGCGCGACCTCGTTTCGCTGATGGTGCGGCTGCGCTGCGCGTCGGCGTGGGAACGCATGATCGTGCCGGCTTTTGTGTTCTTCTTCGCCAAGCTTTATCCCTTCGAGCGAGTACGCGATCCGCGCAGCCCGGTTGCCGCAGCGGCCGGCGGGTGCATGCTGGCCAGCCGCGCGGCGCTGGCGCGCATTGGCGGTTTCGCCGCGATTCGCAGCGCGTTGATCGACGATTGCAGCCTGGCCGCGCAGATCAAGCCGGGCGGCGCCATCAGCCTGGACCTGGCCGAAGACAGCCTGTCGTTGCGCCCCTACAACGACTGGCGCAGCCTGTGGGAAATGATCGCGCGCAGTGCCTACACGCAGTTGCGCTACTCCCCGCTGCTGCTGGCGGGCGCCGTGGCCGGCATGGCACTGACCTACCTGGCCCCGCCGCTGCTGGCGCTGGCCGGCGGCTTGCGGCTCTGGCCGGCTTGGCTGGCCTGGGCTGCGATGGTGCTGGCCTACCTGCCGATGCTGCGCGAATACCGCCAGCCCGCCTGGCTGGCTCCGCTGCTTCCGCTGACCGCCCTGTTCTATCTAGGGGCGACCGTGGATTCGGCCCGCCGCTACTGGCTGCGCCGTGGCGGCCAGTGGAAGGGCCGTGCGCAGGCTCAGCCCTTGCCCAAATAGCCTTCCGCCCGGAACCAGTCGAGCGCGTCCTTCAGGCCCTCGCGGTACGGCCGCGGCTGGTAGCCGAGTTCGCGCCGCGCCTTGTCCGAGGTGAAGAACATCCGGTATTTCGACATATTGAGCCCGTCGACGGTGATGAACGGCTCCTTGCCGGTCACCCTGGCGACCGCTTCCGCCGCGTGCGCGAGCGGATACAGCGGCCATCGGGGCAATTGCATGGTGGGCGCGCGCCGGTTGCACAGTTCGGCGATATCGCGCAGCATCTGCTGCAGCATCACGTCATCGCCGCCCAGGATGTAGCGCTCGCCCGTGCGGCCGCGCTCCAGCGCCTGGAAATGGCCGGCGGCCACATCATCCACGTGCGCCAGGTTCAGGCCGGTCTCGACGAAGGCGGGGATCTTGCCAGTTGCGGCCTCAACAATGATCCGGCCGGTCGGTGTCGGGCGCACGTCGCGCGGCCCGATCGGCGTGGAGGGATTGACGATCACGGCCGGCAGCCCGTTCTGTGCCACCATCCGCTCCACCACCCGCTCGGCCAGCACCTTGCTGCGCTTATAGGCGCCGATGGCCTCGTGCGGGGTCAGGGCGGCGGTTTCGTCCACCGGTGCGGATGCCCCCGCGACGCGCAGGGTCGCCACGCTGCTTGTATACACCACGCGCTCGACGCCGGCCTGCTGCGCGGCTTCCATCACGGCAATGGTGCCGTCCACATTGGTGCGGACGATCTCTTCCGGATCAGCTGCCCACAGCCGGTAGTCGGCCGCCACATGAAACAGGTAGCGCACCCCGGCCAGCGCGGCGCTCACGGCCACCGGGTCGCGCATATCGCCCGTCATCGTCTCGACCGGCAGCCCGGCCAGATTGTTGCGCGGACTGGTGGCTCGCACCAATACCCGCACGCGGAACCCGCGCGCCAGCGCCTGCCGCATCACAGCCGATCCGAGAAAACCCGATGCGCCTGTCACTAATACGTAATCGTTTACCGTCATAAACCCGTTTCCCGGTGAGGTGGAAACGCCGCAACCCTGCATGGGCAGCCAGACAAATCCTACGCGGCCGGTATATAGTAACCACACTGTGTCGGAAATGTGATTTCCGTGCACCTTCCCACAATCCGTAAAACCCGTTTGACAGGGTCGGGAGCCTTCTTTATGCAGGTGATTCTTGCTCAGCCCCGAGGTTTCTGTGCCGGCGTGGTGCGTGCGATCGAGATTGTCGACCGCGCCCTCGTCAAGCATGGTGCCCCGGTATTCGTGCGGCATGAAATTGTGCACAACAAGCATGTTGTGGAGGGGTTGAAGCAGAAAGGCGCGCGCTTCGTCGAAGAACTGGACGAAGTGCCGACTGGCGCCGTCACCATTTTCAGCGCGCACGGCGTGTCGCGCGAGGTCGTGGCCGACGCGAGCCAGCGCCAGCTGCATGCCATCGACGCAACCTGCCCGCTGGTGATCAAGGTCCACACCCAGGGCCGGCAATATGCGGCAAGTGGCCGCACCGTGATCCTGATCGGCCACGCCGGCCACCCCGAGGTGGAAGGCACCATGGGCCAGATCCCCGGCAGGGTGATCCTGGTGCAGAACGAGGCCGAAGTCGGGCAACTCGATCTGGCACCCGACACCCCTGTCGCCTATGTCACGCAGACCACGCTCAGCGTGGACGACACGCGCAATATCATCGCCGCCCTGGGCCGCCGCTTCAGCGACCTGGTCGGGCCCGATACGCGCGATATCTGCTATGCGACGCAAAACCGCCAGAGCGCCGTGCGCGATCTGTGCAAACTGGCCGACGTGATCCTCGTGATCGGCGCGACCAACAGCTCCAATTCCAACCGCCTGCGCGAGATTGGTACCGAGAGCGGCGTGCCCAGCTACCTGATCGCCGACGGCAGCGAGCTCGACCCGGCCTGGGTGCGCGATGCCAACGTGGTCGGCATTACCGCGGGGGCCTCGGCGCCCGAGGAAATGGTCGAAGATGTGATCGCGGCGCTGCGCCGGCTCGGCCCGGTCGATGTCTCGACCATGGAAGGGCGCGAAGAGCATGCCGAATTCCGCCTGCCCGCGGAACTTGTCGACGTCCGTCCTGCCACATCCGTGACCACGACCGGCAAGCGCAAGCCCAAGCCGGCCGAAAGCGAGCCCGCCCAAAAGGCCGCCGCCCGCCAGGCCAGCGAAAAGATCGCCGGCTGAACCCCATAGAAGGAAGCACCCTTGGCTATTCCGTTCCTGCAGGTCGCCCGTGTCGGCGCCTACATCGTCGGCAAGCATTTGTCGCGACAAAAACGCTATCCGCTCGCTCTGATGCTGGAGCCGCTGTTCCGCTGCAACCTCGAGTGTTCCGGGTGCGGCAAGATCGACTATCCCGACCCTATCCTGAACCAGCGCCTCTCGGTGCAGGAATGCCTGGAAGCCGTGGATGAATGCGGCGCCCCGGTGGTATCGATCGCGGGCGGCGAGCCGCTGCTGCACAAGGACATGCCGGCCATCGTCGAAGGCATCATCGCGCGGCGCAAGTTCGTCTACCTGTGCACCAATGCGCTGCTGATGGAGAAGAAGCTGGACCAGTACAAGCCCAGCCCGTATTTCATCTGGTCGGTCCACCTGGACGGCGACCGCGAGATGCATGACCGCTCGGTATGCCAGGAAGGCGTCTATGACCGCTGCGTCGAAGCCATCCGCCTGGCCAAGGAGCGCGGCTTCCGCGTCAATATCAACTGCACGCTGTTCAACGATGCCGAGCCCGAGCGCGTGGCGCGCTTCTTCGACTCGGTCAAGGCGATGGGCGTGGACGGCATCACGGTGTCGCCCGGCTATGCCTACGAACGCGCCCCGGACCAGCAGCACTTCCTGAACCGCGGCAAGACCCGCCAGCTGTTCCGAGACATCCTGAGCCGCGGCCGCGCCGGCAAGAACTGGGCCTTCAGCCAGTCCACCCTGTTCCTGGATTTCCTGGCCGGCAACCAGACCTACCACTGCACGCCGTGGGGCAACCCGGCACGCACCGTGTTCGGCTGGCAGCGTCCGTGCTACCTGGTCGGGGAAGGCTATGCCAAGACCTTCCGCGAACTGATGGACGAGACCGACTGGGACGCCTACGGCACCGGCAACTACGAAAAGTGCGCCGATTGCATGGTGCACAGCGGCTACGAAGCCACCGCCGTGGCGGACACCTTCGCCCACCCGCTCAAGGCGCTGGGCGTGAGCCTGCGCGGCGTGCGCACCAGCGGAGCGATGGCCCCCGATATCGCGCTCGACAAGCAACGGCCGGCCGAGTACGTGTTCTCGCGCCACGTCGAGATCAAGCTTGAAGAGATCGGCCGGGCCAAAACGGGCAAAGCCGCCAAGCCCAAGGCACCGGCCGCGGTCACGCACTGAAAGAAGCACCGATGGGCCCGGAACCGGCGACAACCCTGCTGGGCAGTACGCTGACCTGTGTGTCGGCGGGATACGCGCTCGCCGCTGCATGGCTCACGCGCCGGCACTCGGTGCGGCCGGCGCCGGCCGGCCATGCAGTGCGTCCGGTCAGCGTGCTAAAGCCGCTGTGCGGCGCCGAGCCGCGCCTGCAGGAAAACCTGTCGACGCTGTGCCGGCAGCATCATCCGGCCTTCCAGCTCGTGTTCGGCGTTCGCGCGGCGGACGATCCGGCAATTGCGGTAGTGGCGCAGCTGCGCCGCGAATTTCCGGACTGCGACATCGCACTCGTGGTCGACCCGCAAGTGCACGGCAGCAACCTGAAGGTCAGCAACCTCATCAACCTGAGCGCCCAGGCGAAACACGATTACCTCGTGGTGGCCGACAGCGACATTGCCGTGCCGCCGGACTACCTGGCGCGCGTCACTGCGCCGCTGGCGGATCCCGGCGTAGGCGTGGTCACGTGTCTCTATCGCGGCAACCCGACCGGCGGCCTGTGGTCGCGGCTTGGCGCGCAGTTCATCGACGACTGGTTTGCGCCGTCGGTGCGCATCGCGCACGCCGGCGGCTCGCGCCGCTTTGCCTTTGGCGCGACCATCGCGCTGCGGCGTGAGACACTGGCGGCGATCGGCGGCTTCGAGGCCTTGTCCGACCGGCTGGCCGATGATTTCTGGCTGGGCGAGCTGACGCGGCAACGCGGGTTGCAGACGGTGCTGTCGGATGTCGTGGTGACTACGGACGTCACCGAGAACCGCTTCTCCGACCTGTGGAACCACGAGCTGCGCTGGCTGCGCACGATCCGCTCGCTGAATCTGGCAGGCTTTGCTTTCACCTTTATCACCTTCACCTGGCCGATGCTTGCGCTCGGCGCGTGGCTGGCCCCGCTGCCGGCGATGCTGGCCGTCGCGCTGGCCGGCGTACTTGCGCGCAGCATGCTCGCGGGCAGCGTCGGCGCCGCGGTGCGCGCGCCGTTGCGCGATGTGCTGCTGCTGGCCGGCTGGGCCGCTGCGCTCGCCGGCAGGCGCGTGCAGTGGCGCGAGCAGGTGCTGTCGGTGCGGGATGCGCCTGCGCGTCGCCCGCACGCCAACCCCAATCCATCTACCACCGGCATCCTTCCCCAGAGGCCGCTATGAAAAAAACCCTTTTCCTCCAGGCCCCTTCCTTCGACGGCTTTGACGGCGGCGCGGGCTCGCGCTACCAGGCCAAGCGCGAGATCAAATCGTTCTGGTACCCGACATGGCTGGCCCAGCCCGCCGCGCTGGTGCCCGGCAGCCGCGTGCTCGACGCGCCCGCCGACGAACTGACCCCGCAGCAGACGCTGGACATCGCCGTCGACTACGACCTGGTCATCATCCACACCAGCACGCCCTCGTTCCCGACCGACGCCAAGTTCGCCGAGGAACTCAAGAAGCGCAAGCCCGGCGTGATGATCGGCATGGTCGGCGCCAAGCCCGCCGTGGACCCGGGCGGCACGCTCGGCGCGAGCGAGGCCGTCGATTTCGTCTGCCGCGAAGAGTTCGACTACACCTGCCAGGACGTGGCGGCAGGCAAGCTGCTCAAGGACATCCTCGGCCTCTCGTACCGCCTGCCGGACGGCTCGCTCGAACACAACGGGCAGCGCCCGATGATCGAGAACATGGACGAGCTGCCGTTCGTGGCGCCCGTCTACAAGCGTGACCTGAAGATCGAGAACTACTTCATCGGCTACCTGAAGCATCCATACGTGTCGATCTACACCGGCCGCGGCTGCCGCTCCAAGTGCACCTTCTGCCTGTGGCCGCAGACCGTGGGCGGCCATCGCTACCGCACGCGCACTGCGGAAAGCGTGATCGCCGAGGTGAAATGGATCAAGGAGAACATGCCCGAGGTGAAGGAGATCATGTTCGACGATGACACCTTCACCGACTTCAAGCCGCGCGTGGAGGAGATTGCGCGCGGGCTCGGCAAGCTGGGCGTGACCTGGTCCTGCAACGCCAAGGCCAACGTGCCGTACAGCACGCTCAAGATCATGAAGGAAAACGGCCTGCGCCTGCTGCTGGTGGGCTACGAGTCGGGCGACGACCAGATCCTGCTGAACATCAAGAAGGGCCTGCGCACCGACATCGCGCGCCGCTTTACCGAGGACTGCCGCAAGCTCGGCATCCAGATCCACGGCACCTTCATCCTTGGCCTGCCGGGCGAGACCCGCGAGACCATCGAGAAGACCATCGAGTACGCCAAGGAAATCAACCCGCACACGATCCAGGTCTCGCTCGCCGCGCCCTACCCCGGCACCACGCTGTACCGGCAGGCGGTGGAAAACGGCTGGCTGGAAGAGAACAAGGTCATCAACCTGGTCAACGACAAGGGCGTGCAGCTGGCGGCGATCAGCTACCCGCACCTGTCGAAGGAAGACATCTACCACGGCGTGGAAACCTTCTATAAGCGCTTCTATTTCCGTCCCAGCAAGATCTGGGAAATCGTGCGGGAAATGCTGGGAAGCTGGGACATGATGAAGCGGCGCCTGCGCGAAGGCGTGGAGTTCTTCCGCTTCCTGCGCTCGCACGAGGCCTGATCTGCCGCCAGCCGCTCATTCCGCCGTTCCAGTTCGTGCGCTGATCATCACGGCCGACGACTTCGGCCTGCACACTGCCGTCAACGAAGCGGTGGAACTGGCCCACCGCGAGGGCGTGCTCAATGCCGCCAGCCTGATGGTGGGCGCGCCCGCTGCCAACGATGCGGTGGCGCGCGCGCGGCGGCTGCCCTCCCTGCGGGTCGGCCTGCACGTGGTGCTGGCCGACGGTCCCGCCACCTTGCCGCCCGCGCAGATTCCCGACCTGGTCGATGCGCAGGGCCGCTTCGGCTCGGCAATGGCGCGCGACGGCTGCCGCTTCTTCTTCCTGCCGCACGTGCGGCGCCAGCTCGCGGCCGAGATCCGCGCGCAGTTCGAGGCCTTCGCCGCCACCGGACTGCCGCTCGATCACGTCAATACGCACAAGCACTTCCACCTGCACCCGACCGTGCTCTCGCTGATCCTGTCGATCGGCCGCGAGTACGGGCTGCGCGCGATGCGCCTGCCGCGCGAAACCGGGGCGCCGCTGTTGCTGCGCCCGTGGCTGGCACTGCTGCGCCGGCGCCTGGAACGGGCGGGCATCGCCCACAACGACTACGTGGTCGGCATTGCGCACAGCGGCGGCATGGACGAGGCCGTACTGCTGGAGGCACTGGCGCGGCTGCCGGGCGGCGTCGGCGAAATCTACCTGCACCCTGCGGTCATCTCCGGCGCGCACATTGCGCCCAGCATGGACGGCTACCGCCACGCCGATGAGCTGGCAGCGCTGCTGTCACCGCGCGTGCGCGCCGCGCTCGATATCGCCACCCGGCGCCGTGGCGGCTTCGCTGACGTGCTGGCGGCCACCTGACTCTCTACGATGAAACGCATTGCCTACCTGACCGGCCTGCTCGGCCTGCTAGCGCTGACCGCGCTGGTGGTCCATCAGGGCATCGGCAATATCGCCGGGATCATGGCGCAGGGCGGCTGGCTGCTGCTGTTGCTGGTGCCGCTGCATGCGCTGCCGCTGCTGCTCGACGCGCAAGGCTGGCGTGTGCTGCTGACCTCCGCCGACCCCGAGGAAAAAGCGGGTCTGGGCTTCCTGTGGTGGGTCGCCACCGTGCGCGAGGCAGTGGGCCGCTTGCTGCCAACCGCCGGTGTCGGCGGCGAACTGGTCGGCATCCGCCTGACCCGGCTGCGCATCCGCGATACCACTGCCGTCACCGCCAGTATCGTGGTCGAGGTGATGGTCACGCTGTTCGCGCAGTACCTGTTCGCGGCAATGGGCGTGCTGATGCTGGTGGCGGCGCTGCAGGACAGCGGCCAGGCGTGGATCATCCTGGCCGGGCTGCTGCTGTCGCTGCCGGTGCCGGTGCTGTTCGCGCTGTCGCTGCGGCATACCGCCGTGTTCGAGAAACTCGAAGGCGCGGCGCGCAGGCTGTTCGGCGAGGATCATCGCATCGTCGCCATGATCGACGGCGCGCGGCTCGATGCCCACATCCGCGCGCTCAACCGGCGCCGCCGCGAACTGCTTACGGCACTGGGCTGGCAACTGGCGGGGCTCATCAGCGGCACGCTGGAGATCTGGTTGGCGCTGATGCTACTGGGCCATCCGGTACCGATCTGGCACGCGCTGGCCATCGAATCGCTGACGCAGGCCGCACGTCAAGTGGCATTCTTCGTGCCGTCCGGGCTAGGCGTGCAGGAAGCGGTCGTGATGCTGCTGGGACAGGCGCTGGGCATGGACGCCCAGGTCTCGCTGGCGCTGGCGCTGGTCAAGCGCGCGCGTGAAATCCTGTTCGGCGTGCCTGCGCTGCTGTCATGGCAATGGGTGGAACTGCGCCACTGGCGGCGCAACCGGGGCGCCGGGCACGCGGCGCCATGAGAGGAACCGTGCGATCAGGCGTCCGAAGCCTGGCGCGCGTTGTGGGTGGTCAGGTACTTGACCAGGCCGTCCACGCCGCTGCGCGCGACGATATCGGCGAACTGCTTGCGGTACACCTCGATCAGCCACGCACCCATCATGTTGATGTCGTAGATCTTCCAGCCGCCGGGCGTGCGCTGCAGCCGGTAGTCGATCTGCATCTCATCCCCGTTGTTGATCACGCGCGTTTCCACCACCACATCGGTCGCGCCACTGGCGCCTTGCACGGGCTTGTAGCGGAACTTGACGTTCTGTTCGCGCAGCTGCGACAGCGACACCGCGTAGCTGCGCACCAGCAGCATCGTGAACTGCTCGTTGAGCTGCTTCTGCTGCTCGGGCGTGGCGCTGCGCCAGGCGCTCCCCACCGCCAGCCGCGTGGTGCGGCTGAAATCCGTATAAGGCAGGAACTGCTTCTGCACGACTGCCGTGATCCTGTTGATATCGCCGCTGCGCGTGTCGGGACTGGACTGGATAGTGCCGATCACGCCTTCCACCGCTGCCTGGACCAGGCGCTCGGGCGAGGCGCGCAGATCGCCCGGCTGCACCGACTGCGCCTGCGCAGTGGAAATCATGACCACCGCCGCCAGCGGCGCCAGGGAAATCAAACCGTGTGTCTTCATGCCAATGTGTGCTCGGAAGAGCTTTTGATTGAAGCTGGGAGCAGCGCGCGACGCACCATGGTCGATCAGGTCACGCGGCCCGCTGCAGATGACCGGGAATGCGGGGCCAGTATAGCGGAACGACCGTGGCCTGCAGGCTGCGCCGCATCCGTCACCCGATGCGGCCAACGCCGCCCCAGCCGGTATACTCGCGGCTCGTGCCCCGTCCTCCGGAACCGCCCATGCTGACTTCGCTGTTGACCCGCATCGTCCGGTTTTCCACGGCCCGCGACTGGAGCGTGATCGTGGCGGCCGTGCTGCTGACTGCCGCGAGCGGCATCTACGTGGCGCGGCACTTCGCGATCAACACCGACATCAGCCGCCTGCTCGAATCGAACGAGCCATGGGCGAAGCGCGACGCCGCCATCAGCGCCGCTTTCCCCCAGCGCGACAAGATGATCCTGGCGGTGGTCCAGGCCCCGGCCGCCGAGCTGGCCGACGCCGCCGCCAATGAACTGGCCGACGCCCTGCGCCGCAAGCCCGAGCGCTTTCGCGCGGTCAGCCAGCCGGGCGGCGGCGCCTTCTTCGCGCGCAATGGCCTGCTCTTCGCCGACACCGACAGCGTCACCGATCTGACGCAGCATCTCACGCAGGCGCGCCCCCTGCTCAATGCCCTGGCCCACGATCCCACGCTGCGCGGGCTGTCCGATACGCTCTCGTCCACACTGGCGCTGCCGCTGCAGCTCGGGCAGGTCAAGCTGGGCGACATGAGCAAGCTGCTGGGCACCAGCGCCGAAACGCTGGACAAGGTGCTGGCCGGTAAGCCGGCCGCGATGTCCTGGTCCGGACTGCTCGACGACAGCCTGAAACCCGGCCCCGACGGCAACGCCTTCAGCTTTGTCGCGCTCAGCCCCGTGCTGGACTACAGCGGCCTGCAGGCCGGCGCTGCCGCCTCACACGCCATTCGCGACAGTGCCGCCGCGCTGAAGCTGTCGCAGCGCTACCAGGCCAGCGTGCGGCTGACCGGCCCGCAAGCGCTGGCCGACGACGAGTTTGCCTCCGTCAGCGAAGGCGCCGCGCTCAATGGCGCGCTGACCGTGCTGGTGGTGGTGCTGATCCTGTGGCTGGCGCTGCGCTCCAAGCGGCTGATCCTGGCGGTCCTCGCCAACACGTTCGTCGGCTTGCTGATCACCGCGGCGCTGGGCCTGGCGATGGTCGGCGCGCTGAACATGATCTCGGTCGCGTTTGCCGTGCTGTTCGTCGGGCTGGGCGTGGATTTCGGCATCCAGTTCGGCGTGCGCTACCGCGCCGAGCGCCATGACCGCGACCACATCACCGAGGCGCTGGAACTGGCCGCGCGCGAGGTGGCCATTCCGCTGGCGCTGGCGGCCGCCGCCACCGCCGCGGCCTTCTTCTGCTTCCTGCCGACCGACTACCGCGGCGTGGCCGAACTGGGCAAGATCGCCGGCGTGGGCATGATGGTCGCGTTTGCCACCACCTTCACGCTGCTGCCGGCGCTGATCCACGTGCTGGACCCCGGCGGCGAAGCGGCTGCGCCCGGCTTTCGCTGGCTGGCGCCTGCGGACGCCTTCTTCGATCGCTACCGCAAGCCGGTGCTGCTGGTCACCGGCGCCGTCATCCTGGCCGGCGCGCCGCTGCTGATGCACCTGCGCTTCGACTTCGATCCGCTGCATCTGAAGGACCCGGACTCAGAATCGATGGCGACGCTGCTGGCGCTGAAGGATGCGCCGCAAGCCGGTACCGACGATGTCAGCATACTGGCGCCCTCGTTGTCGGCGGCGCGGGACATCGCGGCAAAGCTGTCGCCGCTGCCCGAGGTCGCGCGCGCGGTCACGCTGCAGACCTTCATCCCGGACGACCAGCCGCCCAAGCTCAAGGCCATCGGCGAAGCGGCCAGTGCGCTGATGCCGGCCCTCACCCAGGCAACCGCCAGCCCCGCCAACGACGCGGCACGCGTAAATGCCCTGCGCAATGCATCGCGCCAGCTTGCCATCGCTGCCGATGAACATCCCGGCCCCGGCGCGGAACAGGCCGCGCACCTGTCCGCCACGCTGAAGAAGCTGGCCAGCGCAGATGCCGCCACGCGCGACCGCGCCGAGCTGGCAATCGCGCTGCCGCTACGGCTCGCACTGGCACGGCTGAAGCAGGCGCTCAGCCCGGCGCCGGTCAGCCAGGCAACGCTGCCGCCGGAACTCGTGCGCGACTGGCTCACCGCCGATGGGCGCGCACTGGTCAGCGTCAGCCCGAGGCTCCCGCCCGGCAGTGCGCAGCGCGAGGCCGCGCTCGACCGCTTTATCGCCGCCGTGCAGCGCGCGGAGCCCGCCGCCACCGGCGGCCCGATCGCCATCCGCGGCTCGGCCGACACCATCATGTCCGCGTTTGCGCAGGCCGGCGGCTGGGCCGTGCTTTCCATCACCATCCTGTTGTGGATCACGCTGCGCCGCTTCGGCGACGTGCTGCGCACGCTGATCCCGCTGCTGGTGTCGGCAGTGGTCACGCTGGAGCTGTGCGTGGTGTTCGGCATTGCGCTGAACTTTGCCAACGTGATTGCGCTGCCCTTGCTGCTGGGCATCGGCGTGGCGTTCAAGATCTACTACGTCATTGCGTGGCGCCACGGCAAGACCAAGCTGCTGCAGTCGAGCCTGACCCACGCCGTGCTGTACAGTGCCGCCACCACGGCGACCGCATTCGGCAGCCTCTGGCTGTCGCAGCACCCCGGCACCGCCAGCATGGGCAAGCTGCTGGCGCTGGCACTGCTGTGCACGCTGGTGGGCGCGGTATTCTTCCAGCCGATCCTGATGGGCCGTCCACGTGAACGGACTCACCGCCATCACGCGACGCCTGCCGAATAGCAGAACGACCAGAACGACGACAACAACTCAGACAAGAGCCGCTGCAACATGCCTTTCCGCCCCCCGCCCCCGCACGCGAATGCCTCGCGCGTGGCAGCCCTGACCCTCGCCACCACGCTCGCGGCAGGCTGCGCCACCGGCCCCAACGCCAATCCTGATGATCCGCTGGAACCGATGAATCGCGCGGTCTATACCGTCAACGACAAGCTCGACCAATACGTGGCCGAACCGGTGGCGAAAGGCTACAAGGCCGTCACGCCGCAACCGGTACGCACCGCGGTCACCAACTTCTATTCGAACCTCGCGGACGTGGGCAACTTCGCCAACAATCTGCTGCAGGGCAAGGGCGTGGACGCGGCGGAAAGCCTGATGCGGGTGGCGATCAACTCGGTGCTCGGCATCGGCGGGCTGATCGACATCGCTACGCCTGCGGGCTTGCAGAAGCATTCGCAAGACTTCGGGTTGACGATGGGGGTGTGGGGAGTGCCGTCAGGGCCTTACCTGGTGCTACCGGTGTTCGGCCCGAGTTCGTTCCGCGACGGCGTGGGACTGTACGTGAATTTCAAGTTCGACCCGACCACCTACGCCGAGCCGGCGGTGCGCAATTCGCTGTATGGCTTGAACGTGGTGGAAGTACGCGCCAACCTGCTGGGCGCCACCGACCTGCTGAAGCTGGCGGCACTGGACAAGTATGCTTTCGTGCGGGATGCGTACATGCAGCGGCGGCGCTACCTGATCGAAGGAGGCAGCGGCAAGCTGCCCAACTACGAAGAGGACGAGTCCGCACCGGCCGCCGCATCTGCCGCAGAACCGGCCAAAGCACCTGCAGCACCGGCTCAGCCGGCGCCACCGGCAGCGCCTTAGTTGCCGATACCCAGCAGCACGACTTCAAACGTCAGCGTGGCGTTCGGCGGGATCGTGCCCGGCACGCCGCGCGTGCCATAGGCCGTCGCCGGCGGGCAGGTCAACTTAGCCTTGCCGCCGACCTGCATCGCCTGCACGCCCTCGGTCCAGCACGGAATCACGCGATTGAGCGGGAACGAAATCGGCTGGCCGCGCTTGTACGAGCTGTCGAACTCGGTGCCGTCTGCCAGCGTGCCGCGGTAATGGACCTGCACGCTGTCGGTAGCCTTCGGCGAAGGACCGGTACCCTTGATGAGATGCTGGATCGTCATGCCGGACGGCAGAGTCTGGGGCGCGGACGGCGCGGTGGGTGCAGACGCTGCCGGCGTGGCAGCGGAAGCGGCGCAGGCAAGCGACAGGGCGCTGAGAAGCAAGGCGATTTGTTTCATGGCAAGTCCGGTTGTGGTGATGTGGAAGACGTGACGCGGCAGTTTAACCGACGCGGATATCCGCTCACGCAAGGAACAGGCGATACGCCGGATTGCCGCTTTCCTCCCGATGCGGGTAGCCAAGCGTGGCGAGAAAGCGCTCGAACGCGACCCCGCACCGATGGAGCGTCCCCACACGGCCTGCTCGACCACCTCGCGCGACAGCAACCGGCCGATATTGCGAAACAGGAACAGGGCGAGCTCGTATTCGCGCGGCGAGATTTCCGCCGGCTGGCCGCCGACGGTCACGGTGCGCAGGCGCGGATCGACCGCGTAGTTGCCGCAGCGGATGGTGTCGAGCTGCTGTGCTGCCTCGGGATAGGCGCGCCGCAGCAGCGAGCGCACGCGCGCCATCAGTTCGCCGGCGCGGATCGGCTTGAGCATGTAGTCGTCCGCGCCCACCGCCAGCCCGGCGACGATGTCTTCTTCCTGGGTACGGCTGGTCAGGAACAGGATGGGCGGCATATTGCTGGATTTCTGCCGCACCCAGCTCACCACCTCGTAGCCGCTGGTACCGGGCAACTGCCAGTCCACCAGCAACAGGTCAAAGGCCCGCTCGCGCAGCGCGCGCAGGAAGGCCGCGCCGGTGGCGAAGGATTCGCACTCGAAGCCTGCCTCACTCAAAATCTGCCGGATCAGTTCAGCCTGATCCGGATCATCCTCCACCGAGGCAATTCTCATTCCGTCACACCCCCTGCCTACTGCGACTTCGCCTGCGCGTCCGGCAACGTTTGAATTCTGCTTGGTATCCGCCCTGGCGGGCGCGGCCGTTGACCATCGCGCGGCGAGCCAGGCCGAAGCTTGCCGGAAACTGCAATGTTACCTAACCGCGGTGCGGGCCGTCGAGGCTTCCGAGGTGAGGTAAATTGCCAAATGTCGGGATCTATCTAGAAACTCTGGCGAAATTTCAGACAACGCCGGTGATCGCCGCCACGCCACATCAAGCATGCATAACGGCTCCGACACGAATCAGAAGCGGACAATCCACTCGCCGAGCACGTAACGATAGTGATAGTTTGGTCCGTTAAACGATGCGCTGCGGTTGTAACCCGCGCGTAGTCGCAACGACTGGGCGGCACGGACCGGGCTCTGCAGGCCCAGCTCGAAGAGCCTCGTGGGCTGCAGCGGTGCGTTGTCAATTTTTTCCCGGCCCAGCCCCGCCACCAGCGATCCCATCCAGCCCTTGTAGCGTTGGCGCCAGCCAATCGCCAGCATCGATTCCGAGTAGTGTTCGGGATTGAAGTACGCGCCTTGCACATCGTCGTGCGAGCTATGGTAGGCGCGAAAACGTGCCTGCAATGTCAGGCCCAGGTCCAGCGACGGCTGGTAGATAAGCCTGAGACGGCCGTGATCACGACGATTGCCATCGGAAAAGTATTGTTGGCCGGCCACACCCACCAGCGTCACGTGCGGCCCGATGCCCTGGTCCACCGCCACGCCGGCAAAGGTGTAGGAAATACCGCGATCGAGCGATGTGCGGGTTTCCACCCAGTCACGATTGATGAAGACTTCCACCGAGGTGCGCTTCGCAAGCGAAAGCCGGTAGCCTCCGTCAAGCGTCAGCAGCGTGTGCCCGCCCTGTGTGAAGACGCCGCCGTCCATCGTCCATCCATTCAGGGTGGCCGGGTCCAGTTGCCGCCCCAGCACGCTGAGCTTCTGCCCATGGCGCGCCCAGTCGCCCTGGCTGTAGCGATAGTCGCTTGCGCGCAGGCCGAACAAGTGGTCTGCATGCTGCATCCTTGGGAAGTACTCGACCGACAAGCGCCGCGCGCGGAAGCCTTCGCTGTCATTGGTTGCCAGGAATTCGGGCCCGGCTCCCTGGTCCAGTACCTTCTCCTCCGCTGCCGCCGTTTCCTCCGCTACCGCTGTCTTTGCACCCAGGGACCCAAGCACCGCACACAGAAACATAAAGCTGAATCGTCTCACTTGGTACCCCAGGTCTTGCGTGTCTTGAAGAGTTCGTCGATATAGCCGAGCACGCTCGCGGGTTGCAGCAGCAGGCTATAGAAAATGACATAAATGCAGAGGCCGAGGCGATTTCGCCTGACCTTGAGGCCTACCCGCTCGAACATCCGTCTTTCGATCGTGAACATCAGATAACTCATCAGGATCGCAAGCGGCAAGAGTGCCAGGGTCATCGGTCCCGCGATCCAGTAGTAGCCGAACAGCGCAAACACGATGCCGGGCACGAATCCCAGCGTGAAAGCCAGGTCCAGCCACGGGTACAGCAGGTTCCAGTAGACGAAGAAGGTCGACAGGCGCGGCACCGTGAGGATGCCGGGATGGTGCCGGAAGGCTTCCATCATGCCGCGCGCCCAGCGTTGGCGCTGACGCACGAACTGGCGCACATTGTCCGGCACATTGGTGAAGATGCAGGCGTCCTCGCAATGCCCCACCCGATAGCCGGCTTTCAGCAAGGCCCAGGTCAGTACGATGTCCTCGCCGACGCAATTGGCCCAGCCGCCCACCTCGATCAATGCGTCGCGGTCGTAGATCGAGAACGCGCCCTGGGCAACCAGCGTCCCCTGGTAGAGCGACTGCATGCGCTTGATGGCAGCAATACCCTGGAAATAGTCCCATTCCTGGCAGCGCGTCAGCCAGTTCTGCCGTGAATTGCGTACCAGGATCTTGCCCGCCACGGCGCGCGTATTCGGCGGATCCTGGCGATAGCGCTCGACGATGCTGAGCAGCGCGTTCCGCTGCAGGTAGGAATCGGCGTCCACGGTAATGACGAGTTCATTGCCCGCGAGCTTCAACCCCTCGTTCAGTGCCCTGGCCTTGCCGCCGTTCACAGGCAGGTCGAGCAATCGTAGCCACGGATACCTGCGCTCTGCCTCGCGTACCAGCGCAGCGGTCCTGTCGCGCGAGCCATCGTTGATCACGAGCACCTGCAATTGCGCCGGGTAGTTCTGGCGCTGGATGCTGGCCAGGGTGTCGACAATCGAGGCCTCTTCGTTGTATGCGGCAATCAGGATTGTCAGCGGGGGATAGACGTCGAGGGGCCGGCGCGGCGGGCGGCGGTCCATGGCCAGGCTGGCAATCAGGAAGGCATTCATGAAGCCTGGAATGATGGCAATCCCGCCAACGAGCAACACGGCGGGCACCACCCCGATCGTCTGTACAAGCTCGGTCAGCCACTGCTGGGCAGCCCAGACCGAGAAGGCGGTCCATCCGACCGCCACGGACAACGCAATCACAAACTTGACCCGCACCGGCACATAGATGCGAGAGGTATCCTCCCCCTCTACCGTTGCCATTTCCCTCTCTTCTTTCTTCTTTTGTGAACGCATTACCCGATGCAACCGTCTGCTGCTCGACGCCGACTCAAACAGGGAAGCCACCGATCCATGCAGCAGAGGATGGGTGCAGATCAGCAAATTCGCAGCCGCATTGTCCCCACGACAACAGGCGGCATGACCATTCCCGCATCAGGTCGTGCGACAGGGAAGTGTTTGCTGAGAGCAAGGGGAGCGAGCCGGCCATTGCCACGCTGTGCGACAGCACCTGCGGCGTCCTCACCCTTCAGGGCTGATTGACGATAGCAATTCCGGCACTTCCGCAGCCCGGCAAACGGGACTCACCAACCGCGATGTCCAGGCATTCGGCCGCGCCATCCACCCGGCCCCGGGACAAACCAATGGCGTGCGCCAAGCGCGCGTGATTCTACCAGTTCAGGCATATCCCAGGCCGTATGGGAGCCCAGGCAGGCTGGCGTTTTTCGACAACCGCGTCGCCCAGCGGAGCCGACGCCGCAGTGGCGCGCGTGTCCCCGGACTTGGGCGGCCCTGCCGGCCCGCAAAGGTTCGCCGAATCGCAAGTTCATTTCCAGCAGCACTGGAGGGGTTGCCTGGGCATCGCGTGCCCGCGCAGACGAACCAGATGGCCTCTCCGGGGAATCTGCCCAGCGAAGTGCAGCCCCAGACACTACGCCAATCTGACGAAACAGACTGTCAACAATTATGCCGATGCCAATCATCCCGACAGCTAACGGCTGCGTAGGCCGCGGATGGGCGCAGGCCCGGATCCTTACAGCGGACCGGGCGGTCTATGCCAGGCGGAAGATCATTCTGAAACCCGTTGGGGTTGATTTCCGGTGCACGTTCGCGGCTGGCGTTTCGCCTTGCTGGGCCTCGCCCTGCACATGTTGAGCCCCCCCCCGGATTAGGTATTTACCCGAAGGACACTTCAGCGGCCATCCCCGTATGCGGTAGAGCATTCCCCCGAATGCGGTAATGCAAGGTGAAACAAATCGAAACAATGTCCCAGAAAGCAGTCATTATGCCCCAGAAGGTCGCACGCCCTGCGCATTCAGGGTGCAAGTTCTGAATTTCAGTCGAAACCGACCCGGCCCGGACTCAGGGAATTCACTGAATTGGCGCCGATGTAGAAAACGCTAATATCTCCCCTCGGAACCTCTCAGCACGTTTCGCGCATTGCCGGATTGACACATTGAGAAAATTCGGCAGAATGAGTCCCTCTTGTGCGCTGGCCTGTCGATGTGGTTCCGTGACGTTTCTGTTTGTCACACCAGGGACACATCAGGGACATATCAATGCGCGGCGGAATCGGCCATTCATTTCATTCACTTGTTAATGAACCGGTTTCATGCATTGAGCGCGAAGTACGGCGGGCAATTATGCTCATTTGAAATTCAAGGTTGAAAAAGATATGGAAACCGGTACCGTTAAGTGGTTCAACGACGCTAAGGGCTTTGGCTTCATCACCCCGGACGCAGGCGGGAACGATCTGTTCGCGCACTTCTCCGCGATCGAAGGCAATGGCTTCAAGTCGCTGAAGGAAGGCCAGAAGGTCCGTTACGTCAAGGCAATGGGCCAGAAGGGCGAACAAGCCACGAAGATCCAGGCGGTCTGATCCGGTTTGAACGTCAGTCGGACTCGCTGGCCAACAAGCCGGCGGAACTGACCGAAGAAAAGCCCCGCGCCGCGGGGCTTTTTCTTTTTGGCGGCGAATTGCCGCCTGCTCGTCAGGCGAAAGGGCACCGCAATCATGCATGCATGCAAACTGAGAATCGCGCTCGCGTTAGTGACCGCGTCTGGCGCGGCGAGCGCCGAGACGCTGCTCAATTACGGCAACGATCCCTTCATGCAGGTGTCGTCGCGCATCGCCGCGTGTCCGGAACCGGCTGGCCCGCGCATCAGCGAGGCCGAATGGCGACGCGACGCCCATCATCGTATCGAGCATGGCAACCACTGCTGGATCGAGGGCCGATGCAGGCTGCCCAATGCGTTCCTGTATGACAAGGAAATCGCCGAAAGCCTCAAACGCCGGCTTGATACGCTGTCTGCCACCCTCCCCGCCTGGCGCGACAGTTCGCTGTGGATCACGGTGCGCGGGCGCTGGCTGACGGTGCATGGCTGCACCGGCGCCACTTTCCCAAAAGCGCAGTTCCTGGAGGGAATGCGCGAGGTGCCCGACGTGGAGCGCGTGATCGACCAGACCACGGCGACGCCGGCGCGTGGCGTGCCATACGAGCGCTATGCCTCCGCTCCGCCGCGCGCGGCTTCGGCACCACGGGGGCAGCCCTGAGCGCCTCAACTGTTACGGCGATGTTGCTATAATCGCCCGACCCCCAATCCGCCGTTTGGCGTGGCCCCGGCGTCATATGTCGGGTCTCGCGAAGCGGCCAAGAAGCGCGTCGAGGAGTTACGTGGCCGGTACTCAAATCGCAACGCCAGAAGCCCCGCCAACTGGTCCGGCCGGACCGGCTGGACCCGCCGTCTCGTCGGGCAGTTCCTTTCATGCCGCCTTACGGATTCTTCCCGCCGCGCAGCGGCAGGCGATGTTCGAGATCTACGCCTTCTGCCGCGCGGTCGATGACATTGCCGACGGCAATGCCCCGCACGCCGAGCGCCTGGCCGGGCTCGACGCCTGGCGCGGGCATGTCGCTGCCTGCTATGCGGGCGCCGCTCCGGCACACCTGCGCTCGCTGGCACGGCAGATCGAAGCGTTCCACCTGCGCCAGCAGGATTTCCTCGATGTGATCGATGGCATGACGATGGACGTCGTAGCGGATATCCGCGCGCCCGACGCCGCCACGCTCGACACCTACTGCGACCGCGTCGCCAGTGCGGTGGGCCGCCTTGCCGTGCGCGTGTTCGGACTGGAAGAGGCCCCCGGCATCGCGCTGGCCCACCATCTGGGACGCGCGCTGCAGCTGACCAATATCCTGCGCGATATCGACGAGGACGCCGGCATCGGTCGCCTGTATTTACCTTCGGAGGCACTTGCGGCAGCCGGCATCACGGACGATTCGCCGCAGGCAGTGGTGTCGCATCCGGCGGTCGACAAGGCCTGCGCAAGCGTGGCGCTGGACGCGCAGGCCCATTACGACAAGGCCTACGCGATCATGGCCCGCTGCCCCGCCCGCCTGGTGCGCTCGCCGCGCATCATGGCCGAGGTCTATCACCGCATCCTCACGCGCCTGCGTGCGCGGGGCTGGCATGCGCCACGGCAACGCGTGCGCGTGCCGCGCGCGCAGCTGCTCTGGATCGTATTACGTCACACTATCGCCTGACTGGCTGAACAAGTTCTGCGTTTTGGGCACGGCATAGCCGTGTCACGCCAGAAGGAGGTTGCATGTCAATAAACGAGGCCGTCCTTGCCGCTGCTGCACCGCGCGCCACGGTCGGATCGGAAAAACCCGATGCGCTGTCTGCCGGCATCGGCCACGCCCTGGACGCACTGCTGGCGCAACAACACGCCGACGGTCACTGGGTGTACGAGCTGGAGGCCGACGCCACCATCCCGTCCGAATACGTGCTGATGGTGCACTACCTCGGCGAGACGCCGGATACCGCGCTGGAAGCCCGCATCGCACGCTATCTGCGCCGCATTCAGAACGCCGACGGCGGCTGGCCACTGTTCCATGAAGGCCGCTCCGATATCAGCGCCAGCGTGAAGGCCTACTTTGCGCTGAAGATGACCGGCGACGATCCCGAGGCGCCGCACATGCGGCGCGCGCGCGAGGCCGTGCACGCCATGGGCGGCGCCGAGGCCAGCAACGTGTTCACCCGCACCTTGCTGGCGCTCTATGGCGTGATGCCGTGGCAGGCGGTGCCGATGATGCCCGTCGAGATCATGCTGCTGCCGCAGTGGTTTCCGTTCCACCTTTCCAAGATCTCGTACTGGGCGCGCACGGTGATCGTGCCGCTGCTGGTGCTCAACAGCCTGCGCCCGCAGGCGCGCAACCCGCGCAAGATCGGCATTAATGAGTTGTTTGTCGGACCGTGCCAGGCGGTGCGGCTGCCACACAAGGCGCCGCACCAGAACGCCGGCTGGTTCATGGTCTTCCGCAGCCTGGACACGCTGCTGCGCGTGGCCGAACCCGTCTTCCCGCGCGCACTGCGCCGCCGCGCCATTGCTGCGGCGCGCGCGTTCGTGCTCGAACGGCTCAACGGCGAGGATGGTCTCGGCGCGATCTTCCCGGCCATGGCCAATGCGGTGATGATGTTCGATGTGCTGGGCGTCCCGCCGGACGATCCGGCCCGCGCCATCGCCCGCCGCTCGATCGACAAGCTGCTCGCGGAGCACGGCGACGAGGCCTATTGCCAGCCCTGCCTGTCCCCGGTGTGGGACACCTCGCTCGCGGCGCACGCGCTGCTGGAAACCGGCGAGCCGCGCGCGACCAGGGCCGTGGCGCGCGCCCTCGACTGGCTGCGCCCGCTGCAGGTACTCGACGTGCGCGGCGACTGGACCGTGCGCCGACCGCACGTGCGCCCCGGTGGCTGGGCCTTCCAGTACGCCAACGCGCACTATCCGGATGTGGACGATACCGCGGTGGTCGCGGCGGCAATGGACCGCGCCATGCGCACCGCCGGCGACGAGGCCAACGACAACGCCATCGCGCGCGCCAGCGAATGGATCGTCGGCATGCAGAGCAGCAACGGCGGCTGGGGCGCGTTCGAGCCCGAGAACACGCACCTCTACCTCAACAACATTCCGTTCGCCGACCACGGCGCGCTGCTGGATCCACCCACCGCCGATGTCTCGGCACGCTGCCTGTCGATGCTGTGCCAGACTGGCGCCACGCCCGAGAAGAGCGAGCCCGCCGCGCGCGCCCTGCGCTACCTGCTGGCGGAACAGATGCCGGACGGCAGCTGGTTCGGCCGCTGGGGCACCAACTACATCTACGGTACCTGGAGCGCACTGTGCGCGCTGAACGCCGCCGGCCTGCCCGCCAACGCGCCCGAGATGCAGCGCGCGGTGAAGTGGCTCGTCGGCATCCAGAACGCGGACGGCGGCTGGGGCGAGGACGGCGAGAGCTACCGGCTCGACTATCGCGGCTATGAAAGCGCATCGAGCGTGGCGTCGCAGACGGCATGGGCCTTGCTCGCGCTGATGGCCGCGGGCGCGGTCGACCATCCGGCCGTGAGGCGCGGCATCGACTACCTGCTGCGCACACAGCAAGCCGATGGCCTGTGGCAGGAATCGCACTTCACGGCAGTGGGTTTCCCGCGCGTGTTCTACCTGCGCTATCACGGCTATGCCCGCTACTTCCCGCTGTGGGCACTGGCACGCTACCGCAACCTGCAGCGCGACGGCAGCCGGCGCGTGACGTGGGGCCTGTGACGCCGGCTGGCGTGCTGGTCGTTACCGGCATGGCCTTCGAGGCCCGCATCGCAGCCGGTCCGCGCTGCCGGGTCGTTCATGGCCTGCGCGGGGCTGCGCTCGAACGCGAACTGGAACGCCTGCTTGACGGCAGTTGCCACGGCATCATCAGCTTCGGCGTGGCAGGCGGGATCGATGCAGGACTGGCGCCGGGCGACACCATCGTCGCCGATGGCGTGCAGGCCGGCGATACGCGCTATGACACCGACGCAGCATGGGCCGGCAGACTGCGCAAAGCACTACCCCGGGCAAGGGCCGGCCTCGTCGCCGGCTCGGACCACGCGGTGCTGACGGTAGCCGACAAGCTGGCTTTGCAGCGCGTGAGCGGCGCGCTCTCGGTCGACATGGAATCGCATATTGCGGCGCGTGTGGCACGGGCGCGCGGCGTGCCGTTTGCCGTCTGCCGCGTGGTGGTGGATCCGGCCACCCGGCCGGTGCCGGCGCTGGCAGCGGCCGGGATGGGAGAGAACGGCGAGACCGATGTGGGCGCCGTCGTACGCGGACTGCTCAGGGCGCCGCAGCAATTGCCAGCGCTGCTGCGGCTAGCTGGCGACGCTTCGGTGGCACGGACGGCGTTGCGCGCGGTGCGAGAGTTGGTGGGAGACGAGTTTCTGTTGCCGGGAACTGACTAGTTGCCCATCGGGCGGGCCGGACCCCGAAGGATGAAGCAGGCTTGGGCCCGGTGAATTGCGCGGTGATGGGAATAAGATGATAGCCGGTGT
>NZ_JWMA01000170.1 GCF_000812465.1 Cupriavidus sp. IDO | reverse complement strand
ATGAGCGTCAGGGCTCGGAAGGGCTCCTCGATTGGGGTGCGGAAACGCTGAGCGCGTCAACTTATGGCCATCGTGATTTTCTAAGAACACAATTGCCGAATCCATCATCAGCCCGGGCGATTGGGGGGCTGGGGTTGGTCCAACCATTCTCGAACACCATCTCGTCCAGGGATTGCCGTCCCTGGCCCAATCTTCCTGTTCCAGCATCGGCTTCTCATAGAAGGTGTCGACCTGGCCGAGGCACAGCACCGCCACTGGCCGGGCACCGGGCGGCAGCCGCAGCAGCCGGCCAAGCGGTTCCGGGTCGAACAAGGAAACCCAGCCCACGCCGATTCCTTCGGCGCGCGCCGCAAGCCAGAGGTTCTGGATGGCGCAGGTCACCGAAGCGAGATCCATGTCCGGCATGGTGCGCCGACCGAAGATATGGCGCTCACGTCCATCCATCAGCGCTGCCACCAGGACTTCCCCACAGTCCAGGATGCCCTCCACCTTGAGTCGCATGAACTCGTCCTGGCGTTCGCCCAGGGCGAGCGCGGTGCGCTGGCGTTCGGCATCGACCAGCGCGTGGACCTGCGTTCTCAGGCTCCTGTCAGTGAGGCGGATGAAGCGCCAGGGTTGCATGAAGCCGACGCTGGGGGCGAGATGCGCAGCGTGCAACAAGCGTTCCAGCAAGGCAGGATCGAGCGGGTCCGGCCGAAAGTGGCGCATGTCGCGACGCTCCCGGATGACGCGATAGACGGCGGCAATGTCACTGTCGCTGTAGCGAGATGGGTTCATGGCTTGAATAGCGTGGCGGTGGCGCTTGGGCGGGAGGGAAAGTCGCAATGCAGGTTGCTTGCCACGCTGCTGGCGTGACGATCGACGGCTTCGCGCAGTGCGGTGTTGCGATGCGGGCTCATCCTAGGTCTTGCTGGTCCAACCGATGCGGTGCCGCGCTTGGGTGGCCTCATGCCGCGCATCCTCTTCGCTGTGCAGGTACGCGCTGGTGGTCGCGATCGAGGCATGGCCAAAGTTGTCGCGCACGTGACAGGGCCTTGTCGCGCCCCTGATCACGGCCGATGACCGGCAGCACCAGCGGGCGTGTCTCCCCGGGCTGCGGCGTGGCCGGCAGTCCGTGCGCGCGGCGGTAGCGCGCCAGTTCGGCGATCAGCTCGTCGGTGGCCGGTACCAGCCGGGTCTTGTTCCCCTTGCCGGTCACCTCGAGCCACCAGCGCTCAGTGCCCTGGGCATCGCGCCGGCAGAAGAAAGCGCCCATGGTAGGCGGAATTAGCGATCGGCAACAGGGGCACGCGTTCAGAGAGCTGCTGGGCGTGGCTAGGCCTCGCACGTCACTCAATAGGTGATCTATGGGCACTAACGACCTGCGGCGACGGGAGTGTGAGTATCACTCAGCCTACAAATCCAAGTAAACATTGCATTAGCTCGCAGTTGTTGACTAGAATGTGAGTAACACTCAGGAGAATTCCATGGCAACTTCCGGGCGGCGTCAGGCCGCAACCCATCGTTCAGAGCAGCGCATCGAGGAGTTGCTGGCCGTGGCCAAGGATGTTTTCGCTTCACATGGATTCGAGAGAGCGACGACCCAAGAGATAGCCCAGCGCGCAGGCGTTTCGGAGGCAACAGTGTTTGCCTACTTCGGAAGCAAGCGTGAGTTGTGCGTCGAAGTTATCCGGCGCTGGTACGGACATATCACCGCTGAGATCCAGTCGCAATTGCCGACAGGCGGCGGGCTACGCGACCAACTGCAATTCATCGTTCGCAAGCACTTAGACAACTTGATGGGCGAAGGTGTTGGCATTTGTGCGCTGGTCCTGACAGAAGGACGTACTGCCGATAAGGCGTTCACGGAAATCATTGCCGAATTGAAACGTAGCTACACCGCTCCACTCATGACTGCACTCAGAACAGCGCATGAAGCTGGCGTCATTCGCAACGACATGCCACTCAGGCTGATGCGCGATATGGTCTATGGGTCCATGGAACATGTTCTGTGGGACTACGTGGTGTCGGGATCGAAGCCGGATATCGCAGTCACGAGTACGCAACTCACGGACATGCTGTTCTCCGCTTTCGCTCCGCGCAGGCCTTCGGAGAATGCGCTAATGGATTTGCACGCCGATCTTTCGATGGCCCTGAAGCGGTTCGAAGCCAAGTCGCATTAGGCAGTACCTATTAACACCCCGCACGAGGAATCCAACATGGGTCATCGGGATGAGATGGTTGCAAACAGCAACCCTTCAGGCGTAGCCCTGAGCGACAAGTACGAGAAGAAGCAAGGCAACGCGCTGCTAAGTGGCTCGCAAGCGCTTGTTCGGCTACTGCTAAACCAGGCAGAGCGTGATCGAGAGTCGGGGCTCAATACCGGTGGCTTCGTGAGCGGCTACCGCGGGTCTCCGTTGTCAGGCTTCGACCAGACCCTGTGGTCCGCGGGCAAGATGCTCAAGGCCTGCGGGGTCCATTTCCAGCCTGCTATCAACGAGGACCTCGCGGCGACAGCATGTTGGGGTACGCAGCAGCTCTCGCTGTTCCCATCGGAGGCTACCGTCGACGGTGTCTTTGCGATGTGGTACGGCAAAGGCCCGGGCGTTGACCGCAGCGGAGATGCACTCAAGCATGGTAATGGCGCGGGGACGTCTCCTTTGGGGGGTGTCCTGGTGCTGGCAGCCGACGACCACACCGCAAAGTCCTCTACGTTTGGCCATCAGAGTGAGCAGGCAATGGTCGCCGCGTTCATCCCTGTGCTGTACCCGTCCAACGTGCAGGAGTATTTGGATCTCGGCATCCACGGGTGGGCGATGAGCCGGCACAGTGGCCTGTGGGTCGGCATGAAATGCGTTTCGGACGTGGTGGAGACCACATCGGTGGTGGACGTCGGAGCTTGGCGCGTTCAGACAACGATTCCCGAGTTCTCCTCACCCAACGAGAACCGGCTGCACATCCGATGGCCGGATGTCTGGGCCGAGCAAGAGCCTCGGATTATCAGAGAGCGGCTGCCTGCAGCGCTCGAGTATTGCCGCGCCAACAACCTCAATCGCATTGAGTTCAAGAAGACTGGAGCGCGAATTGGCATTGTCTGTGCAGGAAAAACGTACAACGATGTCAAGCAGGCGTTCTCGCTGCTCGGCATCAACGACGCAGAAAAAGCCAGCGAACATGGGCTGGCGCTGCTCAAATTGGGGATGGTGTGGCCCCTCGAGCCGACGGTAGTTCGAGAGTTTGCGGAAGGGCTGGACGAATTGTTTGTTGTCGAAGAAAAGCGTCCCTTGATTGAACAGCAGATCAAGGACGAACTCTACGCAGACGCCGTCGCGGGTCGACTGGCCGTTCGCGTGACGGGCAAGAGCGTTGGTACCGGAGGCGGAGAGTGGGGAACCCCGCAAAGCGAAACCCTGCTGCGCAGCGACTATGAACTCACTCCCGTAGAGATTGCGGTCACCATTGCTAAGCGACTGGGCTTGAATACGGACAGTCCAGACATGTCTGCGGTAAGGGGATGTGTGGATGCACTTGCCTTGGCTGTGTCGGATCCACCGCCAGCA
Organism: Cupriavidus sp. IDO; assembly: GCF_000812465.1. GTDB lineage: Bacteria > Pseudomonadota > Gammaproteobacteria > Burkholderiales > Burkholderiaceae > Cupriavidus. Next base: position 11,607 of record NZ_JWMA01000170.1, on the reverse strand, counting down.
GTTCGTAAGCCGTACTTCTGTTCCGGCTGTCCTCACAACAGCTCGACGAAGGTTCCGACGGGCTCGCGAGCAATGGCGGGTATCGGCTGCCACTACATGGCGAACTGGATGGACCGCAACACGGAGACGTACACGCACATGGGTGCCGAAGGTGTGCCCTGGATTGCACAGAGCGTTTTCTCGCGACGCAAGCACATTTTCGCAAACCTTGGCGACGGCACATATTTTCATTCAGGATCCCTCGCCATCCGGCAGGCAATTGCTGCCAAGGTCTCGATGACCTACAAAATTCTCTTCAACGATGCGGTGGCCATGACTGGGGGCCAGCCAATCGAAGGCCAGCTCACTGTTGACCGCATCGCGCGCCAGGTCGCTGCAGAGGGGGTCAAGCGCATCGCGATCGTAAGCGACGATATTGAAAAGTACGCGGTGGCAGGCACTAAGTTCCCCGCGGAGGCATCGGTACATGATCGCGGGGAACTTGACACCGTTCAGCAGTCGCTTGCCGCCTTCGAGGGTGTCTCGGTTTTGATCTACGACCAGACATGTGCCAGCGAAAAGCGCCGACGCCGCAAACGTGGCACCTATCCCGACCCTGCCGTTCGGGTCGTCATCAATCCAGCAGTCTGCGAAGGTTGCGGTGATTGCTCTGTTAAGAGCAACTGCCTGTCGGTGGAACCCTTGGAAACCGAGCTTGGTCGTAAGCGCCAAATCAATCAGTCGTCCTGCAACAAGGATATGTCCTGCATTGAAGGCTTCTGTCCAAGTTTTGTCTCAGTGAAGGGCGCCCGGCTGAAATCCGAGAGGAAGTCATCGTCTAGTCCTGGCTCGGCATCCAACTTGGATCTCGACGATTGGGGAACGCCCCCGATGCCTGAGGCGGAAAGTCGACAGGCGACGAACGTTCTTGTGAATGGCGTTGGTGGTACTGGCGTCGTAACCATCGGCGCATTGTTGGGCATGGCTGCTCACATCCAAGGGTGGAAGAGCAGTGTCCTCGATATGGCTGGGTTGGCGCAGAAAGGAGGTGCCGTTTGGAGTCACGTGCGTCTCGCCGCTACAGACAGCGAGCTTACGGCATCGCGCATTGCGGCGGGACAGGCGGACGTCATGATTGGCTGCGACCTTGTCGTCAGTGCGCATCCTGACACGCTCTCCAAGCTCCAATCCGGACGCGCTCGAGGGGTAGTGAATGGCGATGTGTCGACGACAGCTGATTTCGTGCGCAACGGGGATTGGAATATGCCGGAAGGCGATCTCCGGGCCAAAATCAATGGGGCCATGGGCGCCGGGGTGTCATGGTTGAACGCACAGACGCTGGCCGTCTCTGTGTTTGGCGATGCGATCTTCGCCAATCCCGTGATGCTGGGCTACGCATGGCAGAAGGGGTGGTTGCCGCTATCAATTTCCGCCATCGAAGAAGCGATTCGGCTGAACGGCCAGCAGGTCGAGCGCAACCTGTTGGCACTGCGCCTTGGGCGGTGGGCTGCGCACGACATGGCGCGCGTAGATAAGGCCTTGAAGCCTGCTGGAGTGGTTGTTCGTTGGCTGCCACAGCGTAAGCGTCGTTTTGAGGATGTAGTCGCTCTGCGACAGGCGCACTTGCACGCATACCAGAACAAACGCTACGCGGAGGACTATGTAGCGTTCGTACAGGATGTGAAGACTGCCTGTGACAGCATCGGTGGCAGTGGAGACTTCGCCATTGAGGTTGCAAGTAATCTCGCGAAGCTGCTGAGCTACAAAGACGAGTACGAGATCGGCCGTCTTCACAGTGATCCCGAATTCTTAGCATCCGTCCGCGGCCAGTTCGACGGTGATTTACAGCTGGAATATCACCTTGCTCCGCCGCTGTTTTCCCGCAGAAACAAACGCGGTGAGCTCCAGAAGCGGCGCTATGGCCCGTGGATGCGCCATATTTTTGCGGCGCTGGCGAAGTTGCGGTTCCTGCGCGGTACGCCGTTCGATCCGTTTGGATACACGCATGAGCGTCGGACTGAGCGGACCTTGGCGGTTGAGTACCGTAAAGCTGTGACAGCGGTACTGCCATTCTTGGCGGTACGGTCTGCAGAATGCCTGGAGCTAGCGAAGCTGCCCGCCAGCATTCGTGGCTATGGTCACGTCAAGGAGCGAACCATCGACCCCACGAGAGCGCGCATGCGAGAGTTAGTCGCCGATATCACAGGCGGGAGTCAAGATACCAATCACACCCCTGGCTATGGGGAGTACCTGAATAACCTCTGGGCTTGATGCCACAAAATGCCATGAACGAAGCAATTCAAGACACTGAACCGCGTCGTAATATGCCGGAACGCTGCGTAGTAGTAGTAGACAGCGCACTTCCTGCCGGCCGAGCTGCGAACGCCGCGGCAGTGCTTTCTCTGACCGTTGGACAACGTCATCCTGGATTGGTTGGCGCTCCGCTTATCGATGCCGATGGTGGCGACATGCCAGGTCTCATCCCCATCGGAATCGCCGTACTGGCCGCGGCGCAGGACCAGCTTGCCAAGCTTGCAGCCGCGGCAGACGTTGCGGGGTTTGATGTTGTGCGTTTTCCTGTCGAGGGCCAGCAGACAAAAAACTACGACGAGTTCCTCGATGCCATGACTAAAGTTGGCCGCGCCGATATCCGATATGTCGGGCTTGCCCTTGTGGGTGATCGCAAGCCCATTTGCAAGTTGGTCGGAAAACTTCCGCTCTTGGGGCAGGAGCCGTCATGAGCGTCCAGGTAGGTGACGACCAATTTGAGGGCATCGAAGCTTCTTTGAAGGGTACGGTTTGGCACATCGTTTTACGCCGACCGCACAAGCGCAACGCACTGACGATGGAGATGTTCACTGCCTTGGCTGAGAGTCTTGGCTTAGCAGACGCCCACCCGGGTGTTCGCGCCATCGCTGTTACCGGGGAGGGCAGTGGATTCTCCGCTGGACACGATCTAACTGCATTCGACGAGTGGCCTCAGTTGCCGAATGACCCGGTGCCCGTGTTTCTACACCGTCTGGCGAAGGTTCTTAAGCCACTGGTGGTAGGCGTGCACGGCTTCGCTGCCGGCGTTGGCGCCACCATGCTATTGCACGCAGATTGGGTCATCGCGACCCCTGACGCAAGGCTTCGACTTCCGTTCGTGGACCTTGGCATCGCGCCGGAGGCCGGCAGCAGCTTACTGCTGGCACGCAGTGTGGGCAGTCTTAGAGCGAAGCAAATGTTGTTGGGTGGGGAAATCTTTACGAGCGAAGCTGCCGAGCGTTGGGGCTTGGTAACTGAACTTTCGACAGCTGAGGACTTGTCCGAGAGGACGCTTGAACGAGCTCGCGCGCTGGGTGCCAAGGATTTCGGCACCTACCAGCGCATCAAGTCCTGGCTGACATGCGCAGAGGATGTACATGAGCGCATTGAAGCGGAAATCGTGGAAATCAACCGTGCCATCGTGGAGTTACGTATGCAAGGGAAGGGAGTGAAGTCATGAGTCAGCGCATCGCCCACATCGTCTACGCTCACTTCGAACAAAAGTCGTTCGTTGGTGCTATGCGCGACACGGTTGTAGCAGGTCTTCGCGAGCAAGGCTGGAAGGTTACCTGCTCCGATCTATATGCTCAGCGCTTTAATCCAGTCGCACACCCGGATGATTTCGTCGAGCGGAGGAACCCGGACTATCTCGTGTATTCATTGGAACAACGTCACGCCGTGGAGCACGAGGCACTCGCGCCCGATATTGCCGCTGAAGTTGAGTCCGTAAAGGATGCCGGCCTGCTCGTTTTCGTTTTTCCGGTGTTCTGGTTCTCCGTTCCCGCCATTCTCAAAGGGTGGATTGACAGGGTGTTTCTATCTGGCGTCTTTTACGGCGGCCGACGGGTTTATGACCGCGGCGGCATGGTAGGTAAGCGCGCTCTGGTCGTGACATCGCTTGGGGGTCGCAGTCACATGTTCGGTGAAGGCGCCATCCACGGGGAAATAGGAACAATGCTGCGACACCTGCTGCAAGGCAGTCTCGCTTACGTTGGCTACGACGTACTTGAGCCATTCATCGCCTACCACGTTCCATACATCGGTGCTACGGAACGTAAGGAACTGCTGCGAGATCTACAGAAGGCGATATCGACGCTCGATTCCAGGCAGGTGCTTTCCATGCCGTCACTCAACAATTTCGACGACGAATTTCGCCCGCTCGTAGGAAGAGGAGCAGTGTGATGCACTACAACAGTGTATTTACCCGCGGTCTGTTCGAAGGTGACATCGCTATTGTCACCGGTGGCGGGTCCGGTATTGGGCGGTGTTGTGCCCACGAACTGGTGAGCCTCGGTGCTGAGGTCGTGCTTGTGGGACGGAATGAGGCCAAACTAGGAGCTGTCGTTGAGGAAATCCGGAGGGATGGTGGTCAGGCCACCTTCCAGTCCTGTGACATTCGGGATGGCAGGCAAGTCGCGCAAGCCGTCTCCAACATTGTGAACCGCTACGGCAGAATTGACGCCTTGGTGAATAACGCCGGCGGGCAATACATCAGCCCTTTGGCTGAAGTCAGCGACAAGGGATGGGATGCTGTAGTGCAGACCAATCTCACGGGGGGATTTCTGTTCTCGCGAGAGTGCTACACCCAAAGCATGTGCCACACCGGCGGCGCGATTGTAAACGTGATCGCAGACACCGTTGGATCAATGCCCCTCATGGGGCATAGCGGTGCCGCCCGTGCAGGGATGTTGAGCTTGACCGAGACTGCAGCGCTTGAATGGGCGCGAAGTGGTGTTCGCGTGAACGCGGTTGCTCCCGGCTATGTCGCATCTAGCGGTATGGACCACTACCCGCGGGAAGCGGGTGACCTTATACGAGGACTGGCGCAGACCGTGCCAGCTGGTCGCTTCGCAACAGAAGCGGAAGTCTCAGCTGCGATTTGCTTCTTGCTTGGCCCAGCGGCTTCCTTCATCACGGGCACATGCCTGCGCGTGGATGGCGGCAGGCCGCAACTGCGTGCAGGTTGGGGCAACTTCGTTTTAGACAACTCGCAAAGAAATTTCGGTGCTTTTCTCGCATACGAGGGATTTCACAGAACTCGTACGCCGAGCGTATTCCAGTCAAGCTCCGATATAGACGCACCGACTGCTATAGCAACTGACTCCGACGTGTAGCGTAGGAAGCCATTCACTCTGCATTTATTTCTTGAAAGACGAAGAGTCGACGGCCACCCCGTCACACTTCGAGGCGATGAAACGAACCGGCAATCCCGGCTAATTTTCGCCGAGAGGAAGGGACGGACGGTAACCCCGTCCGGTCACCCGCCCAACCTATGACGCTGGTTGCGGCGGTCAATTGGGCAATTTGGCCCCGAAAGCAACCTGCGTGAATACCATCCTAGCGACCTTGGATATCTGGCTCGCATCAATGCGTTGAGATTTTGGCTGCAGGTCAGGGGCGGGCGTGCCTACAAACCTGAGCTAGCAAGACACCAATGAATACCCCAATATGACTATCATCAAATTCTCCCGTAGGGCGGAGGGGCTCACCAGTTCCGCCATCCGCGAAATCCTCAAGTTGACCGAAAGGGAGGAAATTATCTCCTTTGCTGGCGGCTTACCGGCAGCGCAGACATTTCCTGTTCAGGCACTGCAGTCTGCCTGTGAACGCCTGTTTGCTGACGCGCCGGCAGCGGCGCTGCAGTATGCACCGACCGAAGGCTTCCAGCCGTTGCGCCAATGGATAGCGGACAGGCATGGCGCCGACGTAGGCAACGTGCTCATCACGACAGGCTCTCAGCAGGCGCTAGACTTGTTGGCAAAGGTCTTCATTGACCCAGGGAGCAAGGTGTTGGTTGAAGCGCCGACCTATCTGGGCGCGTTGCAAGCCTTCTCGCTGTCCGAAGCAAGCTATGCCGAGGTTCCGACCGACGATCATGGTCTGCAGCCGGAATTGCTGACCGAAGCGCTTGCCGCCGACGCCAGGTTCCTTTACACAATCCCAAATTTCCAGAATCCGACAGGGCGCAGGCTGACGCTGAAACGTCGCCTGACTCTCGTTGCTCGAGCACGCGAGCTTGGTCTCCTGCTGGTCGAAGATAACCCCTACGGCGAATTATGCTACAGCAACTCCCCATTGCCATCCCTGCAGTCACTGAATCCGTCGGGCGTGGTGTACATGGGGTCATTTTCCAAGATTATGGCTCCCGGCCTGCGTTTGGGGTATGTGATAGCGCCGGCGGAGATCCATGGCAAGCTCGTGCAAGCCAAACAGGCGTCAGACCTGCATACGCCTAGCTTCACGCAGCGTTTGGTCTACGAAGTCCTGAAGACAGGAATGCTCGAAGGTCATCTTGCCGCAGTTTGTGACCTATATGGCAAGCACTGTTCGGTGATGCTGGATGCGCTATCGCGCCACATGCCGCCTGGCGTCCGTTGGACCCGACCAGAAGGGGGTATGTTCATCTGGGTGGAGTTGCCCGAGCACATCGATGCGATGGCCCTCCTGGAAGAGGCGGTGGCCAACAACGTGGCATTCGTACCTGGCGCGCCCTTCTATGCCAGAAATCCTCGCACGAATACCATGAGGCTTGCCTTTGTCACGGTCATTCCGGACAAGATTGAGGAGGGCATTGCTCGGCTCGGTAGCTTAATTGCTTGAACACTGCCAGCGCCGTGGGGCCTCACGGCGGGATGTAACGGTGGTAACGAAGAGGGCCGCCATGCCGTGTTCAGGATGCGCTTTTAATCATGGCCTCAGCACGAAGCTACGGCCAATTCTTCCTATTCCTTCGCGAGGTTCAGTTGCCCAGGGCACAGGCACGCGTGTCGCGTGGCCTTGGTAATTCACTCTTGATTTTGCGGATTATCTATGACGACTCTCAATCTACCCACCTTCGCGGACGTAGAGGCTGCCGCTGCCCGTCTCGCCGGCTTTGCAAATCGCACGCCGGTCAACACCTCCCGTACCCTGGACGAGATCATCGGCGCCGAAGTCTTTTTCAAGTGCGAGAATTTCCAGCGGATGGGGGCGTTCAAGTTCCGGGGCGCCTTCAATTCGCTGTCGAAGTTCTCCCCGAAGCAACGGCGCGCCGGCGTGGTGGCGTTCTCGTCGGGCAACCATGCCCAGGGCATCGCCCTGTCCGCCAAGCTGCTTGGGATGCCTGCCACCATTGTGATGCCGCATGATGCGCCGGCCGCCAAGGTGGCGGCAACGAAAGGCTACGGCGCCACCGTCGCGATCTACGATCGCTACAAGGAAGACCGTGAGGCAATCGGTCACAGACTGGCATCGGAGCAAGGCATTACGCTGATTCCACCCTATGACCACCCCGACGTCCTGGCTGGCCAAGGTACGGCCGCCAAGGAACTCTTCGAGGAAGTGGGTCCGCTTGACGTCCTGTTTGCGCCGCTGGGCGGTGGTGGCCTGTTGTCAGGCACTGCGCTCACCACCCGGGCGCTGGCACCACAGTGCAAGCTTTACGGCGTTGAGCCAGAAGCGGGGAATGACGGTCAGCAGTCCTTCCGCCGCGGCGAGATCGTCCACATCGAAACACCGAAGACGATTGCAGACGGCGCGCAGACCCAGCATCTCGGGGACTACACGTTCGGCATCATCCGGCGCGATGTTGATGATATTTTCACAGCAACGGATGCGGAACTGGTCGAAGCGATGAAGTTTTTTGCGTCGCGTATGAAGATGATCGTTGAACCCACTGGTTGCCTGGGCCTGGCCGCCGCCCTGAAGATGAAGGAGACCCTGAAGGGCAAGCGGGTTGGCGTAATCATCAGCGGCGGCAATATTGATCTAGAGCGCTTCTGCTCGCTGGTCTCCGCATAACACAACACGGTCCGAAGCCGATCGTCGCTTCGGATCCGTCCTCCGTGTTGGCAACCCACAATCGTTTTACGGCGACTCCCAAGCATTCCAACAATGTTTCAAAAGCTGACCAGCCTCCTTCAGGGCGAACAGGCGCAGTACCGCGTGATTGCCCACTCGCCAGAAGGCGAGTCCGATCGGGTGGCCAGCATCCGGGGCACAAGTCCGGGTCAGGGGGCCGTGAAGTGTAGTAAAGATGGGTCTTCCGCACTTTGTGTGACGGCCGCGTCGAGGGCTTGATCTCGGGCCGATCTGGCCCCACGTTGATCGTTACCATGAGCCAAGTTCTCGGTGGGATTGATCGTATTCTCGCCCGTGTGGGTAAGCGCGTCGTCTCCAGCGACGCGCGAGGGGAGACCATCACTGTCGAAGCCCGCAGTACGGTTCGCGCGGCACCTTGTCCTGCCTGCCGTCGTTGGAGTAACCGACTCCACGGCAGCTATGTGCGCAGTCTGGAAGAACGACCGATGCTCGAGCAGCGGGTCGTTCTCGCCGTTGAGGTGCGTCGCTTCAAGTGCGCGAACGCCGGCTGCCCCCGTCGTACGTTTGCCGAGAACATCCACGCCTTGGCCGGTCGGCATCAACGTCGAACGCGATCGCAGGCTCGGGCGTTGTACGCGCTGGGCCACGCCCTCGGTGGGGAGGCGGCAGCCCGGCTTGCTAACGCCTTGGGCTTGCGCAGCAGTGCCGACACCGTGCTGCGGGAGTTGCGAAGAGCTCCTGGGCGCAAGCGCAAACCACGACCGCGGGTCGTCGGCATCGATGACTTGGCGATCGCGCGCGGTCACCAGTATGGAACGATCATCGTCGACCTGGAGCGACGTGAGCCGATCGAAGTGTTCGCCGGCAGGGAAACAACTGCGGTGGCCGCGTGGATGGGTGCGCACCCATCGATCGAGATCGTCGCCAGGGACCGGGCCGGGGCCTACTCCGAGGCGGTCGACATCGCGCTGCCGGCAGCCAGGCAAGTCTCCGATCGCTGGCATCTGCTGTGCAACCTGCGCGACAACGTCGAGAGGTTGCTGTACCGACTCGGGCCGCAACTGCGCCAAGCCGCGCAGCAAGTCGAGGTCGGTGGCGTGACCCTGGGCCGGCAGGGGTTGCCGAGCGGCACCTCACTGCGGTCATGGCAGCGCCTGAGCGATCAGCGACGCGCCACGCGGCTGGCGCTGTACGAGCGGGTGATGGCGCTACGCGCCCAGGGCGGCACGATGAAAGGAATCGCGCGCGAGCTCTCAATCAACCATCGAACCGTGCGCAAGTTCGTCACCGCAGGGGCCTTCCCTGAGCGCGCACCCAGGGCGCGGGGTCCGACGCCTTTGGATCCCCATCGCAGCTATATTGAGGAACGAATCGCCCAGGGCTGTCGCTTTCCTGAACTGATCTGGCAAGAACTCAAGCAGCGAGGCTATACGGGCAGTCGCGCCGCCGTGCAGAATTGCGTGGTCCGCCTCCTCTTTCCGCAGGGCAAGGTACCGCTTGTCCAGGCACCCGTGCGCACGATGCCGTGCCCGTCGGCCCGGCGCGTGTTCGGATGGCTTGTCGAATGGAGGAAGCTCGCCGTCGAGGAGCCCAGGAGTGCGGAGCACGAGCGCTTCGTGCAGGCGCTGTGCAAGATCGAGCCCGTGGTGGGCGAGGTCCGCAGCCTCGCGCGGGAATTTCTCGGGCTCATGCACCGGCGAAGTCCGCGGCAGTTCGATCGATGGTTGAAGCGTCTGTCGCGCTGCGACGCTGCGGAAATGCGTAGGTTCGCGCAAAGCCTGCGCGCCGACTTACCGGCTGTGCGGGCGGCCTTCAGGCTGCCATGGGGCAATGGCCAGACCGAGGGTCACGTCAACCGGCTCAAGTTCCTCAAGCGCCAGATGTATGGCCGCGCGAACATCGAGCTTCTGCGGCTGCGGGTATTGAAGCCAAACTGAACGACCGGCCTGCCTTGTCCTGCTGGACACGCTAGTCCGATCGCCATCGCAGACGGGTGAGCTCGTGGGGCCGGCACGAGCCGGGCAGGCTCGCCCACGTTCGTCAACAAGAAGAAGAAACTTGAAGCGACGTACCTCAATAGCGAGAACGACCCGCTGCTCGAGCATTGGACGTTCTTCCAGCTTGCGCACATAGCGGCCGTGGAGTCGGTGACTCCAATTATGGCAGGCAGGACACGGTGCCCCCGCGAACTGTACTGCAGGCTTCGACAGTATTGGTCTCCCCTCGCACGTCGCTGGAGACGAAGCGCTTACCCACACGGGCGAGAATACGGTCGATCCCACCGAGAACTTGCCTCATGGTAACGATCAACGTAGACCAAATCGGCCGGAAATCAAGGCCTTGACTCGGCCGTCACACAAAGTGCGGGAGACCCACTTTTGCTGCGGTATACGGCAGCTGGACTACCGGGCCCGAGAGCTTGTTGCATATGTCGATGCGAATGGTGGGGCGACGATCAATTACGGAGCACGACATCGTCAAGACAAGCCCATCTCAACCGCGCCGGCCGAATCTGCGGTCAATCAGGTGCTGAACAAACGCATGTGCAAGCGTCAACAAATGCGCTGGTCGCCGAACGGTGTCCATTTGCTTGCCCAGGTCCGTTGTGCCGTGATCAACGGTGACCTCGTCGAGAGACTCGCTAGGTATGAGCCACCAACAGAACCGAGGTCAAGGGAAGTCGTTGAGTTCTTGGAGCAACTCGGGCTCTCGGAGTTTGAACCCCAAGGTTTTTAACACTCCCATCCCCGCCACTGGGACATGAATTTCATCCGCAATTTCATGTTGATTATCGGCCCGGTCAGCTCGATCTTCGACTTCCTCACCTTCTACATTATGCTGACGGTCTTTCATGCCGGCGAGAGGCTCTTCCATACCGGCTGGTTCATTGAGTCCATGGCCACGCAGGTGCTGGTTATCTTCATCATCCGCACCCGTAGGAATCCTTTCAGGAGCTACCCGAATCCGTGGCTCATCGCCTGTTCACTGGCGGTGGTGGCGGTGGCAGTGCTGCTGCCGTTCACCTCAGCTGGCGCGCATCTCGGTTTCGTCGCGCCACCGGCATTCTTCTTTCTCATCCTCGCTGCCATGCTGCTCTTTTATTTGTTGGCGGTGGAAGGCATGAAACAATGGCGCATGGTCTGGAGCTGCCTGCTTCCACGCGAGTATCCAATCGGGCAGGTGGTCATCTTTCACCCGCCGCCCCAATAGCATGCAGGGTCTCATTCGGACTTATCGAAGATGCCGGCCTCGAGATCTTTCCTGAAATGCTGAACCCAATCGGTTTCATAGCCGATGGGGTATTCCCTTGTAACTTGTGTCGATAGTCTGGTTACCGTGACGTAGCCCTGCAAACCGAAGTTCTCGTCGCCTTTTGGGTCAGTCGTATCCGTTTCCTGGAGTTCGAAATCACCTGCTGCCAGACCATTACGCTGCAAGGCCGCAAGAAAGTCCTGCTGTTCATCCAGTTCGATCAGTCGCATCGTCGGCCCCTCAATGTTCAGAGGGGAGAAAACCGGAACGCTCTTTCAACGATTCCAGTTGCATGTCAGCCCGCCTACGTGTGGGCAGCCATGGGTGATGCCCACGGCCCGCCCGGCTTACATCACGCCACCTTGACCTCAATGCGGCTCGGCGCGGATTCGGCTTTCGGGATGCGCAGCTTGAGCACACCGTGGTTGAACTCGGCGACAACCTTTTCGGCATCTAGTTCCTTGGATAGCGTGAACACGCGCCGGTAACGGGGCAGGGAAACCTCCGCGTAACTGGCTTCCATGCCTTCCGGCAGATCCAGGACGACTT
>NZ_JWMA01000169.1 GCF_000812465.1 Cupriavidus sp. IDO | reverse complement strand
TGAACCGGGTCGCGCGCGATCGGTGGGGTTGGGTCCTGTTTTTGACCCGACCCCACGGCACGGACGGAAGAGGAATCGACGATGACACGTGACCAATCAATGCGGTCCGCCGCACGCAACTTGGCCAGCAACACTTCGTGGAGACGGTCCCAAACACCGGCCTTCTGCCCGCCAGCAACTCATCCCGGAGCCACAGCCCATTTCCTTGGGCAGCATCTCCCAGGGAATGCCGGACTGAAGGACGAAAAGAATGCCGGTGAGCACCGCCCGATCGTCCAGCGGCTTGCGGCCGGGATAGCGGGCACGTCGTGCCTTCGGTGGCGGTAGCAATGGCTGAATGAGTGCCCACAGCTCGTCGTCGAGTATTGGTTTGGCCATGTCCTTTGCGCGAGGGAAACAACGCAAAGGTTAACAAAAGTCACTTGAAGTTAACAGCCCTGCAAGCTCATTTTGTTAGGGCTTCTAAGGAGACTGTTCGTACTTCAAGGGGGACGACATCCGACAACTGAGCTTCGGCGATGTGAGCGCTCTCAGAAGGCTAGCGACAGTCAGCTTCGATCAGGATGATTTGCCGAACACCGGCTTGCGCTTCCCCATGAAGGCGCTGATACCTTCCATTGCGTCGGCGCCTGCAGCGCAGCGCATCATGCCGTCGCGCTCGGCACGTAATTGCGCGGCAAGGGCATCGCCACGCAGTGGATTGCAGAGCGATTTCATTACAGCCAGTGAGGTGGCTGACAAATTGGCCAGATCGCGGGCCATATCAAGCGCTTCAGCCTCTAGGGTTTCGGATGAAACAAGTCGATCGGCAATGCCAAGTGCGGCAGCGTCCTCCGCACTGAGCGTCTCGTTGGTCATGAACAGCGCACGCGCGCGCGCATTACCGATGCGCTCTGCCAGGAAACAGGACGCTCCCGCGTCTGGTGACAGGCCAATGGCAGCGTATCCACAGCGCATCTTCAGGCTCGTATCGCAAAGCACCACGTCGGCACTGAGGGCCAGACCAATTCCACCTCCACCGATGGCGCCCTGAACAGCACTGACGACCGGCTTGTTCGAGTTGCGCAATTGCTGCACTGAAGCACTAAGCAAGTCAATGATTTCTCCGAGCAATGGGGCCAAGCCAGGGCCCGCGTTCTCGCCGAAGAATGCGAGATCACCGCCTACGCTAAAGGCCTTTCCCTCGGCGCGCAAGAGAATCGCGCGCACCGCGCCATCGCTGACAACGCGATCAACCGCACTGGCCCACTCCGCCGCAAGCTGATGGTTGATCGCATTGCGTGTATCTGGCCGATTCAGTATCACGATGCCGATACCGTTGTCGACCATGGAAATGACTGAAGCACTTTCCTGGATTGCCATGGGGTCTCCTTTCGACTGCTCAGCTGCGAGCGGTCCCTTTACGCTGGAAGAATAGAGTGCCGTGCTGGCACGGCACCAAATGATCCCAGGCAGGGGTGCCGGGATCGCGGAGACAATCGATTCGAGATCAAGCAGGATTTCAGCGCCTGCTCTCACGCGGCTCTGGCGGCATAGGCCCAATCTCTGCAACGAGAACTGGACTACGCTAGCCCGGTATTGGCGCGATACCGCCGCTGGAATGAGCCAGGCATGGCGAAGCCTGTCCCGGAAACTCTCCCGACAGGGCAACGCCGCACGCGGGCCGGCGCTACACGGCAGCTGTCTCTCTTTAGCGGGACGCCCACTTCGCAAGCAGCGCCTTGCCGACGCGCGAGTTGTTGGACCTGCCAATCGCCTGCGAAATGAAATCGCCGGCGCGCACCACTTCATCCAGCTCGATACCCGTGTGCAAGCCCATGCCGTGCAGCATGTACAGGACATCCTCGGTCGCCACGTTTCCGGTGGCACCCTTCGCATAGGGGCACCCGCCAAGACCCGCCACCGATGCGTGAAAAATCCCAACGCCGACTTCCAGACTGGCCAGGATATTCGGCAGCGCCTGACCATAGGTGTCGTGGAAATGGCCTGAAATTCGCTCGACGGGAAACTCGGTCGCGGCAGCCCGCATCACTTCCCGCACCTGGACGGGCGTCCCGACACCGATCGTATCGGCAATGTCGATCTCATCGCAGCCGAGGTCGCGCATGCGACGCACCACATCTACCACGGACTGAACCGGCACATCGCCCTGGTAAGGACAGCCAAGCGAGCACGAGATACTGCCGCGCAGGCGCACGCCGGCGTCCTTCGCTGCGGCAGCCACCGCTTCGAAGCGCGCGATGGATTCCGCAATCGAGCAATTGATGTTCTTCTGCGAGAATGCCTCGCTGGCTGCACCGAAGATCACGACCTCGTCGGCGCCGGAAGCGATGGCGCCTTCAAAGCCCTTCATGTTCGGCGTAAGCACCGAGTAGAGCGTACCCGGGCGCCGCTCGATACGCCCCATCACGTCGTTGCCGTCGGCCATCTGCGGCACCCACTTCGGCGATACGAACGATGCGGCCTCGACATTGACGATGCCCGCGTTTGACAGCCTGTTGATCAGTTCGACCTTGACGTCGGTAGATACCAGCGTCCTCTCGTTCTGAAGTCCGTCGCGTGGACCGACCTCGACAACCTTCACGTTAGCGGGCATGTCATGTCCTGTGATGTGATGTGAATACTCGGTTCATTCCATCGCAAACGCCAGGAGCTGCGCGCCATCATTGACCTGCTCGCCGACGCCGTAGAGCACCTCACTGACCACGCCATCGGCTGGAGCACTGATGGTGTGCTCCATTTTCATGGCTTCCATTACCAGCAACGGCGTGCCGCGGGTGACAATACTGCCCGGCTCGACCATGACGGCGATGACCTTGCCCGGCATCGGCGCTGTCAGCTTGCCGCCTTCGCCTTCGGCCTCGCCGGCATGGGCGAGCGGGTCGATCCGGCTTAGCAGGACGTGCCGGTCCGCGCTGAAGACATGGAAGTCGTCCCCTTCGGCATGGACGTGCCCATGCGTGCGGCGCGCGCCAAGGTCGATGCGAATTTCGTCGGCCTGGCAGTTGGCGGTGAACGGCAGGGTCTGGCCGGCACAGGTCAGCGTGCTGCCTTGCGCATTGGCATGGAGCGCGACGTCCAGCATCTGCTCGCCATAGCCGAAGCGCAATTGCCGCGCGGCGCCGCCATTGAGACGCCATGCGCCGCCATGCGTCCATGGCGAATGCTGATCTGCGGCATCGATGCGGCGCTCGCGCGTCTCGCGATCGAGCAGCGCAGCCACGGCCAGCGCGAGGATATCGATGCCAACCGGTTCAGGCTGCGGGAACAGCGCCTTCTGGTTGCGCTCGATCAGCCCGGTATCGAGATCGGCCGTGCGGAACGCCTGCGACGACACCAGCCGCTGCAGGAAGGCCACGTTGGTGGACAGTCCCACCACGTGATACGACGCCAGCGCCTGGCGCATGCGCGAGAGTGCCTCGTCGCGATCCTTGCCCCAGACGATCAGCTTGGCGATCATCGGGTCGTAGAAGGGGCTGATGGTGTCGCCTTCGCGCACGCCGGCGTCGATGCGGATGCCGGCCGGGCCATGCACATCGCCACCGCGCATGAACTGCACCGCCGGCGGCGTGCGCAGGTAGCGCAGCATGCCAGTCGATGGCAGGAACTGCTTGTCCGGATTCTCGGCATAGATGCGCGCTTCCAGCGCATGGCCGTCGATGCGCAGCTGCTCCTGCGTCAGCGGCAGCGCTTCGCCGGCAGCGACGCGCAGCTGCCATTCGACCAGGTCCTGCCCGGTGATCATCTCGGTGACCGGGTGCTCCACCTGCAGCCGTGTGTTCATCTCCATGAAGTAGAAGGAGCCATCCTGGTTGGCGATGAACTCGACCGTACCAGCGCCGACGTAGCCAACGGCCTTGGCCGCGGCCACCGCCGCTTCGCCCATGGCGCCGCGGCGCGCTTCGGTCATGCCTGGCGCGGGCGCTTCTTCCAGCACCTTCTGGTGGCGCCGCTGCACCGAACAGTCGCGCTCGAATAGGTAGACGCAGTTGCCGTGGGTATCGGCGAACACCTGGATCTCGATATGGCGCGGGCGGGTCAGGTACTTCTCCACCAGCACCTTGTCGTCGCCGAA
>NZ_JWMA01000168.1 GCF_000812465.1 Cupriavidus sp. IDO | reverse complement strand
TTGGGCAGGACGTCCTGCAATGCGTGTCGTTCAAGCATTGCATTGGCTTAAAGACACCATTGCCTCTGACAGCGAGCGGATAGCAACTGCGCTTCGCAACGTGCTCGAACACCCCGACCATGGTCAGTCAATCCGCGAGGACCTGATGGCCGGCCTCGGTGCCATGCCAGCATGGATGCGGACCTTTGTTCGCGATCTCCTGGATTGCAATGGCACAGGCGCCGCCACCGGCGAATGCGATGCGAAGAACGGGAAGGTGTCCCATGAAGCCTGACTATCGTCAAATCATCGAGGCAACCGACACGGACCGGCGAGACCTGTTTATAACTACGGCGGCAAGACTCGGGACGGCAGTCCAGCATATCGAGAAGGATTTTTGGGTGTGTTGGGCCCTAGATGGGGTGATCGTACTTTCCGTGCATTTTCTGGCGTTCTGCCCCGGAAAATCTCGATCTATCAAGGACTTACAAGTACACCAATCGGGCGAGACTCATTGCCCCGAAAAGCCTTGCTGCAGGCGGATGCGCGCCCTGTATCCGCCATTTTTTACATGAAAAGTACGATCACCCCATGATTGGCAACGCCCAGATGCATGGCCCCGGTGGGAACACTCTGCTGCCCGCCAATTCTGTTTGCTGGCCGCACAAGCCAACCACCACGGCCGGCTTTGCCCCCTTACGCCTCCTTATTGCGATACAGCTACCCAAGCCGTTTCAATGTCGCTACGCGATTCGGCATTGAGTCGCAACTGCCAAAATATCTGATCCGATTGCGGCGGCTCGCCGCCGGCTTGCCACAACGGCTGGCGCCAGCGCTGCCAGGCCCTGGCTGTAGCCGCGTGTAATCCGTAACAGCTCACACGAGACTGGAAGCAACGTTTCGTGGCTGAATCAAGCCTTCCTTCCTTGCCAGGCGTGGCTCTTTTACTAGCAATGGCAGCTATTTTCCAGCGAAAAGCTGATTAGCCCGAGCACGCGACGTTTCGCGCTTGAAATGTTTCTCCAGTCCGCCCCCCCTGCTTACCCCACATGGGCTCAACAATGCCTTGCCAGCCAGCCCCATTAGGCGCTTGGTATGCAATTTGCTGAGAGGGGACACATAGAGCGGAACAGCCAAAAAAAACGGGGAGAGGTTATGCAAGGCACGGGGGAAGCTATTGCCAGGGACGGGGCGGCTCCGGCGCTGCCTGGTTCTTCGCGGGCCAAGTTTGCCGGGGAGGGCTCCCAATGAATCGGGAAGACTCTCCAGTCCAGCCTGGGCCGGGGCAGCAAGCCGGATTCACGCAGCAACCCGCGGGCCTTGAGGCTTTGTCGGCTTCGGTCGACGATCCCTTACTCGGCTGTCTCCTGATACTCGGCAAGATGTTCAACCGGCCAATGTCGGCCGATACCCTGCGGGCGGGGCTGCCCCTGGTCGAGCATTGCCTGACGCCTGCCTTGTTCATCCGCGCGGCAGCCCGGGCGGGCCTGTCCGCCAAGCTTGTCAAGCGGCCCCTGCACGGCATCTCCGATCTGGTTCTGCCCGCCGTCCTGCTGTTGCAGGACAAGCAGGCGTGCGTACTGGTACGCAGGATAGGTGGCACCCGCACGCTTCTGGTAACACCCGAGTCCGGTGCCGGGGAGCATGAAATCGAACTCCAGGAACTTGAGCGGTGCTACACGGGCTACGCGTTGTTTGTGCGGCCAGCTTACCGCTTTGAAGAGGACTCGGCGCAGAGTGCCGTGCCCCGGCCGCGCCAGTGGTTCTGGGGCGTGGTCGTGCAATCCTGGCCGGTTTTCGGTGAGGTTCTGATCGCCTCGTTGCTCATCAATCTGTTCGCCCTTGTCATGCCACTGTTCACGATGAACGTGTATGACCGGGTGGTGCCGAATCGCGCGATGGAGACCTTATGGGCGCTAACCATCGGCGTGATGCTGGTAGTGGGATTCGATACGTTGATGCGCACCCTGCGCGGGTACTTTATCGACATTGCCGGCAAGAAGATCGACGTGATCCTGTCAACAAATATCTTCGAGAAAGTCCTCGGCATCCAGATGGCCGCGCGCCCCCCGTCAGTTGGCGGATTTGCCAATAATCTGCAGGAATTCGAGGCGGTACGCGAGTTTTGTACCTCGGCCACCATTACCGCGCTGATCGACGTCCCGTTCGTCGTGGTCTTTATCCTGGCGATATTCTGGGTGGGCGGCGCGTTAGGCTGGGCGCCGGTGATCGCGATTCCGCTGGTGGTCGGGGCCGGGCTTGCCCTGCAAGGACCGCTTGCGCAGGCCATCGAGGCGAATCAACGCCATGCGAGCCTGCGGCAGGCGATGCTGGTAGAGACCCTGGTTGGCCTGGAGACCATCAAGACGATGGGAGCCGAAGGGCCGGTGCAGGGCAAGTGGGAGCAAGCGCTTGGTCAGATTTCCAGGCTGGGTCTCAAGACTCGCCTCCTGTCAGCCTGTATCGTCAACTTTTCCTCCTTCGCTCAGCAAGCGGCCTACCTTGCCGTGGTGGTGCTTGGTGTCTACCTGATTGCCGATGACAAGTTGACCACCGGTGGCTTGATCGCATGCACTACCCTGACCGGCCGGGCGCTAGCCCCGATGTCCCAGGTGGCGGCCTTGCTGACACGCTATCACCAGTCGCGCGCAGCGCTTGCCTCGATCGATCGCCTGATGAAGCTGCCCGTGGAGCGCCCGGCCGAGAAGTCTTTCGTGCATCGTCCCAGGTTGCGGGGCGATATCGTATTCAGGAACGTTCGCTTTGCTTATCCTGGCCGCACCAGCACAGTCCTCGACGATGTTTCATTCCATATCGCGCCCGGTGAGCGCGTTGGGCTCATTGGCCGCATCGGTTCGGGCAAGACCACCATCGAAAAGCTCCTACTTGGGCTCTACCCGCCCACCTCGGGTTCGATACTGATCGACGGCACCGAATTGCGCCAGCTTGATCCCGCCGCACTGCGGCGCGACATCGGCTACGTGCCGCAAGACGTCGTCCTGTTCAATGGAAGCGTGCGCGAGAACATCCTGCTGGGTGCACCCTTCGCGGACGACGCTGCGGTGCTGCGCGCGGCGCAGGTCGGCGGTGTCACCGAATTCGTCAATGGTTCGCCGGATGGCTTCGACCTGCCAGTTGGTGAACGCGGTGAGGGCCTGTCTGGCGGACAACGGCAGGCCATTGCCATCGCCCGCGCCGCGCTTCTCGCGCCACCGCTTCTGGTCCTGGATGAGCCGAGCAGCGCGATGGACAATCGCTCGGAAGAGCTGCTCAAGGCCAGGTTGATGGCCGAGCTTGGCGGCCGCACGCTGCTGCTCGTCACTCACCGCACATCCCTGCTCAGCCTGGTTGACCGTCTGATCGTGATGGATCACGGCCGTGTGGTCGCTGACGGGCCCCGGGACGCGGTGCTCGCGGCCCTTGCAGGAAGGAAGCTCCATGTCGCAGCCGCTTGAAACACCGCGCCTTGACGAGGCGCCCCTGGGCGGCAAGCGCACCGATTGGCTAGGCAGGATCGCCACGGCGATTAGGCCGCGCGCGGACGACACCGCATACATGCAGGCGAGCAGCGCGGCGCTGATGGAGGGGCCACGTTCCTTCACCCACTGGATTCTCTGGTCGACGTTCCTCTTCCTGATTCTGGCGCTGACCTGGGCGGGCCTGGCCAAGGTGGATGAAGTAACGGTGGGCGAGGGGAAAGTGATTCCCTCCAACCAGGTCCAACTGGTGCAAAACCCGGATGGTGGCGTGGTTTCGGAAATCCTGGTGAGGGTGGGCGAGGTGGTGCAGAAAGATCAGCCCTTGATGCGCATCGATGACACCAGGTTCAGTGCCTCTTACAAGGAGGGCCAGGCAAAGGATGATGCCCTGATTGCGAGGATGGCGCGTTTGAAAGCCGAAGCCGGCGGCACACCCTTCATCTCGACACGGCGGGCGGAGGGGATACAAGGAGATAAGTTCTTCGCCGAAGAGCAGAACCTGTTTGAGTCCCGCCAGCGTGAATTGCAGGCAAGCCTGGCCGTGCTACGCCAGCAGGCCGATCAACGCCGGCAGGAACTCGCCGAAAAGCGCTCACGCGAGGCGCAATTGCTGCAAAGCTACGCACTGGTTTCGAAGGAACTGGCGATGACGCGCCCGCTTGCGCAAAAGGGCGTCGTGTCCGACGTAGAGCTGTTGCGGCTGGAGCGGGAAGCCAATGACCTGGCCGGTGAACTCAGTGCGACCAGACTTTCTCTGCCCCGGCTGGATGCCGCCTACCGGGAAGCGCGCCAGAAGATCGACGAAATGAGCGCGCACTTTCGTGCTGACGCCATGAAAGACCTCAACCAGGCGGGCGCGGAGCAAGCCGCATTGAGCGCTGCCAACACAGCATTGGAAGACCGGGTCGTACACGCCGTGGTGCGGGCTCCGGTAGCGGGTGTTGTCAAACAGATCAAGCTGAATACAGTAGGGGGCGTGGCCCAGCCCGGCATGGACCTGATGGAGATCGTGCCGCTGGAAGACACGCTGTTGATCGAAGCACGTGTACGTCCCGCGGACGTTGCCTACCTGCACGTGGGGCAGGAGGCAATGGTCAAACTGTCGGCCTACGACTATTCCATCTTCGGCGGCTTTCCGGCGACGCTGGAGCATATCAGCGCCGATACGCTAGTCCCGGAAAAACCCGGTGAAAAGCCCGAGCCCTACTATCGGATCCTGGTGCGGACAAAGCAGAACAGGCCAAGCGGGCGCGGCGATCCCGTGCCGATACTGCCTGGCATGGTGGCCACGGTTGACATCCGCACAGGCCAGAAGACCGTACTGCATTACTTGCTGAAGCCCATCATAAAAACCAAGGACGTGGCGCTGCGCGAGCGCTAACCGCGCCAGTGAATAAGCTGCTTGACGGGAAATGAGTATGGTCATCGTTGCCGCCACTTCGGTGATACGCCGAGTCGGGCTAGCAGCATCCTGCTTTCAACGCTAAACCTCAGAGACGATCACGGAGTTTGTCATGGCTACGAATAACAACGGTACTGCGACTTCGATCTCCAATACGCCCCAGGCGACGGACGACGTATTTACCGCGGCAATGACAGGCCTCACGTGCAGCTCGCTCGGGACGATCTGCTTGAACGTCATGGCCAATGATCTCGGCGGAGCCGCGAAGACGCTGTACTCGATCGATTCCGGCAGCGAGACGACGATTGCTGCCGAGCAAAGCGCGCTGCTCAGTCAGGACACCGTGAGGGCGGAAACGGTGAACGGGGACCTGAGCTATCATGGCGCGCACATCTGGATCACGGCGGATGGAAAGATTGGCTACGATGCGCGGAGCCTGGATCCGACATGGCTTTCCAACAGCTACCGTGACCTTGGCTATGCGACGGACAGCTTCACCTATGCCATCCGGCTCGGCAATGGCACCCTGAGCTGGGCCACCGCTTACGTAGAGATCGCTCCGCCCAAGCCAGTGGTGACACTTGCGCATGACACTGGCGCTTCCAGCACTGACAATGTCACCAACGATGGCTCGCTCTGCCTGACGGGGATCGCACACGGTGCGACGGTCCAGTACAGCGTCGACGGCGGTACGACATGGAACGGCAGCTTCAGCACGGCGGAGGGCATGAACAACCTGCTGGTGCGCCAGATTGACATACACGGCAACGTTTCGGGCGCAACCAATCTCACTTTCTCGCTCGACACGGGAGCGCCAACAGTAATGTGGCCATCCGATGCCAGGACGGGAGTCGAGGGCTCCCCAATCGCGCTAGGTGCGCTCTCGGCGACGGCGTTCGGCTCTGGCAATGGCCTGGCCTCGCTGGTGGTCAGCGCGATCCCGGTCGGTGCCACACTGAGCGATGGCAGCCATAGCTTCACCGCCGATGCGAGCCACACCGCGATCGATGTTCATGGCTGGACGCTGAGCTCGCTGACCATCACGCCGTCCGGCGATGCCAACTTCACGCTGAATGTCAGGGCGACTGATATGGCCGGCAATAGTTCCACGGCCACCGAGGCGGTCACGGTCAATCCGCTGGCGCCGACGCTGGCGCCGGTGGCCGAGAGTGGCGTCGAAGGGGCGGCGATCGCGCTGAACCTCGGCGCCACGGTCAACGGCCTGGCCGGCGATGCCAACGGCCTCGCTTCGCTGGTGGTGAGTGCGATCCCGATTGGCGCCACGCTGAGCGATGGCGCCGGCGGTCATACCTTCACGGCCAACGCGAGCCACACGGCGATCGACATCCACGGCTGGACGCTGGGCTCGCTGACCATCACGCCGCCCAACGACACCAACTTCACGCTGAGCGTAGCGGCCACCGCCACCGATAGCGAGGGCAACCTCAGCGCGATCACCACCGCCACCGAGGCGGTCACGGTCCACCCGCTGGCGCCGACGCTGGCGCCGGTGGCCGAGAGCGGGGTGGAAGGAGCGGCGATCGCGCTGAACCTCGGCGCCGCGGTCAACGGCCTCGCCGGCGATAGCAACAGCCTCGCTTCGCTGGTGGTGAGCGCCATCCCGGCCGGCGCCACGCTAAGCGATGGCAGCCACAGCTTCACTGCCGATGCGAGCCACAGCTCGGTCGATGTGTCGGGCTGGGCGCTCAGTTCACTGACCATCACGCCGCCCAACGACACCAACTTCACGCTGAACGTGGCGGCCACCGCCACCGATGGCGAAGGGAACCTCAGCACCACCACCACCGCCACCGAAGCGGTGACGGTCAGCCCGCTGGCGCCGACGCTGGCGCCGGTGGCCGAGAGCGGGGT
>NZ_JWMA01000167.1 GCF_000812465.1 Cupriavidus sp. IDO | reverse complement strand
AGAGGAAGGCGCTGGCCATCGTCGCAAGACGATGGCGAAACCGGCCTTAGTGAAGCAGAAAGTCAGCTTTGTTCCTGTTTGAGCAGGAATGAGCAAGTATGACGGAACGGAGTTCGCCCCCATTTTGGCGCAGTCTCTTACAGGCGGACTTGGCCGAGCTGCGCAGCCGCTTCCCCGAAACCCGTGCGATGTACCGCGAGGTGTGCTGGCTGCTGTTCTTCAGCTACGGTGTTACGTCCACTGCCAACAAGCGCTACAGC
This sequence comes from Cupriavidus sp. IDO, assembly GCF_000812465.1. Lineage (GTDB taxonomy): Bacteria > Pseudomonadota > Gammaproteobacteria > Burkholderiales > Burkholderiaceae > Cupriavidus. The sequence continues at coordinate 8,937 of NZ_JWMA01000167.1, read as the reverse complement.
CTGGTGCGCAAGGGAAACATGGGCACGCCGGCGGAGGTGCTGCAGCCGCGGGCCGTCAACTGGCCCGAATTGCGTACCCAATTCTCGACCGAGCTGGAGCGCGCGCGAGCAGGGGTGATCGTACCTTTCGTGCGAAATATGGCAGTGTGGGCCTAAAAATCCCTTCGCATCAAATAGTTGCATTAATCCCTCCCGCGTGAGAAGCAGGAAGACGCATAGCCTTGTCCGAAGCGGCTCTCCAGGTGATCACCGCCAGCTTTTGCACGAAAGGTACGATCACCCCTATATGTGCAGAGAGGCTGGCGCAAGGGCGTGCACTGGATTGGTCAAGGCGCAGTTGCGGATGGAAGCGATGCCGCGACTGGAGGCGGAATTGACCGCGCTACGCGCTGCGCTGGAGGAGTCGCGTGCCAGGCGCGCCGCGGCGCAGCGCCGGGCCGAGCGGGCCGAAGCCGAAGCGGCGCTCGCAGGCCAGCTGCTGGCAGCGCGAGCGGGATGGCGGTAGTGGACGGCGGCGCAAGGCCGGCGGCCCGGCGCCGAGCGCGGAGGAAGAACCTGGCGTGCCTGCTACCTCCCTCAACCCCGATGACGGCAACGACGGCAACAGAAATTGAGCGGGCGGACGCGATCCGCTGGATCCAGGCACAGATGGCCGACTATGGGCTGACGATGGATGAACTGGAGGCGGCAGGCTTCAATCCGCCGCTGCCGCCACCATCCGTCGCGCGTCCGGTCTGCTACCGCAATGCCGAGAGGCTCACTGGGGACGGGCAGGGCTGACGATGGAGGAACTAAAGGCGGCGGGGTGCTTTGATCCGCCACCGCCTCCTCCGTCGCCGGCGGTCTGCTACCGCAATGCCGAAGGGCTCACCTGGGACCGACAGGGTGAGACGCCGGACTGGCCGCGCCGGGCGGTCAATGCGGGGCAGAGCGTGGAGTTTTTCCGGATTGGATAGCTTCGACAGCGGATTAGCCTGGGGCGGTCGTCTGGTGATAGTGGATTCAGCATGGGCCCGAGGCCCACGCCAGGTAGGCGAGGGCGGTGACCAGCAGGCAGGAGCGGCCAGTATCCCGTAGTACCGCGCTCTGTGGCATAGCTGCTCCGGGTGCCCCGGTAGGTGAAACAGCCAGTTCGGGTGGCGGTCAGCGCGTGCACATTCCATACTGGAAGTGATCGCCCCCGCCGGAATGCAGCGATGCTCGTGGGGACGAGTTTTCGTCTCCGCCTTCCGAAAGGAGGTATCCCATGTGCTACCGGATTCGTGATCTGGATCGCCCGCGAGAGAAAGCGGCCCAGCAGCGGCATACCCCGACGACCTTGTCGCCTCGCTCTCGCCTCAACGAGCGCTGGGCGGCGTTGATGGCGTGGCTGCGTCCGTCTCCAAAAACAACCAGCCCGGTGACGGCCACATCCTTGGAGCAGGCCGAGCCGGCTGAGGCCGCGGCGAAGCCGATCCCTCGGCCCATTGACCAGGATTGCACCGTCGCCAGCACCGCCCGCGAGCGGGAGGCCGAGACGGCGTAGCCCGTCACAACGATGCCGTGTTGCGTCACCCCATCGTCCAGACCAAGAAGGCCGAAACCGCGCCGTCGCCAATGATGAAGTGCAGCGCGAAGAAGCCCACAAGGCCGCACTCCAGTCGCCTGCCGAAACCCCAGTAGCGGCCTGAGCATCAAGTAGTGTTGTGGTGCAGGCTTTCATGGCGGCCACGATCGGGCACAATGAGAGTCGTATTACTGTAAGTTGGCCTGGGCTTCCCCGCACTGCGCTCACGCTTCGCACCTGGCCTGACCGCCGCGGGCTCGCAGGCGCCGCAACGGCAAGGCTCTCGTCTTCCATATCGCTGATATGTAAGGCATCGGTAAGGCATCGGTAAGGCATCGGTAAGGGACTGAATCATGGCATTCATCAAACGTAGCGATAAAAAGAAGAAGCCTTTCAAAAAGGAAAGCTCACTGTTCAAGCGCAAGCGCTATTGCCGCTTCACCGTGGCTGGCGTGGAACAGATCGACTACAAGGATCTGGACACCCTGAAGGACTTCATCGGCGACAATGCCAAGATCACGCCCGCTCGCCTGACTGGCACCAAGGCGCACTATCAGCGTCAGCTCGATACGGCCATCAAGCGCGCGCGCTTCCTCGCGCTGCTGCCCTACACGGACCTGCACAAGCACTGAATGCCCAGGCCGTTAAGGAAAATACGATGCAAGGAAAAAATTATCAACCTGGGCTGCTTGGGTGACATCGTTCGCGTGAAGGACGGCTACGCCCGTAACTTCTGATCCCGAACAAGAAGGCCCGCCGCGCTACGCAAACCGCCATCAGCGAGTTCGCTGGAAAAGGCTGCCGCCCAGAAGCTGGCCGCCCGTGCAGGCCGAAGGCGAGAAGCTGAACGTCCTGACCGGAAGTTCGGTGGGCGGCTGCCAGTTCGATTTGGTCACCAACGCAGGCATCGCCGAAGCCCTGGGCACCCAAGGCTCATGGTCAAGAAGGCCCAGGTGCGCCTGCCCAACGGCCCGCTGGAGCTGGTGGGCGACGAGGTCAGCGTTGCTGCATACTGACGTGGCCGTCGATGTGACCGCGTCTGTCCTGGGCGAACACGTCTAAGCATTGGCATTGCCGCCGGCAAGGGCTCGCATCCCGGGGCGGTGGAGTGTGTCAGCGAGGGAAGGCAGAAGCGTTCGCTTCTGCCTTTTCTTTGGGCGCGCCCGGCAGGGCGCACCCATGCCTGCGGCCGGGTTGGGGCACTTGGCAGCGCGACTTCGCGGGATCGGGTGTGCATGACAGCAGCAACGCTCGTGCTTGAACCGATTTTGCAACTCAATACACCGAGGACGCCAGTAGGGAAGGGAGGGTGACTGCATCGATCGCCCGTGACACACGATGGCGCCTGAAGCGGACGACCGAGGCCTCGTCCGCTACCGGCTCCTGCAACAGGCTTTCATCGGTAGCTTGCGTGAAACGTAAGGATACCTCTCATGGCAGGTGGTTGCCGCGCCCTCAGGCTGCCATCTAGCGGCGTTTATCGTCGGTCCGTCCAGGGTCATGCTGGAATGGTCGTTATGGAACTTGTTGATGATGGGCCTGAGCTCTTCATTGACATACTCACTGTAGCGATAAAAGGGGGGACCGAACCGACCTCTGCGCAGGTCGCTGTTGCCCAGCAACCAGTCGGTGACGGGAAAGGTGAGGTTCATGTACTTCATCCGGGCATGTTGTGCACGAATATTGTCGTGGACGTGACAGCAATAGTGGAAGGTCTCATAGACCAGGTACCGGGCCACCATTGTCAGAGGAGATGCTGGACGGCCCGCCGGGCGAGCCGAGCGCCGAGGTCCACGTGCTGGCCGCGCCCGAACGGCAACTGGCGCGGTGGGCAAAGGAAGCGGAGGCGCTGCTGTGCGGGGCCATGACAAAGCTGGGTTGGCCCGCCCGTTCGTATTTTCGAGTGCTAAAGATCGCCCGCATCATTGCGGATCTCGAACGTGGGCGAAGCGATTCAATACCGGCGCGCGATGCGCTCCTCGTAGGATGGCGGCGGTACCGCCACTGGCGGTTCCGCCGGTGGCGGTGGATGCTCGATCGGCGGCAAGTCCGGAGGAATGCCCGGGGGCGGCGGCTCCTCGATCGGCGGCACTGTATGGGCCGGCCGGTGGCGGGACTGGGCAAGCGGCGTCAGGAAGGTGCGCATGGGGCGTCTCCGCGATGGCGATCTGCCTTCATTGAAGCAAACCCGCCGCCCGAGTGCCACCAGCACGCCCATGCCCCGCATAAAGACTCAGGCGGACTGCCTGCGCACGAAGAAGAGCGCGGCGCCTACCGGGACCAGCACGTTGCCGAAGACGCGGTTCTGCCAGCGCACCGCGCGCGCATTGCGGAATTGCCTCTGCATGCGCGAGGCCAGCACGGCGAAATAGCACGGTGTCCACACTATGCTTATGCGGCGTGCATAGATGTGCTGGTATGTGCTGGTGTTTGAAGGCCCCGTCGATATCGAGCGGCTCGGCTCGCCGAACTCCTTTGAGATGAAGCGCTCGAACAGTAGTGCTTTCGGAGTCGGTCATGGCTTTCGACGCCGCGACGGCCTATGAGCGGCTCAATCCGTGCCAGGCCCATCCGGGTCAGACAACGAACAGAAATCGTAAACTATTCAAGCGGTTACGGTCTGAGTCCCACGCCAGTGCTCGATCTCCTACCGATACTTTTTGCAGGAAAAACAAGGGGACCCCTTCAGCTACGCATTACGCTGCGTGGCTTGAGCTCGTGGAGGTGATGTTATAGGTCAACGTGGCGAGATCTCGCAGCAGCGTTTGCAGGCTATGCCCGGGTAGGTCGTCGTCGGTACGGTGGCGCGCGGCTTTAGCGTCGGCTCCCTTGGAGCGCGGCGTCGGCATCACCGGATTGGCACGCTGATCACGCAGCGTTGCCAGGCCCTCATCGTCGTGGAGCAGTGGCTTGAGCGCTTCGCGCAGCTGCCACTCGACGTAGTAGGCGAGCATGCATAGAAACACGCGCACGCGCGACTCGCTGAAGTGTGACATCGGACGCACGTGCAGATCGACGGTCTTCATCGAGCGGAAGGCCCGCTTGACCTGCGCCAGACCCGTAGGCCAGGACCGTCTGAGCTGCGGCGCGGCTTCGGTAAATCTCTGCTCGACAAAGGTCCGCAACTGGCCCAGGTCGGTCCTCGCGTAGGCCGCTGTGGTCTGCACCAAGGCATGCCCGAGCAGTGCTTGGACGGCAGGCCCGCGCGGCCGGATGCGCTGTCATGGCTTTCGAATCAACTCGGGCGAGTCGTGGGCTGGTCGAGAGGGCTTACGATCCAGTCCCGCGCATCCGAGGCCTGATCGACCCGGAATGTCCTGATGTGGCCCGGCACCACGAAGCGCAAGACATCGACTGCGCGGCGGATCCAGTCATGATCTGTCACCACGGCTATGGCTTCCCAGTGCCAGTAATGGGCGATCCCCAGCTTCAGGTCATCCCATGCCGCACCCGCGGCCATCCGCGTGAAACCGGGCCCGAGCTCATAGTAGACGCGAACCTTGTCGTGTCGCTCCATCGTGGTTTCCACGGCGGGAATCAGAATCCGCTCGTAATCATCTCGTGTTACTTCGCCGGACGCACGCACGGCGACGACGTTGCCGGGGAAGCCTTCAAGGATTTCGATCATGGCAACTCCTGCCTGCGGGCTTTCGCAGGCGCGCGGCCGCCTGCATACATCCCAGATGCGGACGCGCCTTGTGGTACCCGCTGAAAGACTTGCTTCCACAGTACATGCGGCGTGCGTGCGGGCCAAGGAAGATTACAGAATAGGCAAGTCAGAATGCGGGCTGAACCAGCAACATTGGCTTTTTCACCAGGGCACGCTTCCAGTTTTTCACGGTGAACAAATTTGCCGATCTGGACCAGCTTCAGGCAGACCAGGTCGATCCACTACAATCAAGAGCACATCAAGCCGAAGCTAAAAGGGCTGAGTCCAGTGCAATACAGGATTCAGCCCTTAGGCGCCTAGCGATTTGACCGTCCAAATTTCTTGGGATCAGTTCGGACTGGCCCTCTTTTTTTTTAGCCGCGTACCGTATATTTCCGAGGCCGTACATTGGCAGATCCGTTCTGGCAATCATACCCACCTGAAGTTCGGCATCACATCGCTGTGCTCGTCGATACTGACGCCGCCCAGCTCATTGATCATCCGCTTCGTGGACTCCTTGGATTTCGAGTCGCAGCTGGCAATCATCATCAACTGGCCCGGTTCCATTTTCGCTTTCTGTCGCACCAGTTCGAGGCGGCCGATTTTGACGCCGACCAATCCGCCGATCCACCAGCCAATCATCGCGCCTAGCGCGATAGCGCCAACATACGCCATGGCAGTGGCGCCCGTACCGGCAGAGACTCCGTATCTGAAAATTACCAGCGCCGCGACGATCGCGCCGACAAAGATTCCGGTGATTGCCGCTTCTTCGCGATATGTGGTCTGACCGACGTCAACCCTCGGCAATCCGTCAACTGGCTGTTTGTCGCGCTGGACAAACCACGGTCCCGCGACTAGTGCAGATGTACCGGCCAGCTCGTCTAATCGAGCTTGCGCCAGCCTCGCCGTGATGACGTCCTTCAGCCTGAAATACAGCAGCGTACGCATGGTGTTACCTCACTCAATCTAAATTTCCACTTCCGGCAAACCGGCGGACATTCCGGCCCAGGCCCCAGTGCAGAGCCCCTTGACTGTGGGGCCGGACGGCGACCGCAGGTTGGGCCAGCCTTCGTTGACAGCGCGATCCCAGTCAATCAGCAGCATGGCTGCCTGATGCCATTGGGTTGCCACCAAGCGGATGAATCCAAATCTCTGGATGCTTCCCTTCGGCAACTGGCCGACCTGGCGGTCGCGCAGTAGGCGCATGGCGGGAATGGCCCGGTAGGTGGTTTTCGCAGAATTGTTCGGCACGATATTTCCTTTACTGCTTGCAGGGCTGGCTGTGTGGCGGCCGTTGTGACCAAGCGCCACCGCTGTGGACTCCGATCTTCCATTGCGAACGGGTAATCATTTCCATCCGTCCCGAATTGCCGAGGATCTTTACGGCATCATCGTCACGATGAGATCGCGGCCCGGCCGGCCCGAAACGCGAAAGAACAGCAAAGAAGGCGGCAACCAACCTGGCGATCGGTATTGCGGCAAAGGATCCCAATCGCTGGACATCGATTGCATCGATCCTGGCTAACGACCGGCTTCCTTGGTTACTGGGGGAGTGAGCGAGCAGAGGTCGCCGCGTGGCATCTTGCATGAAATTTCCAGGAATCCCCGAGAGTGACTTCAGGAGTCACCAGTCCTAAGACGTTGTCGAGGGGGAAGGCCCGGAAACGAGTGGTAGGCGAACCAGAAGCACGTAGCTTCAGGGACGCCGCAACTATTAGTATAGATGTCCATTGCATCTCATCCCAACGCCCTTACAAAATGGCCTGGCAGGCGTTGCGCCGCCCACCCGCGGCGCCCGCAAACGCGGACCGGTCGGTCCACCGCTGGCACTACACTGGAACGATAATCCACAGCAATCTTCGCGGTCCGCAACTCTTTCCATTTCTTCAGATCATCGTCAACGCAAGGCTTGAGATAAACCGTCTCCAATTCTCGGTGAGCCTGTCCTACAAGGTCATGGATCCCATGACGGATTTCCGCTGAACATTGAAGCGGCCATGACTTTCCGGCAGTTCGTCGTTTCCGGGCGATTGACGAGGCGCTTGTCCTTCGCACCGAATGGTGAATCGAGTAACACCGCTGGCCGCATAAACAATGAGGGGGGATATCGTGTCGGTTGCCGTTGTGAAAGCGGCTCACAAGGCCATGCTTGCCACGCAAGCGCTACGACACCGTGCGCAAAGATTTGGCTTTGCACGCTTGACACCCACTCGACGACCCCATCAGTTATGCCAGTTGTCGACTGGGATCTCACCGGCTATGAAGGGTGGCCCGACCTGCACTCGCCGCAATTCCAGCGAGTGGGGCCTTCGTGCTGAGATCCTTGCATGGTTTCGACGGATCGAGGGGAGTAACGGCCAGGTCGGAGTGAGGTAACTCTATGCGTACTCTTCTATATTTCACGTTGAATGATGTGGCCACCGCAAAGTTGGCACAGGCGCGACTCGGCGAGCTGTTCAACAGGTCGGAACTCGTCGGAGGACCGTGGTTCGTCCAGGGCGACAATCAGCCCGTTGAAGGGCTGCCGAGGACGGAACTCAGCCAGACCACGTATCGTGAAGAAACAGCGATCGGTGGCTTTGTTGTGGGTGTTATCGCGGCAGTGCCGGTGATACTCGCGTACGGGGCTCCTGCAGGCCCGGCAGCGAGCGTTGTCGCCTTCGTGGGTGGCCTCATGTTTGGCGGCATGATTGGCTGGTGGATTGGCGGGCTGGTTGGCGCCAGGATCCGGCGCTTCGGTCTGGCGAGTAAAAAGCTACGACTCACACCTGGAAAGATGCTGATGGTCGTCAGCTGCGATTCGAAGTCCAAGGACCTCATGAAGCGTACCATTCAGGCACTGGGTGGGGTCAACGTCGACGAGCACAACGACTTGCTTCCGAACTTCAGATGGCTATGAGCGCCGGTAAAGTGAGTCTTACGCCGCTCCGAGTCGATGTCCACTGTAGCGAGTTCACAGGTGTCGTGTGTTTTTGCTATGCCGAATGCCGGGAAACATGGTTCTGGGAGTGAAACGAATGGTGAATGATCTCGGCTCGACTATGGATTGGCTTACTGAATACCGGGGATTCGAAATCCGTGTTGCCCTTGTGAACACGTCCGAAGATATGTTCGACGCCTGGTTTCAGATTGAAGGTCCGATGAGGCCGCCTGGGGTCGCTGCGATTGGCAAGCGAGTGAAAGTCCACGGAGGACCGTTTAGCCGACGCTGGGCGCATCTCATCGCGGAGCTTGCTGGTAGGGCAGCGGTGGATGTGATTCTGGGTGTGGATGAGTGATTTGTCGCACCAACCCGCTTTTGCCGGTGCGGTATCGGAATTGCAATTTCGGAATGGTTGTACTCCATGGAGACGAAATTTCGTCGGGATGGCATCGTTTGAGACCATTCCTTTTCGATCTTGGCAGGGCCCAAACACGATCCACAGAGCCCGGCGAATGTCGCTGGGTATTCAGTTCGGTACAAGATAACTCGCACGGACGGGCGGCCAGTTAGAGAAGGCTTCGTGACAGTGCAATCGTACGAGCTTAACGTAGGCCTGATCTCTTCTCCGCTGCCGAGGCTGCACTCGCCTATGGTGAGGCGAAGGATCGAGAGGACGTCTCGACGTTCTAGATGCCATTAGGCAACCGGTCAGAGAAAGATGGGGATTATTGAGATTTACAAAAAACATGACAACCGATTCTAGGCCGGTGCGTTTTATCTCGAACAGGTCGAATGGAGATATGCGCCATGGCGAAGAGT
>NZ_JWMA01000021.1 GCF_000812465.1 Cupriavidus sp. IDO | reverse complement strand
GGAGGCAATCAGCCTCAGCTTCGGAAGCTGCTCCATCAAGGGGCGCCGGAAGGGCGTGCGCTCGCGCATCGCGCATACCACATCGAAATCGCGCAGTCGCTCGACGATGTTGCCTTCATCGTCGACGTGGTCGCCAAAGACAACAATCTCCGCCCTCTCCTTCAGGGGCGACCAGTCGGCCACCGTGAGGGCAGCGCCCTGGTAGTCGTCCAGGATGGCAATCTTCTTCTTCGCAGAGCTCGTCGTCATGGCATCTCCAATCAGTCTGGTTTGTTCGATTCAGAATACTCCGGACAGCAGATAGCCTGCATTCGGAACCTTGGCCTGCAGGCCAAGCGTGTTCAGTATCTGGTACACCGTGGAAGTCGCTGAAGTCTGGGCGTGCAATGCACTGTATGCCGCCGCCCATTTCGATTTTGTCCTCATTCCCGCCAACCGCTCGGCGACAGTTGAGTGAGGGGAGTCCGGCCCCACACCGGCCCTGGGTCACCTGCCCCTGCCCACAACGAAGGCCCAATAGCTTTTTCTGAGATCTGGCGTTATGTTAAATGACGGCTTGCTCGGAGGAGATGACTCCCTATGACATGCCGTCAAGCCACTCGTGGGCATGCTGGACACAGTGGCAGTTCAAAACAAGCTGATGATGGTTGGAATGGACCTGCTGCAGCAAAAGCGCTCGCACTCACACAAGATCGCGCTATACAAAAAGGCTCCGGCCACCGCGAGCCGATCGGCCAGCGCCGCGGCCTGCGCTTCGAGCTTAGCGCGGCCTTCCGCCTGCGCCACCGCCGCATCGCGCGCCTCGCTGCGTGCCGCCACCAGTTCGCCGCGCAGGTCTTCAGCCGCGCGCTCACTCTTCTGGCGCGCGGTGCGCTCCTGGTCCAGTTCGCGCAAGCTGCGCCGCTCGCTGGCTTCGGCGCGCTCCTGCGCGAGCGTCACCGCCTCGCGCGCCCGCTCCAGCTCCGTCGAGACTTGGGTGCGCAGAGCGTCCAGCTGGCGCCGGGCCGCCTCCAGCTCCGTCCGGCCCGCGTCGAGCCGGCCTGGGTCGCGGCGTGCGCCTGCCGCTCCGCGGCTAAAGGGCCGGCCGGGATGGTCGATGGTCACGCACGTGCGACCGCGTAGCTCCTGCCAGAACGCCTGCAGCACCTCGGCCGGAGTACCCCTGCTGCCCTTGCGCACTGGGCGGTAGAGGAGGACCGGCCGCATGTGCATGGCTTATTCAAGGACCGCCCTCGGGCTTTTTGCTGCGCGGCCATCGCCCGCGCCAGGATTGCAGTTCGCTGAACGACAGGACCGACATCGCCGCTGTCCGCACCAGCAATGCTCGCGATCATCTGCGCGCGCTTGATCGACGTCTTTTCGCCTCCTCAGCCCTACTCAATTTCGCCAGCGAGTCCCAAGGCGACCAAAATGGGCTTGGTCGCGAGCCAGGCATCCTCGACCGCCGATATGAATGACGCCTGCCCGAGGGACTTGCTCTTGCCATACTTGAACGCGATTCCAAATGACAGATTCAGATTCGCCTGTCGTTTGGAGAATGCAGCAACTGTTGCTTCCAGCCACTCTTCCTGCAATTTGACCGTGTCCTCGTCACCAGCATCGACGGCCGTTCTCGGATCAAACTCGACTCGCGCATCCACAAACGGTTCAGCACGCTGTGACGGATACCGACGCTGAAGAACCAGGACGTACGGCGTGGCACCTGGGTCGCGCATCAGCAATGGCGCTGCGCGCTGAATGAACTCACTGAGCGCAGCCTGTAGTCCTGAGAAACCCAGAATCGCCAACCTACGGCGGAGTTGGCCATCAATGCCGTTGGGAAGCGTGAGTTGGGCTCTCACTTGCTCCCGCTCTATGCCGAGCGTAAGGTGCGGAAACTCCGAAAATTCCCGCTTACCTGCCGCGGAAAATTGGAGCACATCCCAGACATGGCTGCCCTTGCTGCCGGTGATGGCGGGGCGCCCTGGTCGCCCCACGTTGACCCCCAACTCGTCCTGCAACGCCCTGCTCTCGCGCAATTTCTGCATTGCAAGCAGAAGCAATCGCTTGCCCTCGAGGTAGGAGTACGGATTTTCGGCGTCAAAAGAGATGCCCGTGAAAATCGTCAAGGTGTATCCCCCTTTTAGATACTCATCCGAGAGCATCTTCCGCTCCGCCACTTCCATGTAACGGCTAAGTCGACGGGCCCACTCACTAGTTGTCGAGTCCTTGGCCCAGTGGTACAAGTCGCTCCACGTGCGCGCCGTGGTCCGTCCCGGCAATTTCGGCGTTTCGCTACGCGGCGACAGCACTACCTGGCGCGGCGACTCGAAGCCCTGGCGGTTAGCGGTCTGAAGATGCCGCTGCAGTTGATCGGTATCGATGTTTAGGGCCACCTTGGACTCGATGAGTAGTGCCCAGCCGTCGTCGTTGAACATCCACGCATCGGGCAGGCCGCGGCGAACATCATCGGTTCTTTCCTGCTCGGACTCTTCCGGCTCCGGCTCACCGGGGAGGCTCTGTTCGACGATGCGCAATTCCGTGCGAGGCGCGTCTTCGCCGGTCGCCCATTTGACGAACGAAACCAGCAAGCTGCGCTCGGCCTCGAGGCAGCACGCCAGCGCATGCGTGAGCCGATTCTCCGGCTGGGTGTACTGATCAAAGATGTTCCGCACGGCTATGAGACTCGGGAGGATTCACGGTGCCAAACCGAGTATAGGAGACGGTTTTGGCGCTGGCCAAGCCCGAGAAGAGGCATGTAGCCGCGGTGCAAAAGCCGATACTGGCTGAGGGTGCCATTCTTCGCAAGATGGCAACGGTTCCAGCGTCTTCAGGGGGCCCGTGCGTGTTTCTCCTCTCCACTCCCTCTAGTTGCGAGCTTGCCAAGGAGTTTGGCTTCATCGGGGCTGGCCCCAGAATAGAAGGCCACAGGCCTCCGGGTACAGCGCTCATGTTTTGGGAAAGCGCCCGCGGAGTCGGTGAGGTCGGCCTGGGGCGCAGCGTCGGTCAAATCTGATCCAGGTCGGCAGCAGGCAAGTCGCGGACACAGCGCAACGATGCCTGAGCATGTTCCGGCCTGACACCAAGGGCTACAATAGCGAGTACGACTTCTCTATGATGCATGCTTTAATTCACTATGCCACTGCACGCAGATCAGCAAGCCGAATTTCTCACCTTTGCCGGTCGCATGGCCGATGCAGCAAGCGCTGTCACGCTCGCCTATTTTCGTGCAGTGATCGATGTGGTGGACAAAGGTGCCACACGCTTTGATCCCGTTACCGTGGCCGACCGGGAAGCCGAGCGGGCCATGCGCGAGCTGATCCGGAGTACCTATCCCAGCCATGGCATTCTCGGCGAAGAGGAGCAGCGAATTGTCGGGACCGAGCCCTTCACGTGGGTACTGGATCCCATTGACGGGACGCGTGCATTTATTACAGGACTGCCACTTTGGGGAACGCTGATTGCGCTCAATGATGGCCAGCACTCGGTACTCGGGGTCATGGATCAGCCGTTCACGCGCGAGCGCTTCTCCGGTGACGGCAACCAAGCCTGGCTCAATGGCAACCTATTAAGGGTCCAGCCTTGCAAAGCTCTCTCAGACGCCAAGCTGCTCTGCACGACTCCCGACATGTTTGAAGCGGGCGAACAATGGGACGCTTTCCAGCGTGTGGCACGTTCCGCCCGAATGCAGCGATACGGCGGGGATTGTTACGGATATTGCATGGTTGCCGCGGGCCAGGTCGACGCCGTGGTCGAGGCGGGACTACAGCCTTATGACGTGCAGGCGCTGATCCCAATCATCAAGGGTGCCGGCGGCGTCATGACAAGTTGGACGGGCGGCGATCCTCAGGATGGCGGTGCGGTGGTCGCTTGCGGCGACGCTCGCGTGCATGAGGAGATTCTGCGGCTACTGAATGCGCAAGGATGAGTGATATGCGATGCCATTCGCGCTGCACGCAGGGAATGGCATGACGCTTGGGGCACAGGGGTAGTTGTACGACCCCCGACCCCTTGGCTCGCTAGGCGGGTCGAGACAAGCCCATGATGTCACGGGCTTCAGCCGGCGTGGCCACGGACATGCCCAGGTGCTCAATCACATTGCGAGCACGCTCGACAAGCTGGCCGTTGGTGGCAAAGACGCCACGGCTCAGGTACAGATTGTCCTCTAGGCCAACACGCACGTTACCGCCCAGCAAGGCTGCCTGCGCCATCATTGGCATTTGGTCTCGTCCAATACCGAAGGCGGCCCACTGGGCATTCGGTGGAATGAGGTTGCGTTGATAAAGCATTGTCTCTGTGCTCGCGGGCGCCCCCCACAGGACGCCCAGCACCATCTGGAAGAGCGGCACTCCGTCAATCAGGCCCTCCTCGATTAGCGACTTGCCGAACAGAATGTCTCCGGGACTGAACACCTCCAACTCCGGCTTGACACCGAGTTCCTGGAAACGCCGAGCCATCGCACGCAGGGTTCGAGTGGTATTCAGGTAGACAAACTCGAGTTTGCCTTCCACTTGGTTTCCAGTCGTAATATCGAGTGAGGCAATCTCCGGCAAACAATCTTCGAGATGCTTGACCCGCTCAGCAACGGGGATGACGTCACTTTCGGGTAGCGCCCTCGACTCGTCTTCGGGATCCGGCAGCAGGAACGCGCCCAGGCCACAGGTTAGATTCAGCACGATATCCGTACCCGAAGAGCGTACCCGGTCGACCACCTCCTTGAATAGCATCGGATCGCGACTGCCTCCGCCCGTCTTGGGGTCGCGCACGTGAATGTGCGCGACAGAAGCACCGGCCTTCGCCGCCTCCACGCAGGCATCAGCAATCTGTGCCGGTGTAATCGGCATCGAAGGATGCTTGGGATTAAATGGAGCGTTTCCCGTTACGGCACAGGTAAGGATAACTTTGCGTGACATTGTCAGATCTCCCATTCGACGTTTCCACTAACGGCCAGTAGCTCGCCGGTAATCTTCGCCGCGGCATCCGACGCGAGAAAGAGAACGGTCTGCGCAAGGTCTTCTGGCTGAACCTTGCTGCGCAACGATATGTACTTCAGGTAGTCCGATTCCACTTCTTCGGCAGCGCGCCCCGATTCCTGTGCGATGTTGGCGACGATTCGCCGCATCCTGTCGTTGTCGATCATGCCCGGCAGGATCGCGTTGCAACGAACATTGAACGGACCCAGCTCGCGGGCTGCATTCAAGGTAAGCGACTCGACTGCGGCTTTTGATACCACATAAGGCGTGCGCATTGGCAGCCGGGTGCGCGTGGACCCGGTCGAGAAATTGATGATTGCGCCATGACGGTGCCGCTTCATGGCGGGGACGACACGCTTCATGAACTGGAACATCGCGCCAACATTGACGTCGAGTGTCTCGCACCATGCCTCGTCGGAGATATCTTCGATTGCAGCTCGCGGGCCAGCGATGCCGACGTTGTTCACGAGGACCGAGATGTCGCCAAATTGGCGCTCGGCCTCCCGCACTACTCTCGCAACGTCATCGGGCTTGCCCACATTGGCGACCGTTCCGGTCATGCCGGGGTTGGCGCGCAGGGTCTCGGCCAGCGCATCGGCGCGTACGTCACAGATATGCACCAGCGCGCCTCTAGCGCGGAAATGCTCTGCGATAACGCGGCCGACACTATCGGCACCGCCCGTCACCAGGACTCTTTCTTTCATCTCGGAAATGCCTTGTCATCGTTGATTTGAACACCCGGTCACGCCTTCACAGCCCGGCGGATATGCCCTCGTCCATCAACAGGCAACTGCCATGCATGGCGCGCGCGGCGTCGGAGGCGAGGAACGCGATGGCGCCTGCGATGTCCTCGGGCTCGGAGAACGTTCGCGTGCTGGGCGTACGCGCCGCCATGAAATCGCGCAGCCCCTGCATGGCAGCCTCATTGCGAATGTCGTCGTTCATGGCGGTGGCCGTATTGCCTGGTGCCACGCAATTGACTTTGATGTTTTCACGGCCCAGTTCGCAGGCCAAGGCACGCGTCGCAAGGATGATGCCGGCCTTCGTCGCGCAATAGATCGCATAGGAGCCAAACCCGGTCAGCCCAGCGACCGACGCCACATTGACGATTCGCCCCCCACCGTTGGCCTTCAACACAGGCACCACCGCGTCAATCGTGTTCCATGTGCCCTTCAGGTTCGTGTCAATCATCTGGTTGACATGCGTGGCGTCGGAGCTGCCTGCCGGTGTCGGCTTGAAGATTCCGGCGGCATTCACCAGGACGTCGATACGGCCGAACGCATCGTGAACCTCGGCGATAAGCCGGCGGGCCGCGTCGGGATTACGGACGTCGCAGGCAAAACCCGCCGCATCGCCCCCTTTGACATTGATGGCTTGCGCAACCTTGCCAGCCTTCGCCCGGTCCGCGCTGGCAACTACGGCGACGCGGAAGCCCTCGGCCGCCAGCTTCCTTGCGGCGGCTTCGCCAATCCCTTGTGAACCGCCGGTAACGATGGCGACTTTCGTTGTGTCGTGCATTTTCCTGCTCCTCTGTTCTGAATTCGTCGAGCCTTTCGGGCCGGGTCTTGCTTAGGAGCAAAGGTAGCTGTTTAGTGATCACAAATCAAACATTATTTCTCGGCGCACCGACTCATACCTTGTAATCTGGCCGTTTTATAGTGGTTTACCCTTATTTTTTCCGTTTAGCCACCAATGTTCTTGTGATCACAAACATCGATAAATATACTGACCTGGCTGGTGGCGTCATGACGCGACGCCCCACCGGGTTGGCTCACAGGAGACAGTTCATGCGTTTTGCAGTAGACACAGGCGGTACCTTCACCGACCTCATCGTTGAGGATGAGGCCGGCAACTTGCATATGTTCAAGTCCCCGACGACGCCGTCGGACCCTATCAGCGGAGTCCTGGATGCCCTCCAGGTTGCCGCCGACGGCCTTGGGCTTGCGCGCGACACCATGTTGTCGCGCGGCGAGATGTTCATCTATGGGACCACTCACGCGATCAACGCCATCATCACGGGCAACACGGCGCGAACGGCCTTGATCGTGCCGTCTGGCCACCGCGATATCCTTACCTTGCGGGAGGGGGGGCGCCTGGAGCCGTTCAACTTCACGGTGGCGTACCCCGATCCGTTTGTGCCAAGGGCGCTCACCTGGGAAGTCCCTGGCCGCATCCTGGCTGACGGCACAGAACTGGAGCCACTGGACGAGGCCGCCCTCATCCGATCCCTTAATGAGATGCGACGCGCAGGGATCGAAGCCATTGCGGTATGCCTGCTTTGGTCGATCGTAAATCCCGCACACGAGCACCGGGTCGCGGAGCTCATTCAAACCCACCTTCCCGGCGTGCCCTTCACGCTGTCGCACCGACTCAACCCGATTCCGCGAGAGTTCCGTCGGGCCTCGTCCAGCTGCATCGATGCTTCCCTGAAGCCGATGATGCGCGCCTACATGCATACACTGGTGGACCGGCTTAAGTCAGCGGGCTTCCCGGGACGCGTCGTAGTGGTCACCTCGCAGGGCGGCGTCATGGATGCGGACCACGTCGCGGACGCGCCCATTCATCTCATCAATTCCGGCCCTTCGATGGCCCCCGTTTCCGGCCGCTACTTCGCGCGGGCCGACGAAGACACCGGGACGGCAATCGTGGCCGACACCGGCGGCACGACCTACGATGTCAGCCTGGTGCGCCGCGGCCGCGTGCCGTGGTCCCAGGAAACCTGGATCGGCGCGCCCTACCGCGGCGTCATGACGGGCTTCCCTTCGGTGGACGTGAAAAGCGTGGGCGCAGGCGGCGGCTCCATCGCCTGGGTAGACAGTGGCGGCATGCTGCACGTTGGCCCCAACAGTGCCGGCGCCGTGCCGGGCCCCGTCTGCTATCGCCGGGGCGGAACGTTGCCGACAGTCACGGATGCCTCGCTCGCGTTGGGCTATATCGACCCGGATTTCTTCCTCGGCGGCACCATGAAACTGGACGCGAGCGCTGCGCGTGAGGCAATTCAGGACCACATCGCTACTCCGCTGGGCATGTCCGTGGAAGCAGCCGCCGCCTCGATCATCAGCATTGCCACCGAGAACATGGTGCAGGCCATCTGCGACATCACCATAAACCAGGGTATCGACCCAAGCGAGGCCGTCCTCATCGGCGGCGGTGGCGCAGCCGGACTGAATTCCGTACTGATTGCGCGTCGCCTGAGTTCGCCGCGCCTGGTCATTCCGCAAGTCGGCGCCACCATGAGCGCTGCCGGCGCCATGATGTCCGACCTGACATCTCATTACCACGCAACCTTCTTCACGCGAAGCGATGCCTTTGACTTCGCGGGCGTGCGGGAGGTCCTGAACGACCTCACCGAGCGTTGCCAGGAATTTATCGATGGCCCCGGCAAGGGCTCCCTGGCTCAGACTGTAACTCTCTGGGCAGAGGCACGCTATCCGGAGCAGGTATGGGAACTCGAGGTGCAGCTGCCTCCAGATGGAATCTATACAGAAGCGGATACTGCCGCGCTCGTCGAAGGCTTTCACCGCGCCCACGAGGAAGTCTTTGCGATCCGCGATGCGGGCTCACCCATCGAGATCGTGGGCTGGCGAGCGACGGTTGCCTGCCGCATCCGCGCACAGGAGGGCGGCACGCTTGCCAACTCGATCGCGCGCCCGATCGCAAACCCCGTTCGCAAAGCCTATTTCGAGGGCGCGGGCTATGTCGACACTGCGGTGGTCCGCTTCGAAGCACTCGATTCCTCGGAAACCGTCCAAGGACCAGCAATCATCGAGTCGTCCTTTACCACTGTCGTGCTGAACCCCGGGGCGAGCGCCACGCGCCGGGCGAGCGGCAGTCTTTCTATTCTTCCCGGCCGCGATTAATCAGGAGCCACTCATGCAACGAGACACGATCGAGCGTCCCGCCACGGATGGCGTCCAGCTCGCATTGATTACCAACCGGCTTGAAGGCGTCGCCCGCAAGATGGCCAATACATTGCTTCGCAGTGGTCGGTCAGGCGTGCTCAATATCGCACGGGACTTCTCCTGCTGCATCGTCACGGCGGATTGCCAACTGCTCGCAGCCGCCGAAAGTCTTCCCATCCATGTGCTGAGCGGTCCGGACATGATGAGCGCGACAATGAAGCAGTTCCACCCGGAGCTGCGCCGTGGCGATGCGTTCCTCCACAATTCGCCCTATCACGGCTGCTCTCACCCGGCCGACCACACAATCCTGGTGCCGGTGATCGACGACCAGGGCACTCACCGCTTCACGGTGGTGGCCAAGGCGCACCAGGCGGACTGCGGCAACTCGGAGCCAACCACGTATATGGGAGGCGCCCGCGACATCTACCATGAGGGAGCTCTAATCTTCCCTGCAGTCAAAGTGCAGCAGGACTATGGCAATATCGACGATATTGTGCGCATGTGCAAAATGCGCATCCGCGTGCCCGAACAATGGTGGGGCGACTATCTCGCGATGGTCGGTGCCGCCCGCATTGGAGAGCGCGAGCTGCTGGCGTTGGGTGAAGAACTCGGATGGGACCGACTGGAGCAGTATGCAGTCGACTACCTGGATTACTCCGAGCAGCGCATGATTAGCGCTATTCAGTCCCTGACTCCCGGGCGCGGGACGGGCACCAGCACCCATGACGCACTATTCCCCGGCATGTCGGAGGAAGGCGTAACGATCCGCGCTGAGATCGATGTGGATGCCGCCAATGGCAAGGTGACGGTGGATCTGC
The DNA here is from genome assembly GCF_000812465.1 of Cupriavidus sp. IDO. GTDB lineage: Bacteria > Pseudomonadota > Gammaproteobacteria > Burkholderiales > Burkholderiaceae > Cupriavidus. Next base: position 39,819 of record NZ_JWMA01000021.1, on the reverse strand, counting down.
GTGACAACCCGGATTGCCTGCCGTGTGGCCTCAATCTCAGCGAAGCGTGCGCACGGACGGCTGCGATGGTCGGCGTCTTCAACAGTATCGAGCACACCGTGCCCAAAAACTCAGGGTCCTTCCGCCGTATCGATATTCGTTTGCGCGAAGGCTGCGTGGTTGGCATCCCCCTGCATCCCACCTCATGTTCCGTCGCCACCACGAATATGGCCGACCGCGTCGCCAATGCCGTGCAGACCGCTGTGGCCGAGATGGCAGATGGCGCCGGACTGGCGGAATGCGGCGCCGTGATCCCACCGGCAATCGGTGTGATTTCGGGCATTGACCCCAGTACGGGTCACCGTTTCATCAACCAGCTGTTCCTTGGCTTCACCGGCGGCGCTGCGGGGCCGACGGCCGACGCATGGCAGACGATCGGACACGTTGGTAACGCGGGCCTGTGCTTCCAGGACAGCGTCGAACTCGATGAAATGCGCCACCCTCTGTTTGTTCGCTCTCGGAGCTTTGTACCCGACAGCGAAGGAGCCGGACGCCACAACGGTGCGCGAAGCATGTTTGTCGAGTTCGGCCCGCGCGGTTGCGAAATGGATATAGGCTACGTCAGCGATGGCTCTGTTAACGGCCCCAAGGGCGTCCGTGGCGGTCTCGCCGGTGCTAACTCCGGGCAGCGGCGACGCCTGGGATCCGGCAGCCTCGAAGCCCTGCCGGCCGGCGGCGTCATCACACTGCGCGACGGCGAGACCATCCTGTCCTATTCCTGTGGTGGCGGAGGCTACGGCGACCCGCATACCCGAGACCCCGAGCTGGTTCGAAAGGACGTGACTGAGGGTTACTTAAGCATCGAGCGTGCGCGTGACGTCTATGCCGTGGTAGTGAGCCACGATGGCGCACTGGATAGTACAGCGACCGCGAGATTGCGTAACGAAGTCTCGACACGAAAGGCGGCGTGATGCGGGTACGTTTTTGCAAATCGATACCGTCGATCGGCAAGTCCTGCTTCCTTGCCGACAATGCGACTGTCGTGGGCGCCGTGACACTGGGAGAGAACAGTTCCATATGGTTCTCCGCAGTACTGCGTGCCGACGTGGAACCAATTACCATCGGCGCCCGGACCAACCTCCAGGACGGCGTTGTCGTGCATGCCGACCCAGGGCACCCCGTCATTATTGGCGATGGCGTAAGCGTCGGCCATCAGGCTCGCCTGCACGGATGCAGCGTCGCGGATGGGGCCCTGATCGGAATCGGGGCCACGGTGCTGGACGGGGCGCAGATCGGCAAACAGTCCCTGATCGGGGCCGGTGCGCTGATTCCTCCCGGAAAAGTCATCCCGCCGCGAAGCCTTGTCATGGGTATGCCAGGCCGGGTCGTGCGAACGTTGACCGATGAGGAAGTCGCCGAGCTGGCTTGGGCAGCCGATGAATACGTTAAGCTTGGCCTGGCCTACCTGCAGGAAGCGGAACAGGCCTCTTAGGACCCGCGAGGGCTGGCAGGCAACTTGGCCCTCGCCATGCCTGTGGATGATGCCAGCGTATTACTCCGTCGTCGCCGGGGCCCTGCCCCGGCGCTTTCGCTCTGCGGCAGGCACCAGGATCGGCGTACCGTCCGCAGCGAAGATCTGCGTCTTGTACCACTTGGCCGCATCGAGGATATCGGACTGCACCGCGTCGCTGGATGCTTGCGGATCGCGCTTTGCAAGCGCGGCCAGAATATTGAAGTGGTGCATGATGCCCCGGTCATGCAGGATCTCGCGGGTCGACTGCATCTGCTTCATGACAGCCGCAATGTAGGGCCCGCTCTGCAGCCAGAGCATTTCAATGATCGAGACCAGCAACTCCGAACGCGAGGCCCGGTAGATCGTAAAGTGCAGTTGCTCGTTTGCCGCGACCGCGGCCGGCACATCGCCAGCGTCCACAGCATGACTGTAGTCTTCCGCCGCAGCTTTGATCAGGGAGAAGTCTGCCTGCGTCATGCGCTCGGCGGCCAGCCACGCAGCGCGCCCCTCGAGCGTGGCACGCGTGTCGATGAGATCGTCCAGGCGCTCCATCGACACATCTGGGACACGCAGCGTCCGATTCGGCAGCAGTTCCAGGGCGCCCTCGGTCACCAGGCGGCTTACGGCTTCGCGGACCGGCATTGTGCTGGTGCCGAGCAAGGCGGCAAGACCGCGAATGGTTACCGGGCTCCCCGGAGAAAAACGCCCTGCTCGCAATGCGTTGGCCAGTTCGGTATAAGCGCGTTCGCGAAGCGCAACGTTGGTCAGCCGGGAAACCGCCGGACCGTCGTCGTCGAACCCGTCCTTGTCCTGGCGCCCCTGTTCGCCCAGCCCGCCCATTGGATGCTCCTGTGATCTCTGATAGTAGAAGCGCCCCAAAAACGGCATCGTTCGTGTCGAATGCGCTTTTAGGGCTTATCTGTGATCACAATTATAGGCGATCCAACATTCGACTGTCGAATTGCCACAGGAGCAATGGCTCAGGATACGCCAGCGAGTTTCTCCAGCGCCCAACGGTCGGCTGCACGCGACAGGGGCTCGGCCGTATCGCGGGCGCGAACGAACAACGACTCTACCCGATCGGCGATGCGCAGCACCTCAGCATCCACATCCGATTCAGCAAAGCCGCCCTCGTATTCACGGACGCAGCTGATAATTCCGCCCGCGTTCACGAGATAGTCGGGCAGATAGGCGATGCCACGCTGATGCAAGGCGTCGCCATCGGCATCCGTGGCCAACTGGTTGTTGGCCGCCCCTGCTACCAAACGCGCACGCAGGGCAGGAATGCTGTGCCGATCCAGCGTCGCGCCCAACGCGCAGGGTGCCAGGATGTCGACATCCTGCGCGGCGATATCGTCCACCGCAACGACGGTGGCGTCGAATGCACGACTTGCCGCGGCGGTGCGGGTGGCTTCAATATCGGCAACCACCAGCTTGCAGCCCGCGCGGTCAAGGCGCTCGGCCAGCGCCCAGCCTACTGCGCCAAGACCCTGCACCGCGACGCGGAGGCCCTTCAGCTGCCGAGCGCCGAACACATGCAACGCGCCACGTTCGATGGCGGCAAATACCCCCAGGGCCGTCTTTGGAGAAGGATTGCCACCGAAGCCGTTTGCGCGCGGAATACCCGCCGCATAAGGCGTGACTTCGCGCACCGAAAGCATATCCGCCACCGATGTGCCGACATCTTCCCCAGTGATATAGCTGCCGGCCAGGGCTTGCACCGCCCGGCCGAAGGCCTGGTACATGGCCTTGCGCTCATGCTGCCGATCTCCGCGCATGATGACGGCCTTCCCTCCGCCAAACGGAAGATCCGCCATCGCGTTCTTCAAGCTCATTCCCCGCGACAGGCGCAAGGCATCTTCCATGGCTGCAAGGTCCGACCCATAGCTCCAGTAGCGGCATCCTCCGAAGGCCGGACCGCGCGCCGTGCTATGGATGGCAATGATGGCCCGTAGTCCGGACTTCTCATCCGTGACCAACGTGACGCGCTCATGGGGCGTGGTGCCGCCCAGGCCAAAAAGGCTCACGGAATGATCATCCGCGCCTGAAACTCCGTATGCGTTCATTGGGAAAAGTGGTAAGTGCCATAGAAATAGTGCCGACCGAAGCCGCCACGCATGATTGCGTCATCTGTCACTGCGCCCGAATCTTCTCGCGAAGTCGTTCGAACTCCGGCCTCGCCTCTTCGAAATGACGCATTTTGATGTGCCCAAATCCCCGGACCTTCTCGTACAACCGAACCAGCGCGACAGCGTCATCCATGGTCTTCAATGACAGTCGTTCGAGAACCGCATCGACATCGCGCTCGAATTCGATAATCAGCCGACGCTCCAGCTGACGATCGGCCTGCAGACCGAAAGGATCGAGCGCCGTTCCACGCAGTACCTTGCCGTGCCGCAGCACATGCATCAGCGGCACGATGAACCAGCCCTTCAAGGCAATCTTGCGACGCATTCCACCGGGACTGCCCGCTCGCGCCAGTATCGGAGGAGCCATATGAAAGACACGCTTCGCTCCGGGTGCAAAGCCCTGCATCAGGGCTCGCGACGCCAGAGGGTCGATGTGAAGGCGCGCCACTTCATACTCATCTTTGTAGGCGAGGACCTTGAAGTAGTTGCGTGCGACAGCTTCCGTCAACACGCCCGGCGCGCCCGAGATGCGACCTTCCGCACGGGCGACACGGTCCACCAGGACGGCGTAGCGCCGGCCATATGCGGCATTCTGGTAGGCACCAAGGTCTTGTGCGCGTGCGCTGACGAATCCCCCGATGGTGAACGGCTCGCTCGCCGCAGCGGCGGCTTGCCCTGCCTTGTGCAATGCCATCGGGTCGTGGGCCAGAATCCGGCCCCACAGGAATGCCCGCCGGTTGGCCTCGACAGCAGCGCCATTGAGTTCAATGGCACGCAGGATCGCGATCTCCGAAACCGGCAGCCAACCGCGCTGGAAGGCATGGCCTACCAACATCAGGTTAGCCGCGAAGGTGTCGCCGAAAATCGTCTGCGCCGCAGCGCTCCAGCCATGGAATTCCGCCATGCCCTCACCAACGACACGTTCAATTGCATGCCGGTGGGCCGGCAGTGAAATCTGCATATCGCCATCGCCGACAAAATCCGCGGTCGGTGTCATTGCGGTTTCCACCACAGCATGCGCCGAGCCTGGACGAAGCCTTGCCAGCACGTCTGGAGAGGCCGCCACCACAGCATCGCAGCCAAGCAAAAGGTTGGCGCTCTTCGGCTCGATGCGTGCCGTGGCAATGTGGTCAGGCGACTGGGCCAGCTGAATGTGGCTGACAACCGCCCCATTCTTCTGGGCCAGACCGGTGAAATCGAGCGACGAGGCGCCACGGCCTTCCAGATGAGCCGCCATGGCGAGGATCGCGCCGACGGTGACGATCCCGGTCCCGCCGATCCCTGCCACAAGTACCCCACAGTGCTGCAGCAATTCGGGCGACGTTGTTGCGGGCGGCGGCAAAGTAAGCTGCCACTCGGCTTCCAGACGCTGCAGCGTGCCCGATTGCACCGCGCTTTGCCGCTCCCCCTCGATGGTCACAAAGCTGGGGCAGTAACCTTGCACGCAGGTCATGTCCTTGTTGCAGGCCGACTGGTTGACAGCGCGCTTGCGGCCAAGCTCCGTCTCCAGCGGCTCGACGGCAATACAACCGGAGCGTGCCGAGCAGTCTCCACAGCCCTCGCACACGACAGGATGGATAGCGATGTGCCGCTTGGGCGTTGCCAGCGAACCGCGCTTGCGCCGGCGTCGCTTCTCGGCGGCACACGTCTGGTCATAGATGATGGCTGAGACGCCGCGGTATTCACGCAGACGCATCTGAACGGTATCAAGTTCGCTGCGGTCCACCACAGCCACACTGGCGGGCATCTCGCCCGTCGAGCGATACCGCGCGGGTTCCTCCGAGACCACCACGATCTCTCTCACTCCTTCGGCCACGAGCTGCGCGGCGACCTTCGATACTGTCAGGCCCCCTTCGGTCGGCTGCCCGCCGGTCATCGCGACCGCATCATTGAAGAGGATCTTGTAGGTCACGGCGGTCCGAGCCGCCACGGCCTGCCGAATTGCCAGGCTGCCCGAATGCTGGTAGGTCCCGTCGCCCAGGTTAACGAACAGATGTGGCATGGTGGAGAAGCTCGAAAGACCGACCCACTGCACGCCCTCGCCACCCATCTGACAGAAGGTAGCGGTTCGCTCGCGCTGCCCCAGCGCCATGATGTGGCATCCGATGCCGGCCGCAGCATACGAACCGTCTGGCAGGCGCGTGGAGCTGTTATGCGGGCAGCCGGAACAGAAGAACGGCTTGCGCGACAGGACCGGCTCCGCCGCATGAATTGGAATCATCCGTGAACCGGCGCCCGCTTCAGCGCCGGCACGCTGCGTCCCACGCGCCTCTGCAACAACAACGCCCTGAGCGCCGAAGAACCGGCCAAGGACGCCCGCCACCTGCTCGGGAGAAAACTCCATCGTTGCAGGCAACCATGTTTCACCGTCAGGTCCATGCTTGCCGTACACGGCGGGACGGTCTTCCGGCCGGTGGTTGTACAGCAACGCCTGGATCTGCTGCTCGACCATACTGCGCTTTTCTTCTACTACGATGAGCGCCTGCATGCCCGCGCAAAAGCGCTCCACCCCTTGCCCTTCCAGCGGCCAGGACATGCCGACCTTATAGACGCCGATACCGAGGGATTCCAGCGCGATCGTATCCAGATCGAGGCGCCGCAGCGCCGCCATCACATCGAGGTGAGCCTTGCCCACGGTGATGATCCCGACCCTGGCGCTTGCCGGCCGTACCAGCGTGCGATCAATCGGATTGGCACGGGCAAAGGCAAGCGCCGCGGGCAACCGTTCCTCGATCAGGCGCCGCTCCAATTCGGCACGCTGCTGCGGCCACCGTATAGCCGTATCGAGACCGAAACCTCGCTCGGGAATCTCGATATCGGTCGGAACGGCAAAGCCGCCGTGCAAGCCCGCGCCAGGCAGCGTCATCGACCTGCCACTCTCCACGGTCTCGGTAATTGCCTTGAATGCGACCCACAATCCGGAAAAGCGTGAGAGTGCATAGCCAAACAGGCCGAACTCGACGTACTCCTCCACGGAAGACGGAAACAGAATGGGCATCATCGCCCCTTCGAACACGTGGTCGGTCTGATGCGGGAACATCGAAGACTGCGCCGCGTGGTCATCCCCCGCCACCGCCAGCACGCCGCCGTGGCGCGACGTACCGAGGATATTGGCATTGCGGAATACGTCGCCGGTCCGGTCAACGCCCGGCCCCTTGCCGTACCACATCGAGAACACGCCCTCGACTCGCTTCCCTGGAAAGGCATCAATCTGCTGTGCTCCCCACAGCATCGTTGCCCCCAGATCCTCGTTCAATCCGGGTTCGAAGCGAATATCATGCTCGGCGAGCATCTTTCGCTGTCGCCACAACTCTTGATCCAGACCGCCAAGCGGTGATCCACGATAGCCAGAAACCAGACCACCCGTGCGCAACCGGGCAACGCGGTCGGCACGGGCTTGTTCGAGCAGGATGCGCACCAGCGCCTGTGTCCCCGTGAGGAACACCCGCCCGGAAGCGCGCAGATAGCGATCCTCCAGTCGGTAGCTTTCATCGGTAAGAAAGTGGTTTTCGTTTGCGCGCTGGTTCATGCTTTGCCTCCGTGCTTCTGATTGCTTGTGCGAGAAATTCTAGGTATTCATCGCCTTTGATATGTGCCAAACTGACTCAAAGATTTGACTCCAATTAGCACGTTCCGCTGATCTTTGTTTCGAAATACCTCCAGGTGTGCCAAATGCGTTTTGACCGTACCGATGTGCGTATCCTTGCCCAACTTCAGCGCGACGCGCGGGTTCGGGCCAATGAACTGGCGGAGCGAGTTGGTCTCTCGCCGTCCCCCTTCTATCGGCGTATCCGGCTGCTGGAAGAAGAGGGAATCATCGAAGGCTATGTCACGCTGCTGAATCAGGAGAAAGCAGGCTTTCCCGTCAGCGCATATGTGCAAGTGGCGATCGAAAAGAAGACGGAAGCCAGGCTGGCGCGCTTTGAAGCGGCCATCGCGAAGCTCGATGAGGTGATGGAGTGCAATTTGATGACCGGCAGCTTCGACTACATGCTCCGTGTCGTGGCAGCGGATATTGCGGGTATCGAGCGATTCGTCATGACGCAACTGACGACCATTGAAGGTGTCAGTGACATCAGTACCTCGTTAGCGCTGCGCCGGGTGGTGTACAAGACAGCGCTGCCGGTCCGGGAGCCCAGCGGCTCCTGATGACTTGCGCCGGAGGAATTCCTCCGGCGCAGCCGATGCAAGGGGCAGCTGGCCATGCCATGGAAGGGTCGGCCAGACTGTGGTGGTACTAAAACAGCGTGCGGATACCAGCGCCCACCGCCAGCTGATTGTGGCCGATCGTCGCAGGGCTGGCGAGGATGCTCGTGTTACTCCCCGCACCCAACATTCCCTTGGGCTTGTTATTTGAGTACGCCACGTCGACATACAAGGTGGTGCGCTTCGAGAACGCGTAGCCAGCCCCGATCTTGTAGAGGTCTGCGCCGGCCTCGCTGACCTGCTTGTCCTGGAGGTGCAGCCAGTCGGCAGTCAGGCGCCACGCAGGTGTCGCTTGATAGGCAGCTCCGACGTAGTAGTAATTCTGGTCCGCTCCGGTGGTCGGATTCTTGAATTTGGCAAAGTTCACCCCAGTCTTAAGCGCTCTCCAGGTATAGGTAACGCCAATGGTATAGGCGCGCATCCAGGGATCGTTGGTCTGCCCCGTTGGATCCTTGCCATCGAAATATCCCGACGCGAAGCCCAGTCTTCCATCGGTCCAGTTCAGGTTGGCCGTCAACGTAGACTTGTTCGAGAAGCTGCCCGGGGTACCACCAAAGCCATAGGTGATGCCACCGCTGAATCCATAGAACTCATCCGGCAGCATGTACTTGATCGACTTGTTGACCCACGTGTACATCAGGCCACCATTGACAGCGCTGTTTGTACCTGAGGCAATGCCGGGAAACCCTTCGCTCGGTTTGATATTCGAGGAATTCTGGAAGGTCGCGTTCGCGAGCGACCCGAAGTTCATGTACCCCGTAGCATCACCGGCCGAGATGCCATCGAAGAATGACGACCAATTGCGCCCCAAGCGCACTGTCCCCCACGGCGCAACTACGCCGATGGTTGCCCCACGGTCGAACAGCGATCCATTATCGTGAGGAAATGGAACAGACGCATTGGCCACGCCGGTATCCGCCGCGAAGCCACTCTCCAGCTTGAACGCAATCTTGTACCCCTCGCCAATGTCTTCAAGGCCGATGAGACCCCAACGACTGGTCAACTCATTCCCGGAGGCGAGTGCCAGCGCACCAGCTGCGCGCCCCGTGGACGGATCCACGCCGGCCACCGATCGATAGTTCAAACCGACGTCGAGCACGCCATATAGGTTCAGGCTTGCGCGGGCGGATCCACCAAAGCCCATACCGATAGCAGCCAGCGCTATCCCGATTCGCCTGACTCCCTGCCTGCGCCGCTGTCGATAGGCCACGCCTCGCATTGACTGCACGACTGCCACTTCCTGATTCCACTTCATGTGTCTCCTCCAAAAAAAGCATTCCAATGCAATGCCGGCTCCCCTTGCCAGCCTCGGGAACGCGTTGTCGCTATGCGTAACTCATCAGGCCAGCGCCCGGTGCTTCTGCCGACGCGACGCCCAGGAAGCGCTCTATCAGTACCGGCTGGCCAGCCAGTTCCGTCGCGCAATCCGTATATGCGACGCGTCCACTGACGAGAACCGCCACATCGTCAGCGACCGAAAGTGCAATCTTGCTGTTCTGCTCGACGAGCAGGATCGACAGGCCAGCCTCCCGCAGCCGCGCAACAATCGCCGAGACTTCAGCAATCATTTGGGGAGAAAGCCCTTCCGTGGGCTCATCCATCAGCAGCACGCGCGGGCGGCTCATCAGCGCCCGGCCGATTGCCAGCATCTGCTGTTCGCCACCGGAAAGCGTTCCGGCACGCTGATGGATTCGTTCCCCTAGTCGTGGAAACATCTCCACAATCTGCGCGATAGTCCAGGGCGGACCTGCATGGGCAGCGTCGGCGGTCCTGGCAACGGTCAGGTTTTCGCGTACCGACAGGGGCGAGAAAAGGCGACGCCCTTGCGGAACCAGTGCCACGCCGCGTCGGACAATGCTGTCAACCGGCAACGTGACGATGTTCTCGCCGAACAACTGAATGGCTCCTCGATACGCTGGGACCATGCCCATGACCGTATGGATGCAGGTTGTCTTGCCCGCGCCGTTTCGGCCCAGCAGCGCAAGCACGGTACCAGGGCGAACGGTCAGCGAAACGTCCTGCAGGATTTCACTTGTGTCGTAGCCCGAGGTGACGCCGGACAGCGCAAGTGCGGGAATGGTATTAGTGGCCAAGGTATATCTCCTGCGTGCGCGGGTCGGCCAGGACAGAGCGCTTGTCCCCATCAACGACGACGCGGCCGCTCTGCAACACCGTTATGGACTCGGCAAAGGCAAGTGCCACATCCATGTCGTGCTCGACCATCACAATCGTCAGAGCCTTCGGCAGGTGCGACAGCAGTTTGGCAACGCCCACGCGCTCAGCTCCCGACAGCCCTGCCAGCGGCTCGTCCAGGAGCAGGATGCTGGGCTGCTGTGCCAGGGCCATAGCAATCTCCAGCCGCCGCAGTTCTCCGTACGAGCAGGCGTGCACGGGCGTCTCGGCGCGGACCTCGAGGTCCACACGAGCTAGCACGGCACGGGCCTCAGCCTCGAGCGCTGAGCCGCCGAAACGCTTCCAAGGACTCAAGCGGGCGGCCGAACGTGTGGTCGGTCCCCCAGTCAGCGACATCAGCACGTTTTTCAACAGCGTCTTGTCGCGAAAGGGCGTGAGTATCTGATAGGTCCTCCCCACGCCCATGCGCGCCCGGGCATGCGTAGGCTTGGCTGTGACATCTTGTCCAAGCAGCGAGATACGGCCGCGCGTGGCACGCAGGTCGCCCGCGATCAGATTCAGCAAGGTTGTCTTTCCGGCGCCATTCGGCCCTAGGAGGAGCCTGCGCTCCCCCCGCCGTATCGTCAGATTTACACCATCCACGACGCGCAGGGCACCGAACGAGATAGACAGGTCAACAAGGCCGATCGCAGTCGAGCTGCCGTCGACAGAGACCCCCGAAGCGGCGGCATGCGTGCCCACCGATAGGACTGTGGAGTGGATCATCGAATGCTCCTGCTACGAAGGAGAGAAGCCAGACCGGGCACGATCCCTGCGGGAACAAACAGCACCACAGCAATGAGCAGCAGGCCCAGGAACGTTGGCCAGCTCTCGATATAGCCGCTTACCAGTACGCGAAAGCCGACAACGATCCCTGCACCGACCACAGGTCCGAGCAGCGTCGCAGGGCCGCCGACTATGACCATCAGCAAGCTTTCTGCGGTTTCGCCAAGCGATAGCGCGTGGGGACTGATGAATTGCTGGTGAAAAGCAAGCAGCACACCTGCAATCGCGGCTACCAGTCCGGCAAACGCGAAGGTGAGCAGTCGAATACGCCAGACATCAAAACCCAGGGCCGACATCCGGCGCGGCTGCGATCTCGTGCCGTCCAGACAGCGGCCGAGTTGCGAGTGCATGAACCTTTGTACCAGGCATAGCATCGCGAGAAAGCAGACCGCCACAAACTCAAACCAAACGATGGGATTGCCCGTATCCACCCACGGCAGCGCGGGCCTGGCAATTCCAGTCATGCCATTCTCACCACCCGTCACGCTGCCCCAGTGCATGGCTACACCCCACAGCACCTGGGCAATGGCCAGCGTGATCATGCCGATACTAAGTCCACTGGTTCGCAGCGCAAGAATCCCGACAACTACCGAGAGTGCTACGGCGGCGCCCACTGCAATGGATGCGAGCATCCAGGGCCCCAGCCCAGTGTGCTGGCCGGCGATGGCTACCCCATAGGCGGCCGCCCCCGCTAGCGCCGATTGTGCGAACGACAGCAATCCTCCCAGCCCAAGAAGCAGATTAAGACTGGTTGCAACCAAGGCGGCGAGCATGATGTGGACCGCCATGTCCAGGTAGAAAGGCGAATCGCTCGCCAGCGGCAGCATCAGGACCAGTGCACCAGCAAGGCAAGGGCCGGCGAACGAAGTAAGGATCTTCATGCTGCAACCCTCCCGAACAATCCCTGGGGCCGATACGCCAGCACGACGATCATCGGCACGAACAAAAGCACGTATGACATCTCCGGCACAAGCGACTGCCCGAAGCTATGGACCAGGCCTGTGATTAGGCTTCCGAGCATTGCGCCGGGAATACTCCCCGTGCCCCCCAGCACGACGACGATCAGCACCAGCGGAAGTACCTCCATATCGAGCCCAGGAAATACCGACAGGATTGGTGCGCCAATCGCGCCGCCAATGCCAACGAGTGCCGCGCCGGCGAAGAAGATCGTCATGAAGAGTCGGTCGACGCGAATTCCGACGGCACGGGCCATGGCCCGATCCTCAACGGCCGCGCGCAATCGGGCGCCGATCAGCGTCCGGGACAGCGAAAGGTCCAGAGCCACCGCGGTCACCACGGCAAGTGCCATGACGAACAGTCGATATATGGGAAAGGTCAGCTCGCCAAGGGACACCACACCCGTGAAGCGTGGCGGCACCGCGACCTCCAGCGGCATGCCGCCCCAGACGGTCTTGCAGCTGTCGGCAATGACGAATGCCATCCCGAGAGTTGCCAGCACCTGCGCCAGCTCGTTATGCGCAATCCGCTGCAAGATCGCGCGCTCCAGCATGATGCCGAGAATGCCGACGACGATGGCGCAACCCAGCGCGGCAAGCGCGAACGGCAGTCCTGCATCGACTAACGTGACACAAAGGTAGCCCCCCAGCATGAACAGCGCTCCGTGTGCCATGTTGGGGATGCTCATCAGACCGAAGATCAGCGTGAAGCCCGCCGCCATCAGAAACAGCACTGAAGCGAAGGTCAGCCCATTGAGCGTCTGGATCAGAAACGTAGACATGATGAATCCTTGCCGCATCAGTCGAGGTTGCGTGATGGTGGGTAGTCCCGCGAATAGACAGGACTGGCCAGGAACGCAGACGGGTCATACGTCCAGAACTGGGTGACACCCGGGTATTCACGGACGACCGTGTTGACCAGCTTGCCGTCGACCCGCGCAACCTTGCGGATGTAGACGGTCACCACTGGGTTCCCGAGGCGATCCAGCGTTAGCGGACCGCGAGGGCTTTGCGATATGCGAACCGCATGCATCGCGTCGGCAAGGGCTCGGCCCGACAGCGTGGTTGGGCCACCCGTTTGCAGTGCCTGCTCGAGAATCAGCCCTGCGCTGTAGCCACCGGTTGCATAGAAGCCTGGCGCGATGTGGTACTGCTTGCGAAAACCCGCGACATAGCGGTCGTTGGCGGGCGTGGCGATGGCACCGCTATACCAACCGGCGGAGACGATGCCGAGGGCCTCGTCGCCCATCTTCTCAAGCAGGGATTCATCGACCGTATTCATCCCCGCCAGCAAGGGAATCTTCTGCTTGAGCCCGTAGTCGCGGTACTGCTTCAGGAAGCGCGCTGCATTGCCGCCAGAGAAATTGATCAGAACCGCGTCAACGTTCGGGCGAATCTGCGCGATCACGGTCGCGAAATCCGTGGCGTTGAATGGCGCCCACAGCTTTTGGACAATCTTCCCGCCGGCCTCCTCGAAGGTCCGCTGGAATCCAGCTACCGTTTCATGGGAGAAGGAGAGGTCCTCCGCAACGACCGCGATGCGCCGGTACTTGAGGGTATTGGCGGCGTACTCGCCAAACGGATGCATGGCCTGCGCTGAAGTCGACGAGCTTCGCACCATCCAGGGGTCCGCCTTGCGCTGGGTCAGGTCTTCCGCCGCGGCGGAACTGAGAATGACTGGGACCTTCGCCCGCGCGATATCGTCGCGAATGGCAACGGCCTCGAAGGCAGCTAGCGGGCCGACCACAACATCCACACGATCGCGCTCAGTCAGTTGCAGGAACTTCGCCTTCGCGACTGCCGGCGACGCCGCAGTATCGGCCACCACAAGCTCGACCTCGCGGCCGGCGAGCTTTCCGCCCCGCTCTTGCAGCAGGTATTCGAAACCGTCCTGCATCTGTTGCCCGATCCCCGCGGCAACACCTGTCTTGACGGTCAGCAACCCCACGCGCAGTGGCGCGGGTTGCGCCGCCATCAGCGACCCGTTGAACACGCTGGCGACCAACGCGGCCAGCACCATCCGAAGCCTTTGACGTGACATCTGTTCTCCCCTTTTGGCGGTCAGGCACCAAGCACGGCCTGCGTGTTGATACTATCGTTTTAGTGATCACAGATATCAACTAGGGTATACGAGGCGAACAGCAAAACCATGCAACTTTGGGCAAATTTTCGGTATGTCGCCGCCATTTAGTGTCTTATAGAGCATCTTTATGAGGCGACAACTTTCTATTGCGTGATCACTGATATCAATCTATATTCTGCCCAAACTCACAGGAGAAACCAATGGATGCAATGCGAAAAGGCCAGCGTTGGGTGCTCGACGCGTTCCTCGCTGTCGGTGGACTGGATGTCCTTCACCCGGACGCCGGCGCGATCTTCGAGCAGATTGGCTACGACTCGACTGACCTGAAGCGGGTATTCGGGCCGGTCAAGGCGGGCTCGATGCTCCCTTCCGCGTGGAGCGCGGCCGCCAGGGAGATTGAGCATCGTGCCCGGCATTGGGAGGAACGCGGCTTCAGCCGGACGGCGCGTCGGCTATATGAGCGCGCCACGCTGCTATACGCACGCACGCATTACTCGATCCTCGGCGACGACCCTCGCCGGATGCGATACCTCGAGAAGGTGGTTGAGTCCTTTGAAAAGGTGATCGCGTTCGCCGACCACCCTATCGAGCGGGTTGCCCTGCCTTTCGAGGGTCACCACCTGCATGGGATTCTGGAAATGCCCCCCAACGCCGAGAAACTACCCTGCGTGATCATGCTGCCAGGCATGGATATGTTTAAGGAGGACTGGCATAAGCTGATGGAGCAGCGGATCCTCCCCCGCGGTTGGGCAGCCTTTGCGCTCGACGGTCCAGGTCAGGGCGAGAGCCTGACCAGGGGCCTGAAAATGTCGCTCGATAACTATGATCGAGCCATTACTGCGGTGATCGATTGGCTGTCCGCACACCCGGCTATTGACCCCGAGCGAATCGTGATCATGGGATCCAGCATGGGATCCTGGTGGGCAACTCGTGCTGCCGCAGTCGAACCGCGCATTCGTGCCATCGCCGCCAATATGTCGAACCTGGGCGACAAGTACGTGCTGCTCAATCAGGCACAGCCCAGTTTCATGGCAAACCTGATGTTTATGACCGGCATTACCAATACGGAGGAAATTCAGGCGCTATCGAAGGCCATGACGCTCGAAGAGATCGCCCCCAAGGTCGACATTCCGTATCTAATCATCACTGGCGAGAATGACGAACTGACAACGCTGGACTCCAGCATTGGTGTGTATGAAAAGCTGCGCGGCCCCAAGGAACTGTGGATTTACCAGTATGAGTTCCACCCGATCGGTCCACAGTCCGATGAATGGCTGACAGCCTCACTGGACTGGCTCGGACACGCGCTGGCGAATGGGTTCGCTCCGAAGCACGAACTTCGCACCTTTATTACGAAGCAAGGGGAATATCTCGAGGGCAGCGGTGAGCCGCCCTGGTGGCATCCCTGATTCTTCGCACGGGCGAGCATGGACTGACCCGGGGCATCCGCACAAGCGGATGCCCGGTGAGCCTTGGTGAATCATCCCGCCGCCCTCTATGCCACATCCGCTCACCGGACAGCGGCAGGCTTCAGGAAGATCTCTGGGTAGTTGTTCTCCGTTACGACGCGCCCCTGCGACACTGCCTCAGCCAGTTCCCGCTGCACTTGCGCCCGGGTCACGACCTGGGTAGCACCGCATGTCGGCTGACTCTCCGCAGCAACGGCGGGGAATATGACCGGGACAACGAGCATAAGTGTGCCCAGCAAGCCGGTTCGATTCTTCATGTTCACTCCTTTCCTAACCGCCAGCAGTCGCTGGCAGTCAAATACGCAGTTTCGATACTCACAACAGTAGCGACCCGACCGCAATGCGACCAGATTGGGAACGCCCATATGGCGTTTCACGCCCTGAAACAATCCTTGGACACAGAAATTGGATCGACTTTTCAGCATGCGCATCTTTGTGCAGGTAGTGGAGAATGCTTCGTTCGCGGCCGCTGCTCGCGCACTTGACATCTCGCCTGCCACGGCGACCCGCGCGGTTGCCAGCCTGGAGAGCCGGCTCCGGTCTCGCCTGCTGCAACGCAGTACACGTAGCGTCACGCCGACAGACATTGGACTAGACTACGCCCAACGTTGCCAGGTGATCCTCGATGCTGTAGCGCAGGCTGATGAAGTTGCAGTAAAAGACCACATCCGCCCCAGTGGCGTGCTCAGGGTCGCGCTGCCTTCCACCCTCGCGCTCACCATTTTGCCGAGGGTCTTCTCAGACTTTACTTACCACTTTCCGGAGGTATCACTCGACATCTCGATCGTCGACCGCCACATCGACTTGGTAGAAGAAGGCTACGATATGGCCATCGCGCTGGACACAATGCTCACCAGCGAATCCATCGTCAGTAGGTGTGTGCCCTTCGGGCGGTTCATCGCATGTTGCACCCCCACCTATCTTGGATCCAGGCCAGTTCCAACCCAGTGGCACGATCTCATTGATCATAGAGTCTTGTGTCTGCGCCGCTTTACCGAAAAGGTGCGTGCATTACCGAGTTGCCGCCTCGATACCAGTACCAGCAGTGCCATGCTAAGAATGCTCGCGCTCGAGAATTGCGGGATAGCTCTGTTGCCGGACTTCATGGTAAAGGACGATCTACTCCAAGGACGCCTCATTCAAGTATTGAGCGCAGCGCCGCTTCCGGAAATGTGCCTTTGGCTTGCCTACCCCACCCGCCAATACATATCGGCCAAAGTCAGTAGGTTTATAGAGGCGGCGCTGTCCGCGCTTGAAACCTGACATGCCTCCACGTGGTCATTTCTTGGTGCGAAATTTGGCGGCTTGGCCAAGAGCGATGCCAATCACTGACTTGTAAGAACGCTCGGTGCCGATAGCCGCTGGTCCAGGTAGCTTTGCTGCAGGCGGCTCGCCATTCGGCTATCGCCAGATTCCGCGCCAAAAGAACGATGACCTCGTCGAGGACAGCCCAGGCTGGTGAATTGGAAGGCGCCTTGATCCACTCGAGGTGTTGCAGATCCGTCAGCCCGCGGACTGCGGACGGATTTCGTGCAGTGCTGCAGCGTGGCCGCCGACACTGCGCGGTTGACCGCCGCGAGCATTTGCGCATCATAGGCGGAAAATGCACTTCACACAGGTACCGAAGGAGATTGCGCGGAACGGCAGCAAACCGGTCCAACGGCCAAACGAGCTGTAGGCCGACCGCGGCGTACCTGTCGGCCCGAAACCGCTCCCGTATTGCCGCGATGTCAGCACTGGTGAGCTGAACAAACTGCCTCAGGTCAAATTCGGTAAAGCGGGCAGGCAACTCTTACCTGCCAACGTAGCGATACGCAAATGCCGACATCTACACTTTTCGGGGTGTCGTCCGGGACAAAACTGTACGACAAGTGCTCGGATGGCCGCAATAGGGCCAGGTGAATGGGCTGCAACCCACACCAGCAAAGGGCTCGGGGCTGACTCATAACCATATAAATCCGCAGGAAAAGGACGATCCTGGACGACCGCGACCGGCCTCCTGGCTGTGGGGCGCTCGGTTCGGCAGCCACACCCTCGGCCTGCGCCCGCAACACCAGTTCCCCGATCGCCCGCGCGAGCCGCGTGCGGGCTTCCGGCCCCATCTTGTAGGCCGCGTTGAGTGAGGGATGCCTTCTCCCCCGGCCCCTCTCCCGCAAGCGGGAGAAGGGAAAAAGATCCGTGGCGTGGAAGGGTGGTTTCGCCTCATCCAGGGCGTCGTCCCAGACTGCCCACAATGCCCTTGCGGAAGGTCAGCACGCACACGATGAAGATGATGCCGGTCACCATTGACACTGATTCCCCGAGTCCATTGAACCACTCGATGCCCGTCGCGGTCCCCAGGTAGCTGCCCAGTTCGCCGAGCTTGTTCTCCAGCGCCACCACCACGAAGGCGCCTACGATCGGGCCGGTGATCGTGCCGAGCCCGCCCAGCAGCGTCATCAGGATGACCATGCCGGACATCGACCAGTGCACATCGGTCAGTGTCTCGAAGCCCAGCACCAGTGCCTTGATCGAACCGGCCAGGCCGGACAGGGCGGCCGACAGCACGAAGGCCATCAGCTTGAAGCGGTCCACGTCGTAACCCAGCGAGATGGTGCGCGGCTCGTTCTCCTTGATCGCCTTGAGGATCTGGCCGAACGGCGAATGCACGGTACGCACGATCAGCGCGAAGGCCGCGACGATGATGGCCAGCGCCACGTAGTACAGCGTCATGTCGTTCGACAGCGACATCAGGCCGAACAGCTTGCCGCGCGGAATGCCCTGCAGGCCGTCCTCGCCGCCGGTGAACGGCGCCTGCAGGCAGATGAAGAACAGCATCTGCGCCAGCGCCAGCGTGATCATCGAGAGGTAGATACCCTGGCGGCGGATGGCCAACGAGCCCACCACGTAGCCGATCAGCGCGCCCGTGGCGGTGCCCAGGATCAGGCCAATCTCGGGCGTCACGCCCCAGACCTTCATCGCATGGCCGGCCGCGTAGCCGGCACCGCCGAAGAAGGCCGCATGGCCGAACGAGAGCAGCCCGGTGTACCCGATCAGCAGGTTGAAGGCGCACGCAAACAGCGCGAAGCACAGCACCTTGAGCACGAACAGCGGATACGCACCGGCCAGCGGCGCGGCCAGCAGGCACGCCAGCACCACGCAGTACAGAACCTGCAGGCGCCCCGCCACCTGCTGCTGCCGCACGCCGATCGCGGCGATAGATTGTTCGCTCATCACTTCTCCTTTCCGAACAGCCCTGCCGGGCGCAACAACAGCACCACCACCATGATGACGAAGACAACGGTGGACGATGCTTCCGGGTACAACACCTTGGTCAGCCCTTCGATCACGCCCAGCCCGAGGCCGGTCAGGATCGAGCCCATGATCGAGCCCATGCCGCCGATCACTACCACCGCGAACACGACGATAATCAGGTTCTGCCCCATCAGCGGCGATACCTGCATGACCGGCGCCGCCAGCACCCCGGCAAACGCAGCCAGCGCCACGCCGAAGCCGTAGGTCAGCGTCACCATCAGCGGCACGTTGACGCCGAAGGCCTCGACCACCTTGGGGTTCTCGGTACCGGCGCGCAGGTAGGCGCCCACCTTGGTCTTCTCGATCACGTACCAGGTCGACAGGCAGACCGTCAGCGATGCCCCAACCACCCACATGCGGTAATTGGGCAAGCGCATGAAGCCAAGGTCGGAGGCACCCTGCAGCGCTTCGGGCGGGGAATAAGGCAGTCCGGACACGCCATAGACCGAGCGGAAGATGCCTTCGACCACCAGCGTGATGCCCAGCGTCAGCAGCAGGCCATAGATGTGGTCGAGCTTGTAGATCCAGCGCAGCATGGTCCTCTCGATCCCCACGCCCAGCGCGGCCACCACCAGCGGTGACAGCAGCAGTATCGCCCAGTAGCTGAGCCCCGCATAGGTCATGCCGGCCCACCCCAGCACCGCGCCCAGCATGAAGAGCGCACCGTGCGCGAAGTTGATGACGTTCAACAGCCCGAAGATGACCGCCAGGCCCAGGCTCAGCATGGCGTAGAAGGCGCCGTTGACTAACCCCAGCAGCAACTGCGACAACAGCGCCGGGAACGGGATTTCAAACAGGGTCATGGGTGCTCCTCATACGCCCAGCAATTCATGCAGCACCGGCATCCTGGTCCGCAGCTCACTGGCCGCGAAGCGTTCGACGATGCTGCCGTGCTCCATCACGTAGAAGCGGTCCGCCAGCGGCGCGGCGAAGCGGAAATTCTGCTCCACCATCACCACCGTGTACCCCTTCTGCTTGAGCAGAAGGATCATGCGTGCAAGCGCCTGCACGATCACCGGTGCCAACCCTTCCGAGATTTCATCGAGCAGCAGCAGGTTGGCACCCGTGCGCAGGATGCGCCCGACCGCCAGCATCTGCTGCTCGCCGCCCGACAGGCGCGTGCCCTGGCTCTGGCGGCGCTCCTTCAGGTTGGGGAACATCTCATAGAGTTCGGCCTCGCTCATGCTCTTGCTGGTGTCTGCGCCCTTGAGCACCGGCGGCAGCATCAGATTCTCTTCGCATGAAAGGCTGGAGAAGATCGCCCGCTCTTCGGGGCAATAGCCGATGCCGTGGTGCGCAATCTTGTGCGTCGGCAGGCTGATGGTCTCCTGGCCTTTGACCTTGATCGAGCCCTTGCGCGCCGCAGTCATGCCCATGATCGCGCGCAGTGTGGTGGTGCGGCCGGCGCCGTTGCGGCCCAGCAGCGTGACCACTTCGCCGCAGTTCACGGTCAGGTCCACGCCGTGCAGGATGTGCGATTCGCCGTACCAGGCGTGCAGGTCCTTGATTTCCAGGGCGGGAGTATCGGATGTCGTCATATCTTTGGTCTCCCGGTTCAGTGCGCGCCTTGCAGCTCGGCATCGGCGGTGCCCATGTAGGCCTCCATCACGCGCGGGTCCTTCGACACTTCCGCATACGGGCCTTCGGCCAGGATCGCGCCACGCTGCAGCACGGTGATCTTGTCCGCAATCGACGACACCACGCTCATGTTGTGTTCCACCATCAGGATGGTGCGGCCCGCCGAGACCTTCTTGATTAGTTGCGTGACGCGGTCCACGTCCTCGTGGCCCATGCCCTGGGTGGGTTCGTCGAGCAGCATCAGCTCGGGCTCCATCGCCAGCGTAGTGGCGATCTCCAGCGCGCGCTTGCGGCCGTACGGCAGGTTCACCGTCAGCGTGTGCGCGAACTCGGTCAAGCCGACCTGTTCGAGCAGTACCATGGCGCGATCGTTGATCACCTCGAGCGAGCGCTCGTTGCGCCAGAACTGGTACGTCGTGCCCAGTTGCCGCTGCAGCCCGATGCGCACGTTCTCCATCACCGTCATGTGCGGGAACACCGCCGAGATCTGGAACGAGCGGATCACGCCGCGCCGCGCGACCTGCGCGGGCTTCTCGCGGGTGATGTCGATGCCGTTGAAAAGGATGGTGCCAGTGGTCGGCCCCAGGAACTTGGTGAGCAGGTTGAAGCAAGTCGTCTTGCCGGCGCCGTTGGGGCCGATCAAGGCATGGATCGACCCGCGGCGCACCCGCAGGTTGACGTCGCTCACCGCGGTAAAGCCACGGAAGGCCTTGCCGAGGTTGCGGGTCTCTAGTATCAGGTCGTGGTGCATGGCCGTGACTCCGTGGCGCTGCCTTTTCGGTTGGGATAGCGCGGCATGCTCAGCCCGCGACGGGCAGGGCCGCGACCGCGTACGCGTGGCGCAGCGTGCGCCCCAGCACCGGGTCTTCCAGCTCGATCTCGAAGCGCTCGGCCGGGCGGATGCCGCCGATGGCGGGCAGCGTGCCGCACAGCATGGCGGAGCCTTCGCCAAAGTGGCCGCCATGGCCGCTGAAGCGCTCAAGCAGGTCCGCCGGGGAGCGCATGGCGGTCACCAGACCCTGCTGATACAGCACGCGTTCGCCGTCGATGGTGGCGTAGGAGCGCAGCACCAGCTGGTCCCAGTGGCCTTCCACCTCAGAAAGGCGCCACAGGGCCGAAGCACAGGGCTTCTCGCACATCTGCTTGGACACCGTGATGCCGTAGGTCTCGGCTTCGCGGTCGGTATGGTCCGAGGCAATGCCCACCAGGATTTCATCGCCGTCCCTGACCAGAAGGAACTCGGCTTCGCCGCTGCTGGCCTCGCCGCTGACCTGGATTTCCGGGGCTGGCCCCAGGCGTTGCGCAGCGACGCGATAGAACACCGGCGTATAGGGCGGGCGCTTCACGCCCAGTTCTTCCAGTTCACGGATGTGGGCTTCCATGGCTTCGACGTCTCGGCCGGTCCAGCCCGCCACGACGAGCTGGTGGATGGTAACGGTGCGTTGCGACTTGCCATGGCGGGTGTAGATATCAAAGGTAAGGGTCTTCATGATCGCTTGCTCTCTGCAATGAGGTGGAGCGCCGGCTGGCATGCCGGCCTCGGTGAGGGGTATCGGCCTACTTCCTGACCAGCGGACAAGTGCTTGCGCTGAGCGGGCGGAACGCTTCGCTCGCGGGGATCACGGTCTTGATCTTGTAGTAGTCCCAGGGGCGCTTGGACTCCTGTGGCCGCTTCACTTCGACCAGGTACATGTCGTGCACCATCAGGCCGTCGGCGCGGATCGTGCCGTTTTTGGCGAAGAAGTCGTTGACCGGGGTCTCGCGCATGCGCACCAGCACGGCATCGCTGTCGTCGGTGCGCGCGGCCTGGATCGCTTTCAGATAATGCGTGGTTGACGAGTACACGCCGGCATGCACCAGGGTCGGCATGCGCCCGGTCTTCTCGAAGAAGCGTTGCGACCAAGCGCGCGTGGCGTCGTCGCGGTCCCAGTAGAACGATGTCGTCAGCGTCATGCCCTGCGCGGCTTGCAGCCCCAGGCTGTGGATGTCGCTGATGAACATGTGCAGCCCGGCCAGCTTCTGCTTGCCCGCGGTGTTGATGCCGAAGTCCGCGGCGGTCTTGATCGCATTGACCGTGTCGGCGCCTGCGTTGGCCAGCCCGATCACCTTCGCGCCCGAAGCCTGCCCCTGCAGCAGGTAGGACGACAGGTCAGCGGAGTTGATCGGATGCCTGGCCTTGCCCTTCAGGGTGCCTCCGACACTGGACAGCGCCTCGGTGCCGTCCTTCTCCAGCGACGCGCCCAGCGCGTAGTCCACCGTCAGGAAGTACCAGCTGTTGTCGCCGCGCCGGGCCAGCGCCTTGACCGTGTTGGCCGCGAAGGCATACGTGTCGTACGAGTACTGGATGGTGTAGGGCGAGCAGTCTTCATTGCTCAGGCGCGTGGTGCCGGCACCGCTGGCGATGACGATCTTGTGCTTGAGCTTGCCCAGGTTGGACACGGCCAGCGCGACCGAAGACGGCAGCGCGTCCTGGATCACGTCGACCTTCTGGTTGTCGATCCAGCCGCGCGCCAGCGTGGCGGCGACGTCGGTCTTGTTCTGGTGGTCGGCGCTGACCACCTGGATGGGGGCGCCCAGCACCTTGCCGCCGAAATCGTCCACGGCCATCTGCGCGGCCACCACCGAGCCCTTGCCGCCGATGTCGGAAAAGATCGACGACATGTCGGTCAGCACACCGATCTTGACCACGCCGTCGCTGATGGGGGCCGGGTCGGCTGCGGAAGCAGTCGCCGCGAACAGGGTGGCGCAAGCCAGTAAGGCGGCGCCGGTACGGATATCAGGCATTGTTGTCTCCACTGTAGTTATGGGTACTTCTGTACTGTTGCCGGGGTTCAGCCCCGTTCGTGCCGCAATGCCGACTCAATGCCCATGCCGATGGCCAGCAGCCTGCGGTCGGACAGGTGGCGCCCGAACAGCATCAGTCCCACCGGCGCGTCGCCCAGGCGATGGCACGGCACCGACAGCGCGCACAGGTCGAGCATGTTGGCGATGGCCGGGTTGCGCAGCAGCAGCCGGTTGGTGCTGAAGAAGGCTTCGTCGCCGTCCAGGTCCACGATGCGCGGCGCCACGACCGGCACGGTGGGCAGGACCACGGCATCGAATCCCGCCAGCTCGGTATCGGCCTGCCGGCACAACTCGCCCCTGCGCTGCAGCATGCGCAGGTAGTCGGCGGCACGCTGCCCGTCAGCCAGTCGAATGCGCGACAGCACGCGCGGGTCATAGCGATCGGCCTGTTCAGCCAGCAGGCTGCCGTGCCAGGCACTGGCTTCCGCGGCGACCAGGCCGCCGTTCGCGCCGATGCCGGCCAGCTGGTCCCAGCTGTCGAAACTCACGTCCTGCAGCAGCGCACCCGCCGCCGACAGCCGGCGCAGCGTGCGGCTGAAGACCTCAGCCACCTCGTCCGACATGCCTTCCAGCACCAGGCCGGTGGGCACCGCCAGGCGCAGCCCGGCCAGCGGCGCCGGTCCCGCGGGCGGCGCCTCACCTGCCATCACGGCATCAATGGCGGCGCAGCACGCCACGGTGTTAGCCAGGCAGCCCACCGAGTCATAGCTGGGCGACAGCGGCACCGTGCCCTGCAGCGGCACGCGGCGCGCCGTGGGCTTGAAGCCAGCGATGCCGCACAACGCCGCCGGAATCCGGCACGAACCGCCGGTGTCCGAGCCGATCGCCGCCAGGGCCATGCCGTCAGTCACCGACACCGCGGCCCCCGACGACGAGCCACCGGGAATGCGGCCCGCCTGCCGGTCGTAGGGATTGCGTGGCGTGCCATAGTGCGGATTAATGCCGACGCCCGAGTAAGCGAACTCGGTCATATTGGTGCGCCCGACAAACACCGCCCCCGCCGCACGCAAGCGCGCGATGGCCGGCGCGTCGGCACTGGCCGCACGCTCCGGCAGCACGCGGGCGCCGGCGCGGGTCACGTCGCCCTGCACGTCGAACAGGTCCTTGACGGACACCGGCACGCCGGCCAGCGGGCCGGCCACGCCCTGCTCGCGCAGCATGTCGCTGGCCTGGGCCTGCTTGCGCGCCGCCATGCTCACGCCATGCGGGAATACGCGCGCGCCCTCGCCGCCGGGATTGCAGATACGTTCGACGCATGACGCCAGCAGGGACAGCGCGTTGGCGCTGCCCGCGGCAAGCTGGCGCTGCACGGTTGCGATGGTCGCTTCCATGATCAGGCCGGGTCGTAGTAGTGGATCTCCAGCAGCATGCAGCCGCCGTTCGACTTGAAGGGGCCATGGAAGGCGCCGGGCGGGCGGCAGGCGTAGGTGTTGGGGACGAAGGCCTCGCCGCCCTTGCCATTGGCGTCGTTGCCGACGGTCAGGTCGCCGCTGAGCAGGTAGACCTCTTCCCAGTACTCATGCACGAAGGGCGAGGTGGTGAACACGCCGGGCTGGAAGCGCAGCAGGCGCGTACGGCTGCCGCTGCGGCCGTTCTCGTCCAGCGAGCCGGACAGGATCTTCTGCTGGATACCCGACGGATAGCCGTGGGGGACCTCCCAGCCGGACTCCAGGTCCAGGGTGTGGAACTCGTCGTGAAGTTTGGTGATTGCCATGTCGATCTCCGTGTTCGAGGCGGGAATTGGGAAAGGTGCGGATAGTCAGGCGGCCTGCGGCAGCTTGGCCAGTTCGCTTTCGAGGGAATAGCTGCCGAGCATGTTGTCGACCAGGCCGGATGCGTTCTGCCAGTCGTAGGTGCGATAGGCATGGCCCTTGGTAACGAAGGTGGCGCCGGCGTAGAACATCTCGTACTGGTTGTGGCGCGACGCAAACTCGGAGCCGACCGCGTCCCAGGCGAGCTTGAAGAACTTGACACGCTCTTCCGGGCAGCACACCGGCGACTTCTGCGTCTTGGCAATGATCCCGGCGAGCGACGGATTGGCGAAATCCTCGATGCTCGACGGCAGCATGATCATGCCGCCGCCGGCCAGCTCGCGCAGCGTGGCCAGCACCTTGCCGTAAAGCTGCTGGGTCACCACCTGCGAGCCGTACAGCATGCTGCGGTCCGGCACGAAGTAGCCGTGCTTGCCGACCTGGCCCTTGGCTTCCATGCCGTAGACCCAGGCCTCGACCATGCCCGCTTCGGCGGCCAGCTGGCCCAGCATTTCCCTGACCTGCGGGAAGCTGTTAGTGCCGTTGATCTCGGTGATGCGGTGCGCCAGGCCCACCAGGAAGCGCAGCTTCACCATCAGCCGCACCTGGCACTGGTAGTTCTGGTAGACGTGCGCCGGCGTGGCGTGGAATTGCCTGGCGCACAAGCCCACGTCGCCCGCGACGAAGATGCGCTCCCACGGCACCTTGACGTCGTCGAAATAGAGCACCGCGTCGTTCTCGTCAAAGCGGCTGGCCAGCGGGTTGTCGAACACCGAGGTGGCATTGGCTTCGTACGACTTGCGCGACATCACCTTCAGCCCCTTGGTGTTCATCGGCACCGCGAAGGACAGCGCATACATCTCGTCGCCCTCGCGCAGCGGCTGGATGCAGCTGCAGAAGACTTCGTTGGCCATGATGCCGCTGGTGGCCAGCATCTTGGCGCCACGCACGGTGATGCCTTCCGCGTCCTGGTCGACGATGCCCACCGCCAGGTACTTGTCTTCCTGCTCGTGCGCGGACTTGGACTGGTTGGCCTGCGGGTTGACGATCACATAGGTGAGGAACAGGTCGTTGTCGCGGGCATAGCGGTAGTAGTCGCGCAGCGCGCCGGCGCGTGCCGGATCGGCCTGCTCAAAGACATCGATGCCCATGTACATGCCCGAGATGCAAGAGGCCACGTGGTCGGGCGATCGGCCCATGAAGCCGTAGTGCAGCTCGGTCCAGGCTTCCAGCATCTGGCGGCGCTCGACCAGTTCGTTGTAGCTGGTCGGCAGCTCCCAGATCCGGCTGACGCGCCGGTCGGTACCCGCCGGCTGGAAGGTCATCTTGTCGACATTGCCGGGCTGCGCCTGGAAGTCATAAAGATTGGCGTAGCTACGAATCGAGTTGCGGAAGGCCGGGTGGCTGGTGACGTCCGTCACCCGCTTGCCGTCCAGGTACACCTCGCGGCCATCGCGCAGCATCGCGATGTGCTGGTTACCGGTCTTGATCATGTCGTTCTCCTGTGATGACTGTCCGTTCTTGTGGATTCAAGCGGCGGTCGGGCTGTCTTCCAATGCCCGGTAATTGCCGCCAAAGAAGATGAGCGGCCGGCCGTCCTGGCGGGCCTGGTGGCGGACCACCCGCCCAATAAAGATCACGTGATCGCCGCCGTCATGCTGGGCATAGGGTTCGCACTCGAAGGTGGCGAGCGCGTCCGGCAGCAGCACATGGCTGTCCCCTTCGCCGTCACCGAAGTCGATGCCTTCCCACTTGCCGGAGTTCGCCCTGGCGAAGCGGTTCGAGATATCCTGCTGCGCTTCGGCCAGCACATTGACCGCATAGCACCGCGCGGTGCGCAGGTCGCCCAGGCTCAGGCAGCGGCGGTCCACCGAGAACAGCACCAGCGGCGGGTCCAGCGATACCGAGTTGAAGGACGCCACCGTGATGCCGACCGGCACCCCTTCTTCGCGCGGCGCGGTAATCACGGCGACGCCTGTTGCAAACATCGCCAACGCATTCCTGAAGCGGCGTTGCGCTTCGGCGTCCACCTTGACGCCCTGACCGACAGAGGACTCAGCCATCACGACTCCTACGCAAGTGTTCTCACCAAACCGGTTACATTGTTTATTTACCTTTGTAACTTAGGTTTTATTGAATGCTAGAAAACAACGCCATTCAAGTTGGTGGAAACCCTAGAGGGTGAAACTGAAGCGGAGCGGCGACAGCTCGAGAAAGGCGTGAAACCCTTGTGGGACAAGGGTTTCACGCTAGTGGGCAGGTAGCGCCTGGCGGCCGGAATTGCAGCTGTCCGCGCATCAAGCAACCCTACCGGCAGCATGGCACCGCCGCGAGCCGCCGCCGCCCGGTGCTAGACTCCGCTCCACTTTCCTTGACCAGCGGGTACGCTTTGCCCACGGTCGTCCCCACATCCGCTTCCAGGAATGAGCGCTATGCAATCCGAGCCGAAGACCCTTCCGATCTACATGGACTACAGCGCGACGACACCGGTCGACACCCAGGTCGTCGAGAAAATGGTTCCCTACCTGCACCAGCAATTCGGCAATCCCGCATCGCGCAGCCACTACTACGGCTGGCAGGCGGAAGACGCGGTCGAGGCTGCGCGCACGCATGTGGCGGCGTTGCTGAATGCGGACCCGCGCGAGATCATCTGGACCTCTGGCGCCACCGAAGGCAACAACCTGGCGATCAAGGGCGCGGCGCATTTCTATCGCGGCAAGGGCAACCACATCATCACCGTCAAGACCGAGCACAAGGCCGTGCTCGACACCTGCCGCGAACTGGAGCGGCAGGGCTTCAAGGTGACCTATCTCGACGTTGGCACCGATGGCCTGGTCGACCTTGACGCGCTACGCGCAGCCATGCGGCCAGACACCATCCTGGTGTCGGTGATGATGGTAAATAACGAGATCGGCGTGATCCAGCCGGTCGCGCAGATCGGCGAGCTCTGCCGCGCGGCGGGGGTGGTGTTCCATTGCGATGCGGTGCAGGCCGCCGGCAGGATCGCCATCGACCTGCAAGCCCTCAAGATCGACCTGCTCACCGTGACGGCGCACAAGGCCTATGGCCCGAAGGGCATCGGCGCGCTCTACGTGCGGCGCAAGCCGCGCATCCGCATCGAGGCGCAGATCCATGGCGGCGGGCATGAGCGCGGCATGCGCTCGGGCACCCTGCCGACGCACCAGATCGTGGGCATGGGCGAAGCCTTCAGGCTGGCAAGGCTGGAACTTGCGGAAGAGGCGCGCCGCGTGGGCGCGTTGCGCGACCGCCTGTTGGCGGGGCTCTCGGGACTTGACGAGGTGTACGTCAACGGCAGCGTGGCCCACCGTATTCCGCACAACCTGAACATCAGCTTCAACTATGTCGAAGGCGAGTCGCTGATCATGGGCATCAAGGATGTGGCGGTGTCGTCGGGCTCGGCCTGCACCTCGGCCTCGCTGGAGCCCTCGTTTGTGCTGCGGGCGCTGGGCCGCAGCGACGAGCTGGCGCATAGCTCGATCCGCTTCACGCTGGGGCGCTACACCACCGAGGCGGAGGTGGACGAGGTCATCCGCCAGGTCAGCGACACGGTGATCCGCCTGCGCGAGCTGAGCCCGCTATGGGAGATGCACCAGGAGGGCATCGATGTCGGCACGGTGCAGTGGGCCGCGCACTGATGCCGGCGCACGCCGGCCGCGCGCACTAGCCCTTCTGCCGGCGCGCCTGCAGGTGTTCGAGATCCAGCGCAGCGCGGTCGCCGTTGGCGACCAGCCGGTCCACCACCGAGCACAGCACCTTGAATTCGGTACGGGACACGCCGTCGAACAGCACGTCGTTGATCTGCTGCTGCACTGGCAGCAGCTCATTGAGCAGGCGGGTCCCGGCGGCAGTAATGGTGAGCCGCATCTTGCGCTTGTCGTCGGGATGGGCCTTCTTGTCGATCAGTCCCAGCTTTTTGAGCTTGCCGGTCTCGATGGTGATGAAGGGGCCGCTCAGGTGCAGGTGGTCCGCGAGCTGGTTGACCGTTACCTCGCCTTGCTGCGACAGGTGCAGGATCGAGCGGATCAGCGAGTACTGGACCCCGGTCAGGCCGATCAGGCTACCAAAGCCGTCGCGCACGGACAGCAGGCGCGCGGCAAACGGCAGCAGGCCATTCACCAGGTGCCGGAACTCACGGTCCGAGCCGTCGACCAGGCAGGCCGGGTGCGTAACGGTCAGGTTCTTGTTTGCAGGAGTCGTTGCCATCGGCGGAATGTCCACTTAGCTTTTGATGCAAGCTTTGTGCCAAATTCTATCAAACTCCCTGCAACACCCCGCCCCTCCCTTAATCCATACTCTTGAGTCCAGCATGAACACGATCCCGCTTGCCACCGCCAAAGCACGGCTGGCCCAATACGTCGAGGCCAAGGACAACAACCGTCCGGCGCTGATCCATGAAGCCTTTGCCCTGGATGCGTCGCTGACCTTTTCGATCGATACCGACACCATCAGCTTTCCGCAAAAGGCCGAAGGCGCGGATGCCATTGCCTCCACGCTGGTCAGCGAGTTTGCGAAGACGTTCGACCGCTGCCGAACCTACTACATCGGCGACGCCGCTGCCGCGCTGGACGGCAACGCCATGACGATCCCCTGGCTGGTGGTAATGCGGGAAACGGCGTCCAACGCCTTGCGCGTCGGCAAGGGCTATTACCGCTGGGGCTTTGACGCGGGCGATGACGGCACGTACCGTATCGCCAGCCTGCATATCCATATCGAACGCATGGACACGATCGCCGATCCCGGCGCGGTCACGCTGGCGGCCCTGCAGACGGCGCTGCCCTATCCGTGGCTGCCCGCACCGGTGCTGGCTGCGGCCGTCAAAGCGCACACCGGCGCGCAGCCCGCACAGGGGTTCCTGAATGTGTTCGCGCAAGCGGCCCGCATGCCCTGACGGGCGCGGATCATTTGGCCGGCAATTGCTGCGCGACCAGCGACCCAGTACGCCGCGCCCAGTGGCAGGATCTTGTCGTTGAAGTCGTAGTAGGGATTGCGCAGCGGCGGGTCTTCCGCGCTGTCGCCAGCGCCAGCATGAAGGCGAAGTCTTCCGGGCCCATGGCCGGCTCGATATCGGTCTTCACGTTGTCGGCGCCCACCAGTTGCGCGGCGGCGGCGATGGCGGCGTCGGTCTCGGCGGGGGTATTGACCACGCTTGGGTAGCCGGGGCGGTAGTCGATCGCGATCCGTGCGCCGTGGGTTGCGCCCACGCGCTCGCAGATCTGCCTCATCTCAGTCTGCGTGCGGTCGCGCACCAAGTGCTGCGCAGCACCACCGACTCAGGCAGCACGTTCCAGGTATCGCCGCCGTGGATCTGCGTGATGCTGACCACGACCGAGTCGGTGGGATCGGTTCGGCGGCTGGCAATGGTCTGCAGCCAAGCGCCGGGCGGCTACGGCTATGCGTACCTGTTTGCGCAATCCCATGAGAACTACAGGCTGATCTTCACGTGCGGCGCCGTGGCCATGGCAGTAGCGTTCGTCACCGATTTCGCAGTACGGCAACCGCGGGCCGACTGACGCAATGCCCCCCAAACAAAGGCACTCTGGCGCTCAGCGAGGGCCGGCCCCGTACTGCAAGGCCTTCCTCCAAGCGTGCGGAAAACCAGCCTATCACCACCGATTTTTCTGATGAACGTGACCTAGTCAATGACATAGTCAACCTGGTGACGGGCGATCCTGACGGCGGCCAACTCACGCTTAATCCTGAGGTGAGCAGGATGGGTTGAGTAAGAGTCTAGTGCGTCTCTGGATTCGAACTCCGTGTAGAGCACCACATCGCACGCATAGTCGATGCGACTGACGTCGGCGCCAACCTCAAGAGTCACAAGACCCGGGATAACGCCAATCAGTCCGTCGAACGCTGCATGTACGCGACACACACTCTCACTCTTTTCTTCCGGACTCGAACCTCTCACCTTCCACATCACAATATGTTTGATCATCGGTGCCAAACCTATTTGTCTATTGCATCGCAATGGTTCATCTCGAGTTTTGGCGCCCTTTTACCCTCGGCGAAGGGCACGGCTGGCGTTCAACCCGTGATTCGGTTTGCGAGCCAGCGAATGAACGGCGCCACGGCGATGACGACGGGCAACATTGCAACCCAGGAAAAAAGATATGCGCGCAGCCAGTGAGAAACAAACGTTCCCTCCGCAACAAACTGCACGCTTGCGATTGCTGATGCCACCGCACACGTTACGCCAGCCTGTATCGCTGCGAACGTCAAATGGTTGTATTCCTTTGGGATTTTCCACATCTTTTACCTTCTCGCTTGTCATCACCATAATTGCCCATAACAAGGCAAATCCGCCATCACGTCTGCGCGCCGCCGACCGGTAAGCCAGAATTCCGAATGCCGCCCACGTCAGACCGGTCGGCGACCCTCCCAGGCGTTCTGCAATAGTTCGCGGATCGCCCCGGCTTCGAGTGGGCGCGGATTCGGGTACTGGTTCCGCAAGGCGATCTCGCACGCCTTGTCGAGTTCATCCTCCCGCATGCCGATTTGATGCAAGCCAAGCGGGGCACCAGTCGTACGTGCCAGATCGAAAGCACCTTGTGCCGCATTGGCTGCGCCCAGCGCCTGCGCGATGACGGCCATGGCGCCCGGCGCCGCCTTCGCGTTGTAGGCAAGCGCGTGCGGCAGGATGATGGTGTGCGTTTCGGCATGCGGCAGGTTGAAGCTGCCGCCGAGCGTGTGGCAGAGCTTGTGATGCAACGCCACACCCACGCTGCCGAGCACGGCGCCACACAACCACGCTCCGTACAGCGCTTGCGCACGCGCCTCGTGCGACCCGGCCGTGTCCCGTTCGGTGACGAGCGCCGGCAGAGCCGCCGCGATGGTCCGTATCCCTTCCTTCGCCATCAGGTCCGAAATCGGGCTGTGGTCATGCGCGTACAAGCCCTCGGCGGCGTGCGCCAGCGCGTTGATGCCACTGGTGACGCTGACCGCGACCGGCAGCGAGTAAGTGAGTTCAGGGTCGTAGATGACGGTGCGCGGCAGCACTTTCACGTCAGTGCCTGTGCGCTTCAGGCCCGCATCGGTGAGGCCGTAGATCGCTGTCATCTCCGAGCCGGCATAGGTGGTAGGAATCGCCAGCACCGGCAGGCTCATCTCGAGGGCGATGGCCTTGGCGAGCCCCGTGGTCGAGCCGCCCCCGATCGCCACCACGCTGTCGGCGCCCAGCTCGAATGCCATCGTACAGGCCGCGCGCGCGGTCTCGACCGGCACGTGCATCACGGCACGGTCGAAGATACCAATTGCGCGAGCGCCGAGCAGGTCCACCACGTGCTTGGCCAGCGGGCGCTGCTCGGGTGTACAGAGCACCAGGACGCCGGACACACCCAGCGTATCGATTTCCTTGCCGACCTGCCGGATTGTGCCGGCGCCGAAGACGATGCGCTGGGCCCGGGTGGAGTACTGGAATGCGTTCATCGTATGGTCTCCAATGTTGTCGGAATGAATCGCCAGTCAGAGCGATATGCGGGCCATGGCCCAGATCCGGTTGCCTTCCGGGCGATTGCGCGCGCCGAACTCGAACTGACCCTTGAGCGCGAAGCTCACCTTGTCGGTGAGCTGGAAGCAGATATCGGGCCCAAGCGCCGTGACGCGGCCACGGTTGCCGTTGCCGTTGACGCGCACGCCGTTCTGTGTGTCGTCAGTGGTCTGGACGTAGTAATAGCCGTTCAGGCCAAGCGTCAGCCTCGGCGTGACGTGGTAGCCGGCACTGAATTCGATGGTGGCTTCGTCACCCGACTGATAGCTGGTGGCATCGTTGCGCGTGTTGAAGCTGCGTGTTGAAGCCGTACCGGAACTTGGCGCTGATGTCGACATCGCGCGTCGGGAACCAGGTGAAGGCGTAGCTCGGCGCAATCTGGTAGTAGTTGCGACCGATATTGACCGGGTCATGGGCATCGTAGGCGCCGGTCTTGAGGTGGAATTCGACGCCCGCCATCTGGTGAAATGCGCCGCTGTGCCAGCCGAGGAACACCGGCGCCAGGGTCATATCGGCCAAGCCGGTCTTGTTGCCGCCTTTGTCGAGCGGCGGCAAAGGTGCTGGCCTGGCAACCGACATGTCGAGATTCGCCGAGACAATGGGCACCACCACGCGCGTTTCCAGGTTGGCTCCGAACACCCTGACGCCGGGCCAGACATACGACAGCCGCGGCGCCAGCGCATCAAGGCGCAGGTGGAAACTGGCCAGCTTGGGGTTGTCGTGGCCGGTATTGTCCTTGGAGCTGCCCGCATCGTAGTGCTGGTAGAACAGCAGCCAGTTGGCGCCCTCGGGCAGCATCAGGCCGGAATACAGGTTGTCGACCCCGATGGGGTAGGAGTTGCCGCCGCCCTCGGTGGCGCGCGCCGGTACGTTGCCCGCCGCGCATGCGGCGACGAGCGCGAGCCGCCCGAACCGGACTGGCAGCGATGCGCGTGCCCGCCGGACCTTGGCGCCATCTATCGATCCCATTTGCTACTCCGAAAGACCGCGTGAAACACCGGGCCGGCTGGCGCGGTGCGTGGCTGCAGCCGCGCCACCCGTGAGGGCGGCGGGCCGGATTCCGGTGCTAGTTGACCGGATTCAGCACGAAGTCGAAGTCGAGCCGGTAGGTGTCATCGGGTTGGCGCACCCAGTCGCCGATCAGGGACTTGCGCACGCCGAACACGGCGTCGGAGTCGAGATACCTGTCGCCGCGCCTGAAGACGTGTGTCACGAGCGTCTCGTAGCCCGGCGCCTTGATCATGAAGTGCAGGTGCGCGGGCCGCCATGGATGGCGGCCTGTGGCGCGAAGCAGCTCGCCGACGGGGCCGTCGTCAGGAATCGGATAGGCCTGCGCCACGACGGTGCGGAAGTGAAAGCGGCCATCATCGCCCGACTTCAGCACGCCGCGGCCCTGCGCCACTTCAAGTCCTTCGTACTGCACGTCATAGTGGCCGTCCGCATCCGCCTGCCAGGTTTCCACGACGGCATCGGCAACCGGCCGCCCGTCCACGCCTGCAATCCGTCCATGGACCATGCAAGGCTCGCCCCTGGCTCCGTTTGCCAGATCCGCTCCGTGCTCATAGTGCGGCGCGCCCTCGACGTGGAAGGGCCCGAACACAGTGGACTCGGTACAGCCTTCCGGCTTTTCGTGGTTCATCGCCACCGTCAGCATCGACAGGCCCATCACATCGCTGAGCAGGATGAACTCCTGGCGCTTGTCGTCGCACATCTTCCCGGTGGCGGTCAGGTACTCGATACCCTGCTTCCATTCGTCCTCTGTCAGCTTTACCTCGCGTGCGAAGTCGTGCAGGTGTCGCACCAGGCTGGTCATGATCTCCCTGGTGCGTACATTGGGCGTATCAGCCAGGCGCGCAATGACGGCCTGGGTCAGGTTATGCTGGTCGTACTCTTGCATGGCTAGACTCCTGGCCGCTAGGCGAGTTTGCAGGCCTGGTCGAACGACAGGCGTGGACTGCGGGCGAACACTTTTTCGGGGTCGCCATGGCCAAGGCCGCAGATAAAGTTCGAGCGGATGCTGGTGCCGGTGAAGAAAGCCTGGTCAACGGCCTGGTTGTTGAAACCGGACATGGGGCCGCAGTCCAGACCCACCGCGCGCGCCGCGGCAATGAGATAGCCGCCTTGCAGCGTGCCATTGCGAAACGCAGTGGTGTTGGCGAAATCCACCTTTTCGTCGCCCTCGAACCACGCCTTGACCGACGGGTTGTGCGGAAACAGCTCCGGCAGATGCTCGTAGAATCGGGTGTCGTAGCCGACGATAGCGACCACCGGTGCGGCCATGGTCTTGTCGACGTTGCCAGGCGCCAGTGCCGGACGCAGTCTGGCCCTGCCCTCCTCGGTGCGCACGAACACCAGCCGGGCCGGCGAACAGTTGACCGAGGTCGGGCCGAACTTCATCAGGTCATACAGTTCCCGCAGCTTGCTGTCGGGCACCGGCGTGGGCAGCCAGCCGTTCTGGCTGCGCGCGCCGCGGAAGATCTTGTCGAGCAGTTCATTAGTTTGCATCTTGCACTCCTTCGATGGTTCAGTTGTTCCGGCCGGCTGGGGCTAGCCGGAAGTTCAGGCGATCACACAGTCATCGTGCCGCTCAGGGCGAGTTTTTCCTGGTGGCGCGCCGAATCGAGCGCCTGGGCGTAGCCGGCGGTGGCCTTGTATTCGCTCTCGTGGCCATCGCCGAGCTCGATGCCGCAGACCTTGCGGGCCAGGGTGCCGTAGGGGCCCGCGCCCGAGAACTCGGCGCGCTGCATGGTCAGCATGCGGATGGCCTGCAGCGGGGTGCCGTTGAAGTTCTCGAAGACGAACAGACGGTTGCCCCAGTCGGTCAGGAACAGATCGCGGATTACCCGGCCGATCTTCACGCGATCGTGCGCCTTGCCGACCGGGCCGTTATTCATGCGCTCGAACCAGCCGTTGAGGGCCTTGTCGTTCCACTGGTCCTCGCTGGCGAAGATCAGCGCGCTGCGCCCGGAGAGGTCGACCAGCTCATAGATCATTTCCGAGAAGTTCTCAAGGTAGAGCGCACGGCCGAAGTCGTAAATCAGGATGTTCGGCTTGTAGGCGCCTCCCGGCGTATGGAAGCCCAGCTCTTCGCTGGCGACGATATGCGCCAACATGGCCTGGTGGAAGCCGATCAGCTTTGCCACGCGAGTCTGCACGGCGGGGATCTTGTTGGTGCCGATATGCTCGGTGATCAGTATCGCCAGGCCGGCCATCAGTTCGGCGCGCACCGACTGGCGGATGAGGGCGTGATAGTGCAGCCAGTCGAACACACGCTGCGGGTAGAGCTTGGCGTGCTCGGGATTGCCCAGGTGGAACACGTGCGACCATGGAATGAAGACGTTCTCGAACACCGTCATGCCGTCCAGTTCGTCGCCCTGCGAGGCCAGCGGGTGTTCGATGGGATCGTCCTTGACCACGCTCTCACGGCAGACGATGGTCACGCCCGGGGTGTTGACCGGCGTGGCGGCAAAGATGATCTGGTCGCCCGGAATCCCCGGACGGAAGAACACGCCGATGTGGATCCAGTCCGCAAAGGCGACACCCGTGCCGATCGCCTTGACACCTGACACGATGATGCCTTTGTCGTTCTTTTCGATGACGCGCAGCCCGGGCGAGCGCTGCTGGGCATCCGGGCTCGAGCGGTCCATCTGTGGGTCGACGAATTGCGGCGCGCAGTTCAGGTCGTGCTTCTTGGCGAAGTTCACGAAGTCGACGATATTCTTGGCCTTGACCTTGCCCTCGGCGCCGATCGTCTGCGTTTCCCACGGCGACGGATCGTCGATGTAGGTCTGCAGTACGTAGTTATTGACGTCCGGCGTGCGCGGGAACGAAGCGCCGGCCATCTCGCGCATGATGGTCTCGTGGTACTTGCGCTTGCGGCGCAGCTGCTCCTTGTCGAAGTGGCCGAACCATTGCATGGTGCGGCGTTCGCCGTCAGTGTCGACGAAGGTCAGCACGTCCTGCAGGTCGGGACGATGGTGCAGGTCGTAGAAATCGGCGTGGCGCTGCGCGTAGTCGCGTGTCTTGGGGTGCGTCGCGACGTTGTCGATCTTCTCATTGCCGACCCATATGTTGCGGCCGTCGTTGAGCGATTCCAGGTACTGCTTGCCAGTGCGAATCATCGCGAGGTCTCCTTGGTGGGTTTTCGGGGGTGTGACGGTCCCTGCCCTGGAGAAGGGCATACGGACACGGATGTGGGACTCGGGTGCTGCCGGGACGCGCGTCAGGCCGCGACTGGCTGCGTGGTGGCGTAGCTGCGCCGGCAGTAGACCAGCGGCGTGTCGCCGCTTTCGGCGCCGGCGCTGCCGCACACCTGCGCGACGAACACGCTGTGGGTGCCGATCTCGATCTGATCGACTACCTTGCAGTCAAGGGCAACCATGGCGGATTTGCTGTATGGCGCGCCGGTGGGAAACACATCCCAGCTGTCACCGTCGAAGCGCTGCGCCATCGGCACCGCACCGGCTCCGGCGAAGAGCTGAGACACTGCAGCCTGGCTGGCGTGCAGCCAGTTGATGCTGACCACGCCGTTGGACTTGATCACGCTGTTTGCAGCGCTGCGGCGGTTGATGCAGAACAGCACAGTCGGCGGCGAGTCACTGACGGAACAGACTGCCGAGCATGTGAGGCCAGCGCGGCCGCCAGCGCCGTCGGTAGCGATGACGGTCACGGCGGTGACGGCACGCGACAAAGCGTCGCGAAAGCTGGTGGCGTCGATGGCGGCATCTGCAATGGGGCTCTCGATGGCTGCGACGGAAACTGCGGACGACATGGCGATCTCCTCCTCTTGGGGGTCCTTTGTCCTCGCGCTGCGATAGCGCGTGGAGAGAGGTTCGTCTCTGGAAAGCTGCTTTCTGATCTGTGTCAGCTGTGTGAAACTAGACTACAGCCGAGCCGGCCCGTTTGCTAATCACCTCGCATCATGGACACTATTCCCCAGCGTTATGAAGACGAACTCAGCCTGAATCACCTGCTGGTGCTCGAGGTGCTGCTAAGCGAGCGCAGCCTCACCAAGGCAGCGCGCGTGCTCAACCTGACCCAGCCGGCGCTGAGCAAGACGCTGGCGCGGCTTCGCCACTATTTCGGCGATCCGCTGTTCGTCCGGGTGGGCTTGCGCATGGAGCCGACACCCAAGGCCCTGGAGCTGGGCGAGCCGGTGCGGGCTATCCTCCAGAGCGTGCGTGCATTGCGCTCGGACCATGTCAGCTTTGATCCACGCACCACCCAGCGCAGCTTCAGCTTCTTCCTGCTCGATGCCGGCGCCTCGCAGATGCTGCCGCTGCTGCTGAGCCGGCTGGCGGAGGAAGCGCCGGGCATCCTGGTCCAGGCGGTCAACGCAGATGCCACGCATCTCGATCTCTGGCTGGAGAATGGTCTTGTTGACCTAGCGATCGGCTCATTCCCCAGCCTGACGCAGAGCATCCGCCGCCAACTGCTATGGCACGAAACCTACGGCGCCGTCGTGCGCAGGGACCATCCGCGGCTGGCACAGCTCGTCGAGCCAGGTGCCTTCGTCGCCGAGAAACATGTGCTGGTCTCCGCGGTCGGTACGGGCCACGAACATCTCAGCGTCGAGCGCGCCATCGAAGCCGCCGTCCCGCACACCAACATCGTCTGCCGCGTACCGAGCTTTGCCACCGCGGCCCTGATCGCCCGGCATTCTGACGCCGTGGCGATCCTGCCGCTGACGCTGGCGCGCGCGCTGTGCGAGGACCTGGATCTGGCGGTGGTGGCGCCCCCGCTGGCGCTGCCCGGCATGGACATCGCCCAGCACTGGCATGACCGCGTGCACCGCGAGCCCGGCAACCAGTGGATCCGCGCGCTGGTGCACAAACTGTTTGCACGCCACGAGGCCGCGGCGGGCGCGGCCTCGGGGGCGGACATCGAGGGATGAGCGCTGGTTATAGTCGCCATGAAGGCAAGGGATTGGCGTCCTGCGCCATTGCCTCCTAGCATGCGGTTCATGACAAGAGGAGGAGACCATCATGCAGGTGACAAGACAAGCCGACCCGCCGAGTCTGGCAGCATCCGTCGTTTCGATCGGCATCTTCGACGGCGTGCACCGCGGGC
The DNA here is from genome assembly GCF_000812465.1 of Cupriavidus sp. IDO. Classification (GTDB taxonomy): domain Bacteria; phylum Pseudomonadota; class Gammaproteobacteria; order Burkholderiales; family Burkholderiaceae; genus Cupriavidus. Next base: position 1,483 of record NZ_JWMA01000021.1, on the reverse strand, counting down.
ACCGCGCCGTCCTGGCCGCGTTACGCGCCACCGGGCGTTTGCTCGGGCTGCCGACCGTACTGCTGACTTTCGACCCCCATCCGCGTGCGTTCCTGCAGCCGCAACGTGCGCCCCGCATGATCTCCACCGTTGATGACCGTATCGCGCTGCTGGCCGACAGCGGCACCGTCGACCACTGCCTGGTGCTGCCATTCGATCGCGCCCTCAGCGAAGCCAGTGCGGATGACTTTGTTCGTGGATTGCTGCTGGCGCGCCTGGGCATGCGTCGGCTGGTGGTTGGCGCGAATTTCCGCTGCGGACGGGGACGCCAGGGCGACGTCGACTACCTTGGCCAGCTTGGCAAGGAGCACGGCTATGCCGTCGAGGCGGTGCGGCTGCGGGCCACCGATGTCGCCGGGACCGGCGTCCGTTGTTCATCCACTGAGGCCCGCCGCCTGATCCAGAGTGGCGACGTGCGCGCGGCCGCGGCACTGCTGACGCGTCCGCACGAGATCCGCGCCATGGTGGTGGGCAGGACGCCCGCGCGCACCAGCGCCGGCGGCGCAGCGGAGATTCGTCTTCCGGAAGGCATCTGCCTGCCGCCTGTGGGGCAATATGCCGGCGCAGTCCGCGCCCAGATTGGCACGCAGCGCTGGCGCCGGGCGCTAGTGCATCTGGCGAGCGCCACCGGCATGGCGCACGTGTTCAGCGACGCGCAGTTCGCGCCGAAGCCCGGCAGCGCAGTGTCAGTGCGTTTCTTCAGCCCGGCACCGGAGAGGCTGTGGGCGGACAAAGATTCGCAACTTCTCATGTAAAGCGAACAAAAATCGGGAGGCCGACGTCGCCGGGCCAGGGTTTCGGGTCATATGGCCACGCCCGTCAACCGTCGAGGCACGCGTACAACGTTTGCGCCAGGCGAGACGCTTCCCCCGCATCCGTGATGTTCGCGAAGCCGATTACCAGGCCGCGTGGCGTGTGCCGCATGCGGCCGTTCGCGTACCAGATCAAAAGTGGCAGCACTGCAAGCCCCGCGTCGCGGGCGCGCGAGGCAACGGCAACGTCATCGACCGGGCCCCCTCCGTAAATTGGGTCGGCGCTCCAGCTTGTGCACGTAGGCAAAACTATGGCCGGCATCCTGATCCCGCAGGGACTTCCCGACGATCACTTCAAACCAACCGTCTTGGCGGCGCCGGTGGCCGGCCCGCCGAAGGTAGCCGCCGTCAATGCCGACCGCGCGGGTCGGACTGAGCTCCGGGATCTCGGGAGAGCGGACGCTCGCCGAAGGGGCGCGGCTATGTAACATAGATGTGCTCCATGATTATCATCATGCCCGCTTGACGCCCGTCTGCACATCTTGCGGCGAAGCCGGCGCATTACGCTACGCCGTGCGCTAAGACGAACTGCTGGCCAGCTGCGGCTGCACACTCACGGGCGTCCGCAAACCACCCTCCTGCGCGCAGATTTGCTATACTTGTACAGGTTCTAGTACGAGTTATCCAAGGAG
>NZ_JWMA01000166.1 GCF_000812465.1 Cupriavidus sp. IDO | reverse complement strand
CCTCCCGCCCCCATTTCATTCACAAAATCCCCCGCCACTGGGCCACGCAGACGCCCGAAGCTCCTTGCCTGTATGAAGACGGCGCCGTGATCGCCTACGGCGGGTTGTGGCGGCGCATCGAGGCCGCCCGTGACTGGCTGACCGCGCAGGGGGCAGGCGAGGGCGACCGCGTGATGGTGGTCGGCGAGAACTGCAGCGAGATGGTGGTGACGCTGTTTGCATGCAGCCTGCTGCATGCCTGGCCGATCCAGGTCAACGCGCGCCTGTCGGCGCGCGAGATCGACAATATCCGCGACCACGCGCAGCCGGTCGTGGTGCTCTTCACCGGCAACGTTTCCGACGTCGCCGCCGCGCATGGCGAACGCCTGGGCGCGCAGCCCACCGGCTGCCCGGTGTACTCGGCTGGCATCACCGTGGCGCGCGCCACTGCCACGCCGGAGCGCGTGCCCGCCGGTCAGGCACGCACCGTCGCCACGCTGATCTATACCTCCGGCACCACCGGCGCGCCAAAGGGCGTGATGGTGCCGCACGCGGGCCTGACACACTTCGCCCGCATCTCCGCCACCTCGCGCGACATGGGCCAGGCCGATATCGCTTACGGCGCGCTGCCGATGTCGCATATCTTCGGCATCGCCACCGTGCTGATGGCCACGCTGTACGCGGGCGCCAGCCTGTTCCTGCGGCCGCGCTTCGACGGCGCGGAAGTGTTCGAAGCGCTGGCAACGCCTGGCGTGACCATCCTGCAGGGCGTGCCGACCATGTTCACGCGCATCATGGCGCTGGCGGCCAAAGCCGGCGCGGGCGGCCGCGCGGCCTTTCCGCGGCTGCGCTACCTGTACACCGGCGGCGCGCCGCTCGATCCCACGCTCAAGAGCGATGTCGAGGCGTACTTCGGCCTGCCGCTGCACCACGGCTACGGCATCACCGAGTACGCCGGCTCGCTCTTCATCACGCGCATGGACGCGCCGCGCGCCGATTGCTCGGCCGGCTATATCGTCGAGGGCGTCGAGATCAACATCACCGATGGCGAAGGCAACCCGCTGCCGGCGGGCGAGCGCGGCCAGATCCGCGTGCGCGGCCCGGGCGTGATGCTCGGCTACTACTGCAATCCGGAGCAGACCGCCGAAGCGCTGCTGCCGGGCGGCTGGCTCAATACCGGCGATCTTGGCTACCTGGATGCCGACGGCGCGCTGTTCATCTCGGGCCGCTCGAAGGACCTGATCATCCGCTCGGGCTTCAACGTGTACCCGATCGAAGTGGAATCGGTCATCAACGCCTTCCCGGGCGTGCGCCAGTCTGCGGTGGTCGGACGCAGCACCAGCGACGGCAATGAAGAAGTCGTGGCCTTTATCGAAATGCAGAACGGCGAAGCACCGGACCGCGCCGCGCTCGATGCCTATCTGCGTGACAGCCTGGCGCCCTACAAGCGACCAGCCGAGGTGCGCGTGATCGAGGCGATTCCCACCACCGCCAGCGGCAAGCTGCTCAAGCAGCCGCTGCGCGCGATGCTGGACTGATTACCTGACGGGGTCGGGGTGACACCCTGGCGGATGCAAGGAACTTCCGCGGGGATAGAAATCAAGCAAGGGGGAGACACATGAAGAGTTGGATCAAAGCCGCTGCCCTGATGGCAGCACTGGTGCACGGCGCCGCCTGGGCCGCGGACGCCTATCCGTCGCGTCCGGTCAAGCTGATCGTTGGCTATGCGCCAGGCGGTCCGGTCGATACGGCCGCGCGCATCTACGCCGACCAGCTCGGCCGCGTGCTGCACCAGCCGGTGGTGGTCGACAACCGCGCCGGCGCCAGCGGCGCGATCGCCGCCGACCTGACCGCCAAGGCCGCGCCGGACGGCTACACGCTGTACTTCGTTGCCAGCCCGACCATGACGATGACGCCGCTGATCCAGCGCTCGGTCAACTTCAACCCGCTCAAGGACTACACGTATATCGGGCTGATCACCGACTACACCAACGTGCTGCTGGTAAACAAGGACTTCCCGGCAAAGAACGTGGGCGAGCTGGTCGACTACGCCCGCAAGCATCCCGAGGGCGTGAGCTTCGGCTCCGCCGGGGTGGGCGCTTCCAACCATCTGTCGGCCGAACTGCTGGCGCAGATGAGCAACGTGAAGATGCTGCATGTGCCTTACAAGGGCAATTCGCCGGCAATGGCCGACGTGATCAGCGGCAAGGTCACCTTCATGTTCGACATCACCGGCACGGCCATCGGCCATATCAATGGCGGCAAGGTACGCGCGCTGGCGGTTACTTCGAAGACGCGCAATCCCGCGTTGCCGACGGTGCCGACCATGATCGAATCGGGGCTGAAGGACTATGACCTGACCGGCTGGTATGCGCTGATCGGTCCGCAGAAGCTGCCGGCTGATGTGGTGGACAGGCTTGTCAAGGCGCAAAAGACCATTGGCGACGATCCGGCTTTCAAGCAGCGCATGGCGCAGGGTGGCTATGACCTCAATATTACCGGGCCGAAGCCGCTGGCTGATCGTATCCAGCGCGAGCTGACGCTGTGGGGTGGGGTGGTGAAGAAGGCTAAGATTGAAGCGGATTGATGGGTTGTGTGTAGGTCTTCGCTGGATTGGCGGTCTGGATTGTTGGATGCTCTGCTGTTTCGCCGGCGTAGCCGGCGACCTCCTTTTTGACGGCGCCAAAAAGGAGGCAAAAAGCGCTTTACTGTCCTCGGCGGACGGCCAGTCTTATCGTAGTGTTCGACGGTTTTTGTACGGGTATGGGCTTCAGGGCATAGCTACGATGCCTGCCGCGTGGTAAC